>JBAQMZ010000049.1:0-45137 GCA_049303315.1 Candidatus Methanoperedens sp.
TGAGGAGAAAACAGGAAGCTTTTGCCAGAGTGTGTGATTATAACCTTAAAAGGCGGTGTTATCTAAAGTATCTGGAGGGAATTCCTCTTAAAGTTGGAGGATAACGAGGAATTATGTCCCAAAGCCCGTATGAACACATCTTTTTTATTGCTATAATCCGCCCAAAGGACTAACTTATATTTATCAGGTCTAAAAAATATAGATTTCTGTGTCCTACCAAGAAAATAGTCCGTGAAAGACTCTCCAGGGGATAAAATCCTAGGATTTTTCCTCTTCTTTCTAATTTGATCATAATAATATACTTTTTGCACATCCTCTTTTGCCTTTTGTTGAACCTGCTCTTCCGTAAGCTCAGGTAGCGTTTCTTCTTTTTGCACATCCTCTTTTGCCTTTTGTTGAACCTGCTCTTCCGTAAGCTCAGGTAGCGTTTCTTTTTTCTGTACCGTCTTAGTCTTTTGTATAGGATTTCTGAGATTAGAAATAAATTTTTTCAGTTCTTCTGTAATTGTAATTTTCTCCGGTGATTGAGCGCGTCTTTTAAATTTAAATTCAGCACTTGGATATACGCCAAAATCCCATAGGTATAACTCCTCATTGGACACATTTCTTACATTAATGTACACTGTAAACATCTCTTCTGCGTATATTACAGAAGATTTGCCTAATTCCAGATTAAATTCCAGCTGTTTCTCCATTTTCTCCATGTTCATACCTCCCATTATTTACGAAATGCTACAATTAGGCGTGAATGAAATACCACCATATTATTATTATTAGGTGGCATTAATAAACCTTGTGATTGATTAGATTTTGTGCCAAAACTGAACCCTGTCTTTAAGGAATGATCCACTGCTTAAAACTCTAAAAGCGTTCTCTGGAACGGGTCGTCCACAACGCCAGAAAGTACTATGAAGTGCTTTTTGATTCGCTTCATCAGGTTTGCCCTGAAATCACAATCAGGAAACAGATATGCAGGATTTTTTATAACTTTCATGGAAGAAAGGTCAAACAGCCCTATATCTTTCAATTCAAGGGTGCTCTTTGAGAAATGTTTTGCGGCCAGGTAGAAATACTCACATGTTCGCCTGTATGTTTCAAGGTACTCCATTGCAATCTTCGGGTGCACGGCAGCGTTCCATTCCTTTATCTCGATTCCAACGATATAGAACCTCTCGGATTCCTTGAATACCGCGATTATATCTGCAAGATTGCACACGCTTTTCCTGCACAAAAAAGGCTTGATATGCATTTCCGAGGTATAAAAAACAGGGGTTCCATGCCGGGAAATTGCGTTTACGATTTTATGTGAATTAATTGTTGTCCCGAAACTTGAGAATTTCATCAATACAAGCATGAGGTTTCTTAAGAAAAACATTGGGTAAATGGAGTGAAAGTAAAATAATATTACTTTCACTCCGCTTGGATGACGCATATATTAAGGACAGGACTATTACAGTTTTGAGGTGATTCAAATGGATTTATTCTGGAGCGGTCTGGCAAGGCGCGCAGCCGAACACACAAGGATTGAAAGGCGAAGCCAGTTCAGCAAGGTGCATGAAATTGCCATCAAAGAACATGAAGTTAAGAGCCAGGCAGATGCAGTTTAGTTTTTTTTTCTTTTGCATCAACCGGTTCAATCACATTTATTAAGGATATGGTATCTATTTCACTTATGATTCCAGAGAAATGCAAAAGCTGGAAAGTTGCGAAAACCCCGGTGATTAATTGCTGGTGCAATTATGCTTGCGGTAATACCGGGGGAAAAATGTGCGAGCCGTGGTGTCGGATTGTAGAAAAATACGGCCTATGGACGCTCATAATAACGATTGGTGTTCCGGTCGCTATACTGATTCTTATCCTGAGAAACCGGTTATAACTTACATTCTTCCTTTCAATCTTGAAACGCCCTGCCTCACTTTGAGGAGCAACTTATCTGGCACGCATTCAAGCAACTCAGGAGAAAGACAAACAGCGCGCATCATCGCCTGGGCCGCCCTTTCAAAACTATTCTGTGCATAATAGACAATTCCTAAGCCATAATAAGCTTCGGGAAATTCAGGATCAAGCCGCAGCGCCTCCTGGAACTCCCGGAGTGCGTCATCGAATCTCCCCGCTTCCGCATAAGCGTTGCCAAGATTGTTATGGGCGGGGGCATAACCAGGATTAATCCGAAGCGCTTCCCTGAATTCTTTTATTGCCTCTTCATTTCTCTTTTGAAGCGCGTAGATATTGCCAAGGTTATTATGCGCGATTGCAAGCTCCGGATTTATCCTGAGTGCTTCATGAAGTTCTCTGGCTGCCTCTTCGTATCTGCCGGAGCAGGCATAGATATTGCCAAGGTTGCAATGCGCCTCGGTATAATCGGGATTAAGCTTCAGAGCTTCTTTCAGTTCATTTACAGCCTCTTCAGGCTTTCCCATCCTATCATAAGTTACACCAAGGTTATTGTGAACTTCAATATAATCAGGATTTAGCCTGAGAGCTTCATTGAGTTCCTTTATTGCTTCCTCATATTTTCCTATCCTGTCGTAAGCAAGACCGAGGTTATTATGGATATTGTGGCTTAAGCCGATACCTGAAGCAAGCTTGAACGACTTGTAATACCCGGTAAATAGCTCAGCAGTTTCTCCATCCAATCCATCCGTATTCAGCAGAAGGTAATAATTTCCTTTCAGTTCGTATTTCCGGGCATCCATTTCTTTTATTGAATCGATGCTGAAATCCACGAAAATAATAGAATCGGGCGAGAAACCTTCAATCACAAGAAAAACATGAGGTCCTGAGCTTGCAGCCTTCACCTCGGATACGATGGAACTTAAGAGGATATAGCCAAGCTGTGTTATCGCGGCGCAGGATGCAAGTAGTTCCGTTTCCTCTAATTTTTCTTTTTCAGGGATATCGGCTTTATCAAGAAGGAAAAATATATCCTCATTTGCAAGATTAAGACCATTGACCAGTTGCCTTATCAGGCGCGTCGGGGCATCGGGGCGGTAGTAGCCCTTACTCTCAAGGCGAAGCATGAGGTCTTTCAGGGAATTTATCAATCCGGCGGTGTCCTTTGCGATTATGGCGGCGTCCGCGGTTTGTTTTATCTTTTCAAATTCTATCTCTTCGAATAACGTGTAAAGTTCTTTAAGTATTTCTTCTATGTAGTTTTCGTTGTAACCGAGGCGTGCGAGGTTATCTTTGAGATGTGAAAAAGTATATTCAATGGTCATTTTTTGCTATTCGTTGCATTTATCGGTTATAAAGTATTGTGTTAACTATAGTCAGGACTTAATTTGTAATAAAAAAATAAAAAAAGGATTGGGATACCACTCCGGTATCATCCAATCTCTTTATAAAACAGCCTTCAAACCTACATCATATAGCTCTCAGGTCCCGGCATCGGCATCTCGGGCTTTTTCTCAGGGATATCAGCCACAAGAGCCTCCGTGGTCAGCATCAGGGCAGCTATGCTCGCTGCATTCTGAAGCGCTGTGCGCACCACTTTCACAGGGTCGATGATGCCCGCCTCTATCATATCCACATAGGCGTCAGTCTTTGCATCATAGCCCATGTTGGGATTGGTCTCACTCTTGAGCTTCTCCACAACCACTGAACCTTCCTTTCCCGCATTCTCAGCTATCTGTTTTACCGGCTCCTCAATAGCTCTCCTTATGATATCCACGCCTATCATCTGGTCGCCTTCAAGGGAGAGGTTATCAAGCTCCTTTGCTGCCCTCAACAGGGCTATCCCTCCGCCAGCCACCACGCCTTCTTCAATGGCGGCTTTGGTTGCGTTCAGGGCATCGTCTATCCGCATCTTCTTTTCCTTAAGTTCGGTCTCAGTAGCCGCACCCACATTTATCACAGCAACGCCGCCAGACAGCTTGCCGAGGCGCTTCTTGAGGTCGGTCTTCTTATAATCCGATTCCTCAAGCTTGATGCGCCCTTCGATGATGGCTATTCTCCTCTTGAGGTCATCCTTCTTGCCCTGCCCTTCGATAATTATGGTTTTATCCTTATTCACCCTTATCTTTTTGGCGCTTCCCAGGTCAGAGAGTTTTGTATTCTCAAGCTTCATTCCCATATCTTCACTGATGACCTTCCCGCCGGTAAGCGCGGCAATATCCTCAAGGATCTCCTTTCGCTCATCGCCAAAGCCCGGCGCTTTGATCGCGCATACCCTGATGGTGCCGCGAAGGATGTTGATCACAATGGTCGCCAGCGCCTCGCCGTCCACATCTTCGGCAATAATCAGAAGCGGCTTGTTTTCCTTTACCACGGCTTCAAGCACCGGGATGAATTCTTTCATGGCGCTTATCTTCTTGTCATACAGGAGGATCAACGGGTTTTCAAGCAAGATTTCCATTCCCTCTTTATCCGTGACCATGTAAGGTGAAATGTAGCCTTTATCGAGCTGCATTCCTTCCACAACTTCCAGCGATGTCTCCATGGATTTTGCCTCTTCTACGGTAATGACACCCGAGGCTCCTACTTTATCCATTGCATCCGATATCAGGTTCCCTATTACCTCGTCGTTATTTGCGGAAATTGTAGCCACCTGTGTTATTTTCTCTTTGGTCTTGACCTCTTCGCTCATGCCCTTGATGGTTTTTACCACTGTTTCAGTTGCACGGTCGATGCCGCGCCTGATTTCAATCGGATTTGCCCCTACTGTGATATTCTTCATGCCCTTGTGGAGAATTGCCTGTGCCAGAAGCGTGGCTGTCGTAGTCCCGTCACCAGCCACATCCTGCGTCTTTGTCGCCACTTCCTTTACCAGCTTTGCTCCCATATCCTCGTAAGGGTCTTTAAGGTCGATTTCTTTGGCAATGGTTACCCCGTCATTGGTAATTACCGGGCTTCCATAACTTTTTGAAAGCACCACGTTCTTGCCTTTCGGTCCAAGCGTTATCTTCACGGTATCAGCCAGCTGGTCAACTCCTCTCATGAGTGCATGCCTGGCTTCATCACTGAATATTATCTGCTTTGCCATATTATCCCTCTATCTTTGCGATTACATCCTTTGATTCAAGGATGAGGTATTTTTCCCCGTCCACTTCAAGTTCTTCCGAACTGTACCCTGTGTATAAAATCACATCACCCTTCTTTACTGGGAATTCCTTGTCTTCAACTGTGCCTATTTCCATCACAATCCCCTGTTTTTTCTTTTCCTTTGCAGTCTCGGGAATGAATATCCCGCCTTTTGTCTTTTCCTCTTCTTTTACCGGTTTAATTAAAACTCTTTTACCTAATGGTTTTATTTTCATCAAGTCACCTTCTAATATAAAATTTTTCAAATGAACGTGTTGGATTATTTATCATGTTTGCAGTTCATAAATAATTTTCGTAATTGTGATATTGTTAATTTAAAGAGATACACTTAAACATTTTCTCCGACATATAATCTCACTGGTAGTGAGGAAATTCTTATAATAGTTGATGATTTATTAACAGGAAATAATAAGGATATAAGACATAATGACCCCAAAAGCCCTCATCCTCACCGGTTACGGCATAAACTGCGATATAGAGACGCAGCATGCCTTCAAACTCGCAGGCGCAGATGCAGAACGCGTTCACCTCACAGACCTGATTTCCGGCACAAAAAAACTTGAGGATTTTCACATACTTGCGCTGCCGGGCGGTTTCTCCTTCGGTGACGACATAGCTTCAGGCAAAGTGCTTGCAAACATGATAAAATACAATCTGGGGGAAGAGATACAGGAATTCATAGATGCAGGTAAATTGATAATCGGTATATGCAACGGTTTCCAGGCGATGGTAAAGATGGGGTTGCTGCCAGCTTTTGATGGCGATTACGCCACACAGGATGTCACACTCACTTTCAATGATTCGGGCAGGTTCGAGGACAGGTGGGTGCACCTGAAGGGAAACAAGAACTCAAAATGCGTATTCACGAAAGGAATTGAGAACATCTACCTTCCGGTGCGCCACGGCGAAGGCAAGTTCGTGGCTAAAACCCCGCAGGCGCTTGCAAGGTTGAAAAAATATAACCAGGTAGTATTCCAGTACGTGGACGGTGAGGGAAAATTCGCCGGATATCCACATAATCCCAACGGCTCGGTTGAGAACATCGCAGCCATTTGTGACGAGACAGGCAGGGTTTTCGGTATGATGCCGCACCCTGAGGCGTTCCAGCACAGGACAAACCACCCTGCATGGACGCGTGAGGAATTGCCTGAGGAAGGCGCGGGTATTGCGATATTCAGGAATGCTGTGGAGTATGTGATAGAGCAGGATATTTAGAACATTTCAGATTTTACTGCTTCAATTATCTCTGGAATGGCGTTATTTAATTTAGAAGATAGACCAAGTTTGCATTCAAGTATTTCTGGTTCAATCCCTATAATAACAATTTCAGCAGGCAATTTATAAACATCCCTGCCAGCCCTGAGCGCATCGATAAAATTGATGTCGTGCATGCTAAGGTTCATTGATTCATCAATCTTACCTGCCGGGTCAAACGCAAACCTGTAAATGTTCCCCGGTGCGCCGCCTTTCCTGTATGCGTCCACTATCACAGCCTTATCGCAGCCATCCATGTATTCAAGCGCATCAAAAGCCCTTGTTTCTGCCGAAAAAACCGCCACATCTGATGGCAACGCCTCATGCCTGAGAGCCTCCAGCGCATGGATACCTATGCCGTCATCTCCCATCAACAGGTTCCCCACGCCGATTATAGCTATTTTCTTGCTCAAGGTCTGCCCCCTTAGTCCCCATAGTCCCCGTATTTAAATACGGGGTCTTATTACGGGGTCTCGGACGGGGTCTTTATTCCTGATGTACCTCTGCATTCTCTTTTCCTGTTATCATGGATTTAAGAAGCTCCCAGTTAACCGGTATCAGCGAGAGGTAGATGTGTCCGCTTAGCGATACGAGGAAATAGAGGAAGACTATGAAGTGTATCGTCCTGAACCATAATAAGTTGATTTCCATACCGATAAAGCCCAGATAATAATTGACGAAATTAAACACCGGGGAATAGTACAAACTAAACCCGCTGATTGCAGCAAACCCAACGAAGTATGCATCTGCCCAGTATTTCATCTTGACGAGAGGATGATATTTCCCAAAGAACGTCTTTTTCTGCACGTCATACGTCCCGTATTCAGGATATTCCTTTGTTATGCCAAGCCAGTTTTTCGCAATGGTTATTGTGTCTTTTATGTCTTTCATCTCCACCCACATAGCCCTCCTGTCTCCGGTAATGCTCATTACATAGAGATGCGCTATGCCGTCCGTCAGCACAGCAAAGGACATTATCATGTGGAGCGAGAGGTTCGTGGCATAATCCCCGAACAAATAGCTTCCGCTAAAGATTCCGTAACCTGTGAATAGAAAACCCACGATAAGTATCCCATGAATCCAGTGGGTCAGTCTTATTCCCGCGGAGAACCTGTCAACCAGCACTTTTTCCATATTCCCACCTATGTTACCTGCACGCTGTACTTTTGCCCTTTTGGCGTCATCACATGCACAGTGCATGCAAGGCAGGGGTCATAAGACCGCACCGTCCTGACCACGTTTACCGGGTTTTTCACATCAGGCACGGGAGCGCCTATCAGCGCTTCCTCGATTACCCCGCGCTGCCCCATGTCGTCTTTTGGCGTGGCGTTCCAGGTAGTGCCTGCGATGACCTGATACCTGCTTATTTTCTTTCCTTTTATATCAGTCCAGTGCCCCACAGGACCGCGCGGCGCCTCCCACAGCCCCACGCCAAGCGCTTTGTCAGGAACTTCAAAATCAGCGTAGGTTTTTTCACCCGGTTTGAGTTCACCAAGCCATTCCACTATCTTATCCCTGAGGATGAGCGCTTCCTGCATCCTTGCTATGGTGCGGTTAAATGTCGAGGCTTTTTCAGCGCCGCCTCCGAGTTTCTTGCGAAGGTCAAACGGGTCAAGTCCTGCAATCACCATCCTGGCAAGAGGTCCGCCCTCCACAGCCATGGTGCCGTATCTGGGTGTTTTTGCCCATGAATATGCGCCGGCTTTATCAGGAGCTATTTTCAGCGTGGGAGAATCACGCGTCACGCCTTCTGAATCATCGGTGTACCATGAATATTTTACGTATTCGGTGATTTTCTTTTCATCCATTGGTATAACTTTTCCACCGTCCCAGACGCCCGATGGTAGAAATGAGCTTCCATCTGCCATGTCATAAACGCCGTATGAGATGTATTTCTGGTGCCCTGCTCCCCACGTATCGGCTTTTTCTTTCAGGGCATAAACCGCCCAGTCCACTACGTCGTTTAATACATATCCTTTAGAATAATCATTGGGCTTTCCTGCTAATTTGTCTTCAAGCACAGAAGGAAGGTCTGCGGTTTTACCGACCCAATCCGAGACTTCAAGAATCCTTGTCTTCATCGCCAGTATCTTTTCAACCGAAGGCTCATGCGTCAGCCCGCCGTGGATGTAGGTCATCTGGTGCGGAACCTTTGCTCCAAGTATGGACAATACCTCGTGCAGTTTCCTCTGGTTGGCTACCGCTTCCCTGTATCCCTGACCTGTAATCGGGTCAAGCCTTTTTAACCCATTTTTTGTTACCGCATCGCTGTAATCAGGCCCTCCGAGGGCATAGAACCACAATGCATGGGAATAAAGAGTGGTAACCGCTTCAATGAGATTCCTCATTTTCCTGGCACCTTCAGGCACGCTTGCAGCGGCGGCATTTTCAAGCGCCCGCACTCCTGCAATCCTGTGGCTCTGGTGGCACACGCCGCATATCCTCTGGGTTAGCACCGGGGCATCGCGGGGGTCCCGTCCTATTAAAATGGTCTCAAACCCGCGGAACATCGTACCGCTGACCTGCGCCTCTACTACTTTTCCGCCATCCACATTTACTGTAACACCAAGATGCCCTTCAATGCGTGTAATCGGGTCAATCTTAATCTCTGTCGCCATTATTTCTCCTCCTCCTCTTCATGACCGGGTTTTTTAGTTATCCCGCGCCGGATTGCATGGGCAGCTATGCCGACAGCAGTTGCCGCGACAGCCACCTTGCCTGCCGTTACAGCGTTAATCCCGAGAAGCGTGGGTACCTTTTCTATAGGTTCAAACAACGGTGACATCTCATCAGGGAAACCTTCGTGGAAACAGCCTATGCACGGTGCGCCCCCGTTCATGCACACGTTAATCCCGCTGTTCCATTTCCGAAAAGCGCAGTCCGAATTTGTCACAGGACCGCGGCATCCGAGGTTATAAAGGCATTTTTCATAAGAGAAATCGGTTTCTTTAAAGCTCGTGGCGAAGATGCCTTTATCATAGAATCCCCGTCTTGCGCACTGGTTATGTATCTTATCGTTAAAGAAGAACTTTGGTCTTCCTTTATCGTCAAGTTCGGGAATAACTCCGAGGATGACAGCCGAAAGTGTAAGGAGCACATGGTCGGGATGCGCGGGACAACCGGGCAGGTTTACCACCGGAAGACCGGCTTTTGAAAGGAAATTTGCTCCCAGGGCGCCGCCTTTTTTACCTTTATGATATTGCACCCCATTTGAATTGGTTATATTGCCGTTAGCAGCCGGGATGCCGCCGTATGTGGCGCAGGCACCTACAGCTACGACAACAACCTTTGTCTTTGCAGCCAGTCCTTCGACAAGCTCTTTTACAGGCCGCTCTCCCACTTTGGCGAATTTCGGGTCAGGGATTGACCCTTCCACGACAAGCACATCGGGCTCAATATCCAGCGCTTTCATTGCCTCCTCGCCCTGCGCCGCCATGATTGTGGGATGGAACCGGATATCCACATTCAATTTCATTATCGCGTCATAGATATCGGGATGCTGCCCCTGTAATAATGAAATCGTGCATCCCGAGTCGCTTTGTCCCTGGAGCCAAACCAGTTTGACACCTTTTTCTCCAGCCTGTTCTATTGCTTTAACAACATCCGAACCATAAAGGTCAAGGAACATTCCCGCGCCTACGGCTCCGGCAATTTTTAGAAAATTTCTTCTGTTTAACATAATAATACCATCGTCCCGTTTTTCCTTAATTTTAATAACTCAGCACACCTATATATACTTTCTTGAATAATAAATCACTCATGTGCCTTGCAGTACCAGCCAGAGTAACAGTTATCAACGGCGAGGAAGCGATACTGGATTACGGCGGTGTAACAAGAAAAGCGAATATCAGCATGTTGAGCGATGTAAAGGTTGGGGATTATGTTCTTGTCCATGTGGGTTATGCCATTTCAAAGATGGATGAGGAAGAAGCGCTTGAAACATTGAAACTCTGGGATGAGATGTTAAAGGCGGCTGTCTGATGCAGAATATATTTAATGATAAATCCACTGCAACACGTATAATCCGGAAGATAAAAGACATTTCAGGAACAAATAAAATAAAGCTCATGCACGTATGCGGAACGCATGAACAAACAATTACGAAAAACGGGCTGCGTGCGCTCCTTCCCCAAAACGTTGAAGTTGTTCCCGGTCCCGGCTGCCCGGTATGCATAACGCCCCGGGCTGAAATAGACAAAGCCATCCAGCTATCACGTATGGGCGCAATAATAACAACATACGGCGACATGCTGCGTGTTCCAGGCAGCACTTCTTCACTTGCAAAAGAAAACGCAATTGGCGGGGACATACGGATAATCTACAGCCCATTCGAGGCTGTCGGGATTGCCATGAGGAATCCTGATAAAAACGTTGTATTTCTGGGTATCGGGTTTGAAACCACAGCGCCCATGACGGCGCAGGTGCTCATTAAAGAGCCGCCAGAGAATTTCAGCGTGCTCTGTTCCCACAGGGTTGTCCCGCCTGCTATGGATTTTCTCCTGAATGGCGGATACAGGATTGACGGTTTCATTGACCCGGGACATGTTTCCACGATTATCGGCGTTCCGCCTTACATCCCGTTGTCTGAAAAATACCACATTCCCCAGGTTATTTCAGGATTTGAGCCTCTTGATGTCCTGATGTCGGTTTTCATGATATTAAGGCAGCTTGGGAATAATACCGCGATTGTAGAGAATGAATACTGGAGAGTAGTAAAACCCGAAGGCAACCCGGCAGCCCGGCAGTTGATGGCAGACGTTTTTGAGCCATGCAGCAAAGAATGGAGAGGATTACCTGTAATTCCCGATGCAAGCCTGAAGCTTAAGAGTGAATTTTCAGAACATGATGCGGAAAAAAGGTTTGATATAGACCCCCGAATTAATTCGGGGGTCTCAGCATGCGGAATAGACTGCCCGCTGTGCGGAAATATACTCAAAGGTTTGTCAAATCCTGTGGACTGTGAGCTTTTCGGGAAGCTCTGCACACCCGATAACCCTGTGGGCGCATGCATGGTATCAAGTGAAGGAACGTGCAATATCGCATACAGGTATGGAAATTTGGTTTTATAGTTTAATTCTTGTAAATACGGGACAATAAGATTTTGATAAGCCTTTCATCAGGTTGCAGGGATATTCATTGCAATGAAGGCAATATTGGATGTTCTTTTCTTCTGCGCAAACGAAAATAAGGCAGGAATTTTTTGACTGGTTCTCTATATTGCACCCAAGGCATCCATGATTAAAATTTTTACACACTTCGCAGGCAATACTGCAGCGACCGATTGTGATATCCATCTTTTTTCCATCCATATTCCCTGTTGGTGTCTGATTATTTGTTGTCTATAGCAGACAAATATTTGTTAAGTATATATATAATAAAGTTGCTGTTCATTGTTATATACAATTGTGTGAAAAAAGTGTGAATCCTGGTTGGCGAAAAAAATGTTGTTAATATATCAGCAAACCCTCGGCACAGGGTCTCCCACTGGCGGTTCCATGATTCTTTTCCCGCCTACTATTGTTTCAAGTATAACCTTTCCATTATAATTATCTACAACCTCTCCTATAATTTCCGCATTCTTCCCCTCATCTGTACTGCGAAGAACCGAAAGCAATTTTTCAGCTTTATCTTTCCTGACCCCGATTACGGCTTTCCCTTCGTTAGCCACAGTATAAGGATCGATACCGAGCATACGCGATGCGGCTTCAACTTCGGGTTTAAGCGGTATCTTTTCTTCATGGACGATTATCCCGGTTTTACTTTTTCGCGCCCAGTCGTTAAGCGTGGCTGCAAGCCCGCCTCGCGTGGGGTCACGCATAGCGGTAATGCCCCCGGCCATGAGAGCTTTTTCAACCATGCTCCAGAGGGGGGCGACATCGGAGCGAAGCGTTGTCTCAAAACCGAATCCCTCCCTGAAGGATAAAAGGGAAATACCATGGTCGCCCACTGTGCCGCTAACGATTATTTTGTCTCCGGCCGAGAGGTTGGCATCTTTTATCACTTCCCCGCGCCCTGCTAACCCTATTCCTGTGGTGTTTATCACAATCTTATCAAGTTTTCCTTTCTGCATGACTTTGGTATCCCCTGTGATTATGGATACTCCCGTGATTTTACAAATTTCATCGATTGAGCGGATTATTTGTTCAAGTTCTGAGGTTTCAAAACCTTCTTCCATAATAATTGCAAGGGAAAGGGCAATCGGGCGCGCACCCATCATGGAAATGTCGTTTATGGTGCCGCAGGCCGCCAATTTCCCTATGTCCCCGCCCGGGAAAAAAATAGGTGAAACTATGTAGCTGTCCGTGCTTATTACAAGTTCCTTATCGCCCAGTGAAATCGAGGCGCCGTCATCAAGGTCGGACAGTCCCACTTCACCAAGGTTCCTTAAAGAGATATTTTTCAATATCGAATCTGCGATAAGGCTGTTCATCATTTCACCGCCAGCGCCGTGAGATAAGAGGATTTTCATATCTGAAATAAAGGGAGTTCCAGTACTTAATCATTAGGATTGCATTTCAAGCAATAAATATAAATGCAATATATTACATTATGATAATAACAAGTATGATGAATTGCTCGATAAACAGGAGAGGTGTTGAATGAGAATAGGAATATTCCTCTGCGGGTGCAGGGGAGTTATAAATAATGTTGTCGATGTGAAGGCTCTGGGCAACAAATTTAACAGCGCGCAGGATATTGTATTTACCAGGACATACGATTCGCTGTGCGCAGGTAAGGAACAGGACGATATTATCAGAGAGGTGAAAAAACACAAACTTGACGGTGTAGTCCTGGCAGGATGTTCCCCGAAGCACTATGAATCCATGTCGAACATTATCACATTCATGCGCGAATTTGAGCGTGCAGGGATAAACCCGAGCAAACTTGGTTATGCGAATTTAAAAGAACAAATAGCGCTCCCCCACAGTTCCGACATCAAAAGTGCGAACACAAAAGCAAAGTTTGAACTCGATGTCGCCGTCAGGAAGATAAGGTCTGCTTTTGAAGTAACTTTTGAAGAAACAGCGCCCAATAAGTCCGTGCTTGTTATCGGTTCAGGACCTGCGGGCGCCTCCTCAGCGCTTGCGCTTGCAAACCAGGGATTCAAAGTAACGGTTGTGGAGAAAAAAGGGGCGATGGGCGGACACCAGTTAAGATACGGGAAAGCATTCCCGAAACAGGATAGTTCACCCTGCATGCTCACCCCCCTTATTGTTGAAGCCGCAATGCATCCCAACGTCAATGTAATGACGCAGGCTGAAGTCGTAGATGTAGCAGGTCGCGTGGGAAATTACAGGGCGGTAATAAGGCAGACCCCGCGGTATATTGACCCGGATAAGTGTACAGCCTGCGGCGCATGTGCAGATGCATGTCCCGTATCTGTGGACAATGAGTATGATTACGGCATGACCACACGCAAGGTAGCCTATATTCCTTTTGCCGAAGCTATCCCCCGCAGTTACATGATTGATCCGGGTAAGATAGATTATTGCAGGAATGAATGCCAAAAACCCTGCATAGAGGCATGCCCGGGCGGCGCTATCGACATTTCGCAGGCGGCGCAGGATATTGAAATCGAAACGGGCGGGGTGGTTGTCGCGGCAGGGGCGGGCCTGTACAAGCCAGCCGAATTCGGCTATGAAAATACGCCGGATGTCCTGACGCTTTCCGAATATGAACGCATCCTGGCGGACGATGGCGTAAATGGTGGAAAAATCCTCCGGTCATCCGATAAGAAACCGCCAAAATCAATCGGATTTGTGCATTGCGTGGGTTCAAAGGACCCTGAAAAACATGCGTATTGTTCAAGGTATTGCTGCATGGCAGTGGCTACTGCTGTTCAGGAAACGCATGAGAAGCTTCCGGGCGCAAAGATATACATGTTTTACAGGGACATTTACCCGGTGGGAAAGAATGGGGACAGGTTCATACAATCCGTGATGGAGCTTGACAATGTTGAACCCATACAAGCCATACCTACCCGCAAAGAATCGAATGAAGGTATTGAATTGGAAGTTAAGGAGGGCGGGAAATCGCATCAAGTTCCAGTGGACATGCTGGTACTTGCAACCGCGCTCGTACCCAATGAACAGACCGAAAACATCAGGACAGCCCTCGATATAGACATTGACGAGGACGGCTTCTTCAGGGAGCTTAATTCCACGACTGCGACGGTGAACACAACCGATGAAGGGAAGTTCATATGCGGCTCCTGCGCGGGTCCAAAGACCATCAGCGAATCCATAAGCGACGGCGCAGCGGCGGCAGCGGCACTTGCAAAGGTTCTCGGGCAGGAAACCATAGCCCATGAAATATTTGTGTCCAGGGTCGATGAGGACCTGTGCGGAGGATGCGGGACATGCGTGAAGACCTGTATGTTCAGGGCATCAACCATCAATAACGATAAACATGTTTCCCAGATAGATATTATGCGGTGCAAGGGGTGCGGCAACTGCGTGACGGCATGCCCGTCAGGCGCAAGAGACCTGCTGCTGTTCCCGAATGTGTATTTCAAGGAAACTATTGAGATACTCAGCAAATACGACCCACGGGGTCCGAAAATCCTGGCAATGCTGTGTAATGGCAGCGCCTATGGAGGTGCTGACCAGGCAGGACTATCGGGATTCAAGTACCCTGCCAATGTCGTATCCATTCGCGTGCCATGCGCGGGCAGGGTCAATGCCCAGCATGTGCTGTACGCTTTCGAGAAGGGCTTTGACGGTGTCCTGATAGGCGACTGCCATCATGGCAACTGCCACTTCATTGTGGGCAATACCGATATGGAACGGCGCATCAACCTGTTCAGGGAAGTGCTACGGAGCCGCAGGATAGATGACGACCGCCTCAGGATTGAGTCCATGTCCGCAAATGACGGCAAAAAATACGCCGACGTGATACGGAAGTTTGTTGATGACCTTAAAAAGATGGAGGCTTGAGTATGGCAAATACGAAGAGCAATAAAACCGACGCACTTACTGTATGCATGCAAAGCTGTTCAGGATGCCAGATTGCAATACTGGATTTACACGAAGAAATCCTTGACGTTCTGGGTTTAATCAACCTAAAGTATGCGCCGGTTATAATGGACGTGAAAGAAGTGCCCAAAGTGACAGTGGCGCTCGTAGCAGGCGCAGTGGCGAACAGCGATAATGAAGAGAAGCTAAAGGAAGTGAGACAAAAATCGGACATCCTCATAGCGCTTGGCTCATGCGCGGCATTCGGAGGGATAGCAGGTCTTCGGAACCTGAATACGGTTGATGAGGCGCTTACGCGGGGGTACGTAGGAACGGAAAGTACGAATGACGGAAAGATTCCAAAAGGCAAGGAAATACCGCGAATTCTTGAGAATGTCAAACCGCTTAATAAAGTGGTCAAAGTGGATTATTATATACCCGGGTGCCCGCCGCCTCCGGCATCGATAAAGGATACCATTGTCGCCTTATTAACAGGCAACGAACTAAAACCCCCGAAGAAGAACCTGTGCAACGACTGCCCGAGGGAACAGAAAGACATGCTCGTATCAAAAAGGGAATTTATTACCGACATGGTGTATGCGCCTTGCGAACTTGAAAATATTGACCAGAATAAGTGTTTCCTTGAACAGGGTTTGATATGCATGGGTCCTGCAACGCTTGAGGGATGCGGCTCACGCTGCCTTAAAGCCAACATGCCATGCCGCGGCTGCATGGGTCCGTCGCCTAATGCCATGGAACAGGGATGCGAAATCATAAATGCGCTTTCCTCGATCATCCCTGCCGGCGCGGTCATGTTCCAGGACGATATTGTTGGAACCGGGTACCGTTACACGATGGCATCATCCATCTACCCGCATATTGCAAAAGCCAAAAAGAAAAAAGGGGAGGTATGAACATGAGCAAAACCATCACCATTGAACCGATATCCAGGATAGAAGGACATGCAAAGGTGAGCGTGAACCTCAATGATAAAGGGGATGTCACGGATGCAAAGCTTCACGTGCTTGAATTCAGGGGATTTGAAAAGTTCATGGAAGGGAGGATGATATGGGAAGCGCCGCGAATCACTACGCAGATATGCGGTATATGCCCGGTCAGCCACCATCTTGCAGCCGCAAAGGCATGCGATGACCTGTTCGGTGTGGAAATACCCGAAACAGGCAGGAAACTGCGTGAATTGATGCAAATGTCGCAATATATACATTCGCATTCGCTGCATTTCTTTGCCCTCGCCGCGCCGGATTTCATTATGGGGCCTGATGCAGACCCGGCGGTGCGTAATTTGCTTGGCGTAATCGCCGCAGATGCGGAACTTGCAAAGAAAGCCATAACTCTTCGAAAGATGGGGCAGACCATGATAGAAAGGGTGGGCGGGAAAGCGATTCATCCTGTGACTGCCATACCCGGAGGCATGAGCAAACCCCTGTCGAAAGAGGACAGGGGACAGATGTTAAAGGATGCAAAGACCGCTCTGGAACTTTCGCAGCTTGCGCTTGACGTGGGAAAAGGCGTGTTTGAAAAGTATAAGGACTTGATACCGGAATTTGCAGCCATCAGGACAAAACACATGGGACTGACGAAGAACGGGGCTCTTGAACTCTATGACGGCAAGCTCAGGATAAATGACATTAACGGCGGAAAGCTTGTGGAATTCGAGCCGCGAAATTACCTTTCGCATATTGCAGAGCATGTGAACGACTGGAGTTACCTGAAGTTCCCATACTATAAGCCGATGGGATTCCCTGACGGGATATACCGCGTCGGGCCCTTAAGCAGGATGAACGTTGCAGACAGGATAAGCACGCCCCTTGCGGATGAGGAAATGAAGGAATTCAGGAAGGCATTCGGGTCGTCAGCGCAGTTCACGCTGCTCTATCATTACGCCCGCCTGATAGAACTCCTGTACGCATCAGAGCGCGCCGTGGAACTTTTGGACGATGAGTCCATTACGAATGAAAAAGTGAGGATTCCCGTGGTTCGCGGCGAAGGTGAAGGCGTAGGTGTAATCGAAGCCCCGCGCGGGACATTGTTCCATCATTACAAAACAGATTCATCAGGCAGGATAACCATGGCTAACCTGATTGTGGCGACGGCGGGGAACAACCAGGCGATGAACATGAGCATAGCTGATGTCGCACAGGGTTTCATCAGGAATGGCAGGTTCACCGAAGGAATCCTGAACAGGGTTGAGATGGCTTTGCGCGCATACGACCCGTGTCTTTCATGCGCCACTCATGCTGTCGGGCAGATGCCGCTGGAGCTTGAGCTTCACACGCCGGAAGGCATTACTGATATCGTGAGAAGGTGATTTTCATGAACCCGAACGAAGCAGTATTGAAGATAGAGGATGAGATGGCTCAGACATGCGGCGCATTGAGCAAACTCATAGTTGGCAATACGGCAAAAAAGGTTGGTATGGAAAAGACAGCTATTGCATCAAAAGGAGATTACCTGAAATTGGTCGATGCGCTTTCAGAACCTGCAGCGAAGTTCCTTGGAAAAACAAAGGCTGAGGAATCCATAAAGCGATGGAAAATGCTGGTGTAAAGCAGGCTTATGCGCCGATGTAGGCAAGGATGGTATCCACGGCGCGCGCGGCAGCTTCTTTACCCTTCTGCGAGGGGTACTCGCCAAACCCGAATTCATAACCGCGCACCTGCAACAGGCGGCATACCGGCGCCTTTCCGTACAGGGAGCTTGACAGATGCAACAATTGTTCCGGGGTTACGACATGCGTGGAGAACGTAGTAGTCCTGGCAGGTTCGACCTTTTCGAAAATAACCTCTTCATCGATATTTACGGATGCATCAATGAAGATTACTTCATCGTATCCGGCAAGTAACGGCGCAAGAGCAGGGTCTAGCTGATGTTGTGTCATGAACGTAAAATTATCATACCCGCCAAGCCTTTGTTCAAGCTGCGAGATTATGTACGGACCGAGACAATCGTCGCTACGGATGGTATTCCCAAAGCCGATGAAACATATTTTCCTGTCCAGCATAAAATCACCATGACTCAAACCAGTAGCTATACATCTGCATAAATTAATAGTCTTTTATTGAGATGATATACTGATGCCCCAATACAAGGTCACAATCAGCGGTACAGTCCAGGGCGTTGGTTTTCGTCCTTTCATTTACAGGACAGCAAAAAAAAACAATATCCACGGGTATATCAGGAATTCATGCAACAGCGTGGAACTTTTGCTTGAAGGAAATGAGAAGGAAATCACAAGTTTCCTGGGCACGGTCAGGAATAACAGCCCGCCGCTTTCCAGGATAACGAATATCGATATAAAACCCGGGAAAGAAAAAAGGTACAGTGATTTTTTCATTTTAAAAAGTGAAAAACAGGGCAGCCCCGATTCCATAATGCCGCCTGATGTCGCAATGTGCGATGCCTGCATGGCTGAGATTTTTGACAGCTCAAACCGGAGGTACCTGTATCCTTTCACGGTCTGCACGGACTGCGGTCCGCGTTTCACGATGATAGAATCCCTGCCTTACGACAGGGAAAATACCACGATGTCAAAATTCCGTATGTGTGGAGATTGCAGGCACGAGTACTTTGACCCCACGGACAGGAGGTTTCATGCCGAGCCGGTCTGCTGCCCTGATTGCGGTCCTTTCTACGAATTGTACAGGGGCAGGGAAAATACTTTTTCAAAAAACCCGATTAAGGACGCAGCCGCTTTTCTGGATAGCGGGAAAATAGTAGCAGTGAAAGGAACCGGGGGCACGCACCTTGTGGCAGGAACGACAGGCGATGAGGCAATATTGCGGATGCGGAGGGTTCTTGGAAGACCCGCGAAACCCTTTGCAATAATGGCGCGGAATATGGTTGAGGCGAGAAGGATTGCGTTCATTTCCAAAAAAGAAGAACAACTTCTTTCGTCGATGGAAAGACCTATCCTCATCCTTTCGAAAAAAGATAAGATTTCAACTAATATTTCCCCGGGTCTTGGGAATATTGGCATCATGCTCCCGTATTCGGGTTTGCATCACCTGTTGTTCCATTACTCAAACGAGCCTGCTTTTGTAATGACCTCGGCAAACATCCCCGGCGAACCTATGGCAATCGATAACGAGGATATTCTGTCGCTGGGCGCGGATTTTTCGTTGATACACAACAGGATGATTAAAAACAGGTGCGATGATTCCGTAGTTAAGTTATTGAATAATAACGCGGCATTTATCAGGAGATCGCGGGGTTTTGTTCCTTTCCCGGTGGAAGTAATAGACACAAAAAGAACAGTGCTGTCGCTGGGCGCGGAACTTGATGTGACCGCATGCATCCTGAAAAAGGACAGGGCTTTCCTGACACAGTATATCGGCAACACAACAAAACTCAAAACGCTTGAATACCTTGAAGCTGCGGTCAGAAACCTTATGGAATTGACCGGCGTGGATAAGGTCGATGCGGTAGCTGTGGACATGCATCCTTCTTTTAATACCTCGGCGCTGGGGAAGGAATTAAGCGGGAAATTCGATGTTCCTTTAATAAAATGCCAGCATCATTTTGCCCACGCAGCATCGCTCCTGGCAGAAAGTGGCAACGAGAAAATGGTATGCATTGCGGCTGACGGTGTGGGATACGGGAATGACGGGACTGCATGGGGAGGTGAAATAATCGTTGCCGGCGAAAGTTTTGAGCGTGCAGGACATCTTTTGCCGCAATTGATGCCGGGCGGAGACCTTGCTGCGCGATATCCTGCGCGGATGGCTGCTGGCGTTTTGTCAGGGAGATATAAGCCTGATGAGCTTTCCCGGATATTCAAACCGTATTTTGAAAAGAATGAACTGGCTATTATTTTGAAGCAAATTGAAACAGGGTTTAACTCGCCTCTTACATCAAGCGCGGGAAGGATACTTGATGCCATCGCGGCGCTGCTCGGGGTTTGTAGCGTGAGAACGTATGAAGGCGAACCAGCCATGAAACTTGAGGCTTTTGCAATGAAAGGGAAAGATATTGTGGATATGCCTGTCTTGATCAAGAAAATCGATGGAACTTATGTATTTGATACAACGGGGATAATCGAAACCGTATATCTTGCAATGGACGAATATCCGTATCCTGATATCGCTGCGTCATCCCAGGTTGCTCTGGCAAGAGGGCTGTGTGAAATGGCGATTAAAACTGCGAGAGATAAGAAAATCGAAGTGATAGGTTTTTCAGGCGGCGTTGCCTATAATAATGCCATTACCAGTACTGCAGGAAATATCGCAGAGGAAGAAGGTTTTGAATTTGTCACGCACAAAAAAGTGCCCTGCGGCGACGGGGGGATAAGCCTCGGGCAGGCGGTGATGGGAGCTTCTGGGAATGACAAATAGTCCCCGGTGCAAACATTTCCGTAAGCTTCATTAATAACCAGCACGTCTAATGATCAGATGACAGTTTTAGACGGATACGAGGCATTTTTTGACGCATCATGTGACCCTAATCTTGAAGCCTCCAAGAAAAAAGACGGCATGTTTTATATTTTTCGTTCAATAGAGGCATGGAAAGATGAAAAATGCAGGGAAGAGGATATTCCTGTAAAAGAACTGGTATGCAGCGAGTTTAAGAAAAACAGGTTTATCGCTCACCCATAATCTCTTTTGCACTAATTATATATATTAATAATACATCGCATTACTAATAACGAGGAAACGAATGGGCAAAGTAAAATCAGCCATCCCGGGTCTTGATGAATTAATCGAGGGAGGTTATGTTGAGAACGATGTAATTCTTGTAACGGGCGGGCCAGGCACAGGGAAAACCACTTTCGGCGTGCAGTACCTGTATGGAGGGGTTGTAAATTTTAACGAACCGGGCGTCCTTGTCGTGATGGAAGAAAGCCCGTCGAGGATAATAAGGGATATGTGGAGATTCGGGTGGGATATTGAAAAGCTCGTATCCCAGAAAAAAATGAAAATAGTATATGCGAACCCATTTACATTTACGAAATTTGTAAAAACCTTTGAAAAAACTCCTACCAATACAATCGCCGCAAAAAAAAATATAGGGGATATCTTTGAGCAGATCCAATTGGAGGCCGAAGCAATAAATGCAAAAAGGATATTTATTGATTCTATAACTTCTTTTAAAATGTCGGCAGATAAATCTGAAGTGAGGCATAAAATATCGGAGTTTATTAAGAATCTTGAGTATCTTGATTGTACAACCCTTATGTCAAGTGAGGTACAGGGCAAACCGTCTTCATTCAGCGTTGAAGAGTATCTTTCATCGGGTGTCATCAGGCTGCATGTGTTCAGGGCTGAGGGGAACCGGGTAAAAGCAATCGAAATATTAAAGATGAGGGGCGTCAAGCATGATGAAATCCTGCATCCATACGAGATAAGGGATAAAGGCATCATCGTTTACCCGGGTGAGACCGTGATGAATGATGAAATGAGTCTTTTTGACTCTGTAGACAAAAGATAATATTTGGGATTTATATGGCTCTTAATTATGATGAGATAGTCCGGAAATACGAAAAATATGTATTCCAGACCTACACACGCCAGCCCATTGCGATAAAAGAGGCATGCGGTGCGGTGGTGACGGATGTCAACGGTAAGGAATACATTGACTGCGTGGCAGGAATAGCGGTGAATAACGTGGGTCACTGCCATCCCGCTGTAGTCGATGCCATAAAGCGGCAGGCAGAGCGGTTAATACATGTATCGAATCTTTATTATACCGAAAACCAGGCTCTTCTTGCCGAGGAACTTTCGAAACTTACGATGCTTGACCGTGTCTTTTTCTGCAATTCAGGGACGGAAGCGGTTGAAGGCGCCCTGAAACTGGCAAGGAAAGCTTCCGGTAAAAAAGAATTCATTGCCACTGAACATGCGTTCCATGGAAGGACGCGTGGCGCTCTCAGCGTCACCCACAAGGAAAAATACCGCAAGCCCTTCGAACCCCTTGCGCCTGCGGTATTCGTGCCGTACAACGACGCCGATGCAATAAGGGCGGCAATCAATGAAAACACAGCCGGCGTGATTCTTGAACCCATGCAGGGAGAAGGCGGTGTGATAATACCTTCAGACGGATACCTGAAAGAAGTGCGGGAAATATGCGATGAAAAAGATACTTTATTGATACTGGATGAAGTGCAGACAGGGTTTGGGAGGACGGGAAAATGGTTTGCGAAAGAGCATTCAGGCATCATACCCGATATTATGACCACAGCCAAAGCAATGGGCGGAGGCTTTCCCATGGGCGCAATGCTCGCGCGTGAAGACGTGGCTGCAAATTTCGTGCGCGGCGACCACGCATCCACGTTTGGCGGGAATTCCCTTGCCTGCGCCGCGGCTCTAGCTAATATAGATGTAATCAAAAAAGAAAAACTCGTGAAGCGCTCTCTAGAATTGGGTGATTACCTCATCAAAAAACTTGAAGGTTTGAACAAGGATTACGTAAAAGAGATACGCGGCAAAGGTTTGATGGTAGGAATGGAACTCTCAATCAAGTGCGAGGACATCGTGAACAAAGCCCGCGAACAGGGCGTGCTTCTTAACTGCACCTCGGAATCCGTGCTGCGTTTTGTCCCGCCGCTAACTATTACGAAAGAACAGCTTGATACGGCGGTGTCGGTGCTGAATGAGATTTGAAAAGCGACACCTCGCTTTATGCGGTCTAGGGGTATGGTCGCAAGACCATACCCCTTCGTTTGATAAAACTTTCTTAAAGTTTTTTGAAGGACTGGTGCGCCCCTCGGTTAAGAATATCAAAGAGTACGTGCCGGGAAAATCTATCGAGGAGATTGCCCAAAAATATGGGCTTGACCCAGCCAAAATTATAAAACTTGGCTCGAATGAAAATCCGCTCGGGCCTTCCCCGCTTGCAGTTTCTGCCATTAAGGAAAAAGCCGGGAAAATCCACCTGTATCCGCCTTCGGATGCGCTTGAATTAAGAAAAGCGATATCTGCCTATACAGGTTATCCAGTCGGTAACATCATCGTTTCGGGAAACGGCATGGATGGGATACTCGATACAATGATGCGGCTTTTCATGACGCCTGAAGCCGAAACCATAATACCTATACCTACGTTTTCGTATTATGAAATCGCAACCCTCGCAAACGGGGGAAAACCGGTTTTTGTAGAGCGAAATTTGGATTTCGCTATCGAACCTGAAAGTATTCTGGATAAAGTTAACGACAGCACGAAAATGATTTTTCTTTGCTCGCCAAACAACCCTTCAGGAAACACCGTCAGCGAAAAGGATGTGAGGAAGATACTGGAATCCGTTGATGCGATAGTGTTCGTAGATGAAGCATATGCCGATTTTTCAGGGCATGCTCTCATGGGGCTTGTGAGGGAATATGATAATCTTATAATCGGGCGCACATTCTCAAAGGCTTTCGGCCTTGCAGGGATGCGTATGGGTTATGCCGTGGTGCCCCAATGGATTGCCAGGGAATACATGAAAGTCATGACACCGTTCTCTGTGGATGTATTATCATCCGTGGGCGGGATTGCAGCGTTAAATGATAAGGAACATCTTAAGAAAAGCCTTGAAACCGTGAAAAAAGGGCGCATCCAATTGAGCAATGGACTTTCACCTCTATGCAAAGTATTTCCATCGGAGGCGAATTTCATCCTGATAGATGTTTCCCCTCATACAGCGGCGGAAGTTTCAGAATCGCTATTAAGAAAGGGCATAATAGTGCGGGACTGTACCTCTTTCAGGGGCGCTGGCGAGTCTCTAATCCGTATCACCGTTGGTACGGAAGAACAGAACCGGAAGGTCATAGAAGCTATGAGTGCGATTTTATGATTATAGCCCTTACAGGCACACCCGGCACGGGTAAAACCACTGTTTGCGGTATTTTAGCTGAGCATTCGCAATACAGGAAACAATTCCATATCATCGACCTGAATAAAATTGTCCTGGGCGAGAAGCTTTACACCGGAAAGGATGAGACGCGGGACACATATGAAGCTGACATGGACAAACTGGAAGAGCGCGTGAAGCAGATAATCAGCCAGGTGCCGCATGGGATAGATATCATAATGGAAGGACATCTTTCGCATCTTTTGCCTGCGGATGTTATTATCGTGCTGAGGACGCATCCGGTGGCTCTGCGGAAGCGCCTGGGGAAAAGAAAAAATTACTCTTTTTCGAAAGTGAAAGAAAATGCCAATGCTGAGGCGCTGGACGTCATACTTGTGGAATCAGCCGAACGCTGTAAAAATGTCTTTGAAATAAATACCACGGATATTAATCCGCTAGCTATTGTAAAATCAATTATTGAGATAATTGAATCCCTGAAGCAGGGAAAAACACCTGAAGATTACTTGCCGGGAAAGTTGAACTGGATAGAGCAGGTGGAATTGTAGTTACAAACAGTTTCTACGGATGGCACGGGTAATAGCAATAATATTTGCGAATGGAAAAAGTCACGAAGTGCCGTTGCAAATCTGGCACATAAGTTGAAACCGAAGCTTTATTCGCCATACACTTAATTGAATTGTAATTTTAACAGTTTGAAGGGGTGATTGGCAGATGCCACGAGCTATGCTATTCGAGAAGCATTGATAAAAGAAGATTTAGATTTGCTTCATAGTTATGCGTACTATTATAGTATATGCGAACTTAACAAGATGAACGATAGAAATATGTTTATTTCTACCTAATATTAAAATGGAAGCGTCAATGGATCAAGAAAGTTTGGAATTCACTGTGGATAGCCAACTATTAGGAGAGCTGGGGGAACGTCTGGTAACTAGGAATTACATTGCATTATCCGAACTAGTAAAGAATGCATATGATGCCGATGCAACAAATATCGTTATCCGTTTCACAAATGCGAAAAATGGAGGACCAAAATCGAATAATGGTGAGATTATTTTAATTGATAATGGCTATGGAATGACCTTTCAGCAGGTAAAGGATTACTGGATGCGAATAGCCACTCCTTATAAAGCACGAGAACCCATCTCTCCTTCTTTCGGAAGAATGAAAACTGGTAATAAAGGTATAGGACGTTTTGCATGCCGTAGGCTTGCTAAGAGGTTGGTGTTAGAGACTATTGCAGAAATTCCCAACTCTAGTGAGTTTGAGTTTACAAGAGTAAAATTTGATTGGAACACGTTCATCCCTGGTACTACGCTTACCGAAATACCAAGCGATTATCAGACTAAAAAGTTAGACAAAGGAAGCACAGGACTAACACTGAGGTTGACTGATCTCTCTGAATCGTGGACCGAAAGCGAATTCAATCTTCTGAGGCGGCAGTTGTTGACACTTTCAACTGTAAAAGGAACGCGACGCAAAGGGTTCAAAGAAGATCCTGGATTTGAAATCCGTTTTGAAGCATCTGAATTTCCTAAAGGAGAAGGATTTCTAGTAGACCAATTCATGGATGCTGGCTGGGGCAAGTTGGATGGAATTATCAAGGAAGATGGTACTGTTGCATTAAAATTAACAGCAAAAATGATTGGAACTCATGACTACGAGCTTCCCAAAATGTTTAATCTACTAAAGGGGATAAAATTCGAAATCGGATGGGTGCCTATTAAAAAAGAATATTTTCGCGATATACAAACCTTAACGAAGGGTATTGCTCGAGAAGTAATGCTCGAGCAAGGAGGTATCAGGGTTTATCTTGATGGTTTTAGAGTATATCCTTACGGCGATCCTGGTGATGATTGGCTTAGTATCGATCAAGATGTTGCACGGCGATTAGCTGCGGTAGACTCCATCTTCAACGCGGCAGCTTCTAAATTGGGCATTGATGCTGGCAGAGCAATGTTAAATCATCCGCGCAACGGAAACCTAATAGGTCGAGTGAACATTTCATCAGGACCCACAATGCCATTTCAAGTAAAACTTGATCGCGAAGGTTTTGTTAAAAACGAAGCATTTGATGATCTTACCAAAGCAATCAGACTGGCTTTGCAATGGATGGTGCTGTATTATAACAGGTTTCTTCTTTTGCATGAGACTGAAGCCCTTAGAGAGGCAGAAAAGGAACTTCGCAGTAAACTGGGAGGGATACGCGAAGAAAAAACAAAAATATCGGAAATCTCAAAGCCTTTCGGTGAAGAAAAAACAAAAATATCAGAAATCTCAAAGCCTTTCGGTGAAGAAAAAACAAGAAAATCAGAAACTCCATCTCCATTATTTGAGAAAGCAGTTAATATCCTCTCAATGGAGGCCAGAAGAGCACATGAAATCCTGCCTGAGATAGAAAAAGGAAAATCAGAGGAAAGAGTTGAAACGGCAGCAGAAGTTATTCGACACTCATTTAGCCGTGCAGAAACTTATTTGGGTATACTAAGAGCGGTTGCATCTACAGGTGGTCTTATGTTTGGATTCGCTCACGAGATCAAAGGTCTTATATCTAGACTTGATACGCATGCCAACACACTTAACCGAATTACAGAGAAACTCCCAAAAAATGAAAGAGATGAATTTATGGAATTTGCCCAGGATCTTCGTGCCACAAGAGATAGATTTGATCAGCAAGTAGAATTATTCGAAATCTTGGCAAAGAAAACAGCAGATTATCAAAGGAAGGAAATTCTTCTTAAGGAAGCGTGTACTGAAGTACTCCAAGGATTCAATTATCTGATAGACCACTATAATATAAAGGTAAATTTAGATATTCCTGATTCTTTAAGAACTGGACCTATGCTCGATGCAGAAGCTTTTTCGATTATTGTGAATCTCGTATCGAATGCGATCAAAGCAACATTAGCTGGACAGGGGAAGAACATACAGATTCAAGGAAGGAAAAAGGATGGAAAAACCGTAATAAGTGTATTCGACGAAGGGATAGGACTCATGGAAGATTATAGAGATGAAGTATTTCAGCCATTGAATGCAGATCCGGACGGGCGACTTTATAAAGGCTTGCACGATAGAGTACTTGATGAAGAGCTTGCAGCTTTGGGTCGTGGCAGTGGCCTTGGACTTAATATTGTTAGAGGTATTGCCGAAACCTATGGAGGAACAGCGCATTTTGTCGATGTCAAGCCTCCCTGGAAAACCTGTATAGAGGTGTCGTTCGCTTGAAAGCTAGTGAAAAAGTTAAGGTTCTCTGGATTGATGATGAGGTGATTGACCACACAGAGGATGCCAAAAATTTAGAAGGTCTTGAAAAAAATCTTAAAGTTTCAATGGTTCACCCTGATAATTTATCCTCTGAACTTAAACGTAACAAATTGCCTGATATCTTCTTAGTAGATTACTTCCTTGATCAGGTAAGCTTGACAGGGACTGGCGGTGTGAAATATGACATGCGTGGCCTTGCTGCTGCAGGGAAGATTCGTGAGGTTAATACGGAGCGACCAATATATGTAGTGACTAATAAAGAGACACAGAGGGGAGGAATATTTGTTTCTGGGGCTCAGGCGGCAAATTCGGCTTTTGATAAGAAACTTACATTCAAAGAGGTTCAAAGAGAAGGCCAAGATATTCTCTACCATGATGCTTTAGATTACAGGTTGATTCGAGAGTCACCAAGAGGAAATTTAAAAGTTCTTTTTAAATTGTTACAGGTACCAGTTGGCGTTCAAGAGAAATTAGGACTTGTTCTCCCTGATGAACTGAGGAAGGGCTTGTCGCCTCTAGGAAGCAGTAAATACCCCGAAGGTAATCCGATAGCCTTTGCTAAGTGGGTACGTCAAATTTTGCTTAGAGTTCCTGGCTTTCTATATGATGAGATACATGCTGCAACCTATATGGGAATGAGTATCGAAGCCTTTAAAGAAGTTTCTTCAAAATTTAAAAAAGCTAAATACTCCGGGGTTTTTGCAAGAACAGCACCACCGTTATGGTGGGTTTCGGGTCTTACTGATATAATATTCTCAAAACCAAAAGCTCAAAAGATTGGAAAAGTAAATCCTTGGGAAGTTGCTCCGATGGTTTTCAAGATTCCTAAGACAAAACGTGCCAAGTGTGCTGTCTGTAATGATTTATTTCCAGAGACCGTAGGAATAAATTTGAATGATGATACGGATTTGAAACCAGTCCATTATAGATGCAGTAAACCCTATCTTGTAAGAAAGAGAGAACTCTATTTTGACGAGCCCAGAGTATTTGAAATCGGGAAATCTCCTGAGTATATTGGTGAGACCAAGTAGTAGGAGAACAATTTGATACAGCGAAATCATATCCTAAACGCACTTAATTTTATCAGGTGTAATTCTGATTTTGCCAGTCTCCCGAACGACCAAACGAGATTTGTATCTAGTGCTTACTCAAATCTAAAAGAAGCTAGTGATAATAAATGGAAATTTGAGATCCCCTTACTGGAAGTTCCAATTTCTAATAAGGAACTAAAGAGACATTCTCCAACATTGCTAATTGGTGGCTTAATTGAAGGAAAAAAAGATGATATTACACGATCTTCTTTTTCGATATCCATAACTTTTACCACAGAATCATCCACACATAGAGCAAGCGTAAAATCCCTGAATACTGATTCTTGTTGCTTAGATAAGTTTATGAGTAAAAAAAGAGTTGTTCGGCGTTTCCATTTCGACTTTCAACCCAATGATCAAGTCAAACCTGCTTCACATTTTCAATATGGTGGTAAATTTCCAGAAAGTGAGTACATTGATTGTCATTATTGTCTAGAACATCATTTGGAAACCCCACGCTTCCATTATCCACCGATGGATTTAGTGCTATTGCTTGATCTAATAATAAGAGAATTCGAGACCCCTTTAAGGAAGTTAACATATGAGCCAGCCTGGAAAGGTCTAGTAATTAAAAGCGAAGAGTTATGGTGGAAGGCTTATTGGAATCGACATTCAGGCCATTTTGACCGTCTAGGTCCCAGATGCACATTACATGAGCAAATTTATGGCGAGTCATGAGAGAACCAATGGGATATTCTATACTCCACCGGAATTGGCTGATCTCGTCGCCAATTTAGCTATCCCATCTGCTGATTCCACTGTATTGGATCCATGCTACGGTGAAGGAGCTCTACTCTTGGCGGCACATAAGCGCCTTCTTGCACTTTGGTCTACAACACCTGATAAACAGCTATTTGGTTATGATATTGCTCCCCTTCCAGAAAAAGTTAGAAGGAGTTGTTCTCTAGAGGTTCTGAGCGAAGAGAATCTAAAAGAGAGGGATATATTTTCCTCATTTGATCAACCGGAGATGAGGTTTGATGTTGTTTTGATGAATCCTCCATTTGTCAGATACAATTTGATACCTATAGAGACTCGAGAACGTATAAGGAGTATAGTAGGAAATGAAGGAAAGCTTCCTACAAAAAGCGACCTTTGGGTATATTTTTTGATACACAGTTTAAAATTCATCCGAAATAATGGAAATCTTGCAGCTATATTGCCTTGGTCATTTCTTTATGCTGATTTTGCCAAGGGAGTTAGGGAATTACTACTTGAGAAATTTCGTATACTTCGGATCAATGCTATCGGGCAACGAATGTTCAAAAAAGCTGATGTGCGAATTCTTGTGCTTGTTGGAATGGGATATGGTGGTTCATCATCAGAAATAGGAGTTTGTTATTCATCCGGTATTTCAAAAAGAAAAATCTCTTGGATGCCTATCGAGCAGAATATATGGCGATCTTCACCATGGATTTGCTTGGCAAATAGCAATATACATAAAATTATCTCAAAGGTAGAAAATGGTTTAGGATTTGAAACCCTTGGTCGCTTTGCGAAAATCCGAATAGGTACCGTTACTGGAGCGAATAATTTCTTCATTCTTGATAAGGAAACAGCAAAAAGCATGATACTGCCAGAAATAATTTTAAGACCGATTATTACAGGCTCCAGAAACTTGAAAAAACTCGTAATTTCAGATTCAGAAGATATCAGAGATATGATGTTAACGATACCTGAAGGCATGGAATTACCTGAATCCCTCAAAGAGTATATTAAAATTGGCGAGGAAAACGGTTTGAACAAAAGGTGCCATACCAAGAAGAGAATTAAGTGGTATTCCATTCCTCACCAGAAACCTCCTAGTGGTTTCATTCATTACATGACAAAAGAAATACCATTTATTGTATTGAACCCAGATGGGCTCTTAAGCACAAATACTGTGCATCATGTAGATTTCTATGATGAGGTAGATGAAAACACCCAAAAGTGGATACAGTTTTCTATGTTGACATCAGTATCTCAGCTTTCCGTTGAAATGGTTGGGAGAACTTATGGGAGTGGTATCTTGAAAATTGAGCCTACCGCTATAAGTAAGATTCTAGTATATCCTGGAAATGGACATTGTTTTCCAGTAGATTTGGAAACCAAGCTGAATAACCTTCTGCTTCAAAATAAACGAAGGGAAGCTATGGAATTTGCAGATAAATGGGTTTTAGAAAATCTAGGAATATCAAGGGAGAACATGGACTCTATTAAAAAATGTTATCAACATATTCGAGATTGTAGATTGGGAAATAAATTCTGAGCATTCTCAGAAAAAGCGGTGTAAATCCGTGTTCAAATTCCAGGACATAACTACTCATAACTATAGGTTTTAAACCTATAAAAAATCTTTAACCGATGACAAATGTGTAGTTACCACGTTTCCCAGTGAACTACCTTATCCAGACCCATCCTGGGCGGCGCAACCGGTTCTTCATCTGCGTATCCGACAGGTATTATAGCTATTGGTTTTGTTTTATGGGGGATGCTAAGAAGCTCGCTGACCGCGTTTTCGTCAAAAGCGCCCACCCAGCATGCCGCAAGTCCAAGCGAACAAGCAGAAAGCAGGATGTTCTCCACGCTTGCCGTGGCATCCTGGATTGCATAAAGCTCTCCCCTTGTTTTGTATACACGCGATGAACGTTCGATATTCGCAACTGCAACAATCACGATCGGTGCCTGTTCGATAAACGACTGCCCGAGCGCGGCTTCTTTCAATTTCTGTTTTGTAATTTTATTGGATATAACTATGAAATCACGCGCCTGCAGGTTTCCCGCTGACGGCGCCATCCGGGCTGCATCCAAAAGTTCCTCTATCATCTCTTTTCCGACGGGTTTTGCCTTGAATCTCCTGACAGACCGTCTCCCTTTAATAGTTTCTATACACTCCATATAACATCCCTCTAAAATAATGATTGATTTTAATAGTATTTAAAATTAAGCAAGTTTAGTCTGCTGGAATTTTGCCTTTAACCCGTCAAGGTCAGTCAACTCATTTATGATATCGATAAGCACATCGTTTCCTTTCTCAAGCAGATTTTTATTTTCTTCTTTGATTTCAAAAGCCGGGTCTTCCGGTGGTATTTTGATGCGCGTCACAGAAGCCCTGTGTTCTTTAAGGCGGACATCCTTTGATTCCCTGACATTTTCTGTCTTTCTGCCTTCAATCCCGAGTAATTCAAGTTCATATTTGAAACATGGGCGGTGGAAAAGTGAGGAAAGGATAAAAACCGCGATATCCAGCCGGTCTGGCATATCGATATTCTTAAGATGGTCTTTTACGATGCCGTAAATATCCCGTTTTGGGTTCGCTTTAAAGGTGTAAACTATCGAAGGCGGGATGTCAATCTCATCAAGATATCCCATATCGTGAAGCGCGCGAAGATATCCCGTGAGTATTAACCGGTGCTGGTCGTATCCGTTTTTCTTTAATTCCCTTGCAATACTGCTTATGGACATTTGTTTATTCGCAAGTACGCTTGCGAGGATATTGTAGAACTCCGACATCAACTTAAGATTTGATAACAAACCTGATAAATGTTTTGATTCGGATGGCAAGGGCATTACAATACTATTTATATATCATTAACCCTACATCTACTTCCTCCCGAGGGAGATATGAAAAAAGAAATAATCCTCATTGAATCCAGGGACGCTGCTTTTAGAGACCTCGTTTTAGAAACACCGGTGGGCAAGAAGCTCCCCACATGCATGCAGTGCGGTGTATGTGCTGGCTCATGTCCTGTCAGCCATGAAATGGATTATAACCCGCGCCAGCTTGTGCGCATGGTTCAGCTTGGCCTCAAAAAGGAAGTGCTCAACAGCAACACCATCTGGATATGCACCACATGTTTTTCATGCTCGGTGCGCTGCCCGAGGGGAATACGCCCCACTGAACTCATGGAGACGTTAAAACCCATAGCAATAGCGGAAGGTGTAAAGAACAAAAACGAAAGATTTGATAATGTTTTTTCAGACGTGGTCAGGAAAAACGGCAGGGCTTCTGAATTCCTTTTAATCTCCAGATACAGCCTGAGAGAGCCTGAAATGATAAAACAGGCCCCGTTTGGTCTTTCTCTTTTCTCAAAAGGAAAATTGCCCCTGACAATTGATAAAATGGAAAATACGCGTGAACTTGATACTGTTTTTAAGCTCGGTGAAAAAGCGGAAAAGAAAGAAAGCAAAGAAATCAGGGAAACAGCAGGGACGGAAAAAGAAAAAGAAGAGCCGGAGACGCAGGAGACCGATAAATGAAATATTCCTATTATCCCGGATGCGCACAGCACGGAACGGCTGTGGATTACCGGAAGTCGGTGGAAGTGGTGTTTCGCTCACTTGGCATCGAGCTTGAAGAGGTCAGGAACTGGAACTGCTGCGGCGCCCTCCATGTGCCTGACATGACCATAAGGTCAGCGCTGTCTGCAAGAACCCTTGCCTCATCACAGGGGCTTGATATGGCAACGCCATGCAATCTCTGCTACTCAAACCTCATGCGCGCAAAAACAGCGCTTGAAGAAGATTCCCTCAAAACGAGGGTCAATGAAGCTCTCACGTTAAAATATGACGGCAATACAAAACCAAAACATCTTCTTGAAATAGTAGTCAAAGATTACGGGCTTACAAAACTTGCTGAAATGGTCAAAAAGCCCTTAAAGATAAAAGCCGTGCCTTATTACGGCTGTCTGCTCACACGCCCTGAGAACAAATTTGACAGCCCTGAAAACCCAAAGTCGCTGGATAACCTTATCGCAAGCCTCGGAGCGGAACCCGTAAAATATTATTATAAAACAAAATGCTGCGGCGGTCCTATCCTGATAACGAACGAAGACCTTGCGCTTGAACTTGCAAGGGACTTGCTCCTGATGGCAAAAGATTCAGGCGCTGACTGTATGGTTGTAACATGTCCCATGTGCCACCTCCAGCTGGATGCAAAGCAGAAAGCGGTGGAAAAAAAATATAACATCAAGATTGATATGCCGATAATTTATTTTACACAGCTCATGGGTCTGGCGATGGGCTTCTCTTCCGATGAACTGGGAATGGGGAAGCATCTTGTTCCCTGCGATAAATTGATAGTAAAAATAGGGAGGTAAAGATGGCTGAGAACGAACCCGCCCCTACGAACGAAAATCCCTCCACAAATGGTCCAAAACCCGGGCAGCCTCCCAAGAAAATAGGCGTGTACCTTTGCAGGTGCGGCGGGAATATTGGAGACGTCGTTGACCTGCAGAGTGTCGCCGACAGCCTGAAAGAAAATAAAGACGTTCTGGTGAATATCCAGGATTACCTGTGCAGCGGCGCGGGACAGGAGAAAATCAAAAGCGATATCGAGAAAGGAAAAGTGGACAGAGTTGTGATAGGCTCATGCTCGCCAAAACTGCATCTTGAAACATTCAGGAGCATGGCAAAAAAAGCAGGGCTTAATCCGAACCTGCTTGAGATCACAAACATCAGGGAACAGGCAAGCTGGGTGCACGACAAAGAGGGCATAAATCCAAAGGTCAAAGGATTAATAAAAGGCGCTGTCGCCAGAATGGGTTCCATAGAACCGCTTGTGCCGCTTGAGAAAAAACTTATTGACAGGACTCTTGTGGTGGGAGGCGGGATTGCGGGGATTACCGCGGCTCTTGAACTGGCGGACGCACATGAAGTCATTCTTATAGAAAAACAGCCATTCCTTGGCGGGCATATGATTGGCCTATCAAAGACCTTCCCGACGCTTGATTGTTCCCAGTGCATTCTTACCCCTAAAATGGTGGCGGTGCATAATCATTCCAATATCACGATGTTGACCCAGACCGAAGTGACGGACGTGCGCGGAAGCCCCGGAGATTACTCAATAACACTGAAGCACAGCCCGCGATACGTGGATATCGAAAAATGCATATCATGCGGTGCATGCGCCAGGAAATGCCCCACAGGCGCCATATTCCTGCCATTTGCACAGGCAGTCCCGCAGGCATACATGATTGATATGTCAAAATGCAAAAACTGCGGCGCCTGCGTGAAAGTATGTCCCCGCGATGCCATAAACCTGGATGCGAAAGAAAAGACAAGTTTAGTTTCAATAGGGTCAGTGGCTATTGCAACAGGTTTTGAGCCTATTAACCCATCGTTTATCGAAGAGTACAATTACCCTGCCCCGAATCTTCTCACTGCGGTGGAATTTGAGGAAATGCTCTCGGCAAAGAGCAAAACAGGAATGAGATTGCAGAAAGCAGACGGTTCATTCCCCAGCCGCGTGGCTTTCGTGCTTTGTGCGGGAAGCCGGGATTTCACGGGAAAAGGCAGGAAACACTGCTCCAAGGTATGCTGCATCTACTCCCAGAAACAGGCGCAGCTTGTCAAGAAGATGAAGGGGGATGCAGAAGCCTGGATATTCTATATCGATATGAGGTCGGCGGGCAGAAGGTTTGAAGAGTTCTATCATCACACTGCGGAAAAAGGCGTCAATTACGTGCGCGGAAAAGTGGCTGAAATAATTCCCCACACCGACGGCACTCTCATGGTGCAGTACGAGGATACCAATCTTGGCAGGAAAGGGCGCGAGAGCTTTGATATGGTTGTTCTCTGCCCTGCTCTTATTCCGTCAGCCGGGACAAAAGAGCTTGCAGATAAACTCGGCGTGCCGCTTGGTGATGACGGTTTTATCGAGGAAAAACATGTCAAGCTTGACCCTGTAAATACACTGAACCAATCGGTGTTCGCAGCGGGCTGCGTGCTTGGCCCGAAGGATATTCACGATTCAGTGACAGAAGGTATAAGCGCTGCGCATAAGGTTTCCCAGTTCCTCGGAAAAGGCATGATTCTTATCCCGCCAGAGAAGCCACTGATACTTGAATGCAACGGATGCGGGGATTGCGTTAAAGCCTGTCCTTATAGCGCTCTCAGCCTTGAAAACGGAAAGGCTGTGCTGTCGCCTCTTGCATGTACAGGCTGCGGTATTTGTGTGCCTGCATGCCCGATAAAAGGAATCGAGATAAGGAATTATACAAGAAACCAGTATAAAGCGCAGTTAAAAGCGATATTGAGCGAAGAGCCCGGAGTGATTGTGTTCATAGACCCGTATGCATATGCAGCAGCCGATATTGCGGGTGTTAACCGCAGGCAGTACTCTTCCCTTGTCAGGTTTGTAAATGTCCCCACCATCCATATCCTTGATGCGGACGTTGTCAATGCGGCTTTTGAATATGGGGCCACAGGCGTAATGCTCATTGAAGGGACGACGGATGAGAAACTCACATCGCGTTCGGATGAGTTATACAAGAAGCTCAAAAAAGAGACGCGAAAGCATAAAAAACCCTTGCGGTATTCCCATATAGAAACAGCGCAGTATGAGAAATTGACCGACCTGCTTAATGTTTTTGCGACCCAGGCAGGCGTGAAGGCGCAAAAGAAGAATAAGAAAGAAAAATAGTCAGACGAGGAAGAATAGGGATTTTACGATTTCTTAAACTCAATAGATTTCTCCGGAAGTGTGCCTGACCACGCCTCCGATCTTTAATTTCCCATCTTTCAGGATGACTGTGGTCAATCCCTCTATTATCCCTTCGGTTTCAATGACATCGCCATCTGCTAATTCCCGTACTATGACTGTATATTTTGTTTTGTTCTTGTATTCTTTTGGCACTCTGTAACTCCTTCCCTATGAATCGGTTTTGGAATGAAAAAGTATTGTCTTCATGATAAATAAATTTATTGTAAAATATGCTCCGATCGGGATTTGAACCCGAGTCTCTGGCTGTCTTTATTTTGGCGCTATTTCACGCATAAAACTTGAAAGGCCAGAATGATTGGCCTGCTACACTATCGGAGCGCAGTAGGCTTAATATAACACAACCATATTTAATGGTTTGGTAGCCTGTAAATTTGTCATTCGATATATTTATATAGGACAAAGAAGGGTCTTTAGGGTGGTGTCGAAATGCAAGATAAATGTCCAAAATGCAGTGAGCCCCTGGTAACCAAGACTATTAAAAAAGAATTAGCCATGGGCAGTATTGATTATCCGATTTCACAAACGTGCCCGAAATGCAATTGGAGCAGGGATTTAACAGGCGCAAGCGATATAGTTTCAAAGCCCGTAACCGAAGCGCCTTTTGCGGCAAAAAAGGAGAAGGTAAAAATTCCGCCAGCACCCCCGAAAGCCGTACCTCCAAAAGCACAGCCAAAGCCTGAGCCATCATCTAACATTAACAAAATCATAACAGTAGCCCTGGCAATACTTGTTCTGGGCGGACTTGCATGGGCATTTTTCCTTTATCCCGGTGCGCCAACAAAACAGGTTGAAAGCCCGAAGCCAACTGCAACCGTAACAGTTACACAAACAACAGTTCAACCAACAAGCACGACCGTTATTGAAGTTACCCCGACAGGTAAAAGCATACCAGTATTTTTAGATGGCCAGAGAGGTTTTACTCGCAATAAGGAGATTACGATCAAACCGGGTGATGAAATCGTCTGGAGAAATACCGGCATAAACACCCTGACTCTTGTTAGCAGTGAAGCTCTTTTCGATGCCCAGCTGCTTGCAAACGACAAGGAATTTCGTTATATATTCAAGAAAACCGGAACTTATAGTTTCTACCTGAAAGGAAATACAAACCTGAACGGAACTATTGTCGCAGAACCTTAAACCATAGTCCAGTCAAGCTGAAAACCATCAAGGGTCATGAGGATAATCTTCTGCTTTATTCCCGGCAGTTCATAAGGCAGGTCTTCAAAACCGATATACAATTCATCGCCGGGATTAATCTCTGGCGGTGGATTGACAACTTTTCCAAAAAAGTATTTCTTATTTTCTTTTGAATCTGAAACCACTACGTTTCTCCATCCTTTAGCCTGTGCGACTCGTACAACGGTGCATTTCCGTTTAAATTTTTTTAATGTCTTTTTAATTCCGCCGATTTCAGTTTCGGTTGTTTGGACAACATCAATATCATTATCTGCCATTTTTGTTTCACCTGAAGATACCTTGATATACCCGTTTTATGTAATAAAGCATACGCATATAAAGAAATACTATCATAGGTGAATATCATGGGACAACCAGCAACAAAACGCTATTTGATTGAATTACTTCACAAACATAAACTCACATTTGAACAGGTCGGCAAATATTCGGGCATAGACCCTGAAAGGGTGAAAGCCATCAAGAAAGGCGAACAGCCAACGGATGAAGAAAGACTGAGATTAAGAAATATAGCATATTCTTTATCCGAGCTTCACCAGAAAGATACAGGCGAGACAATGGATTAATGTTTCCAATCAAGAATGATTGATACTGAATACATTAATCATCCCCTTTTAAAACCAGATACAGTCGAAAAGAGATTATACCAGCTTGCACTTGCAGGGGAGGCTATAAGGAAATCGACCCTCGTCGTTCTTCCTACCGGTCTTGGAAAAACCATAGTGGCCCTGCTTGTAATGGTTTCACGGCTTCCGAAAGGAAAAGTCCTGCTTCTCTCCCCCACAAAACCGCTCGTTGAACAGCATGCCGCTTTTTTCAGGGAGACCCTCAATATACCTGCTGAGAATGTCGCGATGTTCACGGGAAATACGCCTCCACATAAAAGGGCTGACATGTGGGAGAATGCGCAGCTTGTGGTTTCCACGCCGCAGGTTATTGAGAACGACCTCCTCGGGAAAAAAATCGACCTTGAAAAAGTTTCATGCATAATTTTTGATGAAGCGCACCGGGCAACAGGAAATTACTCGTATGTGTATATTGCAGAGAAATACCACCTGCAAAACCATGACCCCCTAATCCTCGGCATTACAGCAAGCCCGGGAAGCAACCAGGGAAAAATACAGGAAGTTTGTACCAACCTCCATATCAAATCAGTCGAAATGAGGACGGATTCCGACCCTGATGTCAGCCCTTATATTTTCGATAAGGACATCGAGTGGAAGTATGTACCTATTCCGGTTGAGATAAAAGGATTAAAACAGTTGATGGATAAAGTCCTGTCCGACAGGTTAAGCAAGCTGCGTGAACTCGGTTTCATATCAAATTACCAGACAAGGTTATCAAAAAGGGAAATGCTTGACCTGCAGGCGCGTCTCCAGTCGCAGCTTCGTTCATTCCCTGACCAGAAAGTTTACCAGGGAAGCTCGCTCCTTGCTGAAGTCTTCAAGGTGAGCCATGCCATTGAGCTCTCGGAAACGCAGGGCTCTTCGGCATTGTCAAAGTATTTTGAACGGCTTGAGAACGAGGCGAGGTCAAAAAGCGGAAGCAAAGCTGCAAAACGCCTGATGGATGACTTGAGCATGCGCCAGGCTGTTCATCATCTCGGGGGCTGTGACGGGAACAACCCGAAACTCAATATTGTGAAAGAACTCGTTGCAAAACAGGTGCTTGAGAACCCGCAATCACGGGTTATCGTTTTCACAAACTACAGGGATACAGCTGAACTTGTCGCCAGTTCGCTTAAGGAAGTCCATGGAATAAAACCCGTCAGGTTCGTGGGCCAGGCGAGCAGGTACAAGGACACAGGTCTTACCCAGAAACAGCAGGTAGAGATAATCCAGAAATTCAAAGATGGCGAGTATAATACGCTTGTAGCTACCTCGGTGGCAGAGGAAGGGCTGGACATACCTTCAACCGACCTTGTGGTGTTTTTTGAGCCCGTCCCTTCGGAGATACGAAGCATCCAGAGAAAAGGGAGGACAGGTAGAAAACATGCCGGGCGCGTCGTTGTCCTGATGGCGAAAGGGTCAAAGGACGAGGCATACCACTGGAGCAGCAACCGCAAGGAGAAAAACATGTTCAGGACGATGAAAAACCTGGAACTGGAACCGGAAGCCCCTGTTGCTGAGAAACCTCCTGTTGATGGAGGGGAACTTCAGGATGCGGCAGGCGGGCAAACAAAACTTGTGGATTTCCCGGCACAACAAACGCAGGAATCAAAAACCAGCGCCGTTGTTAAAGTCATGGTTGACAAGAGGGAAATCCGCTCCCATGTTGTGCACACACTTGAGAAACTGGGAACGGATATAGCATTGACCACTCTTGAAGTCGGTGACTATGTGGTCAGCGACAGGGTGGGTATCGAGAGAAAGACCGCTGAGGATTTCCTGAGTACGCTGCTTGACGGCAGGGATTTGTTCGGGCAGGTATCAGACCTTAAACACGCGTATGACCGTCCTTTAATGATTATCGAGGGTGAGGGAATATATACGGCAAGGCAGGTGCATCCCAATGTAATACGCGGGGTGCTTGCTGCCATAACCATTGATTTCGGGATTCCCATCATTTTCAGCAGGGATGAGGAGGATACTGCGGCGCTGATTAACGTAATAGCGAAAAGGGAACAGGTGGACTCAAAGCGGGAAATTAACCTTCACGGCAAAAAAACAGCTTCCACTCTTCCTGAACAGCAGGAATATCTTGTATCAGCCATTTCCGAGATAGGACCGGTTGTGGCGAGAAACCTGCTTCGGCATTTTGGCAGCGTGGAAAGGATTATGACCGCATCGCGCGAAGAGCTTATGAAAGTCGAACTTGTGGGGCCCAAGACCGCGGACAGGATAAGGGAAGTGGTAAGCGGGGAGTATAAAGGATAAAAACTATTAAGAATCCATCATCCAATAGCCGAGCTATAGCGAAATCATTATTTACTCATAATCTGGAATAGTATTGGGAGGACATGAAATATGAACCAAAATGAAAGCCGGGAAGCGCCGCCGGGACTTGCGCTAAGGGTTGCTTTAACCATAGTAATTCTATTTGGCGGGTTGATATTTGCAATAATTTACGTTGCATTCTTCACCGCGTCACTCAGCACTTTTCAAAAAATCGCCGTTATTGTGGTCGTCATTCTTGCAATGATAGCCATACTGAGTTTGATGTGGGCATCCTGGGGCTTAAAGCATGGCATGAAAGAAAAATGTCGTGAATAATTACAAGTATCATTTCCCGAAATAACTTCCTCAGTCTTAACTTCTTTTATCTTCTGTACAGTTTTCATAAAATTCACCACCTAAACGTCTTAAAAGCAAAACCAAGCCAAACTTCAGGAGGCATCTTCATTATGAAAGCCATATTTGGGGTTTCAGCTCGTCTCAAATTCAATGCTCCATGAGGGCGGTTATTATACCAAACGATCATTTTATCCAGACTTTCAAATCTTGCCCTATGGTTCTTATAAAAATCGTGAAACTTCTCCTGTTTTCCATTAGTCTGCGGATGATTTACACCGCACAAGATATGCTTGATGCCTTTATCCTTAAGAAAAATTTCAAATGCGTGATCTGCTTTACCATTTTTATCCCGTTTGTTGGCATAGAATTGCGACCCGTGGTCAGATATTACAGACATAATCGGATACAGATGACTAGATTTTTCAATAGCTTCTCTCATAACATTCAGGGAGTTCTCTTCAGTAGCGTTGTCAAATTCGCCTGCTGCCAGGACTTTTCTTGATGCATCATCCAGGATAGAACACAACTGCTTTCCATTGACCTTACTTAGGTGCCAATCGATATGGACCGCTGATAGTGAATGTTTCCTTTCGTATCGTATCCAGGGCTTCCTTCTTTTTTGCTTGCTCTCCTGTTCCTTTGCAAATCCGAATTCGAGCATGACTTTGTGTATTGTATTGTGAGGTATTCTTATTTTGCATCTTGCAAAAATCGTTTTTTCCTGATACAATGCATTTTGCCTGAACTTTTCATATTCCTGCTTGATTATTTCCTTCCATTCTTCAGGAACTTCCTTCTTTGGTCTTCCTAGGTTGACACCAATCGCAGGTATGGAGCCTGTTGATTTGTATATTTTATGGATGTTCCTGAACCATCTTGGTGTAATACCGAGATACTTGGCTGCCAATTCCTGAGAAATGCTTCCTGAATCATAATCTTTCAAATAAACTTTTAGTTTCCGCCTGTTATTGATTTTTACCACATATCTACATTTGTTTAGAATGAGGAAGTTTTTATGGGAAAAGATAGTGAATAATTACAAGGGCAAAGATTTTATCTTATCACGCTATTATTGTGCCACCCGAAGGGATAGTAGGGTAGCCTGGTCCATCCTTGAGCGTTTGGGACGCTTAGACCGCGGTTCAAATCCGCGCTATCCCATTTTGGTTCTTTATTCTTCTATGCAAACTTTCTTAAGGCAGGCAAATCAAATAAACTAATCAGGAGGCTGGAAATTATGATAATCAGGAATCACGAAAGGATACATGCCGATGAGGAAAACCTGTGTAAAAAGTGTATCAGTGAACTGGAGGACCTGTACAGCTACCTTGAGCTGTCAAGAGAGGAACTTGACCTGCTGGATATGCCAAGGCGTTCGTTCACGGTTCATTTCCCTGTACAACTGGACTCAGGGAAAACAAAGATGTTTGTGGGGCACAGGGTACAATATAACGATGCGCGAGGTCCTGCCAAAGGAGGCATAAGGTTCCATCCTGAACTGACGCTTGACGATGTCAGGGACTTAGCTTTCCTGATGACGCTCAAATGCGCTGTGGTAAACATACCTTTTGGAGGCTCAAAAGGCGGTGTAGTGGTCAATCCCAAGGAACTGAGCCGGCATGAGCTTGAGCGGCTGACCCGGAGTTACATCCGCGCCATCTCCGAGTATATAGGGCCTTACAAGGATATCCCGGCGCCTGATGTTTATACAGATGAAAAAATCATGGCATGGATACTGGATGAATATGAGCGGATAAAAGGCGAACATACGCCTGCCATGGTGACAGGGAAACCTATTGAACTCGGCGGAAGCAAAGGGCGGAGCTATTCCACTTCGCTTGGCGGGATTCTTGTTCTTGAGGAAGCCCTGAAAAAGAGGAGTATCAGGAAACAGGAAGTCAATATCGCTATCCAGGGATTTGGGAATGTTGGTGAAAATGCCGCCCGGATACTCCATGAGAGGGGATATAAGGTCATAGCGGTGAGCGACTCAAAAGGCGGTATCATTGCGGAAGGCGGTCTTGATATACCGGGTGTGATGAAGCATAAGGAACAATCCGGAAGCGTCGTGGATTTTGCGGGGAGTAAAAACATAACAAATGAGGATTTGCTTACCAGTGATTGCGATATCCTGATCCCTGCTGCGCTTTCCGAACAGCTCAATGAAAGAAATGCAGCAGACGTGAAAGCAAAAATAGTCCTGGAACTTGCCAATGCGCCGACAACGATAGAGGCAGATAATGTTTTTTCAGATAAGAAAATAATGCTCATACCCGATATACTCGCCAATGCGGGCGGCGTGGTCGTGAGTTATTTTGAATGGAGCCAGAACCTCAATAACGATTACTGGGAGGAGGATAAAGTCCTAGAAAAGCTTGAAAAAATCATGGTAACTTCATTCAATGACGTTCATGCATTGTGCCAGGAAGAGAATTGCAGCATGAGGACGGCGGCGTACCAGCTTGCAGTCAAAAGAATTCTTTATGCTGAAAGGCTGCGAGGCAATCTATAATCGTGCTTTTGCACTCGCCATTATAAAATCGCGGACAAGCTTTGCACCAAGAAGCACGGTATTGCCTGAATCATAAGCAGGCGCAATTTCGACAAGGTCGAATCCCACTATATCCGGCGCAAGGCAGGAGATTACAGTCCTCACGTCGCGAGGCGTTATCCCATAAGGTTCAGGCGTCCCGAGCGCCGGGGCATATGCGGGGTCTATCGCGTCCATGTCTATGGAAAGATAAACCGGGCCCCTGATATAATCCCGGATCCCGGAAACTATCTTTTCGATGCCTTCCGTGGCTACATCATCGGCAGAGAACACTTTAATTCCGTTCTCCCTGACATAGCCGTACTCTTCACGCGTCCCGCTCCTTACTCCTATTGAAGCGTATTTCCGGGTCACATCCTCAAGGATATGCCTTGAGATGCATGCATGGCTGTTTCGCTCTCCATGGAATTCCTCCCTCAAATCCATGTGCGCATCAAGAACAACGAATCCAATATCGGGATATTTATTCTGGCATGCCTTAACAAACGGGTACGAAAGTGAATGTTCCCCGCCAAGCATTATCGGGATTTTTCCGTCTTTAACATAATTCCCGGCATGAACTGAAATCATCTCAAGAGTGGAATCTATATCCTTCGCCACTTCAAGGTCGCCCGCATCATGGATATCCACATCCATGAGGTCAAAATCAAAAAAGCTGTTGTATGTCTCGAAATTGTATGAGGCGTCTCTCATTTTCTGCGGCGCGAGACTGCTTCCCAGCCTGAAGCTTGAGGTGCCGTCAAAGGGCACGCCGCAGATTACGTATCTGGCTTTTTTGTAGTCAGAGTTTGCATCAGCAAAAAGAGTATTCTGCATTTAAGTGCGCATGTCAATTTTCATTTTACCCATTGAAATCAGATAAGAAATATCTTTTCCTGTCTCTATTTTGCCTTTCAGGTCTTCAGGTATTTTAAGTTCAAGCGTGGAATAATCAGCATTATCCATTATCTGGACTACATCGCCCTTTATTGATAATACCTGCCCGTTTTTCCTTTCTACAAGCGGGACGTATATCTTATCCGTCACTGGTGCTATGATTGAACGTTTGGAATTGTCGAATATGCCGATAGCGTCTATCCTGGCTTTTGCCGAGCCGTGTTTTCCGGTTTTTGCATGAGAAATACTTTTAATGACACAGGGTTCTTCGTCTATTAAGACATACTTTCCTTCTTTTAACGTCCGTACTTCAACTTGTTCCTTCATTGCGATTCTCCTCGCTTTATAACAGCTTATTATATAATAAATATGTCGATGATAAATCGCATAACTATATCACACCATAGAAATATTAAGCCGAATAATGTCCCTCTTTAATTCCAGATTCTATGATTTTAATGTCCATCAGGACTCCAATCCAATCACAGAGCTGGCATTTGAAGCAAAAAGATATGGCTATTGCGGAATCGCAGTCGTCAATTCTGCAATGGCAAACGAGGACAAATTACCCGCGGATTTTTCGATTTATAGAAGTATTGAGATTTCAGGCAAGCCTTCAAAGCTCAGGGAAGAAATAAAAAAACATAAAGGGACAGAAGCAATACTCACCGTCCCGGGCGGGGGCGAGGAACTCAATCGCGCTGCGGTGGAGACAGAAGGTCTTGATATCCTTTTGCAGCCAGCCCAGTTCAATAACGTGCTTGCAAAAGCTGCAAGTGACAACTCTGTCGCCATTGGCTTTGACCTTGGCTCGTTAATCAGGCTTCGCGGGGAAGCGCGGGTGCGGGAATTGATGATTATGAGGGAAAACCTGAAGCACTCCATGAAGTATGACCTCCAGATGATACTGACAGGCACTGCCCATTCCATATACGACTTCCGTTCCCCGAGGGAAATGGCTGCAATTGCCGGGCTTTTTGGCATGTCAAAAGAAGAAGCAATCGATGCAATGAGCGAAGCGCCGCTTGAGATTTTGCGAAGGAAAAATCCGGATTACATACAGGAAGGTATTGAAATCATATGAAAAACTTTATGAAAGTTTTATCAAAAACTGTTGCGTCAGTTTACACCGCGCACACGTATGGCTTCGCCATACGTAAACCTTTAAGAAAGGTTTATCAAACGACAGGTATGCTCTGCATACCTGAACACCACGTAAACCGGGTTTACGTGGACACGCCCTCCCGTTCGCAAAGCGTGTCGAAGACAGGCGTGAATCGGGACGTCATAAAGGGGCGTAACCCTTTATGAAAATCCAAACCCTTCCGACTTTGCGCGAAAAGAAACGGTATCTTGCCTTCGAGGTTACATCGGAGAAAACAATAAACCGCCAGC
>JBAQMZ010000050.1:0-53257 GCA_049303315.1 Candidatus Methanoperedens sp.
TCACATAATTTTATGCATGTCACTTTAGCAATTTTTCGGACGGGATAACAGGATTGACTGGATAAAATATTACAAAATCCAGTTCATCCTGTTAATCCTGTCAGATTTGGTTATTTATGAACTTGACCATATTTATTAACAAATATTGCCGCATCCATCAGGTATATTTAAACCCCAATTAGTTAAGCACCTCATATTTAAATATCATTCTGAATATCATGGTGAATTAATGACCTTGGAAAAACTCGACGTATCGACCTTAAAAAAATCCGGTTACATGAAGCAGAAGCAAAAAGACCTGTTCGTGGTCAGGCTTCGCATGCCGTGCGGCAATGTTACCTGTGAGCAGCTTGCGGGAATCAGCCGGATAGCCAGGAAATACGGCACAGGCTATATTCATATCACTACGCGCCAGGGGATACAGATTCCCAATGTGGACATACATAATCTGGATGCGATAACAAAAGAGCTTGAAGACAACGGCACACCGCCCGGCTCTTGCGGTCCGCGTGTGCGTAATATCATTTCATGCCCTGGAAATCTCGAATGTAATTACGGCATCATAGACACCTACGGCCTTGCGGGAATACTGGATAAGGAATTCTTCGGCGAGGATATGCCTGTGAAAATAAAGTTCGCGGTTACAGGATGCCCGAACGCCTGCGCCAAGCCGCAGGAGAACGACCTCGGCGTGATGGGGATACTCAAGCCCGCCATCTATACCGAAGATTGTACAGGATGCGGAACATGCACGTTCATGTGCCCCGAGAAAGCCATCGTCGTGGAGGATGATAAAGCAAAAATCATCTGGGACAAATGCAACCTGTGCGGCGCCTGTGTGGGAACATGCCCGTCAGATCTTATTAACGAGGAATGGAAAGGCTATAGATTATTTGTCGGCGGAAAGATAGGAAAACACCCAAAGCTCGGAGTAGAATTGACCGACGCAAAGTCCTCGGAGGAAGCAGTCGCCATATTCAGGAAGATAATCAACTGGTCAAAGAAAAATACCAACATCGGCGAGAGGTTCGGGGACTGCCTTGACCGCGTGGGATTTGAAAAATTCAAGGAACAGATATTAGGATAGGCAAAAGGATAAGGATAATAAATGTTAGAACAACTCAATATTGAAAATTTAGCAAAAGAATACGAGAATAAATCACCGCAGGAAATCCTGGAATTGGCGCTTGGGGTGTTCAAGAATATTGCAATCTCATTCAGCGGTGCAGAGGATGTGGTATTGATTGACATGGCGAAAAAGACAGGCAAAAACTTCAGGGTTTTTTCACTTGACACCGGGCGCCTCCATCCCGAGACTTACCAGTTCATTGAAGAGGTCAGGAATACCTACAACATCAATATCGAAGTGTTCTTTGCAAACCGGGATGCGACAGAAAAGCTTGTGAAGGAAAAAGGTTTATTCTCGTTCCGCAAAGACGGTCACAAGGAATGCTGCGACGCACGCAAGGTGGACCCGCTCAAGCGCGCCCTCAATACAGTGGACGCCTGGATAACCGGCCAGCGCAAAGACCAGAGTCCCGGAACAAGGGCGGCCGTACCCGTCATCCAGAAAGACCCGACATTCGGGACAGGCAAGCTCATTAAATTCAACCCGCTTGCCAACTGGACTTCAAAGCAGGTATGGGATTACATCAGGGAGAACGACGTCCCTTACAACAAGCTGCATGAAAGGGGGTTTGTCAGCATCGGGTGCGAGCCGTGTACGAAAGCTGTGCTTCCCGGCCAGCATGAGCGTGAGGGACGCTGGTGGTGGGAGGATGCAACCAAGAAAGAGTGCGGACTGCATGCGGGGAATGTGAGGAAGTAGTTATTTGGTCACGTGGCATTAAAACAGCAGCCGAAGCCACTGAAATATGTTGAACGGCTGCTTGAGTCATGAAATGATATGATTGCATATCTGAAAAGCTTTGAGTGTAATAGAAGCACACAAACGCCCATAGAAATGTTGGAAGAATAAAGTTATGCCTTTTACACCATTTCATTGGGGTCCAAGTTCTCTTATAGGATTACTTTTAATTAAAATTTTTGATTTCCCCGCTCTTCTTTTATCAAGCGTCTTGGTTGATATAGAGCCCGTTTTAGTTTTGTTTCTTAATTTGGATTATCCTCTTCATGGACCCGTGCATAGTTTCCTGGGTGGTTCGATAATAGCAATTTTAACTTCAATGATTGTGTATGCTTTGAAAAATAAAATCAAAATAATAATGTCTTTTTTCAGATTAGCTCAAGATTCATCATTTAATAAAATTTTAATGACTTCATTTTTCGGTGTTTATTTTCACATTTTACTTGATTCACCGTTGTACCGGGATATCAAACCATTTTATCCAATTGAAAGCAACATGTTCTATGGTTTATTTTCTTTGCAGCAAATTTATCTATTTTGCGTTCTGTCGTTATTAATTGCGATATTATTTTATTCATTTAAATTTTTGTTTGTCAAAGGGCAGCAAGATTAAATGGATGAATCCTATTCCCCACCTTTCGCCATATCATTAGATTCATAATTTCATATATCACTATCCCCTATACTTTCAATTTTGCCTCTTGAGAAACAATTATTTAACAAAAAGACGTTTGAGCGCAAAATCAGGGATAACAATGACACAAATTAAACCTCATGGCGGAAAATTAATTAACAGGACATTAACTGAACAGAAACGGAAAAAGATTATCGAGCAGGCTTCTGAGTACCAGAGTGTACCCATCAGCACCGACATGATGAAAGACGTGGAGAACATTGCCTCAGGGCTGTTCAGTCCCCTTGAAGGTTTCAACTGCCGCGAGGAATATGAAAGCATCCTCTATAATAAACGCCTCTCAAACGGTCTCCCCTGGACGCTTCCGATAGTGCTTGATACCGACAACAGCGGCATAAAAGAAGGGGACGACATTCTCCTGAAAAATGGCGACCATATTGTGGCCATAATGCAGGTCGATGAAAAATACAGCTATGATAAAAGAGCCTATGCCGAGCAGGTTTTCGGGACAAACGACGCGGCTCACCCCGGAGTGGCAAAAACCTATTCCATGCATGATACGCTCATGGGCGGGAAAATAAGCCTGGTAAACGAATCACAAACGCCGTATTATAAATATGCAATGAAGCCGGCAGAAACAAGGAACCTCTTCAAGGAGAAAGGCTGGGAGAAAATAGTAGGGTTCCAGACGCGAAATGTCGCGCACCTCGGTCATGAATACCTGCAGAAATCCGCGCTCACGATGGTGGACGGGCTTTTCATAAACCCCGTCATAGGCAAGAAAAAGAAAGGCGATTTCAGGGACGATGTTATTCTTGAAAGTTACGAGGTGCTTATCGATAATTATTATCCCAAAGACCGCGTCGTTCTTGGCATCTTCCAGACCGAAATGCGCTATGCAGGTCCGCGCGAGGCGATATTCCATGCAATCGTCCGAAAAAACTACGGGTGCACACATTTCATCATCGGCAGAGACCATGCCGGCGTGGGCAACTATTATCACCCGTTTGCAGCTCAGGAAATCTTCAAGGAATTCCCGGATATCGGTATCGAACCCATGTTCTTCATGTCGTTTTTCTACTGCAACAAATGCGGCGGGATAACCAATGACAAGGTATGCCCGCACAGCGACCGGATTGATTTTAGCGGGACGAAAATGAGGCAGATGATAGAAGCGGGGAAACGCCCCACGCCGGACCTGATGCGTCCTGAAGTGGCGGATGTTATATTGAAGTCGGGGAAACCTTTTGTGGAGTAGTTGATTTACTGCCGCTTTACTCCAGCTACAAGGGCTTAACAAATTAGAAACCCTTAAAACCATTAAGAGAATCTTTAGAGAGATTTAGCTATGCCAGTAAGCTGGAATAAATTATGCTCAGCAGAGAAAACCTCAACGGTATTATAAAATCCCTCGGTCTTGTTTTCGGGGATATAGGAACAAGTCCGATATACACCCTTACAGTTATTTTTCTCTTTACAGAGCATACATTAGCCAACGTCCTGGGTATCCTCTCACTAATCATATGGACGCTTATTATTGTTGTAACAGTGGAATACGCATGGCTTGCCATGAGCCTCGGCCAGAAGGGTGAAGGGGGCACCATTGTCCTGCGTGAAATACTTATCCCGATGTTAAAGTCGGGAAGAAGGGTCTCGTTTGTCATCCTGCTTTCCTTCATTGGCATATCCCTTCTTTTCGGCGATGGCGTTATCACTCCTGCTATAAGCATACTCAGCGCAGTCGAGGGTCTTGTCCTTATTCCCGGACTTGAAGGAACCTCGCCGGAAACGCTTGTTATTATCGCAGCTATAATTGCAATAGCTCTATTTTCAATCCAGAAAAAGGGCACCGAAAAAATTGCATGGGCGTTCGGTCCTGTGATGGCGTTGTGGTTTTTATCAATAGCGGCATCCGGTTTTGTTTCGATTCTCAATGTTCCGGCTGTATTAAATGCAATAAATCCCTACTATGCTTTTAAATTTCTAATAGAGAACGGTATCGTTGGCTTCTTTGTGCTTTCCCAGGTTATCCTCTGCGCTACAGGCGGCGAGGCGTTATATGCTGACATGGGACAGCTTGGAAAGCTTCCTATCATCAGGGGCTGGTATTTTGTATTTTTTGCTCTTTTACTGAATTATCTCGGGCAGGGCGCCTTTATTATTCAACACCAGGATACGAAAAATGTGCTTTTCGAGATGGTATTCCAGCAGGCGCAGGTTCTTTACATACCATTTCTCATTCTCAGCATCTTTGCTACCATAATAGCCTCGCAGGCAATGATAAGCGGGATGTTTTCCATAGTATATCAGGGGATTACAACCCGTGTCCTGCCCATGCTTAAGGTGGATTATACCTCCACCGAACTGCAGTCGCAGATATACATAGGAACAGCCAACTGGCTCCTGCTTGTTTCTGTTTTATTTATCATGTTTGATTTCAAAGAATCGCATCGTCTGGCAGCGGCATACGGTCTTGCAGTCACCGGAACCATGGCTCTTACGGGTATTATGATGACGTGGATTTTTTATTTAAGGGGTAAAATGTCAAAATTCGCAATCGCACTGCTTGTGACATTTGTTGATATGGCATTCCTCCTGTCAAGTTTGCACAAGATACCATCCGGAGGCTACTGGTCAATCATCCTTGCTATCATTCCGTTCGGTATAATTATGATTTACACCACAGGGCAGAAAAAGCTTTACGGCGCACTTAAACCCATGGATTTAGATGTTTTCCTTGGAGAATATAGTAAATTATATTCAAGTATAAATAAAATCAAAGGAACAGCGCTTTTCTTTGCGAGAGATATAACAAAGATTCCACCATATATTGCTAATACGATGTTCGATAATAACATCGTTTATGAGGATAACATAATTGTTTCCATGATTAAATTAGACAACCCTTTCGGGGTTGCCAGCTCTTTTAAGGAGACGCTTGCAGACGGCCTCCGGATTTTTGAGATAAAGATGGGGTATATGGAGATGATCGATGTCGAGAAGATATTGAAGGAATCTGGAATAGATGAAAAGACGATATTCTATGGTCTTGAAGACATTGTGACTGAAAATATCATCTGGAAGATTTATTCAACTATCAAGAAACTTACACCGGCATTCGTCCAGTTTTATAAACTTCCGCCCCACAAACTCCACGGCGTTCTTTCAAGGATAGAAATGTGAATTTTGTTCATAAGGCTTATATATAATCGTATGTAAATATACTCCTTTGTTAATGACTTATAAGTTGAAAAAAGGGGACCATTCGATAAGGAAACTTGCTTTTTTATTATTAATTTCATTAATGGCTTCAACAGTTGGAGGCGCATCGACGCAAACCTTCAATTTTTCAATGCAAAACAATACAGGTTTAAGTTTTGAAAGTGGTTCTTATATTATAGAAGTTATTGAACTTGCACGGCCGGTTTATGTCAAAGTCAATCTTACCTCCGACGGGTCATCAAAAATTAAATATTTGTATGATAATGAACCAATCACATTCAATGAAATCACGCTCACCTCATCTTCCATCACAGCTACAGAAGCCTTGATTAAAATAGGATTCCCTCAAGGGTGGAGTGCACCAAAAAAGTATCAAATAGTCAGACCAGTTGGGATTCCTAATATCGTTTTGACAAAATCGGTAGATAAAACAAATATGAATGTCGGAGACGTTGTAAAATTAAAAATCAAAGTAGAAAATATAGGAAATGCGACAGCCTATAATGTGGCTTTAACTGAACAGCTTCCAAGCGGTTTTTCCAATGCTCCATATTCAACATTTCCGCCAGAGATAAATGCTGAACTTGCTGCTGGAGATAGCCAGGAACTTAACTACGGATTGAAGGCTGTGGATTCAGGAACATTCACTATCGAACCTACGATCGTAAAATATGGTTCAAAAACGAGTAAATCAAATTCGCTGACAATTACAGTTGCTGAAGTTTTAAGGGAAAAATCCTACCTGACTACGGTTATCAGCCTTGATAAAATGAATGCCACCGTAGGTGAGCTAATAAAGGCTACCGTAAAAATCACCAACACGGGAAAAGCTACTGCAAAATCGGTACGCATAAAGGGTACAGCTCCACTGGGAATGGAGGCCATTGACGGAAATCTAATAAAGGATTATGAAAGCATAGGCCCTGCCGGCATAGAAGAATATCGATTCACCTTAAAGGCAAACGAAGCTGGTAATTACACAATACATCTAATCACGGTTTACAATGACAATGAGGCTGGAGTACCCTCCGATTCCGAAACAATCACCGTAACAGAAAAACAAGGGAATTACCTGTACTTTTTACTGCCGGTTATGATTTTCATATTAGGAATAGTATTATTTACAATTAAAAGACATAGGGAATATTCATATTAGAGGGTCATATGCTGAATGTACTTATTATCGGAGTAGGGCAGTGCGGCAACAGGATTCTTGACGCAATAAACAAAGAAGCATTCGGTGGAAGCGTGCTCTCAAAATATTACGGCACGCAGAAGTTTACGAGCCGCGTTGAAACCCTTGCAATCAATACGGCTATGAATGACCTGAAAGAATTGAGATTTACCAGAGCAAAAGACAGGATACATGTGCCCTATCTTCACGGGGTCGGGGCGAACAGGAACATCGGAAAACAATGTTTTGAAGATAATAAGGAACTGTTGCTCCGGTCGATAGAGGAACGCGGGGATTTTGATGTAGCATTTGTCATAGCGTCGTCTTCTGGCGGGACGGGTTCATCATTCACTCCCCTTTTGATTGAAGCCCTGAAAGAGCGATATAAATTCAGCGTTTACGGGATTATAGTGCTTCCATTCAGGGAGGAAGGGTCGATTTATCTTCAGAATTCGATTTTTTGCTTAAAAGAGATAATAGCTGGAAGTTCGGATGGCAATATTATCGTGGACAACCAGTTCTTAAAACATCTGGGAAAGGATATAAAAAGCGCTTACGATGGGATAAACAGGACGGTTGCGCAGCGATTCCTGTTCCTTTTAAAGTCGCTTGACAGCGAGATGATGATGGTCACTGACCTTGGCGATTTCAAGACTGTTATGTCCACGGGTTCCAAGCTTGCGACAATGGGTTTCGGGGAAGGCGACAAGAACCTTTCCATCAAGGCCGTCATAAAACACAGTCTTTCTCATGCAGGGCTTCTTTTTGAGCTTGACCCTTATAAAGAAGCGAACAGGGCAATGATAATCATAGAAGGGGATAAAAAGTATCTCAATATAAATGATATTACAACCGAAGTCGAGAAACTTTCAAGCGAGATAGGGCAGATATTCAAGGGAGTGCTTTTGCGCAATGGTGGAATGCCAAGGGTGCTTACTGTTTTGTCAATCGGCGCTTCTTCTGAATTGAATAAATTATTTACCATAGGGATTGACGCGGTCAGGAAAGAAAAGGAGAAGAAGGAGCAGGTAGCAGAACAAAACAGGGGGATAAAAGAAAAGCTTGAGGGGCTGGAGCCGCAGTATTAAGCGAAATATTCATATCGTCGCAAGCAATATCAAACATCATGGCAAAAGACAAGAAACTTGTGCAATCGCAGAATTGCAACGGATGCGGAATATGTGTAACGGTTTGCCCCACGAATACGAAATTGGCAAAAGCGGAAGATTTTGATGTCAATACCGCAAAACTTGCGATTTCAGTATCCAATGGCGCTGCGGTTATAGATAACCTGGCGTGTATCGCCTGCGGGATATGCACCCGCAACTGCCCGGTTGGCTCACTGGCGATTGTTCCGGTTTGATTTTTTGATAGTTTTTCATTGAAATAACGAACCGCAGATGAACGCAAAACTTTATGAAAGTTTTATCAAACGAGGGGTATGCTTCGCATACCCCAACACTGCATAAACCGAAGTTTCGGTTTATGAACGCAGATTTATGATGCGTCGCGGGCTTACAGGCACGGATATCAAAAAAGCAGCGGAGATTATTAGAAAAAACGGTATCGTCATCTATCCGACTGAGACCGTGTATGGTATTGGCGCCAGTATTTTTTCAGAAGAGGCGCTTAAGAAAGTGTTTGCAGCCAAGAAAAGGGATATTGGCAAACCGGTTTCGGTAGCTGTTTCGGGTTTTAAGATGATGGACGACCTTGTGGTAATGGGCAGGAAGGAAAGGCATTTTGTTGAAAAACTTCTGCCCGGGCCTGTGACGGTTTTATTGAAGAAAAAAGAAAAAGTTCCCGGTATATTAACTTCGGGTTCGGGGCTCGTGGGAATACGCTATCCCGACCATGAAACCACAATCAAGCTCATTGAACTTGCTGGCGTCCCTATCACTTCGACGAGCGCCAACATTTCAGGTGAGGCGCCGCCTGTGAAAGCCGATGAAATCAAAATAAGCGCGGATTATATCATTGACGGCGGCGAGTGTAAGGGCGAGCCTTCAACTGTTGTTGATATTGTAAACCGCAAAATCATACGCAAAGGCGCAAACTATGAGGAAGTTGTGGCGGCGCTCAAGGAATTCGAGGGGTTGTAGTTCAGGTTCATTTAAACTTCTGCGAGTTGACTTTTGTCACAGAAATTATTTATATAATGAGTTCTTATGACGTGCGGTCTATTATACTGCGTTTTTGCAGTATGGTTGACGGGTCGAGGATGAAAAAAATTGAAATATGACAGGGGAAAAACATGGTGATGAAATTATCTATTAGAGGAATTGCTTTTGTACTGTTGATGATAAGTGCGGTTTTTATAGCTATGGCGGCGGCTCCAGATATATCGATATCAGTAACTTCACCGTCTAATGGCTCTACTATAAATGGAACGTTTGTATTTATTGCACAAGTTAGTGATAGTGTTGAGAACATAGTAAGCGCAGAATTTTCCTATAAAAACAACTCTATCCCTTGGACGCCATTTTATAATAATAATACTCCTTTGTTAAACGGAACTCCTCACACATTAAATGCTCCGCTTGATACAACAAGTTTAGCAAACGGTGATTACCAGCTTAACGTAACTGTAGTTGATAACAGTACTACCAATAATACCAAGAGCGATACTTCTACTTTCTTTACAGTTGCAAATGTACTGTCAGATACTACTCCACCTGCAAGTGTTACAGGTCTATCATTGATAGGCAATGGAACAACGTGGTTACTAATTAACTGGACAAATCCGAGCGACCCAGATTTTGATCATGTTAGTATATACAAAAACGGTACTTTTGTGTATAATACAACAACAAATATCACTCATTCCTATAATCTTACGGGTCTTAATTCCGGCTCAACATATGAAATTATAGTAAAAACAGTGGATACAACAGGAAACGTGAACCAGACAGGAGCAAATTTAACCGCGACCACTGACCCAAATACACAGACAGGCAACAATGTTCCTGTTCCCATAAATAATATTACGTTAACTTTTTCAAATATAGACAAAGCCGGGAATACTCTTGCGTTGGTGAATGATGGTACTTCCCCAGCAGCTTCTGGTTTTGTTGCAGCAGGAAATTTTTATAATATAACAACAACAGCAAATTACACCGGATTGATAACTGTTACGATTCCCTACAATACTGGTGTTGTTGATAGTAACCATGTAAGACTTTTCCATTATGATGGTGTCTCTTGGAAAGACGTTACAACAAGCAGTGATGCAACTACAGTTACAGGACAAGTTACAAGTCTATCGCCATTTGTGCCGGGCATGTTTCCAGGTCCAACAATATCGAACCAATCTCCTGCTACTGCAACTGTTCAAACCATTGGAATCGCCTCGCAGAACTTCACTGTGACTTTTAATCAGACTGTGAACGTAACTTGGCAAATTAACGGCACAACAATACCAGGAACAACTAACACTTCAGTTACTTCATCTTATTACCTTAATAATACACCCTCGGCTGGCACATGGAATATTACAGTTGTGGGTAACAACGCAAACGGCACAGCTCCCTACACATGGTTCTGGACAGTCCGCTCCCGCACATACGAAACCGGCAACCGAATATGGGATGCAAACAAGGATATGAACCTCACATACACATGGAATCCCATGAGCTTCTATGCCTTCTATTACGATGTGGATAATAACGTGGGCAATGAATCGTTAAAGATTCAACTTGCAACCAAGACTGACAGGAACCTTCCGGAAAATACAATCACATACACCACAAAGCCGGACAACGTTTCATTCAAATACAAAACATGGGGCTCGTATAATGTCATAGGATTCATGGCAGAGAAATATTTTGCCGCATATACGACAGGCTCGACCGGCATAACAAGCACGCCTGTCAGCACCATTGGCAGCAAGCAGCTCCATAAGATATTAATGGATGACAATACCCAGCGGGCAATATATGCAGGCAGCACGCTCACATTGAGCGAAGGATATGTCCTCAAAATCAAGGATGTTGACATCACAGGCGGAAAGATAGTACTTTTATCGCTATTAAAAGACGGTAATGAGGTAGATACTACCGCCACCCCGGCTGGAAGTACATACGTTTATACAAAGAGGGTTGGCGTTGTAAGCAATGTCCCGATTATCGCTGTCCATATAGAGACGGTATTCTCTGGGCGTGAGGCGAACGCGGCTTTCTTAAAAGGCATATTCCAGATATCGGAGGGCTTTACCTCGATAAATACAGGCAACAGGTATGGCATAATGGAAATAACAAGCGCTTCGGATACAGGGATTACGATGGTGAATAAGGCAAGCCTTTCATTATCTCCAGCCTCTCTTAACGACCTGATGGGAGATATGAAGATACAGGTTGCAGATAACAGCAGTGTGCTGCGGTTTGCCCCCACAATAAAGAAAGCCGGGACTTATGAAGTGCGCGGCACGATATCGCAGGCTACAGACCCGGCAACTATTGATTGGAACCCGTTGAATTTCGAAGGTTTCTATTATGACATAAATGAAGATGTAGGCTCTGAGAAATTGACCCTGACAAGGGCAGGCAGGACAATTGATGAAAAGGCTCTTGTCTATACAACTTCGCCGCAGCCTGTCAGTTTCAAATACAAGAATTTCGGTACCTACAAAGTTATAGGATTCATGGCTAATAAGTATTTTGCAGGATACATTGGCAGCACGACCGGCTTATCAACAACCAGCATAAGCACTATAGCCAGCAAGCAGCTCCATAAAGTTCTGGCGGATGACAACACCCAGCGTGCGGTATATGCGGGAAGCACACTCACATTGAGTGAAGGATATGTCCTGAAAGTCAAGGATGTTGACATCACAGGCGGAAAGATAGTACTTGTCTCACTATTAAAAGACGGCAATGAAGTAGATACCACCGCCATCTCGGCTGGCAATACATACGTTTATACAAAGAGGGTCGGGGTAGTGAGCGACCTGCCTATAATTGCTGCACATATCGAAACGGTGTTCTCAGGAAAGGAAGCTAACGCAGCATTCATAAAAGGCATATTCCAGATATCGGAAGCCATCACACCGGTCACCACCAGTGACCAGTATGGAATTATGAAAGTGACTGAAGTTTCCGATAACAAGATAGAAATGAAAAATACAGGCACTATGACCTTAAGCCAGAACAGCATCATTGATGTGATGGGAAATATCAAGTTCCATGTAGCGGATTCCAATGACATCAGATTTTATCCCTTCATACTGGTCAACGGGAGCATCGCTGCTGCAAACCAGCTTTCAATTTCCGTGCCCTCAAATCCGAGTGTAAAGGATACGATAACAATTGCAATAACGGCGGGCTCATCTCCTGCTGACGGCGCGGCGATAACTTTCGATGATAACAGTATAGGGACAACCAACAGCACAGGCAAACTTGATTACACCCTCACACGGAGCGGTATGCACAATATCACGGCTACCAAGCTGGGATACGAAAAAGCCGTCAAGACAATACAGGTTGCAGAATGGGTGGATAACAGGTTGAGCATCGATCTCCCGGCTATTATAGACCAGGGAATCCAGGTATCAATAAAAGTCCAGTCAAACGGGACGGCTATTGCCGGCGCGAGTATTACACTGGATAATTCGGCCATCGGGGCAACAGATATCAAAGGGATATTGAATTATTCATTCACTGTCAGCGGGACTCATAACCTCGGGGCTTCCAAGGACAAATACGTAAGCGTTGTCAGGGAGATTTCCATCAGGCTGCCCTTCTCCGAGTACAGGGCTCTTGATATCAATATCTCACCAAACGTAGTTTTCGCAAATGTCCAGACGTTTATAACATCAAACATCACGAATGCCGGCACGAAAGCAGACACAAAGCAGGTGGAGCTGGTAGTCAACAGCACGGTAGTGGATAACAGGTCTGTTTCCCTGGCTCCCGGCGAGATAAAGGAGGTCAACTTCACATATAAAGAAGCCCAGCCCGGCAATTATACGATTGAAATCCTGGGGCAGAAAGGATTACTGGAAGTTAAGAAAGAACCCACAAATTACCTCCTGATCGGAGGAATTGCAACAATCCTGGGGATAATAGCGATCTATATATTAACGGCAAAGGGTATACTTGGAAATCTCCTTAGCAAATTTGGAAAGAAAGGTATCGAAGAAGTAAAAAGTATAGAAGAAGTGAAAAAATAAATAATAGGCGGCGAGAGGGGGGCTTGAACCCCCCGCTTCCTTGCGGGAACAATGGTTAGCAGGGAGTTCGCACAACAACTGATTTATAATAAAAGAATAATTTAGGTTGTGTTTGGAATGAAACATCAAATAAATCAGTTAAAAGTTACCCATACTAAATTATCAGATGTTTTTTATCTGAATGAGATTAGCCAGAAAACAAAATTAATTGAAATCCTGTTAATAGTCGGTTCTTTAATCGTTGCTTTTAAAACCCCGGAAGCTTTGTACAGCAAATATATCGGTTTAAAAGATACCGCCGTAACAATGATTTTCATATTTTTCGCTTTATTTTCAATTACATATTATATTCTTATTCAAAAAGAAATAAATGAAACTACAAAAAAAATCATAAATATAACATCGTTTTTAGTCGCAGTTTCGTTCTCTGCAATCCCATCAAGTATCCTGGCTATCAGCATGGTCAAAAACATTTCATCATTTTCTATGGCATTAATTTCATATTTTCTCGTAGTTGTTGTTTATCTGGGATTATTTACTACTGTAATCTGGGCGGCGCTTAAAGTAAAATAATATCTGGTAACCGAAAAAGTGAGAAAACAAACGACGAGAGGGGGACTTGAACCCCCGAGCTCCTTGCGGAACACAGGGTTAGCAACCCTGCGCCATACCGGGCTTGGCTATCTCGTCAATCCGGAATGATGGCTGTATCCATCATTTAGAATAAGATTTCGGGTATTCTCTAATCTACTGTTTGCTATTTAACACTTTTTACCTGTTTTGTAATTTATAAATATTCAGCCCGAAGTTAGTAAATTAGCGGCAAGAATAGCATTACCACGCTTTGCGTTCTTTGCGCCTTTGCGGTGATTATTTGCCAGTGTCAATCCATCGAAGGATAGCTATATAAAGTAAAATATTCTGGATAACATGCCATGAAATTTCTCGCAATCGATGTTGGAATGGGAACACAGGATATTCTTCTCTATGACAGCAAAAAGAATATCGAGAACTGCTTCAAGATTGTTCTCCCGTCGCAGACGCAGATAGTCGCGCAAAGAATTTCCAGGGAGACCCGCGCCGGGCATGCTATCGTCCTCGCCGGGGAAACCATGGGCGGAGGGCCATGTGCCTGGGCTATCAGGCTGCACATCGAAGCCGGACTTGGTGTATATGCGACAGAAAGAGCAGCCCTCACGATTAATGATAATCTTGACAAAGTCAGGGACATGGGAGTGGTCATAGTCAGCGAAGAGGAAGCGGATGAGTTAAGCGCAGCAAGGATTGAAATGTGCGACGTGGATAAACCCGCCCTTAAAAAGGCATTGGGACTCTTTGGAATATCCATCCCGAATAAGTTTGCAGTCGCGGTGCAGGACCACGGTTACTCGCCGGGCGTCAGCAACCGCGTATTCCGTTTTGACTATTTCAGGGATATCATTAAAAACGGCGGGAGTCTTGACTCGTTCGTTTATAAAGGCAATATCCCTGAGCGCTTCTCAAGGATGAAAGCTGTGGAAAGAACACTTCCCGGTGCGCTTCTTATGGATACGGGATTTGCAGCGATAAGGGGCGCTCTTTCTGGCGCGGATGTAAAAACGCCTTCGCTTGTTGTAAATATCGGCAACGGCCACACTCTTGCAGGCGTTGTGGATAACGGAGATGTTCTTTCGTTGTTCGAGCATCATACACATCAGACGACAGCAGGCAAGCTCGATGATTACCTCACGCACTTATGCAATGGAACGCTTGGATTCCGGGAAGTATTCGATGGCGGAGGACATGGATGTTATATCAGGGAAGCAGTCGGGTTTGATAACATCGGCTCAATACTTGTGACAGGACCGAACCGCAGCATAATGCGCCGCTCTCATCTGGATATAAGATTTGCCGCGCCTTACGGCGATATGATGCTTACAGGCTGTTTCGGTCTTATGGACGCTTACCTTAATTATATTGAAAATCAAAAAGGTGGAGCATGAAAAAGGAATTGCTAAAACCCATAATAAATGCGATATTTGCATTGTTTTTGATAATCCTTGTTAAAATAGTCGCAGTGGTCATGCTCAACAAAGTCAGCGGTGTCAATGCTCTTATCGACATTGCGCTATCCCTTGCAGTCGTAGTTGTGTTAATAACATTCATGAAAGAATTCAATAAACAGCTTGAGGTGTCATCCCCGGATTTCCCACAGGTTCGCTCGATAGTCTCATGGTTCATATTTTTGCTTATTGTCCTGACTCTTTACTGGGCATTCAGCCCGTTCTCAGCCGATTTGCCATATGGCATATATTTCATAATATTTTTCATCCTGGCGCTTGTACCGGTATATTTTCTGTGGAAAATCCTGTATAAGAATACGGATAAGATATCATCCCTTCTTGAGAGCATTTCATGTGAAGAAAAAATCAGGTGCTCATGCGGCATGGAAAACCCGGAATCAGCCGGATTCTGCAGCAGGTGCGGTTCGCCATTGCAGGAAAAAAGTAAATGAAAAGATATATCAACTCTAAATTATATTTGTTAAGGAGAGACATATGGAACAGGATTTAAGTCGTATAGGGGTATCCCTGCCTGAGAATTTACTTGAAAAATTTGATGAAATAATCACCAAGCGGGGATATTCCTCAAGGTCTGAAGGAATCAGGGATGCAATCCGGGGATACATCCGTTATTATGCATGGATGAGCGAGGTTGAAGGCGAGCGCGTGGGGACAATCTCGCTTGTATATGACCACAGCCAGAGAGGTCTTGTGAATTCATTGCTTGATATCGAGCACGAGTTTTCTGAAATCATACGTTCTTCCCTCCACATGCATATCAATCATGATATGTGCCTGGAAGTATTGCTGGTAAGAGGCGACGCGCGGGATGTCAAGGAAGTTACCGAGAGGATAATGACCATAAGGGGCGTAAAGCATGTCAAATTGACGACTATTATCCCGGAAGAAGAAATCTAACCCTACAAATATGCGCGAATTCATCCTCTATTCACGAACCGGAAGAACCGATCCAAGATTCCGGAATCTAAGGGAAGCGGGAAGGCTGGATGTTGTGTACCAGTCTATCCTGATGGCGCTGTTCCGTTCTCATGCCATGCGCAGGGATGTCGTATTCCATGCAATTCTCGGCGGCCCTCCAGCTCCTCCTCTTGAGCTTGTGGTGGATGGGGAAAAATTAAGAGATGCCCGCACAGATGAACGTACTTGGGAAGACATCCTCAGGAAAGTCCTTTCAGGCAGGGAACATCCGGGTATTTTAATAAAGAAAAACAGCTTGCAGCAGCTTGTAAAGGAAAAAAAGAACATCTTTGTTCTTGAAGAATCAGGCGAGAGCATAAGGACGATTGACCTTGGTGAAAATCCTGTTTTCGTATTGGGAGACCAGGTGGGTCTTCCGAAGAAGGATGAAGAGTTCGTTTTGAGATATGGCAAAAAAGTTTCGATAGGTCAAAAGGCATATCTGGCTTCTGCATGCATATGTATCATTAATTATATTCTTGACCTGCGGGAATGTTTTTCAGGGGAAAATGAGGATACGCAATGACTCTTCATGCGTCATCGGTGATAGAACACGGATTCCACGGATGACGCAGATGCGCACGGATTAAACATATCTGTGGAAATCCGTCAAATCCGTGTCATCCGTGTTCTGTTTCCGTTAAACACTGGGAATCATGTATTTCGAAAAACGATATTTATTGAATCAATCAAAGTCATTAATCGAAGACCAAAGAATGACTCTTTTTATCACTTCATCTTTTCCACACATCCTGAAATAACAGCAGGCACAGCCCCTATTGCCGTGCAGGTTTCAAGCGAAACGCCTTTTGCTGTTATATCCAGATGATACTGAGCGAGTTCAAATAATTTGTCGGGAAGACCCTTATGCCCCAGACCGATGAGAAAAAGAAATGATTTCTTCCTGTTAATCAACCCGGCAAGAGCAGGCAGTTGGAGCTGTTTTTCGGGGGCAGGGTGGGATGTGGTTACTACCACCGAACCGAACTGGGGCTGGAATCCTTTTTCGGGAAGGTCAAAAACGAAAAACTTTCCTGAGCCGAATAATTCTTCAAGATATTTTCCGGACTCCCCAATCGTGGTTTTATCTTTCACGAAATCCACAAGTTCTTCCGCGCTCATCCTGAACGGATAATCAAAAAGAGCAAGATTGAACCCGAAAACGTATGCAATCGGCGCAGCCCTGGCAATACTTCGGTAGTGCGCTTCGTGGACTTTTATTTTGTCGTAGGTGTTTACGAGACCGAGCGTGAGCATATATGTTGTTACGGGGCGGCGGGGATAAATAAGTTAGGTGACTGTGGGATTTTACCTGGAATCAGCATTTCAACACTTCACGGAATTTTAGTAATAATTCAGCATGGGTATCCGTAACAAAAATATCAGACATGGAATAACGATTTTTTCGCTTCATCGATTTCGTTCTCGGTTATTTTTAGTCCTTTCAGTATGCCCCGTAGTGCTACAACTTTTTTCCGAGCAGCGAGATTTTTCTTAAGACTCCTGAGTTCCTGCTCAATCCTTGTTATTCTGATATATGCTAATTTGCTTTTCATCTTCTGACCTCTATTATTCGTTGTTATGCCTTTTGAACTATTTATTATTTATACACTCACAATTTCGCCCCGCATTCAAGACAGAACTTCTCGTTAGCCTCGACCTCCCTGCCGCAGTTCGGGCACTTCTTCATCGCGCCTGCGCCGATATTGGAGCGCTGGATTATACTGCCTTTTTCAGTAATTGAGCCAGAACGCCCGAAGTCATGAGTGTCCTGACCATCTCCGGCTTCTCCTTTTCTCCCCTCTGCTTTCGCCAGTTTCAGGAGCCTTAACGCCTCAATCCCGCGCCTTGCCTCCTCGAAATCAGCCTCGCTCTCTTTCTGCTCAATCAGGATATCTGTCTCGGCATCCTTGACCTTTTGAACCCTCCCAAAATCCAGTACCTCGCTCTTAACTGCATGCTGGGAGCGCACATCCGCCACGCCCAGTTTTGCAGCGTGCTCGTATTCGTTCTCACCCGGTCTCACTTTGATGGGAAGAGTAAGCGGCTGGTCTTTCGTAGTTCCTTTATCCTTCCCAAAGTAATAAACGACCCTTCCTTTCACTTCAAAATCGCCTGTTTGATTTGGCTTTATCCTGACTTCGAAATCCTTCCCGGCGCCGGGATCAACAGTATATGTGGTAGTATATTGACCTGCGCCAGAAGTTACGAATCCAGATGAGGTCACGGACATCCCTGAAGGAGGGATAATGATCACTTGTACCGTCATCGCAGGTTTAGTAATGACGTTCACCGCAGATAGTTTTAATACAATATCCTCCCCCATGACCACGTCCGTCTTCTCGCCGTAGAGCTGGACGCTTGCAGATATCAAAGCCTCTGCTTGCGCGGATTTTTTCCTTGATCTGTAAATAATCAATATGAGTATCAGCGCAAGGATGCCGATGATTATTAGTGTATTTTTGCTCAATCCGGTCGTCTTTTCAGCAGCCGTTCGCTCATCCAACGGGGTTGGAGGAGGAGTTCTTACCTTTATTGGAAGGCTCAATGTACGGTCTTCTGCTGTTGATTGATCATTCCCGAAATAATATATTACCCGTCCCTTAACCTCAAAATCGCCTGCCTGATTTGTCTTTATTCTTACTTCGATATCCCTGCCCGCGCCCGTATTGATATTAAAAGTTGAAGTGAATTGCCCTGCGCCAGAAGTAACGAATTCAGATGAACTCACGGACATCCCTGAAGGAGGAATCAAAATTACCTGCACGGTCATCATCGGTTTTGTAATAATATTGACTGCTGAAAGTTTTAATATAATATCTTCCCCGAGAACCACATCGGTCTTCTCTCCATGAAGCTCGACGCTTGCGTTCACTGCGGCTGAAGCGGTATTAACCAAAAGTATGAAAATAAAAGAAACAATTAGAGTAGCCTTTAATATTCTGTTCATATTACCACCCGAATGCGCGCTGGTAAATAGTGCGTTTTTGGCTGAATTTTTCGTAGTCGTATTTTTATCTCCTTTTTAGTTCATACCACTTGAATTCCACAATTTTCAATGTCCACACCAGTATATATTTATGCTGTTGTATAGTAGAAGCAAAGTTGGACGCGGGCTACAAATCCCTCACAAGGCGAAAGCTGGGGCGCAATCAGCGGAGCGATGGTCAATTGCGTAGCTGTTCCAACCACCGCCACGACGGATACGGGTCATTTCCTGCGGGTATTACCTTTCAGGCAGTATTTTCCTGTGTTCATCTATTATGAACCTGACAAAATCACCCACATCTGACTCCCTCCCCTTCTCAAGATAATTGAAATACTCGTATTTTTTTTCAGGGTTAAAAGCAAAGATAGGGTATCCACTCTTTAGCAGTATGAAAGAATGAATAAGTCGTGCTGCCCTGCCGTTACCGTCTTTGAATGGATGGATAGAAACAAAAAGGAAGTGGAATATCGAACCAAGTATGAGGGGATGAATGTGGTTTTTGTTGAGATGATAATAACTTATAAGTGACCTCATCAAATATTCGATTTCTTTGTTGGTAGAAGGTAATTTCCATTTTGAACCAATAATCCGTTTTGTTGACGAAGCAAAGAACATCCCCGCTTCTTTTATCAACCCGCGCATCAGTATCTGATGAGTGGTTTTAATAAGGTCAATATTCAAGACCGTATCTTTATACACTTCTATTATATGATCCAGAGCCTCTTTTGTGTTTTTAATCTCGATTATTTCCTTTGGTGTAAGGTTGGTGGGAAGGTCATTTATAATGCGTTCAACATCTTCATTGGAGGCAGTATTTCCTTCTGTAACTGTGGAAGAGTAAATGTGCAGTTTTATGAGTTTATCCATAATCTCCCTTGATCCGGTAATATCTCTACTGGCATCTATTTTGGAGATAGAATCTTTGCATTTGCTTTCTATATCCGGAACTGGCAGACCTTTCATTGTCAGATACCAGAGAGTTACATCGTTTACAAGGAACTCAAAAACCATTGGTTTTTGTCGGATTATGTGAATGAACCTGTTATCGATAAGAGCCCTTGTATGCTTCCTGAGGGTTTTTGCTGACATTTTTGAACTTTGTAAAAGAGCCTCATGGGATATATTTTCAAATCTCAGGATATTAAAGATTAGAGCTTCTGTTCTGGGAGCCAGGAGCTTATTGTAGTCTATGCCTTCTTTCCTGCACCAGAGAAGGAAGGAGAGGTGATTGATGAGTGAATCGTTTTCCAGGTTCAGGGAGTATTGGTAACCTCTTTTAGCAGATAGGGGTATTTTCAATACAAGCTCACTATCTATCAATTCCCGTAATTGCCTGTATAATATCTGGGTGTTCAGGTCTTCAAACTGGATGTTTCCCCTGAGGATATTTTCAAGAGTGTTGAATGTAACTGGCTGGTTGAAATGTAAGTAAATCAGTATATCATATTTGCCGGGTGTGGACATATGTGGTAATTATGATATACTAATATATAAACTAAATCCATCTTAGTTTATTAAAATTCCTTTTTTGTGATGGATAAGTAAAATTGTGATAGAACACCAATTTCCTTGATGTTCTCGTTCTTCGGACGGATTTTTTGGATGGGCTGGCGGCTGACGCGCGCTGGTACCGCCGTTGCAATTTTATTCCGGATTAAATTTATATCGTATAACGTTATACGTATAACTATGACCGAAGTAAAAGTGCATAATAAATATCTTATTGTAATCCCAAGAAACGTGCGCGAGGCGCTTGGGATAAAAATTGGCGAAACAGTTGAATTTGTTATTGAAAAAGGTAAAGCCGTGCTTTATCCCCATCGTGGAAGCACAGCATCTGTGAGGCGTTTGCATGGCATCATCAAGCACGAGGGTACGATAGATGAAGGCATAGAAGAAGGATATGCAGCCATGGGAGCGGAATGAGGTACGTAGATTCTAACATTTTCATCAGCAACCTCATTGGAGATAAGAGGCTGGGTAAAGCCGCTGAGAAATACCTTGAGGCTGCTGCTTCTGGAAAAGAGTCCGCAGCAACCTCGGTTCATACCATGATTGAGATATACGCATTCTTGAAGGGAAAAAAACTTACCGAGCATAAAATATCGGAAATATTGATAGCCATAAATCAGCATGGTGTTACTATGTTGCCCTTTGAACCGGAAATCATGAAGGAGGCACTTTCCATGGTAAAGAAGAACTGGAAGCTTGGCGATGCTATCCATTATGTTACTATGAAGAAACATGGTATCGAAGAGATTGTTACCGATGACGGCCATTTCGATAATGTCGAGGGGATAAAGAGAATAGATATCCTGAAACTCAAGTTTGAGTGAAATTTTGCTAAAAAATCCCTAAAATCAATATCCATTGGGGCATTTAACTTCTAAAATCAGCTGAATTCCGCAGGTACAACTACATCCGCACTGGATTTTGAGACGGGATGACGGCTAGCGCACGCTGGTACTGCCGTTGCATTTTGCGAAAAACCACCGCCGCCTTCGAATTCTCTACCAGATGCGGCGGGCACTATCTCTATATCCTTTCTCCTATTTTTTTAAGAATTTCTACAAATGTCGGCACGTCTGAAGGTTTTATACCGTCTCCTTCATGCACATGATGGGGAAAAGTCTTAATTTCAGGATGATGTGGTGCATTGTCCCATCTTGTTATCAATGTTTTTTCTTTGTTCTACCAATGATAGGAGTAATCTATCCTGTGCAGACTGGAATCAACATATTCAAAGACATGAAGTTCTGAATCATCTCTCAACTTTGCTGCAAACCTGATGAAACCCCTATTCACACCAATGAATTCCCTGATAAGTCGGAACTGTTTTACAGAAGGGTTCTTGTTTGTAACATTTTTTAAGAACTCGAAATAGTCCTCTATCATCCGATAGCCTCTATCAGCGCCTTTTTCTCCTCTTTCAGCTCATTATAGACTTCCGCCGAGGCTTTCCATTCAAAAAAGTCCATGTCGTCGCCAAGTGTTCCACTTAAAAATTTTTTGTAGAATTCTTCGGTTTTCATGCCATATTTTTTCTCAAAATATTTCATGCTGGCATAGATATCGTTTAATTTCTGGTTAATTTCCTCTATCCTGGATTTGAGTGTCCTGATGACCACATTTCTCACTAAATCGTTTGGAATTCCTGCGTTCTTAATTTCTGCTGCCATTCTTATCACCTGCCCGTACAGTTCAGGATATATATTTATAGAGACTCTTATTTATATGAAAGTATCCCCTGAACAAATGCCAGCTATTTGTCAAATCCCGTCCGGAATTTTTTGCGCCGCTTCGCGCTTCGGCTGTGCGGCTGACGCACGCAGGCACAGTCATTGTCTTTTTCACATGGGGTGACATTTAATGTAAGCGGTAAGGGGTAAAGTGGAAAGTGGCTATGAAACCCTCACAAGGCGAAAGCCGATGAAGGTGTAGCGGTCGTCCGGGTCGTTGTCGCTGCGAAGCGCCGAACGGTAGTCCCAGGCGATGCGGAAGTAGCGCCAGCTCCCACCCCGAACGACGCGGGCGGAGCCACTTCCTTCCCATGCACTTCCATCGATGGGCGCACCGCTGTAACTATTCTGATATACATCCTGCACCCATTCCCAGACATTGCCGTGAATATCGTACAGACCCCACGGATTTGGCTTCTTTTGTCCTACGTCATGGGTTTTGTCGCCTGAGTTTGCATGGTTCCATGCATAATCGTTGAGCTTTGATATACCATCGCCGAAAGAAGAACTTGTTGTTGTGCCTGCACGCGCCGCATATTCCCATTCTGCCTCTGAGGGAAGACGGTATTTGTTACTGCCTTCTTTCTCGTTGAGCTTTTTGATGAACTCCTGAACATCATTCCATGATACAGTCTCAACAGGAAGGTCATCGCCTTTGAAATACGAGGGATTGTTTCCCATCACTTCTTTCCATTCCCTCTGGGTGACCTCATACTTGCCTATGTAGAAAGCATTTGATATTTTTACACGATGCACTGGTCCTTCATCGCTGCCTCTGTTTGCTTCATTTGCTGGCGAACCCATATTAAACTCTCCCGCAGGTATGAGCACGAACTCCGCGCCGATGGAGTTGGTGAAGGTCTTCTGGCCGGCTGGAGGGTCGGGGAAGGGAAAAGGCGTTGATTTCGTCACACCCGGCGCCAGCACCCAATATCCAATCAGCACCACACCCAGCACCAGCGCCACGGCAAAAAATTTTATCTGTGAAATCCCTTCCTTCTTTTCAGTCACACTTAACTTTTCTCTTTCCTTTGCTATGCGCTCTTCTTCCTGCCTCGCTTTCAGGCGTTCGCTTTCCCTTCTTTCTGCATCTTCTCGCGCTTTCTTCTCTCCCAGCGCTCTCTCTTCCTGTTCTCTCTGCCTGCGCAAACGCTCTTGCTCTTCCCTTTCCTTTCTTAGCCTCTCCTCTTCCCCTCTCTTTTTTTCCACATCCCCTTTAATATCAGTGCGCTGCACCATGCTATCTCTGATTTTAACCGACGGTGCACCTTCCTCCATAGAAATAGTTGACCTCTGCACCACAGAATCAATGATATTGATAACCTGCTCCTTCTTGATTATCCCAATCTCCCGCGCACTGGCACTTACGACAAGATGACGGAGATTATCAAGAGTTTCATTCAAGAAACCACTCAAGCCATGGCTTTTATCCGAGCCTGCACGCAGCAGAACCTGCGTCAACCCTTCGTATTCCTTTACCACAGCAGTTAACAGATAATATGCTTTCTCTCCAACCGCATCACCTGCAAGATAGAGTATTTTTCCATTCTCGATAGGAAATTCATCCACCTTATAAAGCCTGTTCTTGCATGTATGAGCAATAAAATCCACGAGCTTTGCTACGCTTACTCCCTCAAAATTCACCCCGCGCTCTTCCAGATACCCTGAGTTTGACAGCCTGAGAAAATCAGCCCTCGTAATCGGTTTCTCTTTCAGGAAAGGACAGACGCAATGCACCTCCTTGGGGCGCATCTGTTCCACATGCTTCTTCCACTGGTGGTCTTTGTAACGCACCGTTGCGCCGATTTCTTCTTTATGGATGCAGCCAAGTGGTTTCAGTATGAATTTCGCTGTTCGCGGTACAGTTGGCGGGATATTGCCGAGCTTCTGTATCTTATCGCCTTCAATCTCAAAAAGAGATTCCGTATAATCCAGTATAACCTCGACATCAGAAATAGCAGAGTCACTGTTATTGATTACCCTGACCCCGAACCTGACATTGTTGTCAGGCAGGACTTCATAGCCGCGTTTTATTTCGATGTCAGGCATTTCATGACCACCATGCACGCATAATATGCTTTGAGGATAAAAAAGTTTGCAGACTCTCACTCACCTTTGCCAGCGGTTAATCATGAGCCATCCGCCTTCATGTTTCTTCCTATAGCATGTCTTTATATTTGCTGTATAAAAAGGATGCACCCATGAGTATCGCACCCAGTACCATGAAAGACATAATCCGGTATAATGTTTCCAGCCCTGCGAGGTCGAAAATAAAAACCTTGACTATGGTCAATAACAACAATCCTATTCCTGCTTTCCTTACAATGCTTGATTCATACCTGAATCCGGCTATCAATATCGCTATAGCCTCTATAGCCCACGCTGCCGATATCAATCCGCCTTTCAACTCAAGTGCAAGTATCAATGTAGTGAGAAGAACTCCGCCGATAAGATAATATTCCCAGAATTTGTTTTCATATTCCAGTTTGTCCCTGTTCTTAAAGTACAGGATGGAACTGGCATAAAAAATTATTATCGGTATCAGGAACGCAAAAAACCTTGTGCTTCTAAAGAGATTATCAATATCGAATCCTCTTAATCCGGTATCTATAAAGAGAATCTTGGCAAAAACTATTATCCCGACGATGTTGGCTAATACTCGGATGCATTCATTGTAACGGAAACCTAAAAGCAACAGTATGAACCCCTCTATAGACCATGCAATAGTGATCCACCCATCATCTAACTCAAGCGCAAGTATCAATGTAGTGAGAAGCACCCCGCCGATAAGGTAATATTCCCAGAATTTGCTTTCATATTCAGGTTTATCCTTGTTTTTAAAGTACATGGCAGAACTGGCATAAAATGTTATTATTGTTACCAAGAAAGTAAAAACCCTTGTACTTAAGATATTATCAATGTCAAATGCTTCCAATCCTGTATCTATAAAGAGCGTCTTGACAAGGGCAATTATTCCAACGATGTTGCCGAAAACCCTGAGCCCGAGTGCATTATATCGGAAACCCATTATCAGCAGGACAAATCCTTCTATAGCCCATGCAAAGGTAATCCACTGGTAGTTGAATTGCACTGGTATTGCTATAGTAATGAATGTCGTACACAATGTCAGGTAAATAGCGAACAGCTCTTTTGCATTCTTATTCAGGGCAGCATAAGCCAGGCATAGATAAACACCTGCCACTATCATTGTGAAAAGGCCTGCGTATATCTTATAATTCGCATTAATAACCGAATAAAATAACCCATAAGAAAATATGGCATTAAGAGCCACTATCAATATGCCATGATAGGATTCGGGTATCTTGAATAAAACGGACTGGAAATTTTCCAGTGAAGCTGCTTCCTCAGATGGTTTCCGGATGGTGTATGCCAGTGCTGTAAATATTATGAAATAGATTGATAAAAACAAAGCATTTATTGCGAAATCTTGCTGGAGGTTGTTGTCATAAAGCCACGAAATATGGGTGACATAAACAGCTACCAGTCCGCCAATTGCCATATTTATCCACCCCTTTCGCTGGACTATAATCACAAGCCCGCCTGTGAGCAGAGTGGCATAAACGAGGGTATATTCGCTTATGTTGCTCAGGAATGAAATAATATAACCCAGGAAGAATGCTTCCGATGCTATGACCATTGAGCTATACCTCAATGAGAGAAATACCGCAAAAACAATGATCAAGCCAAGCAATATCATGTCAATATCTGCTGGTATCAGCCTGTACGGGTTATAAGCGGTGTATATAATCAGGTATAATACAGCAAACCCTCCGCCTGTGAGGGTTCTTGAGAGATACTCATATTTTTTCTCATACTTTTTATTATTGAGGAATCCCCCTGCAACCAGCATAACGAGCCCTACAAAGATACCTAAACCAACCTTTTCCACAGGGCTCATAAGATGCCGGTCATAAAGATATTTGAGGAATAAGACCATTCCGATGAATATCGAGATTATCCCGATGCGGCTGAACCATTTTTTACCGATGTTCTCTTCAAAACCAATTTTTTCCACCTTAAAAAAGGGTTCTTTCTCCCCTTCAAATCCGGGTTCTTTTTCCTCTTCTAATTCCAGTCCTTGCTCCTCTTTAAGATATTCTTCCTCTTGTTTTTCAGGTTTGACGGTAATTTTTCCAACTGCAGGTTTTACCTGTGTTTCCACAAATTCTGAATAAATATCTAATCTATCCTCGACGGAATGAATTTGCGTTTTGATGTTTTTAATCTCTTCTCTTATTTTTGCAAGCTCGTTGTAGATTTCGCCCGGACTGATTCCACCCATACAATTCATTTCCTGATTATTTCGGTATCTGCCATTTTTGTGCCATCGCACAGAAGTCCAATAATGCGGAAGATGATAAAATAGTTTACTGATTCATAATATTTTCCTCCCCACAAGCCTTATTAGCGCCAAAACCATTCTTAAAATCAAGGTGAAATTATGTGTCTTGTAGATTCTTCTACTACCGTTGACATCGAATCCGGAGAACTGGGCGCAGCAGAATATTATTGCAACGAATGCAAGAATAAATTCAAAGCATTAGGAAAAAGGATTCGCTGCCCCGCCTGCATGTCCGCCAATGTGAAAAAAGTTTAAAAACCCAGCAATTATAAATCCAGGTACGTGTACCTGTTCATGACATTTTTATAATTATTCAATATATCATCAGCATCCGCCTTTGACAAACCATTCTCCCGCAATGCCTGGTTCACTTCCGATTCAAACGCTTCAAGAAGATAACTATTATTATATTTGACATACCCAAGGACATCACAAATCCTGTCGCCATTAACGATTTGTTTAATGTGCCATTCGCCGCTGTCATCTATTATTATATGCGCCTCGTTTGCAGCCCCGAATAAATTATGATAATCCCCTATGGTATCCTGGTACGCGCCAATCATCAGGACAGCGAGATAGTAAGAGCCGTTGTTAAGCTCATGCAATTCAAGGACTTCTTTAACATCCTTCAGGTCCACGAATTTATCAATCTCCCCGTCCGAATCGCATGTGATATCCACGATAGTTCCGTACTGGGTTGGTTTCTCATTGGCGCGGCTTATCGGAACCACCGGGAACAATTGCTTTATTGCCCAGAAATCCGGAACAGACTGGAAAACCGAGAAATTGCCGATGTATTTTTTTGACAATAGTTTATTCAGGTCTTCAAAATCGTCGGATTTGTTCTGGGTTTCCTTGGCAAATGCCGCGGCTTTTTCACATATCTGCCAGAAAAGAATCTCCCCTTCGGACTTATCCTCAAGTTCAAGTTCGCCGAGATTGAATAATGAAAGAAGTTCTTCACGATGAAGCAGTGCGTCATGGTAATACTCCTCATAGTTTTTGATGTTTATTTCTTTTGACCCATCGTAAAGTTCTTTTATTATATGAGGTTCATTACCGCGCAGCTCCACCTGCCTGTTGAGGTTGCCGTTCTTGCTGCCTTTGATATTGATAACCAGCACGGAATGATACGCAGAAATCGCCCTTCCGCTTTCAGATAAAATTATCGGGTGGGAGACATTCTCCTCGTCACATACCTCTTTTAAAGAATAGACCACGTTGTTGGCATATTCCTGGATAGAGTAATTGGCGCTGGCGTCAGATGATGTCTTGCTGCCGTCATAATCAAGCCCAAGGCCGCCGCCAATATTGAAATATTTGATGTTGATGTGCTTGACTTTAATTTTCGCGTACACCCTTGCAGCTTCTTTGACGGCTTTCTGGATTCTTCTTATCTCGGTTATCTGGGAGCCGATATGGAAATGAAGCAACTGCAACTGGTCAAGCATATTGTATTCGGCGATAATTTTTATGCATTCAAGTATTTCAGTTGTAGTAAGACCGAACTTTGCAGATTCCCCGCCGGATTCGACCCATTTCCCGCTTCCTTTTGAGTACAATTTCACCCTTATGCCTATCAGCGGTTTTACTCCCATCTGTTTTGAAATCTCAAGCAGCCGTTTTGTCTCGCTGAATTCATCAATTACGATTACGACTTTGTTCCCCAGCTTTATTGTGTTCAATGCAAGTCTCAGGTATTCATCGTCCTTGAAACCATTGCAGATAAGGAGCGCATCAGGGCTTAAATCGAATGACAGGGCAGCCAGCAGTTCCGCTTTTGTCCCCGCTTCCAGTCCCATATTGTATTTTTTCCCGGATTTTACGATTTCCTCTATTACCTCTTTTCGCTGGTTCACCTTCATGGGGAATATACCCTGGTAAGTGCTGTTGTATTTGTACTCGGAAATCGAATTGGAGAACGCGCCGTTTAAGGCTTTTATCTGGGCTTCAAGTATCTGCGGGAACCTGAATAATACAGGGAACTCTATTTTTTTGGAGGTGAGATTATCCACGACATTTTTCAGGTCGATAATCTGTGTATCATTTTTAGTTGGTTTGACGATTAAATTACCATTTTTATTAAAAGAAAAAAATCCGTTACCCCACCGCTCAATGCCATAGAGTTCTATTGCGTCTTCGACTTTCCACATTTAAGTAATTTTCACGTCCTTCGTACCAATAAATCTAGTTTATGAATACTTGCGTAGGTTTAAACTTTTCCATCAAAAGAATTTTTTTATCCGATGAGCGCCATGTATAACAATATTTAAACCATCCTGCCGAGATATTGGATGGAAATCGGAGAATCTCAATGCCCAAATACCTCGTATTCATAACCGTCATCGGTAAAGACCAGAAAGGAATAATCGCCAGAATCTCAAACGCTGTTTACAAACACAATATCAATATCGAAGACCTGAACCAGAAAGTCATGGAGGGCTATTTTGTGATGACCATGCTTGCCGATATGTCGGACTCTGCGATGACAATACCTGAATTAAAAAAAGAGCTTTCCATAATAGAGAAGGAAATGGGCTTATCTATCCAGGTCCAGCATGAGGATATCTTCAAAGCGATGCACCGGGTGTAAGTCATGGAATATTCTATCGAAGAGGTCATGGAAACGGTCAGGATGACCCTTTATCATAATTTTGATATAAGAACCGCTACACTTGGAATAAACCTGAAAGATTGTATTCATTCAGACATTGAAATATTTAAGTCAAATGTATACAACCGCGTCACTGATTATGGAAAAAAACTTGTCTGTGAAGCCGGGAATCTTGAAGAGAAATACGGTATCCCGATAATCAATAAAAGGATTTCAGTTACACCTGTTTCACTCATAATTGAAGCAAGCGCCGAAGAAGATGCGCCCATCCAGATAGCAAAGACGCTTGATAAGGCTGCTAAGGATGCAGGCATTGACTTCATTGGCGGCTATGGCGCGCTTGTACAGAAAGGGATGACAAGGGCGGACGCAAAGCTCATCGATTCGCTTCCTGAAGTGCTCTCAGATACCGAGAGGGTATGCGCTTTCCTGAACGTCGCTTCAACAGTATCCGGGATGAACATGGACGCAGTGATCAAACTTGGAAAAACCCTCAAGGAAATTTCAAACCGGACAGAGAACGGAATCGGATGCACGAAATTTGCGGTATTTTCAAACGCCCCTGAGGACAATCCATTCATGGCAGGAGCTTTTCACGGCATCGGGGAGCCGGATTTTTCGTTGAATATAGGCATAAGCGGCCCGGGTGTTGTGAGAAGCGTGGTTGAGAAGAACAAAGACTGCGACCTGACTGCGCTTTCCGAGGTCATCAAGCGCACGGCGTTCAAGATAACAAGAGCAGGCGAGTTGATTGGAAGGGAACTTGCCTCGAATATGAACGTGCCTTTCGGGATAGTGGACATCTCGCTTGCATCAACCACGAAAGTCGGGGATTCGGTAGCGGGCATTGTTGAAATGATGGGCGTTGAGAAAATGGGCGCGCCGGGCAGCACCGCCGCGCTTGCGCTGCTTATCGACGCTGTAAAGAAAGGCGGCGCCATGGCATCGGGGAACGTTGGTGGACTGAGCGGCACTTTCATCCCGGTGAGTGAGGATTCGGGCATGAACGCCGCAGTGAAGGCGGGCGCGCTTTCGATAGAAAAACTTGAAGCCCTGACCGCAGTATGTTCTGTGGGGCTTGATATGGTAGCAATTCCAGGGGATACGCCTGCTGAAACCATTTCTGCTATTATTGCGGATGAGCTTTCAATAGGCGTGGTGAACGGGAAGACAACCGGCGTGCGGCTCATTCCTGTCCCGGGGAAAAAAGCAGGTGATTATGTGAATTTCGGGGGGCTTCTCGGAGAGACATACGTGATGGATGTGAGCAAATTCAGTTCACACGATTTCATATTGCGCGGCGGGAGGATGCCGAGTCCGATTACGAGCATGAGGAATTAGTTTATTATTAACAACAACTGATACGAACCGTACGAGTTCGTACAAGTTCGCTGTTAATATCGCTACACCGGAGCGGCAACACAAACCGAAAAATCAACAACAAATCCGCATTAACTTAATTTTTTCAAAGCATCTCCGGGTGTTCCGCACTCGATATATTTCCTGGCATCTTCCACAAGCACAGCATCCTCAGTTACAAGAAAAGCCGATTCATGCGCCGCGCCTGCTATGATAGGTCTATCGTTCTTATCCCTGATGTTATATTTCAAAAACGCGCTTTTCGGAACATTCTTCCGGACTTTGCAGCATCCCATAACATAACCAATTCCATAATTTATTTTTTCTTGTGAAAAGCGGAATTCCCTTAATGTCCTCCGTATCTCTTTTATGACAAATTCATTTACAAAAAGCAAAACAAGCCCACGCCTTCCGCTCTCAAGCAGCACCCACGCATCATCATTTCTTCCTGTTAACGCAGAAACAGCGACAGTCGTATCTACAAAAAACTTAAGTCCCGTATTCTTCATTATATACTTTTGACCGTACTTTTCTTACTTTTTCCACTATTTCAGAAACGCTGATTTTTTTCCTGTCGGCTTCGTCCCATATCTCTTTTATTCTTGTGGGGATGCTCGTAAGTTCAGCAGGAACAATCTCTATCCCTTTATTCGTATCAGCATATTTTACAATATCGCCGACATTAATATGGTATTTCGTTCTTAATTTTTTAGGCAGAGTTATTGTTCCGGCTTTTGTTACCTTTCCGAATAGAACCTGTTCGCTCAACTTGATCACCTTATTTTAAGATAATCTTATATTTGTATATTCTTATTTTAAGTTTATTGCTGTTATCACAATAGATTTAATTTAAAACGAACTAATATGGATTCAACGTTAAATGTGAATAAGAGTTCGTATCAGTTCGTACAAGTTCGTTGTTGAAACCGCACAAACCCCTAACAATAACTAAAATTTAAAAGATTCAAAGCCCATATGAGTTTCGTTGTTAAACGGCAACAGGATTAACCCCATCCAGTTAATATTATTAACTCATCAATACAATAATAGTAATTGAATGTTTAAGCTTCGAATAAGTAAATCTGTTATTGCTTATGTTTCCATTTTTACATTTCTTGTTTTAACATACGGCATGGTTTTCCAGTACCTGATGCGCACATACGAGAACAGGAATTACGATTTCATAACCGCAATTTACTGGGTTATAGTGAGCATGACAACAGTGGGGTATGGCGATATTTATTTCAGTTCCTCCATGGGACACCTGTTCAGCATCGTTGTTGCGCTCTCAGGCGTAATAATGATATTCGCCATGCTTTTCCCCCTGGTGGTCACTCCCTGGCTTGAACAAACTATCAAGAAAGAGCTGCCAGCGAAAGTGCCGGCTGTTTTGAAAGACCACATTATAATATGCGGCTACAACCAGCTCGTTGAAACCCTTATCATTGAACTTGACGAGTACGGGATTCCTTTTGCTGTAATTGATGAAAATGAAAAGAACGTTGCGCAGTTGATCAAAAGGAAAATAATATGCGTTCACGGTGATGCGGCAGACGAAAACGTGTTGTCAAATTCCAATATCATATCTGCGAAGATGCTGATAGCCAACCAGAGTGATGAAAAGAATGCAAGCATAATCCTGACAGCCAAGGAGCTTTGCAATATCAAAGTAATAGCTCTTGTTGAAAACATAGCAAGGTCTGAGTACCTGAAATATGCTGGCTCTGACCAGGTAATTTCCCCGAAAACATTATTCGGGACATACATCGGAAGAAAAGCCATCGACCCGCTCACAGACCATCTTGCCGGAGCAACGAAATTCTTTGAAAACCTGAGTATTGTGGAACTTCCCATTTATCCCAGAAGCGCTCTAATCGGGAAAAAACTAAAAGAAGCACGGATACGCGCACAGACCGGCGCAAATATAGTGGGGCTCTGGACAGGCGGCATATTATCATTGAATCCGCAGCCAGAGGATGCGATAAAAGAGAATTCCATACTTCTTGCAGTCGGTACGGAGATACAGCTTGAAGCACTAAAAAAAATGACGCGGTGATGCCTTGAAAAAACATTTTATTCTCATCGGGTACGGGGATGTGGGCATGAGTATAGCCAGGGTTCTTGAAAAAGCCCTTGTGAGTTTCGTCGTAGTTGATAAAAATGAAGCAAAATTCAAGGATAAAAATTTCAAATACGTGGTCGGTGACGCAACCAATGAAGAAGTCCTGAAGCGCGCCGACCTCAAGAACGCCACTTCAGTCATTATCGTCCTGAATAACGACACCGATATTATTTTCACTTCTCTCATAGCAAGGACTTTGAATCCGCATTGTATAATCATTGCAAGGGCGAATGCTACAAAGTCCATTGACAAGATTTACAGGGCGGGTGCGGATTATGTGGCTTCTCTTTCGATAGTGGCTGCGCAGATGCTCGCCCGCATAATTCTTGGTCATGAAATCGAAGAGACCATAATGATGTTTGAAGGGCTGGAAATAGAACGATACTATGTTACAAAAGATTCGCCCCTTGCCGGTATGAGAATCTCTGATACATGCATTCGTTCCCGTATAGGATGTACCATTATCGGGATTGAAGAAGATGGAAAGACCACAACGGATATAGATCCTTCGATTGTAATTAAAGAGGGGATGACGCTGGCTGTTATCGGGAACTGCGACCAGATTACAAAATTCAAGGAAGAATATACGAAGTCCCAAAGGGATTGAAAAGAGTTTTAAAATTAATACCGCATCATCTGCGGGCTTTTGGGCAGAAGCTTCACTTTCGATGCATCTTCCCAGTCGGCCTCATAGATGTGCAGCGAGTTACAGAAATCCACTACTTTGACAAGTTTCAAATTATTTGGTTCAAGAACTTCCCGTTTTATCATCGTGAGCAGACCCACCATGTTGCTGTTCCACGCAGCGTAAAGGTCGCGCGAGCGCCACATGCAGTGCATCTCGGCATTACCATCACCAATAGCCCTGACCCAAAGCCTCTGCAAACACGGCTGGTCTTCCTTTACGAAAAGGTCGCGCTCGGGTATCCATGTGATTGCCTGCCGGCGGCGCGAGACGCCCTGCGGAAGGAGGTCTTTTATCGCTTTTAGCTGGTCAACAACCGTTTCGCCAGTTGACGTCGTATACACGCATTGCTCCGCAATGCGTGGATTTTGCTTCGCAACATCCATTCCGCGCGAGGGATAATTTATCAGCCTGTCCATGTAATTATATTCAAATCCCTGTTTTTTCCAGTCGTAACCCCGTTCCCACTGCTTCAAATACTCTTTTACATGCAGCTCCTTTGTCGGGAACTGGGGATGCAGCATCGGCTCCGCATAGGGTTCGCGGATTTCGATGACAGAACATATATCTTTTGACAACGGCCCGTACTCTGTCTTTATCTCCATACCGTTTTTCATTACAAAATTCACAGTCTGCGCCCATGCATCCGCAAGACCGGCTGCCTGTATGAGGTTAGTGGGTGGGTATTTCATAACTGCTACTCCAGCTTGTACAATAACACTTTTTCACGGTATCCTATACTTGAGATATGATATTAGGTTAACGATACGATCGATACGATTGAAGGCGATATAATTCATTCTTTTTTGAACCACGATGTTTGCCTTTTCAGTATCTCTTTTTCTTCGTCAGGATTGGTTGGCACGATGATTTTTTTAATATCATTTTTGAAAATATAAGCCGGGTGAAAATCCTCCTGCAACGGTTCAAACCAGATGCCTTCTTCATCACAATCTTTTATATATCCCAGATATGTTGAACCGGTTATTGTCTGGATCTTAATCAGATTATGCGCCGGCTTATTTTTTAAGTCCGAAAGAAGCCCCGGATTGTTAATAATCTCCTCTAAAATCCTTGACATCATTCACCTCTCAACTCATGTATTGTTCTTTGCCCGTTTTAAGTTTATGCAGGTTATTTCGACTTCAAGTACTCATCTATTGCACGCGCAGCTATTTTTCCTGCACCCATAGCGCTGATTACCGTCGCAGAGCCTGTTACCGCATCCCCGCCTGCGTAAACTCCATTTTTAGTAGTCGAACCGTTCTCTTTCGCTATAATCGTTCCGTGTTTTGTCATCTCAAGGCCCTCTGTAGTTCGCGGCACAAGAGGGTTGGGCGATGTCCCGATAGCGATTATCACAACATCTGCTTCGATTTTATGCTCAGACCCCGCCAGTGGCATGGGCTTACATCTGCCTGATTCGTCGGGCTCACACAGGTACATGTTTATGCATTCGATATGAGTGACCCAGTTTTTGCCGTCGCCTATTATCCGTACAGGGTTTGTGAGAAGCCGGAACTTGATGCCTTCTTCCTTTGCATGCTCTATCTCTTCAGCCCGTGCCGGCATTTCTTCCTCCCCGCGCCTGTAAACGATTGTGACCTCATCCGCGCCAAGGCGCAGGGCACATCTTGCCGAGTCCATGGCAACATTCCCGCCGCCCACCACAACAACGTGTTTTCCCTTCTTTACGGGTGTATCATACTCAGGGAATTTATAGGATTTCATGAGATTCACGCGCGTCAGGAACTCGTTTGCAGAATACACCCCGTTTAAGTTCTCGCCATCGATATCCAGGAACATCGGCAGTCCGGCGCCAGTGCCAAGGAAGACGGCATCGAAGTCGCCAAGCAGCCCATCCACTGTATCAATCTTGCCTATCACAGAATCAAGAAGAATCGTAACGCCAAGTTTCGTCACGTATTCAACTTCAGCATTCACAATCTCTTTGGGAAGCCGGAATTCCGGGATGCCGTATGTAAGAACGCCCCCGGCTTCATGAAGCGCTTCAAAAATCGTCACCGAATGACCAATTTTTGCAAGGTCTGCCGCGGCTGTAAGTCCTGCAGGTCCTGAGCCGACCACTGCAACCTTCTTTCCCGTTGGTTCCTGCACTGAGGGAACTTCAACGCCTTTATTTCGTTCCAAATCAGCCACAAAGCGCTCAAGCCTGCCTATCGAGACTGACGCTCCCTTTTTGCCCAATATACATGCCTGCTCGCACTGCGTTTCCTGAGGGCACACGCGACCGCATACGGCAGGGAGTGCATTATCTGCTTTTATTTCTTTTATGGCGCTTTCAAAATCGCCATCTGCCACGTATTTTAAGAAAGAGGGAATTTTCACTTCAACCGGGCATCCTTCCATGCATTTGGGTTTCTTGCAATGGAGGCACCGTTTTGCCTCCTCCACAGCCTGCTCGGCTGTGAAACCAAGCGCAACCTCATTGAAATTGGCGCGGCGAATCTTCGGCTCCTGCTCAGGCATTTTCTGGCGCTCTAGCTTTGATGAACCCATTGTTAATCCACCTTTTTCGACGGGTTCATCAAACATGTGCATCCCTCACGTTCGCATTTGTATTTTTCAAATGCCTGCCTCTCTTCGGGCTGGTACATGGCAAGCCGGTTCATCAGCAGTGTGAAATCCACAAGATGGGCATCAAATTCAGGTCCGTCCACGCAGGCGAACTTTGTCTCGTTGCCCACAAGCACCCTGCATGCCCCGCACATTCCTGTCCCGTCCACCATGATGGAGTTCAGGCTCACTATTGTTTTTACATTGAAAGGTCTTGTAACGCCCGCAACAGCCCGCATCATTACAGGCGGACCGATGGCAACAACCCTGTCAATTTTCGTGCCATTTTCAAGAATTTTTTTCACAATATCGGTCACAAAGCCGTGATGGCCTTTTGTACCGTCATCGGTGGTGATATACAGCTCATCGCTAACCTCTCTCATCCTGTCCTCCCAGAGGAGAAGATTTGCGCTGCGTGACCCGATAATCGAGATAACTTTGTTCCCTGATTCTTTAAAAGCCCGCGCCTGCGGGAAAACCGGAGCTACACCCACACCGCCCCCGACGAGGATTACAGTTCCAAAGTTTTCGATATGCGCAGGATTCCCGAGCGGCCCTATGAAATCCAGGAGTTCGTCACCCGCTTTCAGGGAAGACAATTGCGTTGTTGTTTTCCCGACTGCCTGGAAAATCATGGTTATAGTTCCTTTTCCCCTGTCAAAATCCGCAATAGTAAGCGGTATTCTTTCTCCGGTTTCATTAATCCTTAGTATGACAAACTGTCCCGGCTGTGCTTTTTTTGCTATGCGGGGCGCGCTTATGTCCATCAGGTGGATTGTGGGAACAAGCTCCTGTTTTTTTAAGATTTTAAATGGCATGGGTTTCTCTCTATGGAGTGCTCATAGTGGGGTTTGGAATAAAAAAAGGTATTGGTTTAAATTCTTAAAACCATCCCAAACCCAGGCGCCTGGGGTTTTTCTTTTGAAACATGAAAGTCTATCTTGGTTGCCAATTCGATACATTAACTATCCCAATTGGTTGACAAGGAATTAGCTTACAAGGAACAGTTCCATTATTCTCACAATAATTCAAATAACAGTTTGTATCATTGGTTTCGATTCCTATAACTTCGATATGCTGACCGAAGTTTGGTAATCTGGCACTAGGACTGAAATGGAGGTTGTAAGTGTTCCCATCTTCGGCATCTAACCAATACTGCGGATTACACTGTACATTAAAAGGACATGGAATGGTGATGTTTTCAATTGTCCCGTTCATTGTTACTGAGGGAGTTGATTGTGGTAATTTGCCTGAAGGGTATGGCTCGATAGAAACGGTAGTTTTTGTAGTTGCCACAAAATTACTGGCTATCAAAATTATGACGATAACTACTGATGCCAGTAAAGCAATGCCAATAAGCCTATCTTGATGCGAATCCGTTCTTTTAATGAGGAAATAATAAATAAGCGCCCCGATAAGCCCTGTAAAAATTATAACCAGAATCCAGATGAGCTTGGCATTATTTCCGCCGAATTTGAACGTATCATCCGGCCTTTTCAGACAATCTATCAGCATCCAAAACCAAAGAACTATTACAAAAACAAACACTGGGATAAAAAGAATCAATATTATCTCGCTTACGCCAATCATTTTTCATTCCTCCACGTGCCTAATAGCATTCCTTTGCTTCCTTTCATATTTTTATCACTCTTTCCTTTTTAATTTTATGAACTAAGACGGTATCAACACTTCCGCTTTTGATATCTATTCTTCAAAAAATCCAATGGCAGGGTCATTTGACAGACCTTGCCATCTTTACCATCTCATCCATGCCAAGCGAGGTACCGGTAAAACCGCTCCCGTTGTAGGCATAACTGCTGATGGTCAGGCTAAGACTGCCTACTTTCCAGTTCAATGATTTTGTACCGCTCGCATCCTCAAAGAAGCGCCCCTGGGTTCCGTTTATATCCACGAATTTATATGGAGTTTTAGAGACACTTCCCGATACATCCGTATCGTCCTTTATAACAAGGAGTTCCTGTAAGTTCAGGAATTCATTTCCCTTTGTATAGGAAAGGCTTGCCTGTTCAAGTTCTGTAGAAAAGCCATGGAACTTGGCTCCCGATGTCTGCGCAGTGTTCATCCTGTATCCTTCCGGGATATAACCTGGTTGGAGAATCTTAAATGAAACCTTTGTCTGCGCCTCTGCGATAGCTTCCTCCGGGGTCTTTTCCCTGACAGGAGGTGAAGGAATCATCATTTCGGAGCTTACCACCTGATTCATCCACCTTGCTGTTGCAACCACCTTATATCTGTCTCCTACCTTGCCTTTTACAACTATAGGAGACAGTATATATTTTTCATCCGATGGATTGCCCTTTGCGAGTTCGATAACAACGATAGGCGCAAATGTTTCAGTATCGATAGTGGTTAGCATCCCGGTCACCGGGTCAGAGATGGACTTACGGGTTTCCCAGGTTACAAGAGGTTCAGATGGTCCAAAGAATCCATTCGATTCACTATTTAAAGAGTAGCTCCTTGTGACTGTTGAAACTGTGGTATTTGTTAATTCATTTATTACTGAGATATTAACTACAACACCTGGTGCATAGCCCTGTCCGAAGAGCTCTAGATCACCATAAACGGTGTATATTTCATTAGTTCCATTGATGCTTGATTGGTTCCTGATATTCATTGCTATTCTTGGCGTGGGAATATTGATTTCTACTGTTCTGGAATCTATGAGTTTTCCATATTGATAAATATCCACTTCGACTTTTTGCGGCCCAGGTACTTCGTATCCTACCATGTAGGTTATGCTATTGCTGCCAAGTTTTAGTAGGATTTCTTTCTGAGATGTTTCGGTGGCGTTTGATGCATTTGATGATGTGTAACTTAAATTCTCATACGCTAAAATGTAAACACCTTTTAAACTTACGCCTTTCGCATCTACAAACGAATTTTTTACGTCTATAGTTACATTTACCTCCTTTGAAGCATTATTCTGCATTAAGACCGTAATCTGACCCAGTTGTCCTATTATGAGTTCTTTAGGCGCATTTACGTTTACAATACTGACATCTGACGGGCTAAAATACCAGAATAAAGCTGCCGCAGACAGCAAAACTATGGCTATTATCGCCCCCATTATAATCTTATTTTTCATTCTTTTCACCCCTCAGTTTGTCAGCCAGAGCAACCTTATTGGTCAACCCGTAATGCTTTTTAACTACCATGCCTCTCTTTTCAAGATCGTTCAGCATTCTTGAAACTTTTGCTTTTGAGAAATTCAAAGAAAGCACAAGTTCATTCTGAAGCATTTCACCGCCGTGGTCAGCAACTTCTTTAACCAGCTTTTTCTCATCACCTTCAAGTGCGGTTAAGACCGCCTCGATTAATTTCAGGCTGTCATTAACATGCTCCATAGCAGTCGCTGTATCAGTTCCAGGGGCTGGGATTTCTACCGATTTTTCTTCCATTATCATACTCTTAACCTCGCTTTTTCCTGTTGCAAGCAGTGTTGTGAGGATGTACGAGAGCATCACGCCGGCAATCGTTGAGCCGATAACCAGAACGTATGCATCGTTCCTGGTATAGGTGTAGGGAAGTTCAAGGATTTTGAAAGTCCCATCGTTTATCTGGATAATCGATGGCTTGGTAGCAAGCAGCATGCTTGTGACGATAACGCCTGCTACCACCAGCACAGCGCCTGCCAGTACCAATGTTCCAGTTTTCCTTGAGACCATCGAAATACACGACCTTAAGTCAAATTACTACATGACCGCTCTACTGTTTAAGTTTTCTTCTCCTCAAATTCCGATGCATTCAGCATTTATAATCCCCTTCCATGCAGCCTGCGACAACTTCTTTGGATGTCTTTTCCTGTGTACACAGTTGCTATAGATATTCCATTTAGTATTAATTTCCTCATTTCATCACCTCTATATTTACAGCGCACATTTTTGCGCCTGAGTTTTCTTACGGTTGAAACGATAGATACATTTTATGTGATACGAGAGGTGAAACGGTTCCAAGAAAGTGAAACCTGCGGCTCAGCATATCGAATATTTGAACGAGAGTATTTGCAGTAATCTATAAATAGTCAATATACATATGTTGACGTATGTTCCTGCCTTTAAATGACAAGCAGTTTGAGTTCTGGAGGCTGCGGCGCAGCGGTCTTCCCAATATGAATATAGCGCGCTCATTCAAAATATCCAAGCAAGCTGTCTCAAAAGCGCTTATCACCATGGATGACAGGATAGAAAAAACGCTTCTTGAGATGGCTCGTGCTAACCAGATTGAGGTGGAGAAGATAAACACGGAGCGCGGCATTCTGTTCGGTCACTCGGCGCCGTTTAATGCCAGCGCCATTATTTTCGTATCTGCAAAGCATGGGATGCAGGTGTGGTATGAGCACGAGGGAGACTGCGGCGCATGCAACAGATATACGCAGTGCATTGAATTGCTGTGGGATTTCGCTGATGAGATGAAGCTCAAGCTTGAGAAAACCAACGACCCTACGAAGCTGGCGGATGAGCTTTTTGGGAAGTTGAGGAGTTTGGCATGACGATAAATGTAACAGAAATAATACGAAAAACGATGGGCTGGTGCCCTCTGTTGAGCATGAAAAACACTGCTGTTGAGAGCGGCATGGAATATGTCTATGCGTCAGGAACAAAAAGAGGCGGAGTGTTTGCAAACAAGACTACGGTCTATGAGGAAAAAGCGCCTTACAGCAATACGATAAAGCTGGTAATGGTGTCAGGTTTATTCTCACTGGCTTTTTTGTACTTCATATCCGTCTTTGGCAAGGCGCCTGAACAGGCTGAATTCGTTTTACTTCTGGCGGTATCAATCTCTGCTCTGATTACGTGGAGCTTTTTTAACATCAAGTTCAGGATTACAAACGTCGGCGTGGAGGCTGTAATGACTCCTTTTAAATACAGTATCCCGTTTTCCGAAATCAAGGAGATGAAAACGATAGAAGACATCCCATGGTACGCTGGTTGGGGGTTGCGCCTTTGGGGAAGGAGACTTGCCTTTATCAGCATGCGTAAAAATGCGGTGTTGATTGAAAAAAAGAATGGGTTTTTCAGAAAACTTATACTGACTACCCAGAATCCCGAAGAATTCATTAAAAAATTGAAAGAGGAAATGGGATGAATGCCTTTGCGAAATTGAGGTTATGGCTGGGCTGGTGCCCGCAGAAAAAAATTGTTTACAGGACTGAAGATGAGTTTATTTCAGATTATGCCTGCAGCAGTACGGCCCATGCAAATGATAATACCATCCATAAGGGTATGGATGTACCTTTGCAGATGTTTGACTGGCGAATCTGGGCTATTTTTTGTGGTTTTATAGTTTTAATTTTATCCGTAAGTGCATGGATAGGCACATATAGCTACTTATTCCCTTCCTCATTTATCTTGATTGCATTGCTTTTCTTATTCTTTCATACAAAATTATCTGTTGGCAGTGAAACATTAAGGATCACAACGCCGATTTTAGGTGATATCGTAATTCCTAAAAATAGCATCAAAAGCATAGAAATATTTGAAAACTACGCAAATAAGCATAAGCTTCGAAGCCTGGTTCCATTGATATTGTTTTTTATTCTATTAATCTTTAATGCAGTTACGATGCAAAACCCAATCATGAAAAAAATGTCTATTATTGCAATATTCTTATTTATCTTCGTATTCTATGCCAGTATTCATATATCCAAATACCCCAGGATGATAAGAATACATGCAGGCAGAAGAGACATAGTACTTTATCCCCGCAATGAAAACGACTTTTTGAAATTAAAAGATATTGTTCCCGGTAAGTCGGGTTGAGAAAGGAGGAAGAAATGACTGTGTTTATTGAGAATATTAGAAAAATGATGGGATGGTGCCCAAATGCGAGCACGATAGAAACAAGAAAGACCGTTCAGTTTGATGACATAATGGTAAATGCGCCTGATAGCAGCGGGGAATTAACTCATACTACTGCAAGATGGTGGAACAAATGGCGCAACAGGGTTTTATTGAACTCATTTATTTTAACGCTGTTAGCAATCAACTTTTTTACTTTAGGTGGTAAGGATAATATGAACCTTTTCTTGTCTGGCTTAATCACAGGGGCTTTCTTCAGTATAGGGACTGGAATAGCCGAATGGCGCAGGCTCAATAAAGCTGCCGCAGGAGAGTTCAGGAAGCTGAAAGTTACCAGAAGAAAGAAGTTAATTAACTACCTCATAACATTCGGATTAATAGCTGTAGTTACTTTTGTAATTGTCTTTTTGCTGGTGAAAACTGGGATACGCATCAGCGGGTATTATGCCTTTCTCTCAGGTTTATTTTTATTTGCCTGGACACAGTACCTTGAGGTGGTTTACTGGGAGCGGAAAAACAGGAAGACCCTGATAGTGGAAAAAACATCTTTTTACGCGATTGACATTGAAGCAGGTGGCAGTAAATGAATCTAATTAAGCAGGGGATTCTGGTTGTAGTTACTGTATTTATTGTTACTATGATTATTGGCCACTTCGTTTTCGGGAGAATTAACTGGATATTATCTTTCGGAATTGCTAGTGGTTTATTGTTAGGAACCTTGTTGAGGCATTACTGGTTGAGGAGTGCCCAGAAACAAAAGGAGTCCGGTGATTGAATTGTTTGTGTATATAGTGGATAAGGTAAAAAGATTGATGGGCTGGTGTCCTGTTGCGGATACAAAAATCAACAAGCCTTCTTCTGTGGAAGGTTATGCCAATATACCAGAAGGCGGGGGCGATGCATCTGGGAAGTTATTCGGTTCGTTATTCGAATGGGATTACATCGTTAAGGAAGAACTGCTGCGGTCGATTGCTGTTTTCTTCTATGCATTTATTAGCATCGGGATGCTGATTTCTTATGGTTATATCAAAACAGAACTGACTGACACTTTTTTCCTTGCACCAATTGCAACCTTCGTCTTTTTCATAATCATGGTCTGGTACCGGAAGACTATACAGGGTTTCTTCACATATCGCTTTGAAAATATCAAACCTGTAAGAGAATTGGCCATTCTTGCTGCAATTTATGCCTTATATATTTCTTTATCCCTCCAGTACCCTGTGCTGCACAAGGCATGGTTCCTTATACTCCTGTTCACAGCCTCAAAACTCGGAAAAATTTTCGAGCTTAATCGCCCCACCGGTATTAAGATGATATTATTCTTTGCAGTAGCATCCGCCTTTATCCTTATTCGATATTATGCCCTGCAAATGCCGCTGATGCCTCTGCTGAAAGGCATGCTGGCTTTCGGAGCATCTTTGTTGGTATTCGTAGTTTTAGCAAAGAGGGCAGGTTTTGAGGAACCTGATCACCTATATAGAATGGACAGGAAGAGCTTTCTGATATGGGTGGCAATCATAGCGATTTCGGTGGTTATAGGGGTAGCGGTATGGATAGGGCTTGATATATTGATCAAATAAAGGGAGAAACTGTATGAATGCATTTCAAAAATTAAGATTATGGCTGGGCTGGTGCCCGAATGCTGCATTTGTGAATAAAAAGGAGGAAATATATATGGTATCGTATGAAGGAAAGTATATAGACAAAATAAGAGGTATGGAACTGAAGTATATTCCATTCTTAGTCATTGGTATCCTTTCATTTTACATAAGCGGATTCCTGCTTGGGATTTTAAGCGAAACATATGGTATTGGTATACACGGACCAGAAGCAGTATCTTTTATGTTGTTTACCTACGTCATCCTGCTGGCAGCCAGTTTGATTGTTTCCAAAGAACGTTCGTTTGGTTTTATTTTGAAAGCATTTGCACTCTCTTTTGCAGCAATGTTCCTGATATCAGTTGCTTTTTTCGCATGGGGCGCATATGAAGAGGTTAATGATAAATGGATAAACGCTCACAGATTGCAAGCTGCACCCGATAAATTCGTTATTATAACCGATGAAGAATTAAACCAATATCCAGCGCTTAAAGAAGCTATAAAAAGCCAAAGTGACGTGAAAGTAAAGCCTGATGAATGGAAACGAACTGATGATTATCTCGATCAAAAAGGTTCGAGGGTAATCAAAGTGAATGAAGTGTATTATGAGATTGGATTTGTTACCTCGTAGCGGCAGAAATTGAGGCAATGAGACTGAAATTGGAGGAAATAAGAATATGAATACCGTTAAATTCAAAATACCTAACTGTCTCAATTTAGAATCCATCAAAAAAACAATGGGCTGGTGCCCGAATGCTGCATTTGTAAACAAAAAGGAGGAGGTATATATGGTATCGTATGAAGGAAAGTATATAGACAAAATAAAAGGCATGGGATTCAGGGGATTTCTCGGTGCCCTGCATCTGGTGTTCGGTGTCTGGCTGGTAATTACTGCACTATCAATACTGGTAAGGCCGCAGATATTCCCATGGTGGATACTGGACATTAATATTGTATCTTCCGGGCTATTACTGATGGTTGGACTGACTTCGCTCTTGATTTTCTTTAATTTTATAAAATCCGCCAACATCCACAGGATACTGGCGCTGGTGAATATCGCCTTACTGATCGGATTTTTCCTTTATCTGAGCCAGTTTCTGGTCTCCCAGGAGTTTGTCTATACAGTGTTTCTCGATAAGCTCTATATCAACTACGGTTTCGGGCTCGTATCACTGATACTTTTCACACTTATTTTGGGCATTCCCAGCATCCTGACTTTTTTCAGCAAACCTGTGGGGGAAAAGAAAACCGGCTTCTACGGCGCAACCTTGCTGATCATTATTATCGTGTTTGCATCTCTTGGAGTTTGTTACCTGTATTTGAACAAACAAAAAGACGCAATGCTGATCGAAGAATCTGGAAAAAGCGAGGGATACAAGCTATACAAAGTCGAACCAGATGCTTTCTGGTCATGGGGTAATCCATATTATCTCGATTCGGCAGGCGATACTACAGGACACCCTATTTCAAAAGACACCTATGAAGCTATACAATTCTTAAGGAGTAAAGAAGGCAGAGTGAAAGCTATATCATGGTGGGATTTTGAATTGGAAATCAAAGCTGCAGGTAAAGAGCCTGTTATCAGATACGCCTCAGAAGCTATCAAGCTGACAATCGCAAGACCGGCGTCCATGTATGATAAATTCGAGCCGGATGAGAAAGTGGCAGACGTCTCCAGATTTTTCACTACAGATTCCGAAGATGTTGCAAAAAGCATTGCCGAGAAATACGGAGCCGTTTTAGTGTACATGCCCAAAGAAAGAATGCGTGGTATTTTTAGTGTTATGGTAATGGCGGCAAATCCCGACATTAACTTTCAGAGCTTATCAGGTATTGGATCATCCGAGGTTTTTGATCAGAGATTCTATGAACCTTCTATGGCGTATAAATTCAACAGCGGTGCAGAGTTCAAATATTTCGATAAAATATTCGAAAATAAGGATGTTATAATTTACCAGTTAAAAAAATGATGAGGTATTATTCAATCAACACTACTTCAACATCTTCGCCTTTGTCATAACCCTCCATATTCTCAGGTATAATCACAAACCCGTCGGCTTTCGAAACAGAGCTTAATATCCCAGCGCCGGAAACTGCAAGTGGAACAGCCCTGCCGTTCTCTAATTTGACGCGGGCGAATGTTTTATAGCCGGTTCTTCCGGGAATTTTCCCGGACAATACCGCACTAACTTTCCTGTCCGGCTCATCTGGTATATGCCCCAGCTTCCTGAGCGCCGCCCTTGCAAAAAAGTAAAGCGCCACGATGCCTGCGACCGGGTAACCGGGCATGCATACTACGGGTTTGCCGTTTATAATACCAAGCGCCGTAGGCTTTCCCGGACTTATGCCTACGCCGTGGACAAGCAACATTCCCATGGAGCCGACTACGCCTGGAACATAATCACGTTTTCCCACTGACGTTCCGCCGCTTGTGATAATCATATCCGCATCAAGATTGGATAAAATCGCATCTTTTATCTTTTCAGGATTATCTTCCACTATCTCAAGCAGTCTCGGAGCGCCGCCCCATTTCCTTATATACAGCGCAGCCATCAATCCATTGGTTTCATAGACTTCTCCTTCCCTGAGCGCAGTGTTTTCCCTTGAAACGAGCTCCTCGCCTGTGGGAATTATAGCCACAAGAAGCTTCCTGAAGACCGGAATATTCCGGATGCCCAGCGCTGCAAGAACCGCTATATCGCAGGGACGAAGCCTTTGACCTTCTTTCAAAATGACCTCCCCTTTCCGGATATCCTCTCCGGTTTCCCCCACATTCTTCCCCGGATGAAGCTGCGTGAATATCTCAACGCTTTCACCCCGCAAAACCGCATCTTCCAGCATCACTACAGCGTCCGCGCCTTCCGGTATCGGAGATCCTGTATGTACCCTTGCACATGTCCCGTTTTCTATAGACTTAGCCAGTTTGAGAACGACCGGGGAATTGCTTCCGGCCCCAAGCGTATCGCCTGCCCTGACCGCAAAACCATCCATCGCAGCGCGGCGGTAATGAGGCACATCGATGCCGGCAGTGATATTTTCTGCAATAATCCTGTCGTCGCAATCCGCGATGGGCAGGTTCTCGGTATCAGAAAGAGGAGCAAATGCCTTTAAAAAAAGTTCTTTTGCCTCATCCGCGTTCATTCTTTGCCTGAACATCATCCACCCGACACAGGAGGGAAAATCGCAATCTCATCGCCCGCTTTGATAACTGCATCCAGTCCGCCGGACTCAAGAACATTCCTCCCGTTTAAAAAGACATTGACGTAAGGCTGCAGATCCTTTCCTTTGAAAAGCATTTTTTCAAATCCCGGGAACTTTTTGCAGAGAATCTCGAGAATCTCTCCGGCTGTAACGCCGTCTATTTCAAGCTCTTTAGTTCCGGTGAATTCCCTGAAATTGGCAAAGAGCTTTACTTTTATTTTTGGCATGACATTTCTTTATTCTTTTAAAACCATAAATGCTATGAATATGTTTTAACTATGATGAAGTGATGAATAAAAAAAACTTTGCTTTGTATCTTGGTTTTATTCTCATAGTTATTATTGCCTTAATCCTTAGGCTCTACCATCTCGACGAGAGGGTATTTCATCACGATGAAGCCGCGGTAGGTTATTTCACGTATAAACTGTTCAATGACGGCATTTATTCATACGACCCTTCGTTCCACGGTCCTTTCATGTATTATGCTACAACCGAGGTGTTCAGGCGCATGGGGGACAGCATATATTCATCGCGTCTTCTTCCTGCACTTTTCGGAGCAGCCATGATTTTCCTTTTAATCCCGTTAAGAAAGTATATCGGAAACATGGGAGTGATTCTATCGGCTTTCTTTCTTGCGCTCTCGCCCTCGTTTCTTTATTATTCACGTTTTTACAGGGAAGATATTTTCATTGCGTTTTTTTCACTGTTAATGCTTGTATGCGCTGTCAAATATGCTGAGAAGTATGTTGAAGAAAAATATTCTTTTTTTAGGATTTTTTACCTCTTTTTGGCTGCAATATCACTGGCATCAATGGCTGCTCTTAAAGAAAATGCGTATATCGCAATGGCATTGATAATTTTTTTCCTGTTCCTTCTTTTCATGAGGGAAAAAAGTTATCAGGGCTTGATTGCAAAAATTAAAAGTTTTGATAAAAAATTGCCGACTATTGTTCTTGAATCGATATTTTTCATATTTGTTTTTCTTATTGCCTTTTCGCTTTATTACACCGGGAAGCCTCTTGAATTACATGGAATGTATGCAGCGTTTGAAAAGGCTGTAACCCACTGGTATGAGATGCACCGTATAGAGCGCATCGGAGGACCTTACTTTTTCTATTTGCCGATAATCGCCCTGTATGAACTTCCCATTTTGGTCTTTGGAATACTCGGGATGGTGTATTACGGCGGCTTCGATAAAAAAAAGGAAAAAATGCTGGCCATTTTCCTGGCATATTGGGTTCTTGTGGATATAATGTATTATACCTCTGGCGTATATCCCCAATCGGGCAGGTTTTTCCCGACTGCGTATATCCCGTCATCGATCGTTATCTTTTTCCCGCTGTTAATTTACGGGATTGTCAGCGTCCTTAAATCCGGCAATATTTTTCTTGCTTTTTTAACCTACTGGGCATTGGCCAATCTTTTTGTTTATTCGTATATCCAGGAAAAAGTCCCGTGGCTCGTGCTGAATCCCCTGTTGCCGCTTGTGATAATCGCCGCTTATTATCTCGGGGAGCTCCTGCCGCGGCTGAATCTTAAATCCATAGCCGGTGCAGCTACTATTATTTTCCTTGTTCTCAGTTCATCATATTTTGCCTATTCAAGCATTTTTCTGAACTATTATGATTATACCAATCCGGCTGAACCTCTGATACAGGCAGCGCAGCCCCCGCAGAAATTCTCACTTTTCCTTGATAAAATAAGCGAGATATCCGGGCAATACCAGAACCAGTCCACTGAAATCCAGATTACTGATAATGAAATGGAAACGCAGTTCCTCTGGTATTTGCGCCATTACGGCAATGTCAGATGGAGAGTGAGCATTGATTCTGAACTTACGGCGCCTTTGATTGTGGTGCATGATTCTGATGATAAACATGAACCCAATATCGTAAAGCAGCGCCTGCGCTCGGATTATGAGCGGCTTGACAGCGCAAAGATGTCATGGTACTGGTTTGCGCCCTCGGATGTTACGCTGGATTACCTGCTTTACAGGAAGATGGACAGGCCGCCAGGTGAGTACAGGGTGGTGCTGTTTTATCAGCCAAAGTACTGATATTAATCCCAAAAGTATTAATAATACAAAGAATACAAATATTACAAATGGAACTTAAAATTAATTGGAATCATAAAAGATGCAAGCATGCGATTGAGAGAATGTGGCTCCGGGGAGTTTCTATGGATGAAGTAAAAGAGGCTATTATCAAAGGGAAAAAATCAAGGCAAGCTGACACCTGTTTAGTGGAAGCTTTCTATAGTTTTTTCAGCGTGGTGTATGACGAGTATGTACTGAAAAATAAAGAAATGAGAAAGATATATCCAGTTACTGTAAAATTGTGGTGATAACATGAATGATGAAATTCCGTATAAATGTACCTGCGGAGGAGAATTGAAAAGATCAAAAGTCGAAGTTGAATTTTTTGGGATCAATTTTGGATTGAGGGATGCGGAAATTTGTACTTTGTGCGGCTCGGAGTATCTTGATCAGGATACAATGAAAGAAATTGAAGCTGAAGTAAAAGAAAAGAATATTTTTGGATTGGAGCGGAAGTTGTCTGTTACAAAATCTGGAAATTCGTTGGTTATCAGGATTCCTCCAGAGATTGCAGAGTTCCTTGGTATCCATTATAAATCAATAGTTCAGCTTTTCCCTGTTGATAAAGATAGATTGGAAATCAAGGTTGTAAGCTGAAATACTTTTGCAGCAGGATTGTTTGGTGTAGATGCGCTGTTCATTCGTAATACATGATTCAGATGATAAACACGAACCCAAAATGTGAAGAGCCGCCTGCGCTCGGATTATGAGCGGCTTGACAGCGCAAAGATGTCATGGTACTGGTTTGCGCCCTCGGATGTTACGCTAAATTACCTGCTTTACAGGAAGATGGACAGACCTCCGGGAGAATACAGGGTGGTGCTGTTTTACCAGCCACGGTATTGAGATTATTTTCCAAACTTGCCTATTTGCGAACTCATGCTGCCGGAGTTCGTACGAGTTTCAAGTCGGTCTATTTTTAGTTAGTTTCTTTATTACAAGAATTGAGTAAAAAAACGATACTCAGATAATATATCATAAAAAAATAATTATTCATTATGACCCTGAACAAAAATGTATTTGAAAATTCAGAATTGTATAGTGGGACACCAAAGAAGGATAGACTTATGAATGCCAGAAGAATTTGCAATAATGGCAACAGAACAATAATAGTGGGATTAAAATAATTGAAAAAGGAACCCTTTTTATTATTAAGAGGATTACAAGCAGTAATGAGGGGATAGCAAAAATGGTACTGAAGATAAGAAAAAAATTGCCAAGATTAGCGATGAAAGTTCGTAAACATTTCCAGGTGCCAGATAATCTATATATGTAAACCCTGCGCCTATAACTCTTAAAAAAGATACTAAACCATAGACAATTATAACCCAATACAAATATTTTCCAGATATTGATGAATTGCGTAAATTCTGACTTCTAATGCGTTGTTCAACTTTTTCCATATGCAACAAACCGTATTTTTTTCAAATTCAATCAGTGCACCCACTGAATTATTTCTTTCGATATCCATAATTATCACTAACCATCACTTCTTTTGCCATTTTAGCCATCATCTTCCTTGGCATAAACCTGATTAGAAAAATCATTAATTTGTTCTCAATACCAGCTATTACCAGTCTTTCTCCTTTCATCATCGCTTTATAACCAATTTCTGCCACAGTCTTTGCATCCATAACTCCTCTTTCAAGCAATTTTATATCTTCCATATTTGCTCGTTTGAAAAATTCTGTCTTTGTCGCCCCGGGACATAAAGCGGTTACAGTAATTCCTGTTCCTTGAAGTTCCTCTGCAATCGCTTCCGAGAAGCTCAGGACAAAAGATTTGGTAGCGCAATATACGGCGTTAAGTGGCCCTGGTCCAAAGGAGCCTGTAGAACCTATATTCATTATTTTCCCATAGCCATTTCTCAACATTCCTGGCAAAAACAACTTTGTCAGATGAGTTAGCGACATAAGATTAACTTGGACCATTTGTAACTCTTCTATTATATTGGTCTCAGAAAAAGCTCCGTATACATTGAATCCTGCATTGTTGACTAAAATGTCAATCTCAATAGATTCTTGTTGAAGTTCATAAAAAATCTCCTGGGGTGTTGCTGCCACAGACAAATCTTTTGGAATACTGAATACTGATATTCCAAAGTTTCCTTCTAATTCATTTTCCAATTGTTTGAGCTTTTCTTCATTTCTTGCTACCATTACAAGATTGTAACCATCCTTCGCAAACAACTTGCTGAATTCATACCCAATGCCACTGGAGGCTCCTGTTATTAATACAGTCTTTTTCTCATTTAAATCATTAGTATTTCTATTGTTTTTCATCTGAATCTCTCCCTTCTAAGTATTTATATTATAAACAACAAATAGGTGTTATAAATAATATGTTTTTCACTCAAATAACAACAAAAAGGAGTTGTAATTTTATATGGAGGCATTGGAAGAATTTGGATTATCCAGATATGAATCCAGGGTGTATCTAATCCTTTTATCTAGCGGAATAATAGATGCCAGAAAGCTGTCTTCAAAATCAGGAGTACCTTTTGGACGAATTTATGATGTATTGAGTTCCCTGGAAAGCAAAGGTTTGGTGCAAAAACAGCTATCAAGACCAAAGAAATTTTTAGCAGTTGAACCCAAGCTGGCAGTTAAAAAACTTTTGGATTTCAAAAATAAAGAGATAAATTCCCTGATTCAAAAAGCAGGCAAGCTCGAAGAAAATTTGAATCATCTTTTCAATAAAGAATCCGATCAAAGCCTATTCTGGAGCGTTTCCATAGGCGAAGATACAATAAATTCCCAAATGGAAAGGCTGGCAGCCACCGAAAATGAGTTGCTTAGTTATTCGGGACTAAAAAGAGTTAAGCCATCTGACGAATATACAAAAACCTGGATCAATGAGTTCTTAAAGATAACTTCAGGTTTAATAAAAAAAAGAGTCAAAATTAAAATACTAATTGGCAATAATGATGAAAGTAATTTAAAGGAATTAATGCCGCTCCTGATCCCTTTCCTGGACGATTTAGCACACATGGAGATCAGGGTCATTCCAGAAATACCAAACCATTTTGATATAATAGATGGTGAAAAAGTACAATTAAAGGTAAGTAATCCTGTCAGGCCAGAAGAGTATTTTGCATCAATTTTTGTCTGGCAAAAAGAGTTTGCCCAGGAACTCAAGAATAAATTTAATGAACTGTGGAAGAATGCAAAAGAGTTCAGAATTGGAGTGCTCCCCTGACAACTAGTTATTTTTCCATTACAAAGCGATGCCTTTCTATAGTTCGTACGAGTTAGTATTAGTTCGTTGTTATTGTCCGTTTTTTATCTCACACCGCAAAGACACAAAGAACGCTAGGAATCAGGAATAACTATGCAATTGGCACTAAAGTCTTTTTATCAAATTCAATGGGTTCGCGCCCGTTGCTTTTTTTGCGCCTTTTTCATCAAGACCCGCGCCCAATGCAATCGTGAATGCGGTTTCATCTGAAATCAGGTCATGCGGCGAATGCGAATCGGTATCGACAATCAATGTTGCCCTGGTTTCATTTGCAATTCTTACCACATGACCGTTGGTGCGGTTGTGCCCGTTGCGTGAGGTTAATTCAAGCGCTATCCCGTTTTCTCTTGCAAGTTCAGCATCCTCGATGGTTATAAGACCGGGATGAGCCAGAATATCGATGTCAAGCGATACAGCGGTGTGGTTGGTGCCCGGCGGTACTGGTTCAACCGTGGTCTCACCGTGAACTACCACTATCTCAGCGCCCAGTTTACGCGCCTTCTCGACAAGAGACTGCAATTTTCCGGGCGGGACATGGGTCAATTCCACGCCGGAAAAGATTTTGATATCGTAATCGTCTTCCAGAGATTTAACTTTTTTCACGCACGACAGGATATGCTCAATGTTTGTGAAATCGGCATGGTCGGTTATTGCTATTGCAGTATAACCCTGAAAAACAGCTCTGCGCACAAGTTCGCTCGGTATCAATTCACCGTCGCTGAACGTTGAATGTGTATGCAGGTCTATCATTTTTGTCCCCGTGTTTTATTTATCTTCTGGGCAATCTGTTTTACTATAATTGATTTAGGACCTTTTTTATCCACGAGTACCCTGCCGCTCACCACCCACCACGACTTTGGGTGGGCCTTATCAGCTTCAACGACCGGGGTCAGGTTCAATTCAGAAGCCGCTTTTTCAATCTCTTTTAAAACAGGGGATTTCACGGAATCTTTCATGGAAAGAATCCTGCCTTCAGCCCTTGATTTGGTTGCATCCAGATACACCGGCCAGATGACAAGCTTGGTCTTATCCTTTAACATTATGCTTCTGTTATCTTTTTAAAACTAGTAATACTTTTCTAAAAATCGGGACTGTAAAAAAGTTTGGTTGTTGACGAAAAATATCAGCCACTGAGACGCAGAGAACACAGAGAAATAATGACTCTTTGACCTCAGTGTCTGGTATGAAAAAGTGTAAAAACCACATAGTGGAACACAGATGACACGGATAAACTGAAACCTCAGTTTACACGGTATAGGGCATGCTTTGCATGCCC
>JBAQMZ010000051.1:0-5763 GCA_049303315.1 Candidatus Methanoperedens sp.
ACCGCATAAAGCGAGGTGTCGCTTTTCAAACGACGGGTATGGTGCGCCATACCCGGACACGCCCTCCCGTTCGCAAAGCGTGTCGAAGACAGGCGTGACTCGGGACGTCATAAAGGGGCGTAACCCTTTATGATAAAAATAGCGGTCACCGGAGCCTGCGGGAGAATGGGCGGGCTTATTATCGAAAACATCCTGAAATCCAGGGACTTAAAACTTATTTGTGCCCTGGATGTAACCAATATTGGAAAAGACATTGGCGAAGTGATGAGGACAGGTAAACTAAATGTCCAGGTCGAGGATGCAGATAAAATCGATGCTGCGCTTTCCAGGTCAAAACCCGATGTGCTTATTGATTTTACAATAGCTAATGCAGCCGTGAAGAACGTAATCGCAGGCGCGGGTAAGAAGGTCAATCTTGTTGTCGGGACTACGGGTTTCACCCCGGAACAGAAAGCGCTCATGGAAAGGGCAATCAAAGAAAATAGCGTTGCGGCGGTTATTTCACCCAACTTCTCAATTGGTGTAAATGTTTTCTGGGGTCTTCTTGCCGAAGCCGCAAAGAGCCTTTCGGATTATGATATCGAAATAATAGAAGCCCACCATAACCAAAAAAAAGATGCGCCAAGCGGTACTGCCGTGAAAGCCGCGGAAGTTATTTCAAAGACGCTTGGAGGGAAAGAGCTTGTATACGGCAGGCACGGTCTTTCACCCCGGAAGCAGGAAATCGGGATACACGCAGTACGCGGCGGCGATATTGTGGGCGACCATACGGTATTATTTGCCGGCGACGGTGAGCGCATCGAGATCAAGCATCAGGCGCACAGCAGGCAGGCGTTCGCAAAAGGGGCTGTGAGAGCGGCTATCTGGATTTGTTCGGCAAAGCCCGGTTTATACGAGATGGCTGATGTGCTGGGCATTCACCAAAAGGATTAAATGCCTTAGGGCTCAAGCTTAATCAAGGGAAAGCATGGATGTATTCGAAGCAATCAGGAACAGAAGCGCTGTCCGCCAGTTCAAACCCGATATCATACCCGACGATATTCTTATAAAGATACTGGAAGCTGCAAGATGGGCTCCCAGCCCGTTCAATACCCAGCCCTGGGAATTCATAATAATCAGGGATAAAGAGACCCTGAAATCCATAGCCGGATATGCCAGGTATTCCGGTTACCTTGAGAATGCACCCATGGCAATCGCTGTTATCGTGCCGCATATTAACGGAAAATTCTCGTGGATCGAAGGCATAGGCGAACCCAGGTACGCCGCGGCAATGGCGGTGCAGAATATGATGCTTGCGGCATGGGAACTGGGAATCGGAACATGCTGGGTGAGTATAGAAAGGGAGAAGGTAGGCGAGCTCCTGAAAGTGCCCGGGACGCATTTCGTATTGACGATCATCCCGGTTGGATATCCCGAAACGACGCCGCCCAAACACGATGAAAGTTCCAGGAAAAACATTAAGGACATGATATTTTACGAAAAGCATGGTAGAAAAGTTGATTAAATGAGTGAAGAAGAAAAAGAAAAAATCAAAACAGACAAATTTTTAGATTGCGTGGGTCTCTATTGCCCCATTCCGATTTTTAACACCACGCAGGAAATGGAAACCATAGAAGTGGGGCAGGTGCTGGAAATGGTCACCGATGACCCCGCCGCAGTCCAGGATATCCCCCGCTGGGCCAAAAGGGCGGGACACCAGTTCATAAAATTGTTCAGGGAAGGCGACCATTATCATTTCCTGATCAGGAAAGGGAACGGGTAAACGCAATCCCTATATGCCATCCAGTCGATTAGCTTCCATCATGCAAGTAAACGCCGATCTCCACATCCACTCAAAATACAGCATGGCGACATCCCCGAAAATGGACCTGCCCACCCTTGCAGAAGAATCAAGGAAAAAAGGCATCCAGCTTGTTGCCACGGGCGACTGCCTGCACCCCGGATGGCTTGCTGAAATAAAGAAGCTAAAGGAAGAAAACGGGGTTTTCAAGCTGAACGATACAAGGTTCATATTGACAACCGAGGTCGAGGATATAAACCAGGTGCACCACCTCCTGATTATCCCATCCGTATCCAAAGCGCAGGAATTGTATGAGTTCATGAAACCCCGCTCAAAAGATATCGATTCTAACGGCAGGCCCAATGTAAGATTTGATGGTATTGAGATTGCACAGGCTGCCTATGATGCGGGCGCGCTCATCGGACCCGCGCATGCGTTCACGCCCTGGACTGCCATGTACGCATACCATAATTCGCTTAAGGATTGCTACGGGGACATGGCAGACAAGATTTATTTTTTGGAACTGGGCCTGAGCGCGGATACTTCCTATGCTGACAGGATTTCCGAGCTTTCCTGCCTCACTTTTCTTACCAATTCCGATGCCCATTCCCCGTATGTGAATAAACTTGCCAGAGAGTTCACCCGCTTCGAGATGGAAGACATAAGTTTTGATGAATTAAAAATGGCTATAATCCGGGAGAAGGGACGAAAGCCGGTTCTCAATGTCGGCATACCTCCCGAAGAAGGAAAATATAACGAGAGCGCCTGCATCCGGTGTTACAGGCATTATACCATGCGCGAAAGCATTATTAAAAGCTGGACTTGCTCATGCGGAGGAACTATTAAAAAAGGCGTTAAAGACAGGGTCAATGAACTGGCTGCATACGAAAAGCCGAAGCATCCGGCCCACAGGCCCCCATACCTTCATTTGATACCGTTATCCGAGATAATCGCGATGGCGCTGGGGGTTACCGGCATCAACACAAAGGGCGTGCAGGGCATCTGGAACGCGCTTGTCGGGCGATACGGCAGTGAAGTCGCTGTGCTCGTTGACGCCGATATTAAAAATTCAGGGGTCGATGAACGTGTTATCAATGCAATAATCGCTTTCAGGGAAGGGAAAGTGAAAGTACACCCGGGTGGGGGCGGGCAGTATGGGCGGGTTGAGTTATCGGACGGGCCGATAAATAAAAATAATATCGAACTGCAGAAATCTCTCTTTGAATTTTAAACAAAAATGTGATTCGCTATATAAACAACAGCATTTATTTATGCTCAACTTATCTATTAGCCCTTTACTGCAGTTATAAGACAACGCACAGAAACATTGTCTCCTTGGGAAAATACCTGTGTTGCTCCACTTGGATAAAATTTCAAATTTGCTGATTGCGAGCCTACTTCAGAAGCTAGCTGGCAACTTATTAATAACATATCTTTTAAACAAAATGTGGATCTTTCTCTATTGTCTCCGTTGTCATATAGGTTATGTGACGCCTGAACACTAAAGACTGGAGAAGTATGTGTTGAGCCGCTCATCTTCATTCCAGAATTGGATAATGTCAATTTCAAAACTCCTTCCTTTACAGACCTTACTTGGTTAACCATATCTTTCAAATTCATCAATTTAATAGACTCACCATTGTCCATCTCAGGAATTCTTGGGATTGGAGGCTTTTCAATAATAGAATCCAACTTGGCTTCAACAACATTATTAAAAATACGTAATTGAGATTCAATTGGGGCGATATTTAACTCCACATTTCTAATAGAGTTTGCTTTTCTTTTAAACCATTCAATATTCCTTCTTACTTCAAGGCTATCAAATGCATATGTTATATTCCAATTTGTTTGCTTTTCATAAAATAAACTATTATCCCGATTAAATGTTTCGATATGTACTGCCAAATGGTCTCTAGCTCCAATAAAATAAATGGAATCACCAAGAGCTTGACAGAAGATTGTACTAAAATCATTAGTAAGCTTGCCTACAAGGTATATTGGCATTCCATTAGGAGTTTTAAGAAAAGATGTCACAATTATTCCCTGTATAGTTTTCTCTTTGATAAATAGTCTCATCATTAAAACTATCAATAAGAGCTCTTGAGTTTATTACATCTAATTTTTTATTCAGATCAGCTTCATAACCATTATCTGCTAAGTTTGAAAACTTTTCAAGTGTGCCAAATGCTTTAACTGAAAAGCCAGGCGAAGCGAATTTTACTATATTTTGAACAAATGCTTCCATATCAACTGTCATAACCATTTTTGGAACTACGGTCTCATTCAGTATGAACAACTCTTTATTGAAGTACCAGTTTTCAAAGTTTATCTTAAAATTTTCTGTGATTCTGGATTCTATGGAACCTGCAAAAAGGGTCTCTACGCCATAATATTTCTCTCTTGTTGCCAAATCAGCAATATTAGGATATATATGATATTCTCTACCTTGTGGCCCACCCCATATTATTACTCTTCTTCTATCCTCCAATTCATGTGCATAGGCTCTCACAGAAGTTGTGGATACGTCTTGATCAAATTCTTTTGAAAAATACTCTATAGCTTCAGTTGTTTTTATAGCGTGATGTTTCCATACAAGAAAATCGAGAATAGCTATTTTTCCTTCTCTGGTGCTTGAATCTATCTTATCTTTTTTATCTTTTTTTATTTCATTTAATCTAGATGAACCTTCTATTGCTCTATTTAAAAAATCCGGTTCACCTAGTTCAATTATTTTATCATAGCAAGCTGTTGCTTGAATAAATGCTTCAGCGGCTTCGTATGAGTGTGCCGCCGACAATAGATATCTTGAACCCTCTATACGATTCTCTTTCTCAAATAAAAGATGAGCTAATCTAACACTATCAAAACCAGCTTTCTCCAAATAACGATTCCTATCAGTTAATTCCTTCTTTTCTTCTTTTTGAGCTCTTACAAGATTGCTTGAAATTGTTTTAATCAATCCTCGTTCTTGATCATCAATATTATTAAACATCAGTTTTTATGCCCCCAATGTATTTGGATTCTATCGGAAAAACAACTAACTGAAATATAACCAGATGAGTCCGGATGTTTAATTTTGAAATTCCTTATTTTAGTTGCTAACCTACTGTCACCACCACCCGATATCTCAGTGCCAGTCATTTCTATTAGTTCTTCTTCACTACAATCATTCGGTAAATAACGATAGTCATACCCATCCCCCTCTTTTAATACACGAAAACTAGTACATGGCCTCAACCACTGAGTTACTAGAAGACCCATTGCAATACCGGCATCTTCAACTATATCATGCTTTTGTTTTGTATTTGGCACTTTAGACGTATCGACATTCCTAGTGCGAATTTCAACCAAAAAATCTTCTTCTTTACCATCTATTAATTTTTTATGTTTAACAACAATTTCATCGTACTTATGTTTATTAATCAGATACTCTACAGATTTCATCCAACCAGAAACTATCTCTTCATCTAACCAGTCATTATATTGAGATAGGTCTGTCGTATGAATAACCTTATCGAATCCCAAGGATATCACCAGATGGTTTCAATATCATTAAAATTTTGATTGTATATATGCGAATCACCATGTTCCCTTTTTTTCTATCTTTAAAATTTTGTTTTAAAGTAATTTATTTAATATCTTACTAAACGTAATTAGTATATATTAATATTTCTTTGCCAAATTTGATATTCTGTTATAAGTGTTTATCGCGAGATTCTATGCAACCTAAAATCTCTTTTTAGACGTGGCTTATAAGTATGTCTGCAGAATCCACAACTGCATACGAACTTTATGGTGAAACTTCTGTCGAACAAGCGATATAGACGATAGGAATTATCAAGCAGTAACATTATTCAGAGAATTTCGAAAAACCAGATAGAATCGAAATATTTAATACATAATAACTATATTTAGTTTGTATGGCATCATTCATAGATTTTGCATTTAGAGAAGAGTATGAGCGAGTGAAAGTTTTAGGAGAT
>JBAQMZ010000052.1:0-63440 GCA_049303315.1 Candidatus Methanoperedens sp.
TGAGCGTATCTTTAAGTAAAATCCAGATTATATTATTCAAACATCCATCCCGCTGAGTGTTTTTAGCACTAATACAAAATATTTCAGTTGGGATGGATAAAACTATCTAATACATGCGGAAGTACTGGAATAATAGGAAACTATATATTCTTTTGAAAGCATACGCGATACGCGGAGGAAGGTGAAGAGATTATGAATAAAAAGGACTCAAGCAAAAATATCCAGGATAAAGCTAAGAAATTATATGACTCAATGGATGTAATAAGAGCGCGAAGCAGGACATGGAAAGATGAACCGGTATATTATAAAGAGATAATAGCAAACCTGGATGAACTGGAGATTGCCATTAAGGATTTGAAGAAGGAAATCAAAAGTGGCAAGAAATAAGAAATTGCTCTTTGAAAAGAATAAAACTATTGAGAGAACGGTCGGTCCTTATTTATTGGTTTCAATCCCATATGGAGATGTCGTCCTTTTAAAGGAAGAACTCTACCAAATATGGAACTTTTTGCCTCCCGATCGGTTTACCATTGACAAGTTATTTGACTGCATGAAACAAAATGGAATCGATACTGATAAAAATCCCGCTAAATTTGTTTTAGAAAAATTCCTGCAGATGGGAATGATCAATAAGAAATGACACGTCCACGCACTGCGTTAATAAGTCCGCCTTATTATCAGGAAAAGGCATGGGCTAAGGGAGAGAAACCACCTTTTAATATCGGGCTGGGATATTTAGCATCCTTCATCCAATCAAATGGTTATGATTCGGATCTATTTGACTGTTCATGTCTTCGGAACGAGAGAGCCGAAAAAATAGTTGAAGAGTATCAACTCGACTCTTATGACATTATAGGTGTTTCTGTATATTCGCAGACATACGAAATATCTACAGAGATTGCATCAGAGATAAAGAAAAGAAATAGGAAAGCGATTATAGTTTTTGGTGGTCCTCATGCCACAGCAGCTGGAGAAGATATAAATCTGCACAATCCCTATGTTGATTATGTTGTTAGAGGAGAGGGGGAAGTCCCTTTTCAAAAACTGATATACTGTATTGAAAATGGAATTTCACCAAATGATGTTGCGGCAATTACCTTCAGGGATTCCCAGGGACAGGTTGTTTCCAATCCTCTTTTAAATGAGTATCCGGTATTAGAAAGTCTTCCTTCCCCGCGCAGATTCTCCAAGAACGGCGCTTCTCCTTTCTTTACTTATTACAGTGAAAAAGAAAAATTACGAAAGATTGCCGTTACAATTAATGTTAGTAGAGGATGCCCCTATAAATGCGCCTTTTGCATAATTTCAACAATACAAAGAAATTATAGAACCAGGAGTGCGAAATCAGTTCTAAAGGAAATCCAGCAATTATACGAAGAACATAACTTTAATCATGTTTGGTTCGTTGATTCCGACTTTCTCTTAGATCCAGAAAAGGCATTGAGCATTGGCAAAGGTCTAAAACGAATAGATAGGAGCTTTACCTGGAACTGCACAGGTCGAGCAGACCAAATCCTAAGATCGAAAAACCTATTGCCAGAGCTAATTAATTATGGACTGGAATGCGTGGAAATAGGTATCGAAAGTGGATCTGAAGCCGTTTTGAAACGATGGAACAAGAGGACTACAGTTGAAATAAATAGGGAGGCTGTACGTGTCATGAACGAACTTGAACTTCAAATCGCTCTTGATTTCATAATGTTTGACCCATCCAGCACAAGAAACGAACTTATAGACAATATTCTATATTTAAAAGATGCTAATTTCTATGGTCATTCCCCGGTGGATGTATTGACCTCTGAGATAATACTTTATCCTTCAACTCCCTTAAGAGAATTCTACTCGAAACAATGGGATATAAAATGGAACTCTAATATCATCCCCACTTACCAGTTTGAAAACGAAGAAGTTAGAGAAATATATTCATTGATCTCTTATTTCGATAAGAAATTCTTAAATATTTTTAATAGTTTTGTTCCTATTATTGGAAATATCCTGTATGAAATGATCACTCATGAAAACTATAGAAAAAAGGAATATCCACATCATATACTTAAAAGGCTGCAAGAACTCCAGATAAGCCAGCATGTGATTTCAACAATCCCTTATATTATCTTTGAAAAAATCGTAGTAAAAGGTGATATTAAGAAAAATAGTCATATATATAACGAGATAAACGAACTCATTGGCATTGATATTTTGGAATATTTAGAATGGATAGCCAACGAATGTAGATTTTTCAACAAGTATTTTGGCATTGAGTCATAACTTGCATACATGCAGATTTCCCTCGTTTTTTTTTTCAAAACCGCATTCTGAGGCAGCGTTCCTTGGAGCCAAGGAAAGAAAGCCGGAACAACTGGACGCCTGAAAAAACGCTCAAAAAAGCCCACAATATTTTACCTTCTTACTGCTGGAGCATTCATAAATGACGCATATTTTTCCAATCTGGTTTTCCTCCTCGCACCCGAAATTTTTGAAATTTTTGCAGACCTCGCATGCAATTCCGCACCGTCCAATTTCGATATCCATTTTTTCTCCGTTTTTACCTTATTTAGTTGGTTTATCCTATCTTTGTTCGATTACTTATAAAATGTTTTGTTTTATAAACTACGAACAGTATTTTTTTGGGAATAATTTATATTCTTATCCTGAGACTCTGGGTATATGCGTATCGGGGTCATTGCAATCCAGGGAAACGTAGAAGAGCACGTTGAAGCCCTGAAAAGGGCATTAAGACAGGCAAAACTGGAAGCAGAGGTCGTAAAGATAAAACATAAAGGAACCGTCCCTGCATGCGATGCATTAATCCTTCCCGGCGGTGAGAGTACCACGCTTGGAAGACTAATGGAGCGGGAAGGCATCTCATCCGAAATCAGGAAAGCCGCTAATTCGGGCATTCCTGTAATGGGAACATGCGCAGGACTTGTGCTGCTTGCAAAGCATGGGGATGAACAGGTGGAAAAAACAAAACAGCCGCTGCTTTCACTGATGGATGTCCGTGTTAACAGGAACGCATTCGGGCGGCAGAAAGAATCCTTTGAATCCCTGGTGGATTTTAAGGGGCTCACTGAACCCTTTAATGCAATATTCATCCGCGCGCCGTGTATTACAGAGACGGGGAAGGATGTAGAAATCCTTTCAACATACAGGGGTCATATAGTTGCGGCAAGACAGAAAAATTTGCTTGCCCTGGCATTCCATCCTGAATTGACAGATGATTTAAGAATCCACGAATATTTCCTGAAAATGATAGGATAAAATTATCCGGACTTTTCTATTCTCCTGGTAATTTTATCAATTCTTTCCTGGCTGGATTTCCTGAGTTCCTCATATTCCTCATCAAGCATGTTTCCAGATTCGTATTCTTTTTGCAATTCGCTGAGTTTGGAAAGAGTTTCTTCCTTCATGGCCTCAAGTTCTTCCCCTGTTTTTCCTTCAAATTCGGTATCTTCCACCGTTTCAGCCGATTCCAGAGTTGCAGTTTCTTCAATGGCTTCCCCGCCTGTTTCCTCGACGGTCTCCTCCACGGTTTCTTTGCGCTTCAGCGAGGTTCTTATTTTTTCTTCAAACACCCTGATTTTTTCATTCTTTTTCCTGATGACAGGATATGAGAAAACAAGTATAATAAGAAGTCCCAGAATCACATAACCTGCAATTCCGGAAGGTGTGACTGCGGAGCTTGAGATAGCGATATTCATTTCATTAAACTGCGGGGTTTCCCAGTTATACAGAATGCTATTATCTTCTTCCCTTGGATTCCCTGAAGCAGAGATACTGTTCCCCTTATCATCTAAAATGGCCACATCCTCTTCTTTATCCCGCGTGATTTTAAGCACGATGCTGTTTGGTTTTTTTGTTACCAGCGTTGGATACAGGAACATTTTTGAAAATTGTTTTGTTTTAATGAAGGTTCCTTTTGCCTCTGCCGGGAGGACATATTCCACGATATAAAGAGGTGGGATGCGGTCATTGGATTTCAGATAATCCTGCCAGCTGATGATATTCCCGTTCTGTTTCCACACAAGAGGTTCAGGCATGGCGCCCATCGTCATCTCAATTTTACCTACTCTTATTTCTTCAACCCCATCTTGCACCCATGTTCTAACAAATCCCGAAAAATTCATTGTTCCCCGATTACTGAATATCAACGTTTCCCTGACATATAATTTGTTTTGTGCTTTGAATTGGATAGCATCAACTTCTATTAAATTCTGTACCAGTACAATATCCTGGTCTGATTCCGTACTATTAACCAAATCCGGTTGTACTGTGGATTTATTGCTTGTCATCCCCGCAAAACCATAGGCAGTATTGATTAGCAAAATTATCAAAAATATTGAGATTATATATTGTTTTATTTTTTTCATATCATCTGTCCTTTTAATATACTATTTAGGTTGATATATTTTGTTATTTAAAACATAAATCTGGATTCAGGAATCTGATTCATTTATCAAAACATGCAAAATATAAGCACTCTTCCCGCGAAATCTGCGGTATATCCACGCTGCCTTCGCAGAATACCGCCGGTGCATCCCTGATTAGCACAGCCGGCGTGCTTTCATCCGCTTCTCCCATTATTATTTGCGCCGCCGAAACAAGATTATCTGCAGTGGCGCGCCGCGTAATCAAAAGGGGTTTTCCGAAAAGGTCTTTTTTTCCCCTCATATCCTCCACAGGCTCAATCCCCGCGCAGCCAAGTGCAATACCTACACAACCGAGACGCAGCGGCTGTGTCCTGCTATCGCCGATGATTACCGCAAGGCTGCACCTGTATTCCTTCATCAGTTTCTCCCTGATTTCAACTGCGCTTTTTTTCGGGTCTTCAGGCAGCAATACAACATGTCCTTCCGGGGCATTGGAATTATCTATACCGGCGCTTGGCGAAAGTACCCCTTTTGTAATAGTCACCACAACCCCGGGTATCCCTCCAAGAATCTCATCGGATTCACGGATAATAAGCTCCATTTTGCCGGGGTCGGTTTCATAAAGATTTGAGAGTTCGATTGCCTTTTTTGATGGTGCAACATTTTCAAGATTTACAACCCGCCCTTCCGCTGTCGCGACCGCTGATTCGGCAAGGACGAATATATCGTTATCCTGCGGCGTAATGCCGCCTGTTTTCATGGACTTAACTATGACCGAAGCAATATCATCACCCGGTTTTATGAGCGGTGTTTTTATTCCGAATAATTGCATGTTCCAAACTCCTTCATTATTTTTATGGCGCAGAAATCCCCGCACATGGTGCACGGCCCCTCAGATGGCGCTAACGACCTTGCCCTCTCGCTGTCGATGCAAAAGTCCATCTGCCCTTCCCAGTCAAGGTTTGCCCTTTTTCGTGCAAGGTTTTTATCCTTTTCGTCCAACCCGTATTTTATCGAATCGCCAATGTGAGCCGCTATCTTAAAAGCGACAAGCCCTTCCCTCACCTGCTCAGGGCCGGGAAGCCCGAGATGCTCGGATGGCGTAATATAACACAGGTAATCAGCTCCCGCACCGCTTGCTATGCTCGCTCCTACGGCTCCAGCTATGTGGTCATATCCTACTGCGATGTCTGTAGGCAGTGGTCCTGCCACAAAAAGTGGAAAATCCGACTTGCGTTTATAGAACTTTACATACTTTGCTATCCTGTCTGCACGCACATGCCCTCCCATGCCCTCGATAATCACCTGCACTCCCGCCAGGTTTGCCTCTCTTGCAAGTTCCACGTTCTGCTTAATTTCGATAAGCTGCGCCTTATCCCGCGTATCGTGTATGCACCCGCTTCGCATCGTATTTCCGAGTGAGAGCACGATGTCATGTCTTTTCAGGATTTTTAAAATCTCATCGAAATTTTCGACAAAAGGGTTTTCGCATTTGTTTATCATCATATAGGCGCTGGTAATCGACCCGCCTTTTGAGACAACGCCCATTATCCTTTTCCTTCTTTTCAGAGCGCCAAGAGTTTCACTATCAATGCAGTGGAGCACAAAGGAACTCACCCCATCCTCTGCCTGCTGCTTTAAATTCTGGATAATATCCCAGGAAGTCATGTTCCCAAGACCTTTTTCGGCGGCGGTCTGGTAGATTGGGACAGTGGTTATGGGAAGCCCTGTATTTTCAAATATTTTCCGGCGTATTTCTGGAATATCCCCGCCCATGGAAAGGTCAGTTATGGTGTCGGCTCCATATTTTTCCGCAAGTTTTGCTTTTTTCACCTCTTCATCAGGATTTATTTTTAACGATGATGTCCCGATATTGACATTCACTTTCGTTGCAAGACCTTTGCCGATGCCGACAGAGCAATCCCCCCGACTCATGATAACGACGCTTCCGTTTGCAACCAACGAAAGCAGAACCTCGATATCGATATTCTCAAGCTTAGCAACCGCTATCATTTGTTCGGTTACGGTACCCTCATGCGCCTGTTCCACCTGCGTTTTCATATTATGCCTGCCATTTCAAGAATATCTTTTGTTTTTTCATGGTTCCCGATTGGCATTATATGAACGCCGCCGCACTTACCATGCAATTCTTTTATCAATTCTGCAGATATTTCCATCCCTTTCATTTCCGGGTTTTTTGAATTTTTCATCCGGTCAATTAAAACTTGCGGGACTTTGACACCTGCAATATTTTTATTAAGGAACCGGGCGCTTTTTTCGGATTTCAGGGGGATTATACCTGCTATAATCCACCTTCGGCCTATGCCAGTATCCTTTATATTATCCAAAAAGCCTGAAAACTTTTCTATATCAAAAACAGCCTGTGTCTGGATAAAACGTGCACCCTGGCTTATTTTCTTCTTAAGTTTAATAAGAGCAATTTCACTCAGTTCAATATTTGTCACGGCTCCGGCGCAGAAATTTGTACTGCCATCCAGACTGTTGCCTGAAAAATCAAAACCCGTGTTTAGCTTTTGGACAAGACCAAGAAGCTGCACCGAATCCATATCATAAACAGGTTTGGCGCCTTCATGGTCGCCTTTTACGGGATGGTCGCCTGACATTATGAGAATGTTTTTTATCCCGAGCGCAAATGCCCCGAGAAGTTCCGACTGGAGCGCAAGCCTGTTCCTGTCCCTGCACGTCATGTGCATTATCGTTTCATATCCTTTGCTTTCAAGGATGCTGCACGCCGCAACCGGGCTCATCCTCATAATCGCCCGCTGGTTATCAGTGACATTAATTGCATCCGCAATGCCCTTTATCATGCCTGCGTCTTTTAGCAAGCCTGCTGTATCGGTTCCTTTTGGCGGGCTTATTTCGGCAGTAACCACGAATTTGCCCTCGTCCAGCTTTAACTCGAAGCTCAAACCGTCTGCCTCCGCTTCTTTCCTGAGTGGTCACGAGGTTCATGGATGCTCCCAAGATTCTCAAGCTTCCCGAGTTTCTTCTGGCGTTCGTATATTTCATCCCAGGCGCATGTGCGTTCATCAACTTCGCATTTTCCTTCCATTGCGCCGCCGCAGGGCCCGTTCAAAAGCCCCTTGGGACACTTTGAAACAGGGCATATTCCCCCGAATTCCCAGACAGTGCATTCACCGCACATGCCGCACAATTCTTTTATCGTCTCTTCAAGGCGCGTCCCGCCAAGGGATTCCGTATCAAGCGCCGGATAAACCTGCCTTTCCGAAAGACCTGAAATCAGAGATACCCCTCCCCCGCACGACATAACCAGCAGCGCATCCGACTTTCCAATCCACGGATTCAGAGTGAGTACATCGTCCCACGAACTTATATTGCAGGCAGAACTCAGTACCGTCCATCCCACAATGTTTTTCCCGGCTCTTTTGAGTCTTTTTTCCATTTCGCGTACTTCCGGTTCGCCCCCGACACGGAGCTTTGTTGCGCATTTCCCGCACCCGATTATGAAAATATTTTTCTCTTTAAGCGCCCTCAGGATTTCTTTAAATTCTTTCTGGCTTGAAATTATCATTCTTATCTTGAATATCCAAAAACCGAATCGTTTTTCCTGTTTATCAGTTCACTTAGCATTTCAGCGATCAAAGGCAGTTCTCTTACCTGGTGTTTGATTTTCATGATGAGTCTCTCAATCTGGAGATGTGTCCCCGTTATGACAATATTTACTTTATCTATTTCATGAGATACAGCTTCGCGCGGGAGAGCCGCATCCCCTCCTCTTGAAAGCATTTCCTGTTTTATTATCAATGCTTCTGTTGCGGATATGTTCTTCAGCATGATATTATACAAAACCGTTTTATTCTTCATGACCTCGCTTCCTGCCTGTGTCGTTCCGATGGAACGCATTGCCCTTCTGCAGTCCTCTTTATTTATTATCTCAAGCAATTCGGCTTCATAACCGCCTGAACTGACCACAGGCACTTTTGCCCTTACCCTCTCCGCGACCCTCACAGCATCCACGGTAGGCGCAACATCGTGTGTCCTGATGATATGCGCGCCGTTCCTTACTGCAATCGCTGCTGCGGCAAGGCTCCCGTACAGCCTTTCATTTGCAGGTTTATTTAGTGTCTCACCGATAAAGGACTTCCTGGATATTGCTGCAAGTATTGGTTTTTCAAAAATACGAAGCCGTTGTATTGTATCTATTGTCTCATAATCGTACATCGGGAGTTTCTCTGGAGTCCACTTCCCGATGGCAGGGTCTATGATTATGTTATCCGGGGATATTCCATCGCTTTCGGCCCCGGATATTATCCTTTCAATTGAATCCATCACCGCTTCCATGCCTACGGGATCGCCCGGGACTTTATTGCTCGCCATCAATATCACAGGGCAATTATGTTGTTTTGCAACTTCAACCATTCCCGGATCTGCTGTAAAACCGCTGACATCATTGATAATTTCTGCACCTGCGTCAAGCGCTTCCCCGGCTATATCCGCGAACATCGTGTCCACGGATACAGGAACAGTAATATCCTGCAATTTCTTGATTGCCGGAATAAGCCGCGACCGTTCTTCTTCCTTTGAGATTTTATGGGCAAGCGGCCATGTGGAACGGGCGCCTACATCAATAAAATCAGCGCCATCATCTATCATCTTTTGGGCCGCATCAAGAACAGAATCCGGAAGAACAACAGAACCCTTATAAAAAGACTCTCTGCTTAGATTTATTACACCCATTATTCTTACAGGTTGATTGTCTCCAACTTTCAATCCTGCAATGGTTTTTTCTATCACGTTTTACCATAATAGTTTTTGAACACTCATAAGGTTTGCGTATTTTAGAAAAAAGGAATTTTATAAACAAATAAGATTTTGTTTTTCAATATAACTGTCTCTTTATTCTACCCCTTTATTTCATTTGGAAAAATTTAATTATTAACATTATTATTATGATGAAAAGCTGTAAGTTGAAATCCGCCTAAGTATCACGATTATTAATTCATCTTGAAGCTAAACGATGAAAAATTGACAGATTTTTTATTTTTTTGAAAGTTATTTCAGCTATAAAGCATCATTTCATCTGGAAATATACACGGACAAATTTCCCGCTATATTATCATAAATATCTGGCTATTACAAGGCTGAACTCAAATAATATAACAAGCGCCGCAGCCACGATCAATTCTGAAATGGCTGAAAGGTCAGGTGAAACGAATAATGCAAATGCCAGAAGGATGCCATATACCACTGCACGTTTTCCCCTGATGGATTCATATTTCAAAATACCCATCTTGATGGCAAAAACCATAAGAAGCGGGAACTGGAAAACAAGCCCAAAACCGATGACCAGCGTCAGTATTGTGTTAATCGTATTTATAACAGAAATCTGCGGGGCTGCCACATCGATTGAGTACATTATCGTGTATTTGAATATTAGCGGTATCGCCACAAAATAAGCAAGCATAGCCCCGGCAGTGAACAGGATAAAAGAAAAAGGCACAATCTTGATAAAAAACATTTTTTCATTCGGGTAAAGCCCTTTCCCGACGAACATAAAAGCCTCATAAACAGCAAGTGGTATCCCGATAAACAGGGCGCATACAAGGGAGAGCGTCAATCTTGTGATAATCAAATCCATCGGGGCATAAATGGTCATGGGTACCTGGACTGTTTGTTTCCATATCAACTGGAGCAGTTCGCCAGAGAAGAAATATGAAATTGATGTAATTACTATAACAGGAATCGCAACCGTCATCAATCTTCCACGTAATTCCTTGATATGCTCAACGATAGGCATTTCCTCGTCGCCGGGTACTGTGTTCATTAACGATTTACAGAACTCTTATTCTTTATAAACATGGTGCAGGAAAAAAAGAAAAGTTCATAGTGATTGGGGTAAATTATAATTGAATGAAAGCCAACGAAATCACTGAGCGGGAATTGATAGCACGTATAGCGAAATTGCTCGCAGGACCGGGAGATAAAACAATCCTGGGTGTGGGCGAGGATGATTGCGCTGTCATTGATATCGGAGGAGAAGATTACCTTCTAATCACCACCGATATGCTCCACCGCAAGACTGATTTTCCTCTCCGGATGACCGGGTGGCAGATAGGATGGATGTCGGTTGCAGTTAACCTGAGCGACCTTGCTTCCAAAGGCGCCCGGCCTATTGGCGTTGTAATGGCAATGGGAATCACGTCTGAGACCGAACTTGGTTTTATCGAGGAAATCGCAAGAGGCATGGATGAGTGCGCCGGAAAGTTCGGAACGCAAATAATAGGAGGAGATACGGATTCCCATGATGAACTCACTATGGTAGGAACAGCGTTCGGACTCGTCAGAAAGGAATCGCTCATTCGCAGAAGCGGAGCAAAAGCCGGCGACCTTGTATGCGTGACAGGTGCTCTCGGCACGGCAGGCGCGGCGCTCATCGCTTTAGACAAGGAAATCCCCGTCAGCCAGGAGATTTTGAAGGCACTGTTCGAACCTTTTCCGAGAATATATGAAGGCATGGCACTTGTTGAATCACGGGCAGTTACCTCAATGATGGACATAAGTGACGGGCTTGCTCTTTCACTTCATGACATTGGCAAGGCAAGCGGCGCGGGGTTTAAAATATATGAAAACAGGCTCCCTGTACTGCCCGCTGTCAAGAAGTTATTGACAGGCGGGGAATTATTCGATGCTGTCGTTTATACTGGCGGGGATTTTGAACTTTTGTTCACTGTTGCGCCGGAAAAACTCGATAAAGCCAAAAAAGCCTGTCCCCTGACAGTTATTGGGGAAGTTGTTGAAAGTGGTGTGTTTATTGAAAGGGCGGGCGGGTTGGAAGAACTTAAAGCGCGAGGATATGAGCATTTCGGGAGACATGTGTAGTTTGCGAAACTCACCACTTTAACGATATTTTGAAAAATCAGGCGCCATAAGAAGCCATTTCCACAATGGTGTACATTTTATTTTCCCTATTTCCCCTTCATAATCCCACGTTATTATACTCGGATTTCCGCAATTTAACTCCTCTGATGCTTTGAGCAGGGGCGTTATTTCCCTTTCTTCAATATCATTCTCACTCGACGCATAACTCACCTGAATCAATTCTTTTATTGCATCCCCTTCCTTTAATACAAAATCCACTTCCCTTTGCCGGTGGTCTTTCCAGTAATACACCTCTGCTGCGCCATAATATGATTTTCTCCTGTGAAGTTCCACTGCGACCAGATTCTCCATTACCTTCCCGATATCCTCTGAAAACTTGAAGGCTATCGAGTTTATTATACCAGTATCTATACAATAGACCTTTCTGGGAGCCAACATCTGCTCTTTCAATTTAAACGTGAACCTTTTTACAGGCAGAATGAGATATGACGATTCCAGATATTCAACATAGTTTTTTACTGTGTGGACGTTTTTTATGCCTGTTATGTTTTTCAATTTACCAAATGTGAATTCGTTTGAAAAATTTGAAATGAGGTATCTTGCAATATCAGAAAAAGTCTTTTTATTCTTTATCCTGTACCGTGAGATTATGTCCTTGTGTATTATATCTTCATATATCCTTGTGGTCATTCCTTTTCCAAAAATATGAGCCTCGGGGAATCCACCGATTTTGATGTACTCCCTCAGTGTGTTTTTTATCCCAGCTATGCTTTTCGTCGAGTAGATATCAGGTTTCACTCCTTTTAATTCTAAAAATTCTTTAAAACAAAAAGGGTATAATGTAAAATCCACATATCTTCCGGTTAGATGCGTTGCCAGTTCCCCGGATAAAAGTTTTGCATTACTTCCTGTCAAGACAACCCTTTTTGTCCTTCTGAGCCTGTTGGCAAATAGTTCCCACCCGGGAACATTCTGGATTTCGTCAAGAATCAAATATTCTATGTCGGTTCCATAAATCTCATAGAATGCCTGTAAAACATTGTTCAGGTCTTTTGCCTCGATGCCAAAAACCCTTTCATCATCAAAATTAATGTATCCGTATTTGCGTTCCCTGATTAGCATGTGGGAAAGTATTGATTTCCCGCACCTTCTAACCCCTAATACTGCCAGTATATTCGGATGTTCCAGTGACTTCAACAGTTCTTCTTTCGGTATATCCCTGTTTATTATTCTTTTCTTCTCGAAGGTATCATCTATCTCTTCTCTTTGATCAATGATTATTCTTTTTATTTCTTCGATATCCACGATACTAATAATGACTTACTTTATCAAAAAGCTTGCTATTACCAATGACATAGTTTTTACAAAAGTATGCTACTAAGACTATTTTAACAATCTTTAAAAATAAAAAATCCCAGGAACCTATGCTAACCTAATCGTCTCAAGGTTCATCGGCGCCCGCGTCTCTATCTTGAACTTCCTGTAAATCGAGCTTGCCAGGTCCATGCAGTTCTTTTCATCCCCATGCTGGGTTATGATATGTTCAGGCCTGGGTCTCATTTTCCTGACAAATTCCATAAGCTGCATCCTGTCCGAATGACCTGAGAATCCATCAACGGTGTCTATTCTCATATTGATTTTAACCGTTTCAGTCTTCCCTCCGCTTGAGTGCATGGGTATTTCCTTCCAGCCTTTCTGGATGCGCCTGCCAAGCGTGCCTTCAGCCTGGTATCCTACGAAAACAAGCGTATTCTTTTCTTCAGGTCCGAATGATTTTAAATATTCCATGACCGGACCGCCGTTCATCATGCCTGAAGTTGCAAGAACAATACACGGTTCGCGGTCATCTATGATTTTCTGGCGCTTTTCTTTTGAATCCACCTGAACGAAACATTTTGCAAGGAATGGGTTCATACCCTTATGGAAAATCTGGTTCCTGAGCTCATTATTCAGGTATTCGGGATGCGTGGTATGAATTGCTGTTGCTTCGTATATCATACCGTCAAGATAGACGGGAACATCCCCGATGATTCCTTTGCGTATGGCTTCTTCCAGCACAATCATGACTTCCTGGCTTCTTCCCACGGCAAAGGTCGGGATAAGGAGATTTCCTCCGTTTTCAAGGGTCTCTTTCGCTATTTCCTGCAGATGCCGCTCTGCATCCTTTCTTGATGGCTGCATGTCCCTTGACCCGCCGTATGTCGCTTCCATTACCACCGTTTCAACGCGCGGGTAGTCATTGACTGCCGGGTCAAACAGGCGCGTTTTTTCATATTTGAAATCCCCGGTAAAAGCAATATTGTACAGACCGTCGCCTACATGGAAATGCGCGATAGAAGAGCCCAGGATATGGCCTGCGTTATGGAATGTAAGTTTCATATCAGGACCGATATCCGTAACATCCCCGTAGTTGAGTGTGATGGTATGTTTCAGGACCTCGCGTATCATCGCCGATTCGTATGGGATTTTCCTTCCTTCACGGGCAGCCACATCGATATAGTCCAGTTGCAGCAATGCCATCAGGTCGCGTGTTGGCGGAGTGCAATAAACAGGTCCTTCGAAACCGTATTTATACAGCAAAGGCACAAGTCCTATGTGGTCAAGGTGTGCATGCGTCAGTATAACGGCATCTATCTGGCTTATCGGATGCACTTCGGGCACGTAAAGATACGGCGTCCCGTTATCTTCCCCGCTGACATTAACCCCGCAGTCTATCAATATCCTGGTTTCAGGGGTTGACAGTAAAAAGCAGCTGCGTCCCACTTCGCGGCATGCGCCCAGGGTGGTCATTCTCACCCATTTGTCCTTGGACGAGACACCGCGGTGAATCTTTCTGCCTATGGTTTTAAGAAGCGCCTTTCTCTCTTCCTTATTGGCGCGCATGAACTGACGGATATTGTTCACCGTAGTTGATTTCATGGGAGGCGTGCGCACTACTTTTGGCGTCCATCCTATCTCTTTTGTGATTTCTCTTAATGTTTCGCCATGCCTGCCTATGACGAGGCCGGGTTTCTCGGCTTCAATTATTACTTCACCGGTGTCAACATCAAAAAAATGGTTCGATATTATCGATTCGGGTGGAACGATTTTTGAAATTGCGGTTATCGCTTCTTCAGGCTGGGCAAGGACTTTCGGGTCAGGTCTGACCACAAGCCGTTTCCTCAATTCCTTTGCAAGGGTCTTAATGAGATCGCCATTATCCGCGAATTTCCTGGGCTCTTCGGTGTATATGACAAGCTCCGGGCCCTCAAAATCCACATCGGATATTGTTATGTCTTTGGGGAGGTGTCCCCTTATTTTCTGTTTTAAATCTGTTAATACTTCTTCAACTGTCATCGTAATTTTCCTTCCAGAATACAAAAAAATAAAAATAAAAAATTATGTAAAGGTATCGCGCAATTTTTTAATTTCAGCGTCTTCTACCTCAATATACCCCTCGGCAGTGATTTTTACTACATTGATACCATCACCGGATGCAGAATCACGCTTCATGGCATTGTGCAATGCTCGTACTGCAAGTTCGACCCCATCATCAATCGGCATCTTTTCTGTATATCTGTCTTCAAGCACGCCGTAAGCCATTGGCGAACCCGAGCCTGTTGACACTGCCTTTTTCTCTTCGATTATTCCGCCTACTGCGTCAAGTGAATAAATGCCGGGTCCGTTTTTGTCAACCCCGCCGACAAGAAGCTGTACAAAATAAGGGTAATATCTATTACCGCTTAAGATATTTGCAAGCAGGCTTACTATTCCTTTCACGGTCATTGGCTCTTCCCTGCGCATTTTATAAAGTTTTGATTCCACCTGCATCCATTTTACGAGTCTTTGTGCATCTCCTACCGAGCCGGCTGTGGTCATTGCTATGAGGTCATCGATCTGGTAGACTTTTTTTGCATCTTTACTTGCAATAAAGTGTCCCATTGTCGCTCTTCTCTCTGTAGCCAAAACTACGCCTTTATCACAAACTAACCCTATTGTGGTGGTTCCTTTGTATTCCATGTTATCCATTTCAAATACCTCTTAAATACCTCATCACTAAAAATGAGAAAATTAGCAATCTATTATTTGCCTATGGGTATTTAAAGGTTTTTGCTTTTTGAAATTTAAATGATTTTATAAATTAACTATAAAAATCAGCGCGCTATTATGCAGTTTATCTCCATTCAGGTATTTTATCCCATATTCCCGGCTTCCCAGCACAAATTCCACGTTTTTTATTTTTGCGGCAGTTATGTCTTCAGTCTCATAGTTCATTTTATTCCACGTTTTTTTCCTCACCCGTTTTCTTGATAAGGAAATAATAAATCAGTGCTCCAATAAGTCCTGTGAAAATTATCACCAGAATCCAGATAAGCCTGGCATTATTTCCACCGTATACGAACTTATCATCCGGTCTCTTCAGGCAATCTATCAGCATCGAGAACCATAGAACAAACAAGGCCACTGCAAGAATTACAAAAAGAAGAATTAAAAAAGTCCCTATACTAAACAGCAATCTACCACATCCTTATTTTCTTTATTGCTATGCTTTTTGCTGCATTTTTCGTAGTTGTATCTATTATTTTTTCTGCAAATCTCATTTTATTCCTCGTATTTCTTATATCCTTTCCTCCTATTTACCTTCTCCTCCGCCCGAATACGTATACTGTTGAAAGCGCAATTATTGCCAGAACTACCTCAAACCCGGCAGCCTTTTCGAGAGGGGTTACGGTTTGGGTTTCATTTGAAACTGCTCTCAGAGTTTGGGTTGGGGTTGCGATTGGCGTTTCAGTCGGGCTTGCTGTCGGAGTTGCAGTTCCGGTTTTTTCTCCGCCAACTTTTCTCAACCATGCATAACTTTTGCCAGCGCCAAAGGAAGTGGTACCTGCAACAATATAGTCCCTGTCTCCTGTTTGCTGCACGGAAAACGCCTCGTCATCCTGCTCTCCCCCGAACGTCATATTCCATTGCTCGTTGCCGTTTTCATCAGTCTTTATCAGCCAGCTGTCCTTATTATACCCCCCATATGAATGCGCCTCTACAGCGATGATATATCCGCGGTCTGAAGTTCGCTGGACAGAATTAGGCACAGCAGCATCTTTTCCTTTAAATTTCCTGGTTTTGCTCCACTGCATGCTGCCATTCTCATCTATTTTGACAAACATGGTAGCAAGATCCATTGTTCCAACAAGTAAAAGACCAGTCTGTACATCCATTGTTCCAACAAGTAAATAACCACCGTCATTTGCCTGAACAACAGAGTTAGCTGAAGTCTTGTTCCATTCCCCGAAAGTCCAGCTCCACTGCTCGTTTCCGTCTTCATCTACTTTAATAAGAAGAGCGCCGTATTTACCTTTCAATCCGGCAAGGGCATATCCACCATCTTTGGTCTGCAGAACGGATTTAATCGAGCCAAAACCTCCTCCCCAAAAACTTCTATTCCACTGCTCATCTCCGTTTGCATCCACCTTGATGAGCCAGCCATCAGGATGGTCGCTTCCCGGTTCTTCCAGAATATTTCCGGCGCCGATATACCCGCCATCCGAAGTCTCCAGAACAGAATTGAGATATCCCTCGCTAAATTTCCTGGCCCACTGCTCGCTGCCGTTTCTATCTATCCTGGTGAGCGACCAGCCTGAAAGAATATATCCCCCGTCTTTTGTTTGCTGTACAGAGGAAGCTCCGTTTACTTCAAGGAACGTTCTATTCCACTCTTCATTGCCACGTGCATCTGTCTTGATGAGCCAGGGACCGCACTGCGACGGATCATGCGGGCAGGTACGGCCTGATATGATATATCCTCCGTCCGTAGCCTGCCGGACATAAGAAGCGGAATCGTAACCAGAACTTCCGAATTTCTTATTCCACTCCTCTACAGGTGTTGCGCCTGCACTGCCTGCGAGCAAAAAGAGCGACATCATCGTTATTCCAGTCACTATTCTGATATTACGACCACTTGAATTCATTTTCAATCCGCAAAGAAATAAGAAATTCTATAATATTTTTCGCCAATCCTGAAAAATATGTCACCGGGATATTCGTCATAAACGTTCAGTGCTCCATCCTCTTTCAAAATCTCATAGGTTAGTTCCTCCTGTGTGTAAACGTTCAGCTTTCCATCCTGATTCCATATTTCATAGTTTCCTCTCTCATCCATTATATTCCATTTTTCAGGGATTCTCCAGACTCTATAATTTTCAGAAAGCGAAAATCCGTTGGACTCAAAAATATTCTTTAATTTTGGTATTCTAACCTCTTTTATCTCCCCACCCATCGTTATATCAATCTTATTCAAGTCCTTATCCAATTCTTCATCCATAATACTAAACAAATACTGCTTTTCAAATACATACCATCTGGTCTCACTTACATGATTGATGGTGGCATTTCCGGAGAGTGAAAAATTGTTTGAAATGAACAGGTTATTCAATTCTTGCGAAACAACGCCTTTATTCAGGTATTCTTCTGATTTTCCATCCGAAATACTGAATAAAAACCTGGCAGCATACCGTTTCTTATTGAAAAAATCACTCACTTTCCCCTGATCTTCAATATCAACTTTAAATTCGCTGCTATTGGATTCTGCGTATGCATCCATTGCTGTCTTAAGCGGCAGGAGTTTTTCCAGTTCTTCCTGGGTTATCTCAGCAAACCTGACCTTTTCATCTGCCGGAATATTGACCTCCTCAATAACCATGAACATCCCTCCTTCGCCCATGCTTAAAGAAAACCAGGCTACTATGACAAGGACGAGAACAAGAAAAGAAGCGACTAATACTTTAACAAACAAGATTGCAGAGCCTTTTCTCAGGTAAGTGTAACATATAGACAGGATAATGAACATCGAAAGAACGGAAAATATCTGGTTGAACGGTCCTTCAGGAAGGAACAGGCGTGCCAGAATTTGCAGAACAGGCGTTAATACCAGCCCGAGCGGGAGAGATATAATGGCTATTAAAAAGCCGGCTAATATCCATTCTCCCCGAATTCCCTTGTTCCTGTATTTGATCAGGACTGCAGTTACCAATATCGCCGCAACAATTAACCCATAGATGTAGTACATTACAGACATAATCCACCCATACCAAATTTTAAAATCTCCATGTTTTTCATCTCATCCGCCCGGCTGCATATACTGCCGGAAGCATTGCTGACACTTACTTCAATCATAGGTCATCTCCGAAATATCTTAATGACAATTAACCCTGTGAACGCAGTTAGCAAACCAAAGAAAACAGCCATTGCAAAAGGGGCGGAAGACGACTGTGCCAATATATCTGTACGCATAAGAAGCCAGATAATGCCCTGTCCATCCCGGACAGGAATGGCGAATCCGATCACAAAAGCCCCTATGAATCCAATAATGGATCCTACGATACTCATCTTTTTATTTCTTAAGATGAAATAAAGTATAAAAGATGATATAACAATCGGCAGCACTATTACAAATATCGGTACAAGTGCAAATCCTAATCCTTCATCCATTCATCTCACTCCTGATTTTACTTTTGAATTTTCTATTCTTATTTTCATGATACTTTCCTCCTGTTCAACAAGATAATCGGAACTGCCACTAAAATGAATGTGATAACCGCTGACAGCAGTAATGACAGTTGCATTAATCTCCATTTTCTGTTTTGATCCTTTATCCATGTTCGATGATTAGAGGTATGAGAACAATTATTTCCGATAAGAAAATAAGAACCATAATTGCCAACCAAATCTTCCATAACCACACCCATTTCTCGGGAAGTTTGAACGCAGGAGTTTTAATCCCATCGCTATTGATCTTTAGCTCTTCCCTGATTTTCCTTGCATCATCAAGATCATCGACCTCCATTATGAATCCTCCCTGGTAGCCACATTCTCTGCACACATACATTTGTCCTGTGTTAATGGCAGGGAATATATGACCGCTGCTGATTCCTGCGTATTCTACATTTCCACCGCAAAACGGGCATATTTTATAACCGAATACAGGTTTTATTTGTGATTTCATTTTTTTCACCCCGTATTGTTTGTCATTTTAATTTCTCTTAATATATTAAATTTTATTGTTGTTTCCCACAGTTATAACCACATTTCCCTTTTTGTGCCCTTTTTCAACATAGCTATGAGCCTCGACAATTTGCTCCAGCGGATAGCGTCTATCAATGACAGGTTTTATCTTTCCCGCTTCAACCAGCTCCTTGATTAAAATCAGATCTTCAAGGTATAACTTTGGCGTCTCATCATCGACTGATATGTATTTCCCGTTCGGAGTTAGCGCTTTTTTGCACTGTAGTTTTGAGCTATATCTTTTTCCAACGGCATCAAAAATAAGATCATATGATTCTCCTCTATTCGTAAAATCCTCTGTTGTGTAATCAATTACCTTATCTGCTCCCAGAGATTTCACTAATTCTAAATTCGTAGTACTGGATACCCCGGTAACTTCCGCCCCAAAGTACCTGGCAAGCTGTACCGCAAAAGTACCTATCCCCCCGGAAGCTCCAAAGATAAGGACTTTTTGTCCGTTCTGGATATTTCCTTTTCTAAGAAAATGCAATGCTAAAGTTCCCCTGGAAGGAACAGCGGCTGCTTCCTCATAGGTCACATTGGATGGTTTTAATGCCATAAGACTGTCTGCAGGCATACACAATCCGTCTTCAGGCAGACAGGTGTACTCGGCATAAGCACCAAAATTCTTCCCGGTAAATGCAAAAACCGGGTCACCTTTCTTAAATCGTTTTACATCTTTGCCTATTGCTTCAATTTCTCCGGCTAACTCTAATCCCAGTATGGGTTTTCTTGGTCTTCTGAAACCAACGAATATGCGCATGGGGATCCATAGCAGGATATTAACTTTGCCGCTGCGAACAAAACAGTCCGAGACTGTTACTGCTGCCGCATGAACTTTTATCAGTACTTCATTGTTCTTGGGAGTAGGTTTTTCTACTTCCTTTAGTTCAAGAACTTCCGGCGGTCCATATTTTGTGCATATAATTGCTTTCATTTTTTATCTCCTTTGAATAGGGAATAGCCCGACAGGCCAATGCCCACAACATATAAGGCGCTCAGAACAACATTCACCTGCCATCTCACATTTCCGATGGGTGCGGAGGCGATAAAGGCAAATATCTCGACAAAGCCAATCGTGATCAATAACGCCCAAAATGCCCATTTTTGGCCTTTGCTTAGACTTAACCGGATAACGAACCAAGCCAGTACTGAGAGGGCAATCGCGTAAGAGTTGTACAGGATCGTCAAAGCATTGAGCGATGCAATGACCTTGGCATCCAGGCTAGCGATTTCAGATTTTTCAAACACCATTACCAGAAGCGGTGAGTTTCCAATGTGAAAGACGACAATGGTCAGTATCAAGGAGGAGAGAAGAAAATTGATACCGCACCATATTGAGAGAATTATCGAACCTGCTTTTAACATTTTTGCTTTCTCCTTGTGAAGAAATGCGGCTCCTAAAACTTTTGAAGTTTTGTTAATTGAATTCATTTTTTATCCCCTTAATCCATATCTACTTTGGCAGACGCGGAAGCGATTGCAGTTGGACTGAATCCTTTAACGATCAGCCATACCGCCATAACCATTTCTTGCAAGAATATTGGAAAATTCATAACAAGGTTGATCGTCGAAAAAGGACTCTGGAGATTGAACATAATTAGGAAGCATGTAGCTAGATGCATCATGATTGCAAAGAAACCCAAACCTGATATCCATCGAGGAATGAGTTTTGATTGATAGAAAACGTAATACAGCATCAGAGCGCCCAGGCTGAAAACGATTCCCAAAATTGGGGCAATCGAAACATTTCCTTCTTTCAATAAAGAGCCCAAGGACAGAAAATAGGAAGCATCTGGCGCACCGGCTGCTACATATTCCCGACCTACTATTAATAGGAATAGCCACGTGATGACCATGGCAATATAGGTCATTGTCTCCAGCGCCCCCCTGAAAACAACATACCCAAGAGCCAAGACCTGATTATGTTTATTCAGGATTGGAAACATCATGACAGGAACCATTGCAAGTGAAATGGTCATCAGCAATACAAAGAGGGCTGCTATTACGAATTGATTTTCATTTGCAGAAACTCTAATAAGAAAATCTGGTCCATCTAGAATAGGCATCGAAAGTACAACACTTAGTATGCCCGCAACCGTCCCAATAATATATAATACTCCCACAATTATCGCTGTTTTTCTGTCTGAATTCATTGTTTCCTCCTTTTATTTGTTCTTATGTTCCACTGTGATGACGACATTCCCTTTCTTATGCCCTTTATCGACGTACCTATGAGCCTCGGCAATTTGCTCCAGCGGATAGCATCTGTCTATAACCGATTTTAACTTTCCAGCCTCAATAAGCTCTTTAAGGAACATCATGTCTTCAGTTTTAATAATTACTGACCCATGGTTGTCATGAGAGGAAAGAAATATTCCATTTTTCTTTAGCGCTCTTTTACTGCGTGAATGCGAAGCCTTAGCTACCGCATCAAAAATAAAATCGTATTTCTCAATGCTTTGTGTAAAATCGGTTGTGGTGTAATCAATTGTCTGATCGGCTCCCAGGGATTTTATTAGTTCTAAATTGGCGGTACTGCAAACCCCGGTAACTTCTGCCCCAAAATATTTGGCAAGCTGCACCGCAAATGTGCCTAAACTTCCGGAAGCTCCATAGATAAGAACTTTTTGTCCCGGCTGGATATTTCCACTTCTAATATACCTTAACGCGGTTAATGCTCCTCCGGTAGCAGCGGCGGCTTCCTCATAGGTCATATTGAGAGGCTTTAAGGCCACCAAACCTTCTTCCGCCCTACTCCCATCTTCAGGCACACATTTGTACTCGGCATGAGCGCCGAAACCAAAACCGACAAATGAAAAAACCTGGTCACCTTTCTTAAACCGTTTCACATCCCTGCCCACGGATTCAATTTCTCCGGCCATCTCCATTCCGAGTATAACTCTTTTTGGTTTTCTTATACCCAGGTATATTCGTGCAGGAAGCCACTGCCAAACAGGGACAGTGAAGCTTCGCATTCTGGAGTCTCCCCTGGTTACTGTTGTTGCGTATACTTTTACCAGGATTTCATTGTCCCTGGGAGCAGGTTTTTCCACTTCTTTTATTTCAAGAACTTCCGGCGGCCCATATTTTGTGCATACAACTGCTTTCATAAGTATTCCTCCAATTTTATAAGGTTTTGTTGTTATGTTCTCTATTTTTTCTTTGCCACAATGAAATATTCTGGTGAGCTTTTATGCAAACATTCAGTTTCAACAATCTCAAAATTTCCATTAGCTATTAAATATTCTAATTCAGAGAATTTAAAGGATCTTGTATTAGGTATGAATCCCATTTTACTTACAAGTGATAATAAAATACTTAGAAATGTCTTCTCTCCCATACAAGGTGTTGCAGAAATAATCAATCCTCCCGGTTTCAATAATTCATTCATCCTTTTCATAACCTCCGGTGTATCTTCTAATAAATGCAGAATATAAAAACCTAAAATCACATCAAATGAGCCTCTCTTATATCTCTCATCAAATATTGTTGAATGTTCGTAGTCTATATTTTCAATTTTGCGCCAATCTGCTTTTCTTTTTGCAATCTCGATCATTTTAGACGATGTATCGATAGCATGGATCACTTTCACATTGTCAGCAATTTCATTGGATATTAGTCCGGTCCCACATCCGTAATCTAAAACAATATCACTGATTTTAATATGCTTTTTAGTTTGTTCAATGATCTTGATGTAAGTCTGTTCATCTTTTTTTTCTTCCCGATCATAATTATTTGCCATCTTGTCCCAAAACTTTTCTGATTTATTCATTTCAAATTTCTCCCCTTGTTAGTCCCGATCCCGATGGCTATCGGGATTGTTATTATGCGCCACAGTGATGACTACATTTCCCTTTTTATGTCCTTTCTCGACATACCTGAAAGCCTCGGCAGTCTGCTCCAGAGGATAGCACCTGTCTATGACAGATTTTAGTTTTCCTGCCTCCATAAGCTCTTTTAGGAAAACAAAATCTTCAACTTTTGCAACTGCTATCCCGCCTTTTACTTTCTTGCTGTTGCCTATAATTGAAGTCCATAAAATTTGAACAAGCTCCGGCAGCTCAATTAAATTTACAAGATAGACTCCCTTCTGCTTTAACAAGCTTTTACAGCGTGAAAACGAAGTCTTGCCTACCACATCAAAAATAACATCATAAGTTTCACCGTTTTTGGTAAAATCCTCTTTCGTGTAATCAATGACTTTATCAGCTCCCAGGGATTTCACCATTTCTAAGTTCGTGGTACTGCATACTCCGGTAACTTCCGCACCGAAGTATCTGGCAAGCTGTACCGCAAAAGTACCTATACCTCCGGAGGCGCCATTGATAAGAACTTTTTGTCCGGCCTGGATATTTCCCAGATCCCTGATGAAATATAATGCGGTATTCCCAGCCAGGGGAACAGAGGCGGCTTCCTCCCAGGTCGTGTTGACCGGTTTTTTCGTCAGCGACCCGTTTTCGGGTATACATATGTACTCGGCATGGGCGCCAAAAGCGGGTTCAGGTGATCCAAAAACCTGGTCACCTTTTTTAAATCGTTTTACATCTTTGCCCACCGCTTCAATTTCTCCGGCCAGATCAATCCCCAGTACATTTATTCTTGGTCTGAATACACCAAACACGAACAGTCGCGCGGGGAGGAGGAACAATTTAGGCACAAATGTGAAATTACGAACGTTACAGTCTGTGGTTGTTACTGTTGTCGCATGTATTTTTATCAGTACTTCATTGTCCTTGGGAACAGGTTTTTCTACCTCTTTAAGCTGAAGTTCATCCGGTGGTCCGAATTTTGTGTGTAAAATCGCTTTCATAAGTATTCCTCCTAATTTACTTTGATATGGTCATTTTATCTCCATCATATCTGTTTTGGCAGACGCGGAAGCGATTGCAGATGGATTGAATCCTTTAACAATCAGCCATATCGCCATGACCATTTCTTGCAAGAATATTGGAAAAGCCAATAAGAGCGTCATCCCTGAAGGTTCTTCGCCGAACATAATTAATAAAGCCATTGATAACAACAATACAATTCCAATTAAACCCCAGCCTGATAGCCATCGAGGAATGAGTTTTGATTGATAAAATATATAGTAATACATCAGAGCGCCCAGGCAAAAAGCGATTACCCCAAACACAAAGCCCGCCCAATTACTTATTGCAAGCATCAAAGTGCCTAATGTTTGAAAATAGGAAGCATCCGGAGTTCCTGCTTTCACAAATTCTAGGCTTAATGTTAAAAGTGATAATTTACCAAGCGCAGAAACAATATAGAACACCCCCTCAATAAGCCTGAAACCGACAGACCCAAGAGCCAGGCCTTCATTGTATTTTCTTAAAATTGGATACAGCGAAATTGCAATACCAGCACTTGTAGCAGCCGCAATAAACTGTAGAAGCGCTCCTATTATAATTTGGTTTTCATTTGCAGAACTCTTAATAAGATAATCCGGAGCATCTAGAATAGATCCTGTAAAACCAGTACTCAATAAACTTGCAACTGTCGCAATTATAAACAATACACCCACAAATATCGCTATCTTTCTGTCTGAATTCATTTTATTCCTCCCTTTTTATTATTTCAACTTCTTCAGGCCCGCACCGGCGCCCATAAAGATGAGAGCCAGGGCGCCAATTCTCGGAATTTGTTCTGTGGTTATATAAACCACTGCGCCGCCAACAAATAGAACAACTCCCAATATCAACAACAATTCGCCGATTTTTCGTTTATCCATTTTATTCCTCTCTCTTCATCTTCACAGCAGTTAAATATGCGAGAAGTTCCGCTATTTTTCCATTCTTGTCAATATTTGAAAAACTGAAATCTATAACCGCTCTGGAATTAGACATCCTTGAGTAGTCGATCATTCTGATGACCGAATCCACCTCATATTCAGGGTTATTGGTTGTTGAGTTCATGTATTATGACTTCCCCTGAAGGAACTGCATTGAAGGCAATCCTGGTTTTAATGCATTTTGGTTTGATTCGTACCCGATCATCGTGATCCTGACATATGTTTCCAGAATCAAGATCCTTAATTTGTAGATCATTTCTTTTCTCATATCTTTTTACCGCCTCCGAATAATTTGCTCAACAGCAGCGTAATTATGGCAATGGCAAGGTAAATTGGATTATAACCCCCGCCCCTCATTTCATCTCACTCCCTCTATCACTAGCGATTGCGCCATCCCTCATGGTTATTATTCGGTCAGTCTGCCTCGCCACGTCCATATCATGCGTCACAACAATAATGGTCTGACCCTTTTCACCGAGCCCTTTTAAGAGTTTAACTATTACTTCGCGCGTCTTTGTATCGACTGCTCCCGTGGGTTCATCCGCAAGGATGATAGCAGGATTATTCGCAAGCGCCCTTGCAATAGCAACGCGCTGCTGCTGTCCTCCCGACAATTCCGATGGTTTATGCTTTATCCTATCGCCAAGCCCGACCATCGTGAGAAGTTCGAACGCCCGTTCTTTGCGCCTGTTTTTCGAGATGCCGTTAAACCGCATCGCAATATCCACGTTTTCCATTGCGGTGAGAGTTGATAGCAGATTGAAATGCTGGAATACGAACCCTATCTTTTCCCGCCGTATGCGGGGAGCTTCGCTCTCTTTTGCCTTTGTGATCTCATCATCTTCAATAAAGACGCTCCCGTCCGTGGGTCTATCAAGCAGTCCTATCATTGACAGAAGCGTGGATTTTCCGCTCCCTGAAGGTCCTACGATACTCAGGAGTTCTCCTTTATTAACATCGAAACTGACATCATTAAGGGCATGGACAGGGATCTTGCCCTGCATATAGGTCTTCCTGAGATTCCTGATGCGAAGAACTGGTTCACCGCCTTCAGCATGGTTTTCATTATTCCCATTTTTGCAATTATTTCCATTATTATTCATAACGCAGCGCCTCCATTGGACTCAATTTCGTGGCTCTGTAAGCCGGGTAAGTGCCGCATACTATACCAAGGGTTAATGCGAACAACAGGGCTATCATCACAAGCCTTGGAGTGATGGCGAAAAGCGCAGACCCCATTGATTCAAGATAACCGTTCAGGGAATAAACAACTATTGCGCCGGCAATGATACCTGTAATACCTCCTATTATTCCCATGAGAGCAGCCTCTCCCATTGTCATGAAAAGGATACTCTTCCTTTCAGCACCCAGAGCTTTAAGAAGCCCGAATTCTTTTGTTCTCTCTGAAACTGACATAAGCATCGTGTTCATGACGCTCAAACCACCGATGATCGCTGCAAGCACAGCCGCACTTACTGTTATCAGACTGAAAATAACAAGGTTTCCTTCGATCTCTTTTCTGTTCTGTTCAGGGGATTTGCTTTTTACATTTTCTACACTCAATTCTATCCTTCTGGCAATTTCAGAGGAATCTGAACCAGGGACATATTGCGCATAAATGAATGATACTGTGTTTTCCATTTTATAGAATTTCTGTGCCCTATCAAGAGGGATCTGGACCGAAGTATCAAAAAACGAACCCGTGTATTCCAATATTCCTACGACGCTGACATTTCTTGTTTCTGTTATGGATGATGTGCGCTGCAATCTCTTGCTTTTCATCTCAAGTTCATCTCCCACCTTAAGGTTGAATTTTCGGGCTATGCTGCTCCCGACTACTGCTTTATAACCATCTCCGGGTACAAGGTATCGACCTGAGGTAAGCAAGGCATCTTTCATCTGTTTTTCAGGAAGAACTCCAAAAACCATATCACCCCCTGTTAATCCTCCACCACCACTTTCCGGATCAAGTGATGTTATTAATATTCCATAGGCATCTGTTACTCCTGGTACTCTTTTAACCTGTCTGATCTTTGATTCATCAAGCGTGCCGATCCCGCCAAATGTTCCATCGGGCTCTACCTGGATATTACTCCCTATCAATTTTAATGATTTATCAATAAAAAGGGTCATATGTTCAGACATTCCGCCCATTACAACAACCGCAAAGATTCCCAGAGCTATCCCGAATATGGTAAGACCCGTTCTCATTTTTCTTTGGGTAAGACTCCGGATGATCATATCGAACATACTATCCACCTCTTTTTCTCCTTACTGCCAAAAGTACGACTATCACAATAGCAATAGCTGCGATTCCTGTCGACCCTGTTAATCCTGTCAATGTGGGAGTGCTCGATGCCGCAGGTATTTCAGATTCGACTTTCGCTTCGGGAATACGAAGGACTGTTTCGTATTTATCAAGCGCGATATTGTCTTTATTTACAGCCCGGATACTGATATCATACGTTCCGGGTCTGAGTTCTTTCCATACCACTCCTGCTGTGTCTTCTTTTCCAGAAGTGAGAATTTCCTCCACCCGCTGTCTGTATGTTTTGATTTCGGTTGTCGCCCTGTTGATGGCCGATATATCGATGAATCCATCAAACGGTACCTGCGAATTGCCGCGAAGTGTTACACTGGCGCCATATTCATCCACTTCAACATCATCAGGCAATATCTCAACATCCTCACCTGCTGTGAAAGATGAAACGTATGTATTGATCAGAGGTTCTGCATAAAGCCTGTGCGTGAGTATTTTTGTACGAACAGAATATTGTTCATTATTGTTCAAAAGAAAAGGCCAGTCTATTTTCAGCTCTGTATTTGATGTTAGCGATACATCTTCTTTCGTTTTTGTATATATTATGTCATTGCCATCTAAGAGTTCTATTTTGATATCAACGGCGCTCGGATTAAAAGGCCTGAGCAGTAATTGCACGCCTTTGTTTGAAGGCGAGAAATCAACTACATGAAAACTGGGCATGGCAACGGTGCCGTATGATACCGGATAGGTTTTACTATCATGAAGTTTAGTGTCATTATATATGCTCACTTTTGCAGTATAATAATCGCGCTGTGGTTTATTCTGCCATAATATTACTTTTGAGACTTCTTCACCTGCGCCGGTTTCAAAACGCACGTCCCTGGTTTCCACTACTTTTGTCCCGTCCAGAAGCTCAAAAACTGCTTTTCCGTGATGAATTTGACTGGATCTAATAATGACCTCGCTGCTTGTGAAATCTGAAAAAAAGTCAACGATCTCAAGAGAGGCACTTGCAGGGTTTGCAAATGTAAGAAACAATAGCAGAAGCAGCGGAAATCTGATAAATGACCAGTGCTTCTTCAAAACCTTATATGTCCCGGATGTTCCCACCATACAATTAGCCGGAAACGACATGAAATCTATAGCATTCGCTATGCGTTTATTCATATTTTATCCTCCATTAATAACATTCCACCAGTTTTTTTGGTAAGCCTGTGAACGGACAAACCTCAATCTTTAAATATATCGTCTTAATACATAAACCTTACGATTAATCGTCAGGTTGGTGAATTTAAACACATATCCTATGAATTAATAGATAGAACTATATGGATTGATACCCAGATAGATTGTATATACATCTCAAAAATTATTTAACAAATTTGTATGAAGGATGAAAGCTAATATGGGCCCGCTTGAGAAGTTATTCGGCAAAACGGCACAGCTTACAGTACTGGAATATCTGATAAAGAACAAAGGAGAACTCAATTATCTTTCCGGGATAGCGGAAGGGACCGGATTATATCATTCCAGCGTGGCAAGAGTGCTTGAGCCTCTTCTGGAAAATAACATAGTCATTGAGAAAAAGATTGGAAAGCAGATGCGCTCTTTCGTTCTAAATGAAGAGCATAACGCCACAAAGCTTCTGTTGAAATTTTATGACGAGCTTAAGAAAGAGATGGGCGATGGCTGAATGGAAGCATTGGTGCCGGAGAACCTCTGACAGTTGACTGCGATGGTGGGGGATTTACTGAGGATAAAAAAAATATTGACAAGCATACTTAACGTAAAATATCAATCAAGTTGTGAAAGAATATGAACTCACACCCAATGTGGCAATATAATGAGATGCAAAAGGTCGGTACTGACTATATGGATTTCGAGCATGTGCATGCCTATGACACACAAATGCAAAAATTGAGAGATGTTAAAAAGGAAACAGAAAACATTATTGAATCCATAAATCTAACCAGTGACAAGACAGTTCTGGAAATCGGCACCGGAACAGGTAATTTTGCAATAGAAGCTGCTAAGCATTGTGCTAAAGTTATTGCCATCGATGTTTCATCTGAAATGTTGAAATTTGCACAACACAAAACCAAAATGAAGGGAATAACAAATATTGAATTTCATCATACAGGATTTCTGACCTACGAGCACCATGCAGGACCATTAGACGCAGTTGTTTCACAACTGGCGCTCCATCATCTCCCTGATTTTTGGAAATTGATAGCCCTAAAACGCATATTTGAAATGCTAAAGGAAGGGGGAAAATTCTACTTGAGGGATACGGTCTATTCATTCGATATAGATAATCATAAGATATTTTTTGATAACTTGATTGATGGTATAAAACATGCTGCAGGAGTGGAACTCGCCAATGATATGGAGATTGCTATTCGAGAGGAATATACGACCCTTGACTGGATAATGGAAGGACTGCTTACGAGGGCTGGATTCTCTATAGATAAAGCTGATTATTCTGATGGTTTTATGGCGGTTTATGTATGTACAAAATTGGATCGATGAAATAATTTTGGGGATCAGGATATATGGAAAGTAATTCGAATACAGCGAATGTCAATTTACCAGAACTAAAGAAAAAAGTTTTTTTGAGGTTAATATTGGTGCCCATTTTTATGGGCTTGATGCTGTTCTTACCTGCGGGTTCACTGGATTACTGGCAGGCGTGGATATACTGCGGCGTTCTTTTTATACCAGTGTTCTTTGTTGTTTTATATTTTTTAAAGAAAGACCCGGAACTCCTTGAGCGCCGAATGAGACTCAGAGAAAAGGAAGAAAAACAAAAGACTATCCAGGTATTAGGAATTATTATTTTCTTCTCTGGCTTTATAATACCCGGGCTTGACTATCGTTATCACTGGTCGAACGTGCCTGTATATCTTGTTATTGCTGCTAATACAATCGTTTTGTCAGGCTATATTTTCGTTTTCCTGGTTCTGCGGGAAAATAGTTATGCTTCCCGGATAATTGAAGTTGAGAAAGGGCAGAAGGTTATCACAACAGGTCCTTATGCGATAGTCCGCCACCCGATGTATCTGGGAGTATTGGTGATGTACCTGTTCACTCCGCTTGCACTTGGTTCTTATTGGGCTTTGCCATTCTTCCTGCCCCTGATTCCGCTGCTTGTATCCAGGTTATTAAATGAAGAGGAAGTGCTATTGCGGGAACTGCCAGGTTATAAAGAATATTCCCGGAAAACACGATATCGATTAGTTCCGTTTGTCTGGTAAACTGGTGATAAATCTAAAAAATTATTCCATCCGCTTCATCACGAACTCGCAGCATGCGTCCCCTTTTGCAGCGCATCTTACTTCTTCTGCGTCTATGTCCCTGCCTTTTAGCGCCTCTGCCAGACCTGCGTTATAACCCCTCAAAAAATGACAAACACCAACCTTTGAATTCCCGTAACCTCTTGCAATAAACGAGTTATCAACTCTTACTATTAGCTCATTTTTGTTATTTTCTTCTACGCTAAACCTTCCCCATCCGAGCTCTGCGTAGAAGTTCTGGACTGCTTCAATGAAATTTTTATCCTTTAAACCCCATTCCCTGCTGAAGCGGTTTATCCACCGAAGACCTGCCTTCTTACCTGCTTCATAAAAAAGCACAGCAGCGCCGTCTATACCCAGTATTTTTTCAGCATCTTTTTGCAAATTTACGAAAGTTTCAATACTCACTATGACCGCAGGAACTTCAATAACCGAGAACTCTCCCTTGCTCCGTTCCCATGCAGCAGTTTCTTTGACATCTTTTAACATGAAAACAACATAATTTTGTATATGATATAAACTTATCTAATATGTGCGGGTGTAAAATCCTTTGGTGTTGTTAAATAAAAAACAAAATAGCCACAGAGTCGGCTATGAACGCGGTTCATAAATGAACATGAAAAAGCCTATACAATGGTTGGCGTAGAACACGGATTTACGCGGATGGCACGGATTGGCACAGATAATAAATCCGTGGGCATCCGTCGAATCCGTGTCATCTGTGTTCTTACACTTTTTCATACCAGACACGGAGGTCACTGAGTTATTATTTCTCTGTGCCTCCGTGGCTAATATTTTATATCAAAAACCAACCTTTTTTACAGAGCCTAATATGTTTTCGCCATTATCGCCATATTTTCTGTATTTTTTCCACAGACAGGGCAATTCCCGGCGCCTTTCCCAAGCTCGCCCTCAGGCACTCCGAGTATGCCCGCTCCGACTGCTTCTTCCATTGCAAGCCCGCATTCGCGTTCGCCGCACCATGGAATCCGGGCGATGCCATGCGAAATCTTATCCTTCACTTCTTCAAGCGTACTGCAGTTTATGATGCGTTCGTTCAACGAGCTTCTGGCTTTCCCGAACAGGTTTTCACGAATATCTTCAAACCTTTTTTGGATTTCTTCTGTAATATTATCGAGAGGAACCGTTTCCTTACTTGCGCTGTCTCTCCTGACTATGGTCGCCACATTATTTTTAAGGTCACGCGGGCCGATTTCCACCCGCAGGGGCACGCCTTTCATTTCCCATTTGTAATATTTGGCTCCGGGGCGCTCGTCGCTGTCGTCAAGAACCACTCTCATGCCTTTTTCTTTCAGTTTATCTGCCACATCGCTGCATGCTTTTAATATCTCCTCGCTCTTTCCGAATAGAATCGGGATGACCACGACCTGTATGGGCGCAACTTCAGGCGGGAATACGAGTCCCTTATCATCGCCATGAACAGAGATCAACGCTGCGATGCTGCGTTCCGAAATGCCGTAGCATGTCTGGTGAGCGTATTGCTGCTCGCCGTTTAAGTCTTCATATTTTATGTCAAATGTCTTTGCGAAATTGCTGCCGAGATGGTGAGCTGTTCCTATCTGTAATGTTTTGTTATCTGGCATCAGCGTGTCCACAGCCATTGTATAATCAGCCCCCGGGAATTTGTCCCAGTCAGGGCGTTTTGAGACAATGGTCGGGATTGCAAGCCGCCTGTAAAATTCCTGGTAAATGCGCGTGGCTTCTACAACCTGCTTTGCGGCTTCATCCCATGTGGCATGGACTGTGTGGGCTTCTTTGAAGGATGTTATCTCGCGAAGGCGGATGAGGGGGCGCGTGTGTTTTGTCTCGTACCTGAAGGTGTTCACTATCTGGTATATCTTGATTGGCAAATCTGCATGGGAGCGCACCCATACTTTGTACATGGGATAAATAGCGGTCTCGCTCGTGGGGCGCAGAGCCAGCCTGACGTCAAGTTCATTCTTGCCGCCGTGAGTTACCCAGTAAACCTCGTTCTCAAAGCCTTTTATGTGCTCTGCTTCCTTCATGAACTCGGTCTCAGGGATGAGAAGAGGGAAAAGAGCTTCCTTGTGGTCTTTATCAAGCAGCTCGCGGATTATCGCATACGTGCGCTTTCGCACATCAAACCCGAACGGGAACCAGACATACAGCCCTTTTACAGGATAACGGACATCCATTATTTCCCCCATTAAAAGGAGTTCGTTATACCATTCGCTGAAGTTTGATTTTGGAGGAAGGACTGCTTTTTTTTCTTCTGTTTGCTTTTCTGCCATTGTGTCACCGTCTGGATTCGTGCTACTACAGTCTTATTGGCTATAAATTTTTTTGACGGGTGGTTGTTTTTCTGGAAGGGGATTGAAAAGTTGTGTTGAGGATGGAATCATCCTGATTTTAGATTGGTTATGCAAGATATATCAGGTCAAAAACGGTAACAAGCCAGGGTGTCGTTAAGTACGGAATTAGGGTAAATTGTGGTCACGTTTAAACGATTCTAATATGTTCTTACAGTTAACATTATTTCGTTCAACAATTTCATCATTTCGACATAAATTGAATGGTTTGGAAGTTCGGGATAATTTTTTGTATTTGCCTTTTAAAAGCCTATTATTTGCATGATTCAATTTAATGAAGGTAAGTTTTAATCTATAGTTACTACCCTTTGTGTAAATCTCCTCAATTTCGCTATAGCTTCCATCCTTATTTCTTATTGTTTGAATAGTCTTTGTTACAACTTCTCTTTCTTTGATTAAATGTTCAATTTCAAGGTGTAAATCTCTTACATAATTTTCAATTGTTTTGTCGGAAAAAAATACATGATGAAGACAATGAAAAAACTGCAATTTATTAATTGAATCAACATCCGAATCATTATCTAAATAAATAGTCGAGTCTGTATTTATTTTTAAATTATATAAATTTGTATCAATAAGCAAAAGCATGGTATCTTTATTCAAAGGACAAAATATCTGCAAACCTGGCGATACAAGCGCAGGCATGGGAAGGTATTTTATCGAATTATACAAGGCTATCGGTGCATCACTGCATATAAAATGTCTATTGCTTTTGTTAATAATTAAAAAAGGTTTTAAATCACTTATTAATTCTCTTCCTGTTAGGGCAGTTAACATACCTCTCATATAATCTGAAGGGTCTGTTATTTTAAGACCATTTATGATTTCCTCTGTAATTCCTTTGCTTTTTAATTCTTCACTAGATTTCATCATAGGTTTTAGGACGTCAGATACAATTTCATCTGTAAATTTATTTGCCATTTTTTTTGCATATTTTGTCCGAGTATATTGTAATAATATAAACAAAAGTAGATAACCAAACTCGTCAGGCTTAAGCATTTCTATATTTTGCGTATCTATTAATTTACATAGTACAGGTGCTTGTTTATTCTCTATTTCTTGTAATGCTTTTTCAATTTCCGGCTCTTTGCCGTAGAAATAGCTCTCTTGACATAAATTTTCTATACCTTTTTGAGATGATTCTTTAGCTTCAAGGTCATAGCGATTAAGACTCTTACCATCTTGAGAAAATCCTTTTAAATAATGTCGTGGAACATAATGTTGTTTTTTATTTTCTGACATTATAGAAATCTAAGCATTCTATTAAGTAATAAAATTTCCGTATAGGGTTTCTGCTTTGAGGTTATATTTTGTGTACAACACCAATTTCATACTAATCTCATAAAATCCATTTACCAATATCAACGGTCAATTATTGTATATGCGCCAAGACGGAGCCATCAAAGCAAAATCACGAGGACTGCCCCCGCCCTAAAGTGAGCACGCAAAAGCGAACGTGCGCCCACCCGCGAGAACAACCCTCATTAGCCACAGAAGGGGAAAGGGGATTGACATCAAAAAGAATGAAGCTCTTAAAAGAAACGATGCGCCGGCACGATAAAACCCTCAGAATGCAGCCGAATCCCTGCAGGGACGGGGCGCAGCAACTTAATTGACAAGTTATATGACAAAGCAAGGGAAAATAAGGAAATCCTTGATAAATTACAGATTTTAAAAAATCTCTTGGAGTTATCCTGGCTATCAAAATTATCTGGTGATCTGAAATGTCTAAAACATCTATATTTATAGATTGGTCAAATATTTTTGTTTATGCAAAGAACTTGGGGATTAAAATAGACCCATTGAGGCTGTGTGACCTGGTATCTAATAACGAACCTGTAATCCAGAGACATTATTTTTCTGCGCAAGACCCGGATAATGTAGGACAACAGCGTTTTCATGAGGGATTAAAACAACGTGGTTTTCTTGTGCACACTCATGAATTAGTAGAAAGGCCAGGAAAAATATTCTGCCCTAACTGTCGTATCGAAGTCAATTATACGTGCACAAAATGCGGTACACCTATAACCTTACCGCCGCATAAGTCAAAGAGAATTGATATTTTGATAGCGCTTAAGTTACTTCAGACCTCCCATTTATATGAAGAAGCGATATTAATAAGCGGAGACCAAGACTTCATTCCCATAATTGACCATCTTCGCCAGGAAGAAGGCAAGAAAGTTATAATCGCATCTTTCAGAGAACCATTATCATATGAATATCGCGCATCATGCGATGAGTTAATAATTTTGGATGACCACATTGAAGAGATAAAACAGATTGTTGAACCACGTGGAGGGCTATAAACCTAATGAACTGACGTTCCACCACGTGGCAATTTATGTTACTTTACTATTAGAAGGTTGCCAGATATATAATTTTCGCTTCAAACATTGATAAACGGGATAATATATATAACCCAAAACTTATTTTATGGAACAAATGTTTGTTAATATCTATCATACTGATAACCGCGCTTGCTATCAGCACTCCTGTCAAAACAGAATACTGCACCTGGTTTATTAAACCCGACTGCATCCCATAAAATAAAATCATCCCGCTAACTATTTATTTTGCCGTTGCGATTAATCATCCATGCAAAAGCTTTCAAAAGAAAAGTTCGAGGAAGAATACACGCTGTGGATAAAATCCGCAGCGAAAGATGTAGCTTTTGCATTAAACCAGTTAAAGCCCGAAGAAGTGAAAAGCATAATCACACGCAGCGAGCAGTATCTGGAAAAACCCGAATCTGTTTTCGGGATTGAAGGTCTTGATGCAGTCAGGAAGCTTGCGCCCCCGAATATCCTGCTTCTTTCAACCGGGGCGGTTGTGTTCTCGCAAAGCATCTTTGCGTCCATGCCTGGCGTTTTTGATTATGCGCTGGCTATGAACAGGCGCTATTACCTCGGTTCATGGTATTCGATAATAACTTTCAACACCACGTATTTAAAAGAAGCAAGCGAAGCCATGATAAAATACGCGCTGTTTCATGAATTGCTTCAAAAAGAGATATACGAAGAAAATATGAGAAGCGGCATACGGAAATTCTCTCCGGAGGAAAAAAGGAAAATAAGCAAAGATACGCTTCATAAGGCGATTGAAAGGTCGGGTATAACCCCGGATGAGCTTGCCCTGGAAAATGAACTCATGCTTGAGATATCCTGGCATTCGCCGCTTATACCGAAACCCTTTGCCGAGACTGCGCTTTACTGGTATATGGAAAGAAACATAGAAAACTTCAGGCAATATGCCGAGGCAAGCAAGACCGACAGGGAAGATACCGTCGGGAAAAAATTAAATTCAGATTTCAAGGGCTGGCTTGATTTTTCAACCAATACATACAAAATGTTCCTCGCCGGCCTCAAAAAAGAATTGAACTACATGGATTATGGATACGCATGAAGATTATTGCCATTTCGGATACGCATATCAAACAGGGTTCTATCATAGAGCAGATACAGCCAGAACTTGTCAGGTTAATCAAGGATGCCGATATTGTTATCCATGCAGGTGATTTTGTTACGAAACAGGCATATGATGAACTTTCAGGTATATGCAGGCTTGAGGCTGTTTTTGGGAATATGGATGAGCCGGCATTGAAGCGCTTGCTGCCCTGGCGAAAAGTCATAGAGCTCGAAGGTCTCAGGCTTGGAATAATCCATGAGGCTGCGCTGTCCATCCAGGATACCCAGGGCGCATGGTATATGGCAAAAGAGATGGAAGTCGATGTCCTTATTTTCGGTCATATCCATAGGCCTTTAATAGAAAAATCCGATGTGCTTCTTGCCTGCCCTGGCAGCCCCACAGCACCAAGATTATCAGAGCCGTCCGCAATCGAGTTTAATATTGAAGACGGCAGCATCTCAGGAAAGGTTCTGGCACTGGAAGGAACAAGATGCGGGGCGCTTGAGAGCGCAAATGAATTTGGCAAATCCGATTGAAATACATGAAAAAGGGATGAATAAAAATTCATTCATGAGAAGATTTATGATAAACCCTACTAAATGGATGGCAAAGAGAAATGACTGAAGAAAAGATTCTTTCATACATTAAAAAATGCCTTGATGCCGGGCGGATGTCTGAAGCCATCGAAACCTCCGAAATCGCCAAAGTGGAGCTTTCAAAAGAGGAACTCAAAAATTACATTTACAAATATCTTGAAAACGGGTGGGTTTCCAAAGCTATCGAAGGTTCAAAAGCCGCCGGTATCGAACTTCCAAAAGAAGTGCTTATTAATTACATCAATAAATATCTTGACGACGGGCGGATATATTCTGCAAATGAGGCTTCCAGGATTATTGGCATTCCGCTTCCAAGGGAGAAAATCATCATAATCGCAAGGCAGTGCTTTTTAAAAGGGAAACTCAACCCTGGTCTTGAAGCCTACAGGCTCATTAAAGAGAATCCGCCGGTGGAAGAACTTATCGCCTGCGGCAGCGTGTGTTTTAAAGAGGGGCAGTTCTATCCGGGTCTTGAAGCTTACAAATTGGCAAATAAAAAGCCGCCTGAGGAAGAACTCATCGTCTGCGGCAATAAATGTTTCAATATGGGGCAGACCACTCCAGGATTGGAAGCTTACGAATTAGCTAATAAAACCCCGGCTAAAGAGATGCTTCGTGTATGCGGCGAGATATGCCTTCTTGAAAAACGCCATGATGAAGCAAGAAAAGCGCTTGTCGCATCGCAGAAAATAGATGAGATCAAAGAGGAAAAACCAATCGAGATAAAGGAAATATCTCTCAATGAGTTTTGCGGTTTAAAGGAAATGGAGGAATCGTTGAAAAGTTTTGGACCTGGAGAATGCCTGGATTGCGAAAATGATGAGGAATTCAAAGAAAGGTTCTTCTTAATATCAAGATGCCCTGCAACCGGAAAAGAAGAAGAATGGCTTGATAAAACGATGAAAGAGAAATACGGGGTGGAGCACTATGCAGTGGGGATATTCAGGGATAATAAAGGACTGATTGGCTCGGCGGTCTGCGTAAGATGCGGTTCCCGGAACGTGTCCTTTGAGTCCGGGGAGACCCGGGCGTATATTGAAATTAAAAGATGAATTCAATTGAAGGACGATAAGTATCATCAACTTTTTTGAGCTATCTTGATGCCAAAAGCCTTACAAAAGTTTAATAAGAATGCCAACATAAAATAAATCATGGATGTTGCTATTTCTGAAGATGCAGGACCAGTAATAAAGGATTCAGTCCACAGGGAAATTATACTCTTAGAATCAAAAATCCATTTGGTTAAAAGTGAAATAAAACAATTCGAAGAAAAATATAATTTATCATCTTCCGAATTCCAGAAAAAATTCGAGAAGGGCAGCCTTGGTGATTCGCAGGATTATTTTGAGTGGTGGGGGCTAATAAAGGGTCTTAAGGCACTGGAAGAAAATCTGGACAAGGCAAAAGCGGTGATTACTTATTGGTAGTCGCTGATTATTTTAAAACGATAGAGCAATTACTCGCCAATTCCAAACTTATTGTGGATAAAACGGTTGATTTCAAAGAGTTCAGCAGTGATGAAGGAATGGTAAGAGGGCGGTTGTTATTTTTAAGCGGGTATGTACTAACTTTTATGGAGTATATCCAGATGGGAAAGGAGCGGCCCAAATATAGATTTAATCTCTCGGATAGCAAAGGAGAGGTGATTTTCAGATATGATAATGCCGTCCATCATAAAGAAATTATTACTTTCCCGCATCATAAACATGTAAGGACTGAAGTCAGGCCTTCTAAAGAAGTGGGGCTCGCCGAGGTAGTGGCTGAAATTGAGAATATGATATTGAATGAATTTAGCAGTTAATTCGTGACACTGAAGTTGCAGAATTTATTTTCCAACATTCTTCTTCGCCGCTTCTATCAATTCCTGCGTTATCCCAGGCAGCTTGCCGCCCAGCTTCCTGGGCTTCCTCGGCTTGCAGTTCTCAAGCGCATACGCAAAAATTATCGGGACGCCGACCGTCGCATCAATATACGGGATTACATTTCCTTCCCCGGCTTTCGGTATCTTTCCCCACGACTTGCCTTCGTTAATCGTAGCGCCTGAAAGTCCTCCCACATCAGGGCGGTCAACAGTCACCTGCACTACATAGTTCTCACCCGGGCACTCCATCCCTATAATCTGTGAAATCATTGGACCTGTTTGCTGGAGGAAATTCTTGGGCACGCCGCCTCCCACTTCAAGCACGCCGCGGGGAATATCGTTCCGCATGCTATCGTGAACGATGGCAGCGCTCTCAAGTACGTCCATCGTGGGGCTCGGGTCTATGAAAGTTTTCGGGTCAAGTTGCCCTGACGTTGAACCTGCATTTGCCATGATTGGAAGGTAACTTGTTCCCATCCCGACCGATGAGTCAGCAAAACTGGGAACAAAGACAGGTACATCATGTTTTGAAGCTGAAGCGATGAATGAGCGTTCAGGAGCCTTTGAAGTCTCAAGCACCCCCTCGCCAAGAATTTTATAATAATATGCGGTTGAGTATTTTTCAGGGAACTTATTCCTTTTTACCGCTTCCATGGTAAGCGCCCGGATGATTTTATCCTGTGCTATTAGCGTGCGCTTCATATCGATATACACATCATAGATGCGCACCACGTCATTCTCCGCCAGTTCATTGTCGTCCGCTGTATAATCCCCCTGGTGAACGGGTAGTTTGTATGCAAAATGAAGGTCATGATATGTGTTTGCGCCTGTTGTAACAATCCAGTCGATAAAGCCTTTCTCTATCATTTTGATAATGCCGCCGCCCATTCCCACGGGAGTCATGGCTCCTGCGAGTGTCAGGCATACTGTTGAGTTATCGTCTATCATGGTCTTGAAAAGATGACATGCTTCAGCCAGCCGTTTTGCATTATACCCCATGCCATCAAAGACCTCATCAACTAATTGAGTAATCGTCATGCTGTCAGAAAGAGGGATGGGAGATATTGGTTTACCCTCCCAGTAATTATGTTTCATGTTGTGCATTTGATTCCTTCCAGGATACCTGATAACTCTCATTTCAAATATTCAGCGGGATATTTAAGAATTGCTAAATGTGATAATTGAAATCCAATCCATATATTTAATACAAAAAACCTTGTTCTTAATCATATGCATGGCTGGACCGGAAAAACAGTAACAATCGATTTAACAGGCTGCAAAATATCTGAAACGAAGAGCGATTCTGATATTCTTCGCTCCTTTATCGGAGGACGGGGAATGGGGGTAAAACTATATTACGATAATACCGACCCGGGTATAAACCCGCTGAGCCCTGAAAATCTCCTTGTATTCGCAACGGGTCCGCTCACGGGAACTCTGGCGCCGTTATCGGGAAGGCATGTGATGGTTTCAAAATCACCACTTACGGGCACGATATTGGATTCAAGCAGCGGCGGGTTTTTCGGGAAAGAACTGAAGTTCGCAGGGATTGATGCGCTAATTATAAAAGGCGCGGCTCTTGAGCCTGTTTACATTGCCGTCGAAAATGATAATATAGAGATACAGAATGCTAAGGAACTCTGGGGAAAAAACGTAAGGGCCTGCACTGATATGCTCTCATCACGGGGACGTGTGGCATGCATCGGGCGCGCAGGTGAGCGGCTTGTTCCGATTGCAAATGTCATGAACGATTACTTCCATGCTTGCGGGCGAGGAGGGCTCGGCGCGGTCATGGGCGCAAAGATGCTCAAAGCCGTTGTGGTAAAAGGCGATAAAAAACCCGCTATTGCAAATGAAGATGCGTTTGAAAAAGCGCGTGGAGATGCCGGCAGGCTCATGAAAGAAGGTGCTGGCTCATCAAAAGGACTTTCAACGTACGGGACTTCAGCAATGGCAAACCTCCTGAACTATATGAAGCTCCTGCCTGCACAGAACTTCAGGAAAAGCGGGTTTGCAGGCATGGATAAAGTTTCAGGTGAATTCATTAAAGAAAATTATGACATTAAAGGCAATGCCTGCTATAACTGCACAATCGCATGCAAGCACGTCATAAAAAGCGGCGCATTTGAGGGGCATGAGGTTCCTGAATACGAGACGCTGTGGGCATACGGGCCTGATAATAACAACATGGATTTGGATGCCATTATCAAAATCAACCGCCTCTGCAACGACTACGGCATGGATACCATATCCTCAGGCTCAACGATTGCTGCTTATGCTGAGATTATGGGCGGGGACATAAAAGAATTGTCAGGGCTTGTTAAAAAGATAGGCGAAAAAGAAGGGGTCGGGGAGGAACTCGGCAGGGGTTCAAAGGCTCTTTCAAAATCGCGCAATAAAGATGTCGGGATGCAGGTCAAGGGGCTTGAGCTTCCGGGTTATGACCCGCGGGGTGTCTTCGGGATGGCGCTTGCCTACGCCACTTCAAACCGCGGGGGATGCCACCTGCGCGCCTACATGATAGCGCCTGAGATTCTGGGAAAGCCCATAAAGGTTGAGCCAAAGACATTTTCGGGAAAGGCAGGGCTTGTGCAGGCGTTCCAAAATGCGACGGCAGCCCTTGATTCGCTGGTGCTGTGCATTTTCTCATCGTTTTCGATATCAGAAGTGGAGTATGCGAACATGCTGAGCGCGGCAACAGGTGTGGATTATTCTACTGAGGAGTTCCGCAAATGCGGCGAGAGGATATGGAACCTTGAGCGGCTGTTTAATATCGGGGCAGGATTTTCGCGAAAGGATGATACTCTGCCTGAGAGGTTCTTTGAGAGCGGCGGGCTCGATAGAGCGGAGTTTGAGAAGGCGCTGGATGAATATTATCAACTCAGGGGATGGGATGAGAACGGGGTGCCGACGAGGGAGAAGCTGAGGGAGCTAAACTTATTAGGATAACTTCACACAAAGTATTCCGAGAGCCACCTTACGCATAATGTGGTATAGACTTTGAAGTTCTGCTAAAATACTTTCGCCATGCTCTTACCATAAAGATTTTAGATATAATCGTCAAAGGAGATATTATGACAACGGATTACAATCTTGTTTTAATTGGTTTTATTCTAGGGTTCGTCAGTTCTGTGGGTTTTTATCATTATAAATCTTACATTGAATGGAAAAAAGATGAAAAACTCACGAATAAACTTTTGCTAATCGAACTTAAGCAAACAATAATATTTCTTGAAAATATCAAAAAAAGATTTACTGATCATTTTAAAATACAAACACTCGATGAGGTTATTAAGTATATGAAAACCGATCAAGCCAAAACGACTGGTAGTCAAGTACCGCTCATCACAGAAAAAATTTCTACAAGGGTTTATGATGACAGGTATTCAAAAATACTATCTTATACAGATTATTTTTCTGAAGAAGTTATAGACAGCTTAACTGATTTCTATAATAACAGAATTTCTTATCTAAATGATCTTAGAGACGCTATAGAACGGATAAGTTGGACAAGTGGCAACCCTGCTATCGCTGAGTTTACTTTAGCCTACTGTATTAATTTAAATAAAGCTATTGAAGAGGCAAAAGATTTGAAAAAATCACTACCCAAATTGTAACCCAATGTCACAAGCGATATATGGGACTACGTAGAAGTACTATCTTGAAAGGAGGTGTAGAAATGGGCTTACTTGGAAAAATTCTAAAAACCAGCATCAAAGAGGACGAAGAAAACACATGCCCCGTTTGCGGTGGAACACTTGTATTCCAAGACTACAAAACACAGGGTATATTCAATGTCAGCAAATACGAATGCCAGTCATGTGGCAACATAGTACAAAAACGAGTGGCAGAATAAGAAAGTGAAGGTAAAATAATGGGAAGATTACGTGATGGATAACCGCTACAATAGTTCTGTTCTTCATATTCTTTGCTGGACTTGTTATGATGTATAATAGAACATACCTCAAGATTTTTATATTTCCTTATCTTAATGTCTATATATGAGCTTTGAACTGGAAATCGTGGATGTGGATGATACTGGAAAAATAATGCTGCCTCACAAGATATGCGAAAAGATTGGGATACATCCACATGATAAATTGGTACTGGATATGAAGGATAACAAGCTCATCCTGACCAAACATGAAGGGAGCGTTTTTGACCTTCAGAAAAAAAAAGTCGTTTCTGGCACTCTTAAGAAATCCCTGCTATTTGAACGTGATATTGACAGGGCAGGCAAGAAGGATATGCCGGTGTCATAATGAAGTACGCGTTTGATACGAATATTTTCCAGATATGGAGAAACTTAAACGACCCTGCCGTCAAGAAGATTGCCCAACATTCAACAATCCAGACAATAAACAGATGCTTTCTGGAAGTGGAAGAAGGAACCCCACTTATAATACCAAGGATCATCCTGACCGAACATCTTGTCTGGATAGCGAAGCATGAAGGCGCTGGATGAGTATTATAGTCTCAGGGGATGGGATGAGAACGGGGTGCCGACGGGGGAGAAACTGAAGGGGCTGGAACTTTTATAGCGCTGCCGAGATAGGCAAAAGCCGGGTTTGTAAAAAATCAAACAGTACGTTTTTAAACCTTGAAAACCAATATCTCTTCTGGATGCTTTTAATAGTCGGTGATTATTTATGGAAACCGTAGAAATTCCTAATGATGTATGGAGCCCAATAAAAAGTCTGGTGCGCCACGGAATATACAAAAATGAGAAATCTGCGCTTATTAATATAGTCCATGATATGAGCCTGTCTAAAATGACGGAATTTAAATCTGCCATGAAGGAACTTGAGAAAAAATATAATACAGATTTTGAGGATTTTCAATCGAAACTAAAAGCCACAGAGAAAGAAAACTTTGAAAAATGGGATGACTATATTGAATGGAAAGCATACTTCACAGCATACAACTACTGGAAATCCATTCATGAGGAGTCATCTCAATGGTTGTAGCCAGGAACCTCACACTTCTCAGAAGCCATAAAATTGTTGTTGAAGTTCGAATTTTAAAAACCCTTATTGAACCTGACATTGAAATGATTAAGGCAATAGCAACGCTTAAAGATGGTTCTGCGCTTTATGTATCTGAAGCTGAGGGGGTTGATTGGAGGGAATATTCTTATCACTGGCAAAAAAATGATAAATTGATAATGCGATGGGATAATGCGCCGCATCATAAGGATTTGCCAAATTTCCCATACCATGTTCATGATAATAGAAATGTCACATCGAGTGAAGATTTGAATTTAGCGGATGTTCTTGCATATATAGAGATGCAAATCAATGATTAGAGCGTATTTTCAGGCATAAAAGTATATTTTTTTTGCGCTCTTTCTTTGTGTTCTTTCTGCCTCATTCTGCCACCATGGATGCATTATAATGCTTATGATGATAAAATAACTTACTGCATATGCTCATTATCCTGCTGAGGAGTTCCGCAAATGCGGCGAGAGGATATGGAACCTTGAGCGGCTGTTTAATATCGGGGCAGGATTTTCACGAAAGGACGATACCTTGCCTGAGAGGTTCTTTGAGAGCGGCGGGATTAATAAGGCTGAGTTTGAGAAGGCGCTGGATGAGTATTATGGTATCAGGGGATGGGATGAGAACGGAGTGCCGACGAGGGAGAAGTTGGGAGAACTGAATATTTCGTAGTTACTTTTTCAATTTATATAACCGCAGACGAAAGCTCAGCAGCAATTCGGTCTGCGTCACGCTCGTATTCTTCCGCTAAGCCCCTCAGTGTAGCAGCGAAACGTTGATAGCCCGCGTTTTCAACCTCTTCAGCCTTTTGCCTGTACTGCTCGGCAAGCTCTCGTTCTGGTTTTCCTGTTGGGTCAACGATATGAGCGCCCCTAGAATTGAAGATTGCAATACTGAAGCCGTTTCTCATTTCTTCGGAATTCTTGTCATTTAGTGCGTCCGCAGCGGCGCGATGAATCCACAGCCCTTCAGGATCGGGCGGACAGTAGCTTAGTATCTGTCCTATTTGTGTAAGGGCAACTTCAAGATGCCCGGATTCAGCACACGATTCTTTGATATATTCAAGCCATTTCGTGAATTGCTCCCTCGAAAAAACGCCATCGTGCTGCATGCCCGGTGGAGTTCGCCATTCATGAAGAAGTCTCCACGCATTTGTAGCAATGGATTTTTCCTTCTCGTTGGGCTCTTTCTCGGATTTGTCTTCCTTCTTTGAACGATAAATGAGACGTATCACTTCACAGAAAAATTCTGGATCCGAAGCGAGTCGATTTTCCAAAAGCTTAGGTGAAGCGCCGCTATGCTGATCCAGTAACGGTAAGTATGTCCACTCAACCTTGAAAAGATCATCAGGATCAGTGCCTGAGTCATCTTGTAGAGCTTTAATAATCTCTACGATTTGATAGGCGTCCATCGAGTATGAAGGTTCTGCTGAAGATATGGCAGCAAGAAGGGCCTTCACACTTCGGGCCTTATCCAATGGGCGTTTATCATGGAGCATTCTATGTAAACAATTGATGGCGACATGAGGTCTGCCGTACTCAATCAGTTTGTCTATTGCGGCTCCAATGCCACCATCCGTGTCATACGGGTTCGCGCTGGTCCTGACCCAGTATTCCCCTTCAGAGTTGCCAAGCCATGCAGTCGCTCGAGCCCATGCTTCCTCCGTGAATGGCAAGCAACTTAAGAACTGACCAACTTGCGATAATGACCAGCCCGATTTATCCAATCCATCGACCCACTCCCAACCATGCCCCAGGTGACGACTCCAAACATAGCCACTTGTGAATTGTGCAAGTTTCTCGTTCCCAGTTTCCAACAGTGCTGGAAGTATTCTTTCATCAATTTCTGCTTCGGCGATAATACCAAGGGAATAACCAACATGAGAAGGTGACTCAACAGATTTGGCAAAACCAATTACCACCTCTATTCCCCCATAAATCAGTAAATCTTTTATTGCCTGCTGACGGAGTTCTTCGAGTTTCTGTCGCTGTTCCTGCCAGTTGTCGTTTTCTTCGTAGAGATCGAAGTCACGACCGCTAAATAACCTTCGATGGAGATTTAATGGATTATTCGGCGCGAGTTTTGCAGCAACAGCCTCGATTTTTGAAATGATGTCAGAGCTTAGCGCCCATTTTGCATCAGAAAATCGTCTGTGCTTCGAAGCAAACTCAGTCAGGCCAGTCCAAAGCGCCAGGCGTTCGTCTTCTGGTTTGCTGGAAACAGTTTCCGATGACAGATGTTCCAGAACTTTGTCGAAAGAAGGCTGAGGTAAGTTGTCGAGATGACCAACAAGTTCATTCAGCTTTTCCATGTCATGGCTTGCCATCGAAACCACTAGCTCAGCATAAAAGGAAACCTGCTCCAAATATTCCTTTTGGGTGACGCCTTTTTTCCAATCATCGGGAATGGTATTCCGCCATGAAGGCTTATGTGTACCATCGGATATCTGATGCTGATTAGGCAGCAAGCTGAGTAAGAGCTTCCATGCAACTGCCGGAACCTCCTTCTGCAGTGTTTGAAGCGCAACCTTCCGTTTATCGATATGTGCCGTGGTTTGGGGAAGCCATGGAAGCAAAATCGTCTTTAGGGAATTTGCAGGTCGGTTAGCCCAATTGCCACCAGGGTCATGGGAGGCTAGATCACCTAGAATCACACAGACTCGGACAAAGAATTTTTCGTCCCATGCGAGTGTTTCCAACGCCCATAGCAAACCGGTAAGATAATTTCCACCAGTTATACCATTGCCTTCCTGCGAGAAAAGCTTGTCAAACGGGCATGGAGTTTGTTGCAACGCATTTTCAACCATCTTCAAAAACTCATCTGGGGCTGCCTCTGCCAAGGCCGGGAGCAGATTATTCAAACTGCCCCACAGCACCCAGTCCGCCTTGTTAAGAATTTCGCGGACAGCCAAAACCGCAATGGTCTCTGGCTTGTCTTGTGAGCAGTTAGTCAAATCATCTGGCTGACTGCCAAGAAGTGCCAGACTTTCCGTCATGCCTTTTCGAAGTTCAGGTGAATATTTCAATACCTTTCCATGAATGCTGGCGGTATATCGTTCTTCAGCGGGCAAATCAAATTGCGGGTCGCGCTCTGTTAGGACGGTGACTAGACATTGCTTAAAGTTATCCAGATTATCATCAAAAAGCCTTGCGCCTAATGCCTTCCACAACGCCTTCCTTTCGGTAACACGCCACTGTCCGTTTTTCAGGGCAACAGGGCTTTCTGGCTGTTGCAGAATCTCCCTGATTTTGGGAATCCAAGTGGCATAATCCTCATTGGCAAGCTGGCAAATGACTTCGAGGTCGGCTGCGTTTTTCTCATTCCATATGCCGAGAAGATTGGCAATCACCAAATCTGAAGCGTATGCGTGCTGATTCCATTCCGACTTGACTGATGGTAGTTGAGTAGTAGAGGAAAATTCTGCGGGAATGACTGCATAGTCCGGTGCCCGTTGCTTGAAAGCTTCCCGTAAATCTTCAGGTATCTTTTCTGGTATGATTGTTCCACCATCCGAGTTCCACGTTTGCACGATATCGACAACTCTGGACCACACCCACTGCGGATTAACGGCGTTAAATTGTGATATATGGGAATGCAATAATGATAGCACCACTCCCACCTCTTTCCCTAAATCGTAGCCAAGCAAATGGAAGTGGTTTAGGAACGAATATATATCCTCCTTTGAAACCTCATTATTATTGTTTGCTTTTTTTAATTGAGCTAGAAAGGCTGCCAGCTTTTTTCGTTTTTGTTTACTACTGAATTTTGCCTGTAATACATTTCTAAAGAATTCATCTTTATTTTTTGTATGTCTCGCTTGGCCCAATAACCAGCGTACATCCTCAGTATCTGTTGCACTCAGTGAACCAGTGATAAGGGCAATGACATCCTTTTTTTGAGTAAAAATAGCGGGGTTATTGAAGTCATTCCAAGCGGCTTGCATGACCTCACCAAAGATTTTGTCACTTTGGGTAATTCGGATAGTACGCTTTATTTGCCCAAGGATCTTTCTCTTTTGTTTCTTATCTGGTTTTTCCACGAAGACGATCAGGTCATCGGTGTCAAATCCGTCAATTTTACCTTGTAGTTTTATTTCGCTAATCGGCCAGTTCGGCAAACAAGGCGCAAATCCGCCGGTAAGCATGAGCGTAACAAAAGACGCCTGCACATGCGCTTCGAAATGCTCACCACCGCCACCGGTTGAAATAGAATTGCTGAGTTGTTTTCTGTTCTTGTTCATATAATTTTTCTTATTTTTTACCTTATATAATTCGAATGCTGAGATTCATATAAACAAATCTGCGTTCATGTGTGTTTATCTGCGGTTTCCTTACATATAAATTGTTAACGAATCATTTAAAGAACCGTACTCTTCCTCAGCCAGTCGATATCGCTCTGGTACAGCTCCCTCAAATCCTTGAGCCCCAGGCGCAGCATTGCAACCCTGCTCACACCAAGTCCCCATGCCAGCACAGGATACTTGATTCCCAGCGGCAGCGTGACCTCTTTCCGAAACACTCCTGCGCCGCCAAGCTCAACCCACTTGCCCCTGCTCTCGATATACACTTCGGGTTCCACGCTCGGCTCGGTATAAGGGAAATATCCCGGCCTGAAGCGCACTTCATCAAAACCCATCCTGTGATAGAACTCGGTGAGGCAGCCGAGCAGGTTCTTGAAGCTCACGCCTTTATCCATCACCACACCTTCAAGCTGCTCGAACTCAGGCGTGTGCGTGGGGTCGATAGCCTCCCTCCTGTATGCCCTGTCGATGCAGAAGGCTTTAACAGGCTGGTCTGGATGGTCTGCGAGATATTTTATTGTGACCGCTGTGGTATGCGTCCTTAGCACCTGTTTTCGCGCTACATCCTCGCTCCACTTCCCGCCCCAGCCCCTTGATATTCCGGCGCCTTTTTCATGCATTTCCTTTACGGGCGCTATATATTCTTCCGGTATGTCGCATTCGGTAGCAAGGTGGAAAGTGTCCTGCATCTCCCGTGCGGGGTGGTCCTGTGGCTGGAAAAGCGCATCGAAATTCCAGAACGAGCTCTGGACTATGTCGCCTTTTATTTCCGTGAAACCCATCTCAAGGAAAATCGAGCGCATCTCGTTGATGAGGCGCTGGTATGGATGGAGTTTCGCGCCATAAACGGGTTTTATGGGCGTATGGATGTTGTAGGGGCGGATTCTTGCGTTCTTCCATGAGCCGGTTGTAATAATGGTCGGAGTAAGCTGGGCTATTTCCTCTTCGATGCTTAACCCTGCGCCAGCAAGGGTTTTTCCTTCTGACGTTATTATTATGAGCCGTGTCTTCTTCTCGGTTTTTTCGACAAGGTTGCGCTTGATGAGATCCCTGACAGCGTCCCCGAGTTCTGAAAGTGGACCTTTTTTGAGTTTAGTAAGTATGTTCTCATCTTCACCCATTTCCGCTTTCCCGGAAGGGATTATGTTTTCGCCTTCAATCCTTGCCCAGTTTTTCTTCCTGAGCCAGCCAAGGGCAATGCCCACCATCTGCGGCGGGAATTTCTTTTTCAATTCCGAAAGCGAAAGAGGCGCTTTGATGGAATTGATTATCTGGCGCTCCGGCAGTGAGAGCTGCGCGTAGGTTTCGCCTTCCTTTGTAAGCGTGTATATTGTTGTGACTTTTTCTGTTACCTCGCAGAGTCCTTTTTCAGCGAGTAAAAACGCGGACTGCATGGCGGCTTCGATACTGAGTCCTGATGCCAAGGTGAGGTCTTCGGGAGTGAATTTGTCTTTTTTGGATAGGGCGAGCAAGACCTTTTTTTCATTGTTGGTGAGTGAGTATTCTGCCATAAAACAGGCATTAGAATGGACAGCGGGATATTTAATGATTTGTGACCGGAGCAACCAAAAAAACCTATATACCCCAAACAACATCTTACCCCATCGCAGGGCTCGTGGTCTAGTCGGCTATGATACCGCCTTTACATGGCGGGGATCCGGAGTTCGAATCTCCGCGGGCCCATCTTTTTATATATTTTATATATGCCTGTATAGCGTATCCCGCTGCTTAGGCACACGTTTTATTTCCCTTATCAGGCGCTCAAACTCCGAAGGCGCCATGTATTCGCCGCTTGTGGCTCCTGCGCTTTTAGAGATTTTCTCTTCCATCAATGTCCCGCCAAGGTCATTCGCGCCGCAATCGAGGGCCGACTGCGCAAGCTTTTTGCCAAGTTTCACCCAGCTTACCTGGATATTCCTGATATTCGGATACAAAAGAACTCTTGCGAGCGCATGCAATTTCAAATCCTCAATCCCGTGGGCAACCTGCTTTCCTGTTCCCAGTGTATTGTTTAGCGGCATAAAAGGAAGAGGTACGAATTCCGTAAAACCGCCTGTTTTTTTCTGAATCTCGCGGATAGTCAGGATATGTTCAATCCTTTCCCGCAAAGTCTCGATATGCCCGTACATGATTGTTGCTGTCGTGGGAATTCCTGTCCTGTGCGCTGTCCTGACAACATTGATCCATTCATGTGTGGTGAGTTTATCAGGACAAATCTCTTCCCTCACCCTGTCGGCGAGTATCTCGGCAGCCGTCCCGGGCATTGAGCCAAGACCTGATTTTTTAAGGCATGACAATGTTTCTTTAATACTCATATTGCTATTCTGTGCCGCATGGAATACTTCCATGGGAGAAAATGCGTGAATGTGCAACTGCGGGAATTCATTTTTTATACTTTCCAGGATTTCGCAGTAATTAGAAACATCCCAGTCCGGAAGAAGCCCTCCCTGGATGCACACCTCGGTGGCATTGATATCTACTGCAGCTTTTGTTTTTTCAAGAATTTCAGGGATAGACATGATAAACCCGTCCTGTTTCCTGAAGGCGCAGAATTTGCATGTCCCAATGCACATATTTGTGAAATTAATATTCCTGTTAATTACGTAGGTTACTTCGTCCCCGACAGATTTTTTGCGAAGCTTATCCGCAAGGGAAAAGAGAAAAGAAGGTTTATCGTAGAGTGCCAGCGCATCTTCGGTCGTGAATTTACCAGCCTCAGCCCGGCTCAGGTAATCGTCCTGGATACTTCGCAATTCCTGGATGCCTTGTAATTTATGTATAGTACCACCAGAATTTTGCAGACATTACACGATACTTATTTATATTCTTTCCGAAATCCTTCTGCATCGCAAAGCCTGCGAATAAGCGGCGCAATCTCGTCGCTGTACCATCTTTTCTTCACAAACTGCGGATAAATCGGAAGCCGTTCCCGGAGGGGAACATCCACTTCGGCCTGGATTTGCAAAACATCAGGCCACGGCGATTCGGGATTAATATGGTCTATCGTTACAGGCGAAATGCCGCCAAGGTCAGAAGCGCCGCACCTTACCAGTTCCCCGGGTCGGATAAGGTTTGGCGACACCTGTATAGCTACATCTTCAGGAAGTATTTTTCTTGCGGTAGAGACCGTTTTTAACATTTCTTTCATCCCAGGGGAACTCATGGAAGCCATTTTTGTACCGGGTTTGGGGATGAAATTCTGGATTATTACTTCCTGGATATGTCCGGATTTTTCGTGGATATCCCTGATAATTTCAAGTGAGCGAAGCCTGTCATCCCACGTTTCGCCGATGCCGACCAGAATCCCGGTGGTGAATGGGATTTTGAGTTCTCCCGCGTATTCTATGGTTTTTATGCGCGCCTCCGGAATCTTGCCGCAACAGCCAACATGTGCTTTAACCGTACCCGCAGTTTCAAGCATGAGCCCCATGCTGGCATTAAATGGTTTTAATTTTTCAAGCTCTCTTTTTTCAAGTATTCCGGGATTTGAATGGGGCAAAAGACCTTCGAGAAGCGAAAGCTTGCACAGGTCAACAAGATAATCAATGATATTGTCATATCCCAGTTCGGAAAGCCATGCGCTGAAGCCTTCGACTTCTTCCGGGCGCTCACCGAATGTGAAAAGAGCTTCCGAGCAGCCTGCCCGCGCGCCTCTTGAAAGTATGGCAGCAACTTCTTCAGGCGTGAGGAGTTTTGCTTCAGAATGCCCTATATCCCGCCTGAAGCCGCAATACCCGCACTTATTCCTGCAAACATTGGTAAGCGGTATGAAGACATTGCGCGAGAATGTGACATAGGGCTGAGGCATAGACCATAATTGAAATGAATCCTACATAATCATGCCGAATAATACGTTAGTTTAAAGTAACCCGAGGGATATTTAACCTGTCCCTCAAGCGGGGGTAACCAAGCGGCCAAAGGTGCAGGACTTAAGATCCTGTTGCGCAGGCATTCGTGGGTTCAAATCCCATCCCCCGCACTCAATAATATATTCTATAATCTTTTCCTGTTGTTTCGCCAGCTACCGGATGACTTTGACAGATATTTAATAGGCCAACCTTAGCTTACTAAATGTTTATCTCCATAAAAACTGCACAATGGTCGGATGCCTCCGTGCCCCTTTTACCAACTCCCGGGAACCTGGGCCCATTATATGCCTTGGCATAATTTGCAAGACCCCGCCGCTCGATTTTAGGGAGAGTCTTTGGGTTTTTCTTCGACAACGCCTTGGATAGAAGAATATAGTCAAACTGGTTTATCTCATGTTTAGCCTCCCAGTAATGAGTCCACTGCTCATTCTTTGGCAGGCGCGCTACAACATTCTCCACCATTGAACCACCAAGAATCGGCTTAAGGCATTCGGCATCAGGCGTGTCATTAAAATCTCCAAGTACGGCAAAATTTGCATTTTTTACATTGCTGCCAAAGCGTTCATGTATAATCTCGGCAATTCTGGTTGCCTGCCGCTCACGTTTCTCTGCTGTTTCCGGTACTCCGCCGAGCCTGGACTTGAGATGATTGACAAACAATGTCAAACTCTTATTTCCTTTTTTATCAAGGAGGATATCTGCTTCGAGGCAATCGCGGGAGAAAATCGGACCCTTTTCATCCTTATCAAACTGATGCGTCCGCACTTCGCCTATTTCAAGTTTACTGAGAATCCCGACATCGATCTGCCGAGGATCGTTGCCATCAATAAGCATAGCATATGGATACTTTCTATTCAGGTAGTTGCTGTTGAACTGTTTTAAAGTCGCAAGGTTCTCCACTTCCTGCAGGCATATCACATCAGGGTTATTCTCAAGGATTACACGTGCAGTGTTTTTTCTCTGTCCCTCGTCAAATATCTGGAGTGCCGTCTTTTCTATACGCCATCCTTCTTTGATATATTTACTTTGGTCAACCTCTTTCCCCAGAAACTTATAGCGAAGAAAGAGGTTCTCTACGTTAAAAGTACCGATTTTTAACCCCATGATATAACACCAAACTATAATAGGACGTAGTAATTGAAATATCTTTGTATTATCTTCAATAGCTATGTTTTTATTGAAAACATATTTTTCAATATAGTACTGATTCAATCATAATGAAGGTATAAATAACAAATAAGTCATAAGTGACCTCAATAAATCAGGAAAATTAATGTTGGTATATCCGGTTAAAACCATCTATTATATTAAAAATCAAGGATAAGATACAATGGAACCTTACTTTCACCTCAAAGGCAGCTTCAAAACAAGCGCCGGCGCCGAAGCCGCCCGCGCCGATATAGAAAAGTTCATCGAAGAAGCAAAAGCAACCATCCTGCAAAAAGGCGTACCGGCAGGAAGAGGGGCTAAAATCATTGGTTGGGACGTCAGGGATAACAGTATCTTTTTTGACATCGAATCTGACCGCTACCTGCGCGCCCACGATGCGTTCATCCGCCTCCGCAAGCCGCTTGCAGGAGTGCTTGGCAAAGGATACAAAATCGGAATAAGAGGCGCTGAAGTGGAAGAATTCATTGTCAAGCTGCCTTCTGAACAGGCTCTGCGCCAGCACAAAATACCTCATGTAAAGGCAATCGACTTTGATGACGGCACGATTACGCTCTCACTCGATGTCGGCGAGGCAGAGCTTGAGAACAAGGTCCCGGACAGGATTATCTCACTCATCGAGGACAAAATCGCAGCGCAGGGTTTTGGCGGCAAAGCCGAACACTGGAGCCTTCTCTGGGAAAGCCCCAAAAAAGAGATGAAATTCACAGCCGACCCGACCGTGGAAGCAGAGAAGCGCGGCTGGATAAAGCGCGGCGCAAGCCGGGGGCAGTGGATACACGGACCGCAGATGACCCGCATTTTCAGGGCGTTTGAAGAGATAGTGCTGGAAGAAGTAATCAAGCCTCTCGGATACGTGGAAATGATATTCCCCAAACTCGATACATGGGACGTGCTCAAGCACTCCGGGCATGCAAAGGGTGTGTATCCTGAGATATACTACATATGCCCGCCGAAGACACGAGACCCTCTTTTTTGGGAAGAAGTAATTGATCACTATAAGGTCACACTCGAAGTCCCTCTTGACCTGATTTCGGAGAAAATCGATAAACCCATCGGAGCCATGTGCTATGCCCAGTGCCCTTCGTTTTGGCCTTTCATGCAGGGGAAAACAATCGCGGACGACTCGTTCCCGATAACAGTGTTTGACCGCTCCGGCACATCGCACAGGTACGAGAGCGGCGGCATACACGGTATGGAAAGGGTTGATGAATTCCACAGGATTGAGCTTGTTTTCATTGGCACGCCTGAACAAATACTTGACCACTCAAAGAAGATGCAGGAGTGCTATAAGCATGTATTCAACGACATTCTTGACCTTGAATGGAGGATGGCATGGGTCACGCCGTGGTTCATGGCGCAGGAAGGATTGACAGGGCTTGCGGGGCAAAAGGAAGTGGGCACCATCGATTTTGAGGCGCCGCTGCCCTACCGCGGGAAAGACGGCGAGTGGCTTGAGTTCCAGAACCTGAGCGTGAACGGTGATAAATATCCCAAAGGCTTTAACGTGAAATCGCAGTCAGGAAAGGAAGTATGGAGCGGCTGCTCCGGTATCGGGCTTGAAAGATGGGCAAGCACCTTCCTTGCACAGAAAGGGTTTGAGCAAAGGGACTGGCCGGATAAGTTCACTGAGAAAGTAGGGGAGATGCCGAAAGGGATAAGGTTTATGTGAAACAAAGGGGATAAAGGAAAAAGCCGGAAGATAGAGATGTTGAGGGCGGAAGCGTTCAGCGCAGGCTCATCTTTCCCCATATACATAGATATCCACATTTTCAGATGAATCAGCTATGCCCCAGTGAACTGGTTTTTTAAGCATATGCAGAGCCGTATTCTCTTCTTTCTGTTTACGATTATTTTCTTCCATATATATCACTCCACCATCGCCCTTGCATACACAGCAACCGCCCCGCTCTCAACCACATGATTTGCACTCCGCACAATGTTTTTCATTCTTTCCACTCCCTATCTGAACTTTTCAACGCAAAATTATACCGCTTCAGCAAGATGTTCATGAATAAGTTCAGATGCTAGATAATTCGGATTAACTCCTTTTCTCCGGGCACGTTCCTGAAGGGTTTCTGCGGTATTCTTATCAAGTTCTATCAAATAATGCCTTTTTTGAAGGTCAACCTTCATATCAACTTCTTCCAGTACCTCCATAAATTCAGCACTGTCGTGTGTATCCCAGAATTCAGCAGCTTCTTCCAATGTTTTGAATTCCTCGGGCAATTGTTTAACATTTTTTGGCATTGTAGAGCCTCTTTTCTTTATAGCCATATCCTTGCCGATAAATGAAATTATTCTTCCACCATCGCCCTCGCATCCACCGCAACCGCCCCGCTCTCGCCCACAATCAGCGGGTTAATATCAAGCTCGATGATTTTTTCCTTTTCAGCCATATCCGAAACCGAGACAAGCACCCTCGCGATAGCATCAACATCCGCAGGCATTCTTCCCCGGATTCCTTTTAGTATCGGGTGGCCCTTAATCTCCGAAATCATATCAAGCGCATCGCTTTTATTGATAGGCACAACCCTGAATGAAACATCCTTGTAAACCTCCACAAAAATCCCGCCAAGCCCGAACATCAGCGCATGGCCGAACTGTGCGTCCTTTTTTAAACCCACGATAATCTCATGACCCGGTGGAGCCATTTGCTGCACCAGGATTCCCTCGATATTTGCATTCGGCGCTGCTTTCTTGATTCGTGCCATGATTTCGGCATATGTTGTTTTTACATCATCCTCTTTCACATTCAGAACCACGCCGCCAACATCGCTCTTGTGCGGAATTTCAGGCGAAGAAATCTTCATGGCGACAGGCATTCCAAGCTCCATCGCAATATCAAAAGCCTCATCCGCGCTCCCTGCGATACGTTCCTCCGTCACAGGAACTCCGTATTTTGCAAGAAGCTTTTTTGCCTCATGCTCGGTAAGAATTTTTGTCATTTGCTATCTCCTGCTCTTATTTTAACCGTTTCAAGGAACTCCCTGTGCCTGATAAGCGCAGCCAGCGCTTTCACAGCCCGTTCCGGCACTGAGTAGTTTGGCAGGCAGCCGCTCTTCAGGATATCAACACCTTCTTCTGTTCCTTTCCCCCCCATCCAGCATGCGATTACCGGTTTCGGGCATTTTCGTTTTATCTCGACCACTGCTTCGGCAGGCGGTATCGCGTTTGACATCAGGGTATGCACATAGATTACGATTAACGCATCCACATTCCGGTCTTTGAGAAGCGCTTTGATTACCTCGCTGTAAATAGTGAAAGAAACAGTACCTGCGGTATCGACAGGATTTGAAGCGGATGCAAATCCCGGTATTACTTTTTTTATCTGCTCTTTAGTTTCTTCAGCCAGGTCAACTATATTGAGACCATGCCTTTCGCACTCATCTGTCGCTACGATTGAAGCCCCGCCGCCATTTGAAAGTATCGCGACATTATTCCCTTTCGGGAGCGGCTGGCATGAGAACGCAAGCGCAGCGTCGAATACCTCATCGATCGTATCAACCCGCAGTATTCCCGCCTGCCTGAAAGCCGCTGAATAAACCTCATCCGAGCCTGCGATTGAACCTGTGTGCGAGAAAACCGCTTTTGCACCTCTTTTTGACCTTCCTGTCTTTATGGCGATAATCGGTTTCTTGGTGCGCCGGGCTGCTTCCATGAACATCCTCCCGCGCTTAATCCCTTCCGCATACATGGCTATGACGCCAGTCATTGGGTCTTTATCAAGGTATTCTATCAGGTCAACATCATCTGTATCCGCCTTGTTTCCTGTACTTATCACTTTGCAGAGGCCAAGCCCCATATCTATCGTCCAGTCGGCTATCGCAAGACCTAGGGTTCCGCTTTGCGTAATGAAAGAAATCAGACCCGGGCTCGGAAGCCTCCCTATAACGCTGGCATTGAGGTGTGCAGGTTCATTGACGATGCCAAGTGTATTCGGTCCTATCATGCGCATGCCGTACTTTTTTACAATGGATAAGAGTTTTTGTTCAAGTTCTAAACCTGCATTCCCCGTCTCGCTAAACCCCGCGCTCACCACGATAAGCCCCTTTACGCCTTTTTTCCCACACTCCTCAACTACATTAAGGACAAGCTGCACGGGTACTGCTATTACTGCCATCGTGACTTCATAAGGAATATCAAGGACAGAAGGATATGAAGTCACCCCCTGCACCTTCTTTTCAGTGGGATTTACAGGGAATACCTGTCCTTTAAAACCGCTCAATATATTCTTGAGTATTCGTCCTCCCCACTTTGTATCGTTGTTGGAAGCACCGATTACGGCTATTGATTCCGGCTCGAATATCGAAGATAGCATTTTATTATATCCATTCCCTGTATTTCATTGCCCGCATTACCCTTTGTTTTGCAATACCGATTGCGGTTTCCCTGGGATAAGTTTTTTCACTGTATACTTTGTCAAGAATCTCTTTAGTGTTCCTGTCAATTGTGCTTTTTATCCGTTCAAACGCTGACGTCTCCGTGCCTCCGTGGTATTCGACAGACGCCGTTATCACTCCACCGGCATTTGCCACAAAATCGGGGACGACAAGGATTCCCCTGTCATGAAGCATCTTTTCTGCATTTTCAGTGACCGGGATATTTGCCCCTTCGATGACTAATTTTGCATCCAGAACGTCCGAGTTTGCTTCATTTATCACATCAGGACGCGCCGCCGGGATGAAAATATCGGTGGTTACCATCAACAGGTCTGTGGTTTTTAAAACTTCCCCGTCTTTATAATTTGTAACCGAACCTGTGGTTTCCTTTATCCGTATTAATTCTTCCACGTCCAAACCTTTCGGATTATGAATTGTACCTTTTGAATCGCTTGCAGCTACGAGTATTACGCCTTTTTCTGAAAGAAAACGTGCAGCGGGTTTTCCCACGTTCCCGAACCCTTCGATAGTGAGCCGCGCCCCGTTTAAGTCAAGATTGATATAATCCTTTGCTATATCAGCGCACACAGCAACTCCGTATCCGGTAGCGCCTATTTCATCAAGCGGAATCCCGCCCAGCTCTCTCGGGAGCCCCACGGCGCGCACCGTTTCATCATAGATATAAGCCATGCAGGCTTCATCGGTGCCCATATCGGGACCGGGGATATATTCCAGCAGGTTTTTTATTCCGCGGGCAAAAGTCCTGATTATCTGTTCCTTGTTTACGGTTTTCGGGTCGGCTATAATCCCGGATTTCCCGCCGCCGTGAGGAAGACCAGCCATGACGTTTTTATAAGTCATGGCACGGGCAAGCCTCCGGACTTCGGTCGTGGTCACGTCAGGCGCCATGCGCACTCCCCCGATAGCAGGTCCAGCAGCTACATTATCCACCACAACAATAGCTTTCATTCCTGTCCTGGGTTCGTAGAGATGGACAATTTTTTCCGGACCGATTTCATCAGTAAATTCGAATATTTTTTCAGTAATTTCCATCGATTTCCTCTCCCGGTTAATAATGTAATTTTGTTTGGTTAGTAAATTAAGATTGTGGTATCCGGTCAGCCAACCCTAAATCCCTCTTGATTCTGACTATTTCTTCGTCATCCGGTTTTCTTGGGAAATTATATATCTTTGAGAAAGTTTCATTAGCCATTGGGCGGTTGCAGTCAGGACAGCCTGAAGTCTGGAACGCCTTTCCATTCTCAATGGCCTCAAGAATCACATCGTATTTCACTCCAAAATCAATGAGAAAGCCGTTTTCGAATTGCATACCAGAAAAGATGGCAAATCCTTCCAGAATCAGATGCAGCGCAAGCTGTACAGTGCGGTAATGTTTGATAACGCTATCTTCGGTTTTATCCCGGAAATTGCCCCGGGAACCCGGAATATAGGTATATGAAAAAAGCGCGATGTTCACATTATCCCTGTGTAATTCCGAAATTATCCTTACAGCATCCTCATCGCTCTCACCAAGACCGAGCATGAGATGTGTTCCTACTTTTCCAAATATGCGGGCTGCGCGTTTCAACCCGTCCACATGGCGTTCCCATGAATAAGGTCCGTCCGCGCTTTTTCCTTTTATTTTGTCAAATAATTCAGGCGTACAGGCGTCAAGAGGTATAACAAGTTCATCAACGCCAATTTTTTTTAATTCTTCATATCGCACCGAGCTTAGCGGAAAAACCGAGAGTGATATTGGAATCCGGCTTTCACTTCGGATACTTTCGATTAAATAAACGGTATCCTCCCACCACGTATCATAAAGCGCTGTCTGGATGCAGGCGCGGGCAAGGTAGCCTCGCTCGTAAGCCATCCCGAGGCGCATGACAACAGCCTCAAGGTCGGCAGGTACATACATGCCGCGGGCAATGTGGGTCATGTCTGCTGATGAGCCTTTTGCCTGGGCGCAAAACCGGCAGTTCGCCTCGCAGCGTTTTTCGGTATAAATCTGAAGGTAAGCAGTCGTGGGCGGCGTATCCATCTGCACAAGCTCAAGTCCCAGGACGCCCAAAGTTCCCATCGAAGCTCTGACTTTCTTAACCATACAAACAGCTATTTGGGAAATCATAATATATCTATTAATATGCTTGTCGGATTGATTGCGGATGTTCACTCCAACGCCGTTGCGCTAAAAGCCGTTCTTTCCGCGCTCGAAGACTATGGCGTTGAAAGAATATTGCATGCTGGCGACATTGTTGGTTATAATCCTTATCCCGATGAAACAATCGAATTGTTCAAAATGAATAACATAATTTCCATTCCCGGAAACCATGACAGGGCATTAATTACCGGAGATACTTCCGGGTTTAATCCATATGCAAAGGCAGCGCTTGAATGGACGAGGGAAGTGGTGTTGCCTGATACTTATGGTTACATTAAAGGGCTAAAAAATATTGAATCCATTACCGTTGATGAAAAAAGGATTGTCCTTGTTCATGGAAGCCCGTACGATATTGATGAATATGTTTACCCTGGGAATGTATCGCCCGGTTTGCTATCTGCCGCAAATGCCGATATTCTGGTCATGGGTCATACCCATATCCAGTTTAAAAAAGAATATCCTGAAGGCATAATAGTAAATCCCGGCTCTGTCGGGCAGCCAAGGGATGGGAATCCGGATTCTGCATTTGCAGTTCTTGATACCGAATCAGGAAAAATCGAACTTAAAAGAATAAGTTATGATATTGAAAAAGTAATTGGAGATATGCTTGCCGCACATCTTCCTGAAAAACTCGCTTTGCGGTTAAGAGTTGGGCTTTAGCACGAACTGTGTTTTATGGCTTTTGTGGGACACGCATCCACACATGCGCAGCATTCGATGCAGTCAGCCACTCGCGTCGCTTTTGATTTGCCGTCCACGAGCTCAAAAACGTTTGTCGGGCAGACATTCACGCATTCCCCATCACCCGTGCATTTGTCTTCATCAATTTCAATCGTTACGGTGGCTTCATATTTTTTTACTGCCATGATTTTTTTTCTCCTATAATCGGTTAGTGTTTTTATTGCAGATTAAAGGTTTTGGTTAATGTTGAATAATATTATGGTTCCAGAGTTAAACATATTTGCCGAAGGTGAGTTAGACAAAAAATCAACTACCGAGGAATCCTCGGTAATTGCCTCTGATGGAAAAATTATAAAACAACAGAGATATACCCTCATGTAAGTTACAAGGCTATGGGGAAAATTATAAGTCCCTTTGGATACTATGGATTTTAAAGAAATTAAGAGGGAACATATGGCGAAATTTTTAAACACAACAGGAGTTTCTTACCACTTGGAAGAACTTATTAAAGGGACAAAAGATAGATTGATTTTAATAAGCCCTTACTTACAGTTTAGCAACAGAATTAAAGAACACATTAGCAATCTGAACATTCAAAAGCGGGACATTCGGATTGTTTATAGAGAAAATAAACTTCAGCTTGACGAAAATAATTGGTTAGAAAACCAAATTGGTGTACGGACAAGCATTTGCACAAACTTGCACGCTAAATGTTATCTGAACGAAAATGAAGCAATCATAACTTCAATGAACTTGTATGAGTTTTCGCAACAGAACAATAATGAAATGGGAATTTATATTTCAAAAGCACAAGACCCTGAACTATACAACGCAACATTAGAAGAAGCTCAACGTCTGCTGACAATAAGCAAAGAAATTAGAGTGACTGTTCAAATGGTTTCCCCATCAAACCAAGACAAGACCGAAAAGAAAAAAGTAGAAACAAAACCTTCAAATGCAAAATCAACAGGCAAACAAATGGGTTATTGCATCAGGACTGGAGTGGAAATTCCATTCAACGTTGAAAAACCGATGAGCTATGAAGCGTATAAAGTTTGGAGTCAATATGGAGGAAACCGTGACTATCCCGAAAAGTTTTGTCATTTCTCTGGTGAACCATCAAACGGAGAGACAAGTGTCAGCAAACCGATACTAAAGAAAAACTGGAAAAAAGCAAAAGAAATATTTGATTTTTAGTGCTTCGAGGAGGCGGCAAAACAATGCTTTTAACAAACAAGCCTAAAAGGGCGAACTGCTACCAAACCGGAGGCGCCTCATGAAACTGTGGATGTCCCTCTATGCGATGATTTGGGTCGTGTTCATCGAGTTCTTGCTTGCCATGAAGCCGGGCGCCTCGATTATTCTAACATATCTCCATATCGTCCTTGGGCTTGTGATAATTGGTATTGCCTGGTATAATTTCAACGGAGTGCGCTGGACTGCGGTGCCAGGGCGGGTGAAGCGCATTGCGAAAACAACCTTCATCCTCTCTATCGCGATCGGCGTTCTTGGACTCCCTCTCTACTTCGGCGCCGGGGGGCCTATCCTATTCGGAGTTACCCTCGGGGGACTGATACTCTTCTTCCATGTGGTCGTCGGGTTTGCGATTATCACGCAGGCAGCCGCTGTTGCCATCGCATACGATATGTGGGAGGACAGGGAGTTCGCGAAAGAGACAGCCCCTGGCGAGGTGCCTGACATGCCGGCGCAAAAATAGTATAAAGATTAGCTTGACATTGTCACATTTCAGAGTAAATGAATTATTTCAGACGGGATAACAGGATAAACTGGATTTTGTATAAATCATCCTGTAAATCCTGTTAATCCTGTCCGATTGCTCATAACAATTCTTCAATTCTTTAACATCTTAGTAATCTAATCTGACAAAGTCAAATTAGAATTGCTGTAACTTCACGCCAATTTTTTTCTCAAGCGCCTTCTGATACACCATATTCGCAGCCGCAACATCCTGAATCGCAAGCCCTGTCGAATCAAAAACCGTAATGTCGGAATCCTTAGTTCTTGCTTTCTTCTTCCCGGTAATTACTTCGCCCAGTTCGCAAAAAATATCCTTTTCAGAAATCAATCCCTTCGACAGCGGCACATTAACCTCGCCTGAATGCGAAGCCTGGGGAAGGTCATCCACCACGACTTTCGAGCGTTTTAAAATCAACGGGTCAAGTTCTTCTTTACCCGCCGCATCCGCCCCAATCGCATTGATATGAGTCCCTTCAGAGATCCAGTCGTTCATTACAATTGGTTCTCTTGAAGGAGTTGTAGTTACGAGAATATCGCAATCGCAAACTTCTTTAATGGTTTTTTTAGCTGTAATTTCACATTCTATTCTTATTTCCATATCGTCCTTAAACGCAAGCGTGCCCTTCTCGGATGTGCTCGTGGCTTTTATTTCATCAATATCTATCACTTCATTTATTGCAAGAAGCTGTGTCCGCGCCTGGTTCCCCGTTCCCACAAAACCCACGGTTTTCGCATTCCTGCGCGCCAGGTATTTCACCGCAACCCCGCCGGCTGCGCCCGTTCTCATATCGGTCAGGTAAGTGCCGTCCATTACCGCAACCGGCGCGCCTGTTTCGGTTGAGTTCAGGATTACAAGAGCCATCACCGTCGGAAGACCTTTTTTCGGGTTGTCGGGATGGACATTCACTATCTTGACACCTGTAATGTCCTGCTCTTCAAGATATGCAGGCATCGTCCTCAGGTCGCCGTTATGCTTTTTGAAATAGAGATATAATTTAGGCGGCATCTGGACTTTCTTAAGACCGTGCTGCCTGAACGCCTCTTCTACCACTTTGAGCGTCCCTTTCATATCGAGAAGCGATTCCACTTCGTTCCTGTTGAGCCAGAGAATTTGGTTTTCCATGAATACCCCTTTTTATAGAATATGGCAATAATCTGATAAATAATATGCTATAGCATGGTTCTTAAATTCACATAATTTTATGCATGTCACTTTAGCAATTTTTCGGACGGGATAACAGGATTGACTGGATAAAATATTACAAAATCCAGTTCATCCTGTTAATCCTGTCAG
>JBAQMZ010000053.1:0-210900 GCA_049303315.1 Candidatus Methanoperedens sp.
CCGCCGCAGCGCTCTCCGGGGGCGCGGCTTCCGCAGCAGCTTTTTCCTTTGCCCAGCGCCCGGTAATCGGGTGCTGCTTTTTCTCAAGATAATCACGAAGTGTCTTCAGGTCAGTAACATCCTCTTCCGTAGGTATCTTATCTGCAAGTTCCGGAGGTATATCTGCCTTGATTTTTTCCATGAGGTTCTTTGGCATCCAGATTACGCGCTCCCAGCCGCCGTCTGCCTGTATGAATTTGGGCGAGCGGAAATAATTCACTCCCACGCCAAGGAAACCTATAATCTGCTTTCCTCCACCTGTCTGTCCTGCCATTGTCGAGAAAGCAAGCCCGTTGGGGGCAGTGCCGCTGAAATCCCTGTCAACCCATCCGATGCCGTCCACTTCAGGAATGTAAAACCCGACCACTTCAAAACATCCGCAGCTTGTGTGAGGGTATTCGAAAAACGAGTGCAGCTTGATACGGGAATATTCACCGCCCGATAGTGCTACAGCTTTCTCATTAACACCTGAGTATTCACCGCCAACCTTGTCTATTATCTCGCCTTTGGGGATGGCGAACTGCGGACCTTCGGGGTCGACCTTGGCAGCGGCGCGCCCATCAAACCAGTTGATAGCGCCGCATAAGGATATCCTGTCCGGCGTCACAACGCATACGTTTGTGGGTGCAAAACTCTGGCACAGGGTGCAGCCGTAGAACACATCCACATCCTCATCATGAAGCCCGCGTGTCCTGGCATCTCTTGCCTCGTATATTTTTATTGCCTCTTCTCTTTGTTTTTCTACTTCATCAGGGTCGGTGATATACGTTGCTTCTATTTTCTCGATAAAAGGCAGCTCGTTTTTAAAGAGCATCATTGTGGCTTTGGCTACCTGTTCAAACGACTTGAGCCCCTTTTTAATCGCATCCTTGTTAATCCGCACCCAGACATCATAACGCTGGTTCAGGTGCATGTATCCCTGGATGTAATTCTGGAAATCGTGGTTTCGCCTCTCCACGATAGCCTCAAGGTCGGCCTCAACAAGTTTTCCCGCGATTCTGTATATCATCGCATAAGGGTGCCGCGACCCCTCCTGCATCCCGGAAATGTCGGGCCCGATAAGTGTAAACTTTCCATCTTCTATCTCGTCCAATCCAGCCGCCCTTACAAGTTCAAATCCTCTTGACTTGGGGCCTGCAAGCTCAACGAACATATCATCTTTTCTTACGCGTTCACCCTCGAACATGGGTGAGATTTCAAAGGGAAATTCATTTGCCATGGTTGCCGTCCTGTATTATTTGTCCCCGTATTCAAATACAGGGTCTTTATCTTTTTGGTAACTCCTTTATGACCTCATCAAGCGCTGCGATGAACACATCTTTTTTGAGGTTCCCGAATGACATATCCGCATTCGGATGATAGTATTTATCGATAGATATCACTTTTATTTTTGAGAAATTCTTGAGTGCAGATATGGCCTGGGATGCATAATAATATGTTATCCCGAAAAACACAACAAGGTCGTATCCGCCTTTACCGTCAAGCCCCTGCCACTCGGGGTCGCAGAGGTATGATGCAAGGGCATGCATATTCGCATAATGGGCATCAAGACCTTTATCACCAAGATATTTATATGAGTCGCCTATGGAAGCTATTTGTATTCCGGTTTTTCCAATCGCTACAGCTCTTGCCAGAACATCCTCATCCTCGATTTCAGAACCCACTATCAGCAAAGGTCGCTTTGCTCTGGCAAGCATTTTTCCGGGGACGGCAGGCATTACAGCACGCGCCATCTTAGGTCCGGGGATATTCCCTGTGTCAAATGGTACTGCCTGGCGGGTAGTATCGATAGCCTCCTGTTTTTCCAGAGTTTTGGCAACGGGTTTTTCAATTGGTTTTCCGCCTGTCTTTTCGGCAGGTTTCAAGTGCTCCTTTTTTGTCATTTCTTAACCTCCTTGCACAGGCGGGGGACATTTGTGGGCTGGAAGGAAACGTCCACTTTCCGAAGCGGCCCTTCGGTTATCTTTTTCTTCTCCCAGTCAATCTTCCATCCTTTCTCCTCAAGCAGTTTCAATAGCTGCTCCCTCTTTGCCACGGGAAGGTCTGCCTCATTTCGCACATATATATGCCAGTCATCCGGCATCTTTTTAAGGTATTTCTCGGAAAGTTCAATGTAATGCGTCAGTTTGATTGCTCTCCCGAGGCTGTTATCGCTTGGCCTGAAACACAGCTTCGCCAGAAGCGGCATAAGCTCATCCTTTGTCTCAGCCGTAATCATCAGATGCTCAGGTGCAGGTTCGACATTAATTACCGAGCCGTCCCTTCCGTCCAAAACGTTCCAGTCCTCTTTCCTGTAGGGTTTACCAATGAAAGCGCGCCTGTATTTAGTGCCGTGAGGTCCTGCCACGACAGGGATACCGAGCCTGTTGCATCCGGTGGCGATAGCAAAAGCTTTCTGCGAATAGGCTCCCCACGCTATCCCGACGGCCCCGACCCTGTTAAGCACATAATCCGCTATTTCTTCCCAGTTGCCTTTTGTCTTTCTTCCCGCAAATATCGAAGCTACTTTTATCGTGGTCGCCGCTATGTGGGCGTTCGAGACGCACGAACCCGTGTTCAGGAGGTTGCCCTTGATAAACCGTCCGGGGTAGCGCTCGTACAGGGTTTTTCCTTCCTTATCCTTGTACATTCCCACATCCATGGCAGCGCAGCCTGAAGTAATTATAATATAACTGCGCTGGATCATCTCTTCAACAACATCATACACATCTTTCGTGCCGTCAGGATAATTGCCGCATCCCACAAAAGCAAGCACTCCCGGCGTGGTACCGAGCACAAGGTTGCGCCCTTCTTCGCGTATCTCGGGGTCGCCTATCTGCCCTCTTCCAATCCTCACCTTGCCTTTTTCTTCCCTGATTACGCGCTGCGATGCCTTTTCGATAACATTCAGTATGGGTATATCCACCGGGCAGCTATAATCGCACCGTCCGCACCCAACGCATTTGTCATGGAGTATCTCAAAAGGTGCAAGGTCGCCGTTTACCGCCGCAGCCATCGCATCAGCAATCGGCAGGCTCTGCGGGCAATCCCTTGTGCACTGGAGGCATTTTGTGCATTTTGCGACGAGTTTCCTGAATTCTTCTTCATCCGGCAGCGCAGTAATTCCTTTGGCTTTCCTGATAGGTCCCATCTTCATTGCAAGTTTAGGGACGAGTTCCCCTACTTTTTCAAGGTCAAGAAGCAAAGCGCCTTCGTTCTTTCCGCTCACAAGGTCATCTATTATCGCGTCAACGCTGTCGTTTGACCTGTCGGGCAATCCGTATGTGATTTTTTCATTGGTTGCAATCACCGGGATATGGAGTTTTTTCGCCTCTTTCAGTATATCAGCTCTTACGCACTGCTCATCAGTGACAAGCACATCTGGAATTCCTGAGCGTATATATTTCAATTCCTTGCTCATGGAACCGATGATTTTTGCGGATTTGTTATAACGGGTCATGTCATGGGCTGTGCAGCAAAGCCCTGCAATCTCTATTTTATCAAAAAGACCGCCTTTGTCCATGTAATCCAGTATGTACGCAGGCGCAGCGATATTATGTCCCACGCATATTACAACCGGTTTTTTGGAATCAAGAATGCCCATCCCTATTTCAGCCATGGGCGTTTTCTCATCTGATTTAGGAAGACCAAGGCACGAAATCTGGATGATGTCAGCCACTTCCATCCCCAGGAGGTCAAGCATGCCGGCATGAAGCGCTTTGGACTCGAAATCCCGGGCTGAACCCTCCTGTCCCGTATTGGCTGCGGCTATAAGCTGGGTCAACTGCTCTTCCACATAGTCAAGCACCGGGAGAAAGTCGCCTATGGTTTGCGGCTGGATACCCATTATCGTTTCGGTAAGCGGGGCTTTAAGGTTGCTCGGGCCGACATCAATCGGGCGGTCTTCGCCGTATTTTTTTATCAGGTAATGAAGAAGATGACGCCCGTGCGCGGTATGGCATGCAGCCCCCATTATACTTGTCATGAGCGCCTGTCTTGCTGATTGCCCTTCAAGGTCAATGCCGCACGCCCCTTCCTTGTTGCCAGTCAGGTCGCATTTCCCGTACGTGCAGTAATCGCACAAATCGCTTGTGGGCGTATAAACAGGGCTGTACCTGTCAAGGATGCGGTAATCCCAGTTCCGAAGGCTGATTATCTCGGGGCGGGGCGTAGGCCCTTCTACCTTTTCTTCCTGCCCCTCACCGATTTTGCCTATATTTATCTGGACGTTTTCCAATCCTTCTATTACAAAACTTCCTTTTTTAACTATCATTTAATATCTCCGATGATTACATTTGCCTGAATGTGCTTTCCTACCCTGACTACTTCTCATGATATTATAATTTTCCGATATTGCAGAATCTGGCTTTAAGCCCTAATTCACATCAATGTACTTAAACGTTTTTGTATTTATCATTATCATACGTTATAGTTAAATTATATGGATATCATTATCAGTTTAACAGCCAATGTCAGAATCCTCCGATGAATATTCATTATAAAAATACTGTCATAAAATATACGGATTCGGTCTATGAACCTTCCGAAGACTCTTTCCTGCTCGCAGAGGCTGCATTATCAGAGATAAAAGGCAAAGAGAGGATTTTAGAAGTAGGCTGCGGGAGCGGGATAATATCGGCTGTCATAAAAGCCAATACTACAGCAAAAATTACAGGTATTGATATCAACCCATACGCAGCGGCATGCACGAAAGAAAATGGCGTGGATGCAATCAGGGGAGATTTGTTAAGCTGTGTTAAGGGGAAATTTGATATGATCATATTTAACCCGCCGTATCTTCCGGGTCATGAAGGGGCAAAAAAGGACTGGATTGACGTTGCCCTGACAGGGGGACATGACGGAAGGGAGATAATATTCAGGTTTCTTGAGGATGCACTGCCCCACCTCGTTGAAAACGGAAGGATTCTGATGGTTGTCTCGTCACTGACCGGAATAGAAGAGGTGAAATCGAGGATGAGGTCGCTGAATTATACAGTCGGGGAAAAGGGTCAGGAAAGATTCATGTTCGAGCAGCTTACTGTTTTATCAGGCACGAAGCGGGCGGGATTTTAACCTTCTGGCGGACACTATGCTGCCTTGTTTGCGTTTTTTCCAGCGTTTTCTTCTGATGTCCTGTTATTTTTCCTTCTCTCTTATGTTTCGAGGCACACGTCACCCATACCCCATATTAAGGCAATATATTATGTATTTTAACTAAGAAGATATCAAAATGATTTGTGCTGTCGGCATGGGGACAGGCCCCCGCGGCGTTGCGTAGGGGCTCGGCTTTCGTTTAACCTTCATTACAGTTTTGTAGAAGCTCAAAATAGTGTTCCATCAAGTGGTCTAAGAATTCGATACAATAAACCACTCCATTCAGACCATAAAGGAAAACTTTACGCCCTCCAATGTTTATTTTTTTAGGTCTCCTGTCCGGGTGTATTGTTGTTGAGAAATGAACATATTCTTCGCTCAAATGATTATAGCACTTCTGAAGTATTCCAATGTCGTTTACATAAGGGTCGTCTATTATTGCAACTAGCATGTCTGCCATCGTTGGAACGTCTGGAATTCCCCGAGCATAACCTTGTGTTAATCTTTGATGACCGCAAAAGGAACAAACAAACCCAAAATCAGTTTTGTAAAATGCATGTTTATCCTCTAATCCTTTCTTTCGAATTTTTGGGTCAAGATGAAATTCTTCAAATTTAACTTTGCCTTTATTTTTTTTCATACATTCTTCGCAAATTGGTAGCGAAAGAAGTAATACAAGGTCACAATCAGATGCTTTAGAAAAGTATTCTTTGTAAAAATTCTTTCCTTTCAAGTCAATTAAATTAATCAATCGGATTCTTTCAAGTCTCTCTCTTATGCTCCGATTGGGCAAATTTTTCTCCATTTTCCAAGTTACTCGTTGAGTCGATTTATAAGGTTTCCACTCTTTGGTTTCTAAAAAATAATTAAAACTTCCTTGAAATCTTGAAGTTATATCAGCCCATAGTGACATTATAAAAGTTTCTATAAAATGTCTCAAGATTATATTCGCTTGATACTCTTGTTCAGATATTGATAACAAAATGATTGAGCGTAGGTCGCTAGCAATATGCCCATGCAAAGTCTGTGCAAAAAATGAATTTTCTTCGAAAAACGACTTCTCTTCGGCCATTTCATGGTATTTTTTATCAACCTTTTGAATAAAATCCAAGATTTTTTCAATATCTTTTTCGTATGGTTCAATTATCTCCACATTGAAACCAGTATCTTCTGCCAACGCCTTCAATCTCTCTTTGCCTTTGGGAACATCACACAAATGTATGAAATCAATTGTTGGATATCTTGACATGAAATATCACATAATATTCGATATTATTTATACTTAACAATCTCAGGATAACCACCAACACGGTTTGATGAGGAAGGGATATTTCAAATTGGCATAAACGTAACTACAATCTACCATAACTCCGCACTTGAAGGATACACCGCTGCCAGCGTTTCCCACCTATAAATCATCCTCTCCCGCAGCAGAAGAAATGTATTCCTCTACTTCCAGCCCTGACCAACAGAACCGCAATTTTAAATTTCTATCTCGGCAAACCTGTCTATGTCAGTCCGATGACCCCAGATATCCCCGGTTAACAATTTGATATTTTTCATTTTTAAAAGCGTTTTCGTTGTGTTAGAAATCGTTTTATGATACGACGATGGCAGTTGTATCCTTTTCAGTTTTGGGCTTTTTGTCACAAGCTCAAAAATGTTTTTTTCAGACGGCCTGAAACAAAAATGTACATTTTCTTCTTTCCCTTCAATATCTTTGAGGTCTTCCTCTCCGCCAATAATTCTGAAAACTACTTTCATAATATTTGATTGGTAATTCTACTATTTATATTTTTTTTATACTCAGGCTGGAGAGGGAATCATAACATTTATCCATTACAAAACCAATTCCCGAGCCATGCTTACAGTATTGGAGATTTACCAGCTTTTGCCAAAAACCAACTGCAAGATATGCGGTGAATCCACATGCATGGCTTTTGCGGTTTCATTACTGGGAAGGAAAAGGAACATATCCGATTGCACGCCTTTACTTGAAGGGAATTTTAAAAAACAGAAAGAGAAACTGGAAGCTCTTCTTTTGCCTTCAGCCGGGGCAGGGGAAACAGGCATGATAGTCCATCCCGAATTATGCACAGGCTGCGGCAATTGCGTGGTTGCATGCCCCGTGGATGTGGCAAACGACCCCAAAGGCGCAGCTATCGGGTGCGCTCCCACAAACGATAAAGTGATTTTCAGGGTGGTTGACGGCAAAGTGATGGCTTCAAATATCAGGGAATGCCGCCGTTTCGGGAAGAACAGGGTGCTCTGTTATGCATGCATAGACCCATGCCCGACCGGCGCAATCGAGTTCGTGTAGGTGTTTTTTTAATGGCAACCTGCCCCGGATGCGCATTATTATGCGATGATATTGAGGTCATAGTCGAAAACAACAGGGTAAAAGAGACGAGAAATGCATGCAGGCGGGGGGCTGCACGGATAAAAGGCTGCATTAACAGGCTGGCGCCATCGGTAGCCCAAAAGCCTTCGGACATTGAAAATGCCATCATGAAAGCTGCCGGGATACTTAAGGATGCCAGAGCGCCAATGCTTTTTGGCTTTTGCAACTCAACATGCGAAACCCAGGTAAAAGGAATCCAACTGGCAAAGAAATTGGGCGCAATAATCGATGACACATCATCATTTTGCCAGGGGCTTCTGATAGAAAAGATACTTCAGGAAAAATTCAGGACATGCACGCTCGAAGATGTAAGGAATAAAGCTGATGTTCTTGTTTATTGGGGGTCGGATGCGCAGGACTCACAGCCGCGGCATCTCTCCCGGTTCTCGTATTTTCCCCGCGGTGAATCCCGACAGCGCGGTTACGAAGAAGACAGGGTCGCCATAGCGATAGATGTGCGTGAATCCAATACCGCAAAGATATGCAAGGGGCATTTTTACAGGATACCGCCAAAAGGCGACAGGGAATTTATCCTTGCCCTGATGGACGCCCTCTCCGGGAAAGTCCCGGCGTACGAACCGAAAAAAATACTTGAGCTTGCAGCCATATTGAAAAAGGCAGAGTTCGGGGTGATTTGTGTGGGCATCGGGCTGACATATTCGATAAAAGAGGATTTTGATATCCTGGTTTCACTGGCAGATAAGCTCCCGAATTTCCACATTATGCCCATGGTAGGTCATTACAATATGCGCGGCTTTAATGAGAACCTGTTCAAAGAAACCGGATTCGTGAACAGGGTTAGATTTCATGACACAGCGGTTCATGACGATAAATATTCAATCATTGAGGCGCTTCGGGAAAAAAATATAGACGCCCTGTTCGTTGCAGGTTCTGACCCGCTATCAAGCCTGCCGCGTTCATTAATCCGGCACCTTGCATCAATACCGGTGATATGCATAGACCCGTGTGTTACTTTGACATCAAAAATAGCCGCCGTAACAATCCCGTGCGCCGTGTCCGGAGTGGAATCAGGCGGTACAGCCGTGAGGATGGACGGGAAAAAAATCGGGTTGTCAAAGATGATTGAAAGCGATTACCCCACAGATGAGGAACTGCTCACACGATTGATGGAGGCGCTTTAATGGGAATCGATGTCGGGAAGTTCCTGAAAAACCCGGAATACGAGATAAGAATCACCACATACAGGGATATTTTCCAGATCGAGGCGCAGGAACATGACAAGTTTGGAAAGGATTATGAAAAACTGTCTGCCTGCATCGTGATGAGTAAAAACGACCTGGTAAAAATGGGATTAAAACCGGGGGATAAAGTTAGGGTCGCCAATAATAATGGAAGCATCGTCGTGGAGGTCAGGGAATCCAAAAGAGATGAACCCGGCGGGTTAGCATTCATGGTAAATAGCCCGTGGTCAAATGTTCTTGTATCGGGAGATACGGGAGGAAAAGGGATTCCCGAGTTCAAGAATATTACTGCAAAAATTTCTCTTGTAAAAGAAGAGGTTACGAGTCTTGAAAGCTTGATGGAATATTTTAGAAAATTAAAGCCGCAATGATTTAAATAAACATAAGAAAAATGAGTTCTTTCCAGGATTAAAACGTATGATTCATCTAAAGATTGGAAAAATGAGGCTGGACGGGGCTCTTGTTCTTGCCCCGATGTCAGATGTCACGAACCTGCCCTTCAGGCTGCTCTGCAAAAAGTATGGTGCATCGCTTGTGTATTCGGAGATGGTCTGCTCCGGCGGGATTGTCAGGCGAAATGCCGAAAGCATAGATAGAGGTCTTACATCTAAAGACGAGAGACCTTTCGGAATCCAGTTACTGGGTTCTGATGCTGCTGACCTTGTTAATTCAGCGCGTATCTTGCAGGAAATATATAATCCGGACCTTTTCGACATAAACCTTGGCTGCCCGGCGCAAAGCGTTATCAAAAACGGCTTCGGGTCTGCGCTCCTGAAAAATCCTGGAATCATCGGGGAAATAATAGAACAGCTTTCTTTTGCCCTTGATGTGCCGCTCACAGCTAAGATGAGAATAATGAATAGTTTTGATGAGACGTTAAAAATCGCAAGGACCGTCGAGAAAGCAGGCGCGGCAGCGCTTACAGTTCACGGAAGGACACAGAAACAGGGCTATTCCGGAAAATCCGACCTTGAATTCATTAAAGGCATCAAGAAAGAACTTTCGATTCCTGTGATTGCAAACGGCGATATTTACGATGAGAAATCTGCCTGGGATGTACTTGAATATACACAATGCGACGGGCTTATGATAGGAAGGGCTGCGATTGGGAACCCGTATATATTCAGGAGACTTTCACATTATCTTTCCACCGGGGAATTATTGCCACCTCAGGCAATGGATGAGCGGCTTCAGGATTTTTATGAGTACACGGCTTTGTGCAGCAAATATGGCATGCTGGCTTTAAATGACCTGAAGCTAAATGCGCAGTGGTTCACGAAAGGCATTGATAACATAAAATCTGTGCGTATAGAGATTAATAAAGCAAACGATATTGATTCTGTGATGGGGATAATCGGGGGGTTGGAATGAGAGGTTGTTTGTTATAATGAGATAAAGCGGGGAGCATAAATACTCGCAAAATTATTTATAGAACTACAAACACTTAGAATCATCTCACTTGGAGGTAATTCATTATGGCAGGACAATTAAGCGGACAGCCTATTATCATTTTAGACAAAGACAAAACAAGGACACAGGGAAGAGACGCCCTCGGATTCAATATCTCGGCAGCAAAAGCCGTAGCCGATGCGGTCAGGACCACACTCGGCCCGAAAGGCATGGACAAAATGCTTGTTAACCAGGTCGGCGATGTGGTAATTACCAATGACGGCGCAACGATTTTACGTGAAATGGATATTAAGCACCCGGCAGCCAAAATGATGGTTGAAGTCGCCCGTACGCAGGAAGATAAAGCCGGCGACGGAACCACAAGCGCCGTCGTACTTTCAGGAGAACTCTTAAGCAAAGCGCACGCCCTTGTTGAGCAGGGCGTTCATCCCACTACAATTACAAGAGGTTATGGTCTTGCAGCAGAAAAGGCAATCGAAATCCTTAATGAACTGGCTATTGACGCATCCGATGATGTCCTGGAAAATATCGCAAGGACCGCGCTTACAGGAAAAAGCGCTGACCTTGCCCTTGATTCACTCGTCCAGTTATGCGTACAGACCGCCAAATCGATAAAAGACGGCGGTAAGGTGAATGTGAAAGAAAATATCAATATCATCCACCAGCGCGGGGGAAGCATAAAGGATACAAAATTCATTCACGGGCTTGTTATCGATAAGGCAAAAGCGCATAAAAATATGCCCAGGAAAGTCGAGAATGCAAGAATCGCCATCCTTGATACCGGAATCGAGGTTGAAAAGACGCAGGTCAAGTCAACTCTTAAAATTTCATCCCCTGAACTCCTCTCCGAAGCAAGGCTTGAAGAAAGCAAACTCGTTGAAGAAAGAGTAGAAGCGCTTGCAAGAAGCGGCGCCAATGTAGTGTTCACGGAAAAAGGCATCGACGATATAGGAATGCATTACCTTAAAAAGAAGGGTATATTTGCAGTGCGAAGATGCAGCGAAGAGGAAATCAAGAAATTAGTAAAGGCAACCGGGGCACGCATTGTCTCGAAAGTGGACGGCGTTGAAGCACAAGACCTCGGAAAAGCGGCGCTTGTCGAGGAGCGCGGCGTTGGCAATTATAAAATGGTCTATATCGAAGGATGCGAAAATCCCAAAGCCGTATCCATCCTGATTTACAGCGGCGCCGAACATGTGGCTGATGAAATCGAGCGGGCGCTTGATGATGCACTGCGCGTGGTCGGCGTGGTAATCGAAGACGGTAAGATTGTAGCGGGCGGGGGCTCGCCTGAAATCGAAGTTGCAACAAGGCTCAGGAAGTACGCAAACACATATGGCGGCAGGGAACAGCTTGCAATAATGGCTTATGCGGACGCACTTGAGGAAATACCCAAAGGCATTGCAGAAAATGCCGGTCTTGATGCAATCGATATCATCGTTGACCTCAGGAACAAGCATAATAAAGGCGCCAAAACAGCCGGGTTAAATGTATTCACGGGCAAGGCGGAAAACATGCTTGAACTGGGAGTAGTTGAGCCGCTCCGTGTCAAGACACAGGAAATCAAATCTGCGACCGATGCCGCAATAATGATTCTTCGAATAAATGATATACTGATGGCAAAGGAAACCGGCATGATGGATGTCAAACCCGAACATACGGCGGACTTTTATGATGGTATCCAGGCCCCTGATGTTGGAGAAGACTAACATTAAAATAGAATAAAGCTTAAAATAACACATAATAACTCAATGAGGTATGGTGTTAGTATGAGTTGCATGATTTGAAAAGCTGATTTTTTATTGCGGAGTTGTTTGATTTTGAACAAAAAGGACAGGAACAGGGAAGAAAAACAAATCAAAGAAGAAGAAACCGAATCTTCCGCCGGCGAGGCCGCAGAAGAAATAAAAGCTCCCGAACCTGAAGAAAAAAACCTGCGGAAAGAAGTGGATTTAATAACTAAACAACTCGAAGAAGAGAAAGACCGGTATCTCCGTCTCAATGCAGATTTTGACAATTTAAGAAAACGGACCCTTAAAGAAAGGGACGAATTCATGAAATATGCGAACGAGAAGCTCATACTGGAACTGGTAGATGTATGGGAATCACTTGAGCGGGGGATTGAAAATGCGAAGAAGGCGAACGACAAAGATATGTTAATCGAGGGAATGGAGCTCGTATATAAACAATTCAAGAATGTTCTTGAAAAAAACGGTTTGACACCGATTAAAGCGGTGGGAGAAAAATTCGACCACTACAAACACGAAGCGATGATGCAAACAATCACGGATGAAAGTGATGAAGGCACCATCCTTGAAGAATTTGCAAGGGGCTATATGTTGAACGGTAAGGTCATTCGTTATTCTAAAGTCAGAGTATCGAAAAATAAAGAATCGGAAGAAAATATTGAAGATATAGAAGAAATAATAGAATGAGGTGAAATAATGGCTAAGATAATAGGAATAGATTTAGGTACAAGTAATTCAGCCGCTGCGGTTATGCAGGGGAACAGGCCGGTAATAATACCGAGCGCGGAAGGGATATCCCTCGGGGGCAAAGCCTTCCCATCGTATGTAGCATTCACAAAAGACGGGCAGAAGTTAACAGGAGAGCCTGCAAGAAGGCAGGCGGTGACAAATACTGAAGGGACGGTTACAGCTTTCAAGAGAAAAATGGGTACAGATTACAAATACAACCTGCGCGGAAAGGATTACAGGCCGCAGGAACTTTCGGCTTTTCTCCTGCAGAAGATTAAACAGGACGCTGAGGCTTTTTTAGGCGAGAAGGTGGAAAAAGCGGTAATCACAGTGCCTGCGTATTTCAATGATAACCAGAGACAGGCGACCAAGGATGCCGGGGAGATAGCGGGACTTGAAGTTATCAGGATAATCAATGAACCCACGGCGGCAGCCCTTTCTTATGGTCTTGATAAAGAGGGCGACCAGAAGATAATGGTGTTTGACCTCGGAGGGGGCACCCTTGATGTTACAATAATGGAACTCGGAGGAGGGGTTTTTGAAGTAAAATCCACTTCGGGCGACACGCAGCTTGGCGGCACTGACATGGATAACAGGCTTGTGGATTACATTGCCGAGGAGTTCAAAAAAGAACACGGCATCGACCTTCGCAAAGATCGGGTCGCAAACCAGAGACTGCGCGATGCTGCGGAGAAGGCAAAAATCGAGCTTTCCACAACCCTCACCACAGAAATCAACCAGCCTTTCATAACAGCAGATGTCAGCGGCCCGAAACACCTGACAATGACACTCACACGGTCTAAACTCGAAGAAGTCATAAGACCGGTAATCGACAGATGCAAAACGCCTCTGGAAACGGCATTAAAGGATGCAAAATTAACGCCAGACGGTATTAAAAGGGTAATCCTTGTGGGAGGACCGACCCGGATGCCCATAGTACAAAAATTCGTCGAGGACTATGTGGGCAAAAAAGTTGAAGGGGGCGTTGACCCGATGGAATGCGTGGCTATGGGGGCAGCGATACAAGCAGGTGTGCTTGCAGGCGAAGTTAAAGATATTTTGCTGCTTGACGTTACACCGCTCACCCTCGGTATCGAGACGCTGGGGCATGTCATGACAAAGCTCATAGACAGGAACACCACAATACCCACAAGAAAAAGCCAGATATTCTCGACCGCTGCGGATAGCCAGACCACCGTGGAAATACATGTGCTCCAGGGCGAGAGGGCGATGTCATACGATAACGTGACTCTTGGAAGGTTTAATCTCGTGGGCATACCGCCTGCGCCGCGCGGAATTCCACAGATAGAAGTCACTTTTGACATAGACGCGAATGGAATACTCCATGTAACCGCAAAAGACATGGGAACGGGCAAGGAGCAGAAGATGACCATTACCGCGCCTCTGAAGATGGCTTCAGATGAAATCGACAGGAAGATAAAAGATGCCGAGAAATATGCAGATGAAGACAGGAAACGAAAGGAAAAGGTAGAAATCCTGAACCAGGCCGATACGCTTGTTTATACCACCGAGAAGACCATGAAGGAACTCGGGGATAAAGTAAGCAATGATCAGAAAGCCAAAGTCGAAAAGGCGCTTGAGGCAGCAAAGGAAGCTATGAAGAGCGAAGATGTGGAAAGGATAAAGTCCGCAATCGAGGAACTCACCAAGGAAATGCATGCGATAAGCACCATACTTTATCAACAACAGGCACAGCAGCAGGCTGAGCAGAAAGGACAGCAGGAAGCACCAAAGGATGAAACGAAAGATGAGAAAGTAACGGATGCGGAATATAAGGTAGTTGATGATGATAAGAAGTAAGCTGCATTCTTAAATAAATATAAAATGTGATAAAATATGGCGAAATGTAACATGTGTGGTATTGAAGATTCAGAAAATGCTCTATATTTTAGAGAAATTCGATTTGATAGTAATAATATTACGAGATACCAACTTGACGATATGTATAGGCAGAACTCTGAAAGTTTCAATAAAAGAAATGAAAGAATTAGAAAAGAATATCCCTATTTAAATTCTATCTTGAAAGATGATGGTCCTTGTATAATTTCCGATTTTGTGGGTGGCGAAAGAGAATTTCACGAATTTGAGTGTGTACATATATCTTCTCTTATTGTATGCAGAAAATGTTTCCATAATATAGGGTTTGTGGAAATTTATGGATTTGAACCTTACAAATTTGATAATCCTGTCATTACGGGAGAAACGCATTTGATTGGATTAGATATGAGCATAAAAGAGCTAAAGTTAAATGAAATGAATGAAGAGATAATGACAATGGTATCTGGTTGCCCCATCGTTATGACTGCAAAACTATCTTACGATGTACCCAAAAGTGTAAATATATCAAATGAGGTATACGATGCAGTAATAAAAATAGCGAAGGAAATTAGCCGCTATGGGGTAGAAGGTCGGCGTACAGGTACATCTTTTATTATAGGAGATACTAAAAGTCTTATTGATTGTTCAGAAGAAACTGTTTTGAATCCTTTCTTTGGTTATGATAGAGAAACAAGAAAGATTACTAATCCCGATATTTGGAATAGTATTAAAGCATATGCACAATTAGATGGTGCATTCATAATTTCAAACGAAGGAATTGTGGAGGCTGCAGGAAGATTGATTAGCGTAACATCCATAATTGAGACCTTAAAAAAAATGAATCGTGAAATAAAAGGATTAGGTGCAAGGCATTATTCGGTAGCCGCGATAACTTCTATGACTCCTGCATTGGGAGTTGTAGTATCTCAAAGCGGACATATAAAAGTATTTAAGAAAGGAAAATTATGCGGAGAGATAGAGATTTAAATATGGTAAGTATTTAAAAAAGCATCTTAGCAAATTTGTAATTACATTCAGGGAATGATGATATTACGTTTATACTTTCCTATTCGTTAAAAAATCAATGGGGTATACCCCCATTTTCACTTTTTAAACAGGACATATCTTTTTTACATTCAAGGTCATTATAACCGCAAATCATGGCTACTAAACGCGACTACTACGAAATTCTCGGCGTGGATAAAAAAGCATCAGCAGATGACATAAAGACAGCGTATCGCAAACTTGCGATGCAGTATCATCCGGACAGGAACAAAGCCCCTGACGCGGAGGAGAAATTCAAGGAAATATCAGAAGCCTATGCCGTACTGGAAGACCAGACCAAGCGCCAGCAGTACGACCAGTTCGGTCATGCCGGCATAGATATGAGGTACTCGCAGGAAGATATTTTCAGGGGTGCGGCTCCGGATATTGAAGATATTTTAAGGGATTTCGGTGTCGGCGGTTTCGGGCGTGGCGGAGGCGGAGGAAGCATTTTTGATATCTTTTTCGGTGGCGGGGGAAGGCGCGAAGGTCCGAGGCGCGGGTCTGATATCCTTTATGAATTGCCCATAGATTTTGAAGAAGCCGCCTCCGGGAAAACCGTGGATCTTGAAATCCCAAGAATTGAGACCTGCAATGTATGCCATGGAAGCGGGGCAAAACCCGGGACATCCCCAAAAACATGTCCTTCGTGCCGCGGCACAGGGCAGGTGAGCAGGACACAGAACACGCCTTTTGGCAGGTTCATGACCACCTCGACATGCGGGACATGCCGGGGAGGCGGAAAGATAATCGATGCCCCATGCACAACATGCCACGGCTCCGGAACGGTACAGGGACGCCGCAAGCTGGAAGTGAAAATCCCGCCCGGCGTTGATACGGGTTCAAGGCTCAGGGTTCCTGGCGAAGGCGAGGCGGGGGGAAAAGGCGGGCCTCCCGGCGACCTTTATGTAGAAATGAATGTCAGGCCGCATGATATTTTCACACGCCATGACGATGATATATTAATGGAAGCGACCATCACATTCACGCAGGCAACGCTTGGCGATGAGATAATCGTGCCAACGCTTGACGGCAAGGCAAAAATGAAGATTCCTGCGGGCACACAGAACGGGAATGTTTTCCGACTGCGCGGGAAAGGATTCCCGAGCCTTCATATTTCAGGGAAAGGGGACCAGCTTGTTAAAATAAAGGTCGATGTCCCGACAAAGTTAAATGACAGGCAAAAACAGCTGCTCCGGGAGTTTGCCGAGGCAAGCGGCGAGAAGGCAAGGAGCAAGGGAATTTTTGAAAAGGTAAAAGAGCATATCTGAACTAAGATTCTAGCAGCGTCAGTGACCGTATCCATTCCCCTTTAGGTTCCCGCGTCGTCCCGACCACAAGCCGCTTCATGTTCCCCACGACCTCCACAACACCCCGCGCTTCTATCCGTTCGCCAACTAACGCCTGTCCTGCATACGTGTGGGTATAGGACAGCACGTAATTTATTTCGGGATGGTCTATTTTGTATATCGCCGGGCTGTCAAATGAAAAATCGGCATTTGTAACAGTAGCTTCTATGGTCTCGATGCCGGTATCCCGCCCCCGCAGGCAGGGTGCGATATCCTCCCAGTCCCTGACATAAAGCAGGTCAAAATACGTGCCGCCAACCATACCCCTGTTCCCTTTTCTGATCTCATGCCTGAGGAATTCATCAAAAGACAGCTCAGGCTTGCGCTTCCTATAAATTTCATGCCACATCTCATCGCTTATTTCTGTGATGGGATTTTTTTCCATTTTTGCACGTGCAATAATATCCCGCGCTTTGAACCATGAACTTCCATATACAATGAAATCAATATCAGACGACTCATTTTCAAGCCCTGCAAGAAGCGAGCCGGTAACTCCCATTTTATCAAGCGGGATATCTTTCAGCGTATTCACAATAGCCCTCAATTTACTGTTTTTCTTCACTAACGAAGGCAGCCTCTCATTCGGCGCAAGTATCTGCTTAACCGAATCCCATGGAACGATATGGACATCGCTCAACCACTCTGGGCGTTCTTTTTTCATATACACGAACGCATCATCAAAATCAAGTTTGCGGTATTTTTTATCTTTGCCCCTTTTACCTTCAGGGTCGGGTACATACCGCAGGATTGAACGGATGCCGCCTTCATGGCAATAATCCGCAACAGCAAATATCCAGTCGTCGTGTGTGATTATAAAATCCCGGAGGCGTGTTCTTAACATCTTTTACTCTACTGATTCGGGTTTATATAAAGAATATGCCAGTAAAAAGAAAATAGTATAGCCTAATACACAAACAATTCTTCACTTTCATTTTTATCCCGCCCCATTGGTATATCCAGCTTTGCCTGCACCACCCATCGCAATCCGGCTCCATCTCCTTCTATCGTTGGGGGCGCATTTTCCGGTATTTTGAATTCAAAATCCTTTTCCACAAAATCATACACTCTCTCGCCCGATAGTTCGATTTCATCATTATGGATATTGATTTCTTCTTTCTTCGCCCGCCTGGATTTACCGCTCCCGCAGCTTACATCAACCCATTCCTCCCCTATCAATGAAATCAAAAACCGCCTTGCTTTGACAGGTTTATCAAGAACAAGCCTCACCCTGCCTTTAACCGTTTCACCCGGCATAAAGGAATTTTTCATAAAGCCAATATCAAGGGTTCCGCCGGGCTCAAGAAGGTTCACCGTTCAACCTCCACATATTTTTCTGCATGAATATCGAAAGACAAAGGTATATCGATTTTAACATTTACCTGCCAGATGCTTTCGATGTATTTCCCTTTGTATGAGGGCGGGGCTTCCCTGGGAATACTGAATTCAAATGGAATCATCGCATTTCGAAGCCTTCCGCCTTTATTCAGGTATTGTTGTGACACGGAAACCAGGTTCCAGCCTGAAAAATTTTTCTTGCAGGGGTTGAGGTAAGTGATTGTATTGTCAAATGAAATTATGACATCACGGAATTTTACATCTTTGTCAAGAGTTATTATTACAGTCCCTTCCAGAACCCCGCCTTTCTTTATTTTTTCAGGAGCTTTAATCTCAACTGTCATTGAACCACCGTTCTTAATTGTAATTGTGTCAGATTGCATTAAAACTTTTTCATCAGTTGTACCTTTATTATATCCCAACTACTATTTGACATTCTGTCAGTATAACATAAAGAGGTTGGTGATGTCATATGCTTAAAAAAATCTCTGACGTAAAAGTGGCAGTTAGAGCTAAGATTTAATACTATCTGTAGCTATGAGTAAAGTAATGGAGAAATGCTACAACGTAATGGTCACTGGAAAAGTTCAGGATATTAGCTTCAGGTCACTAATTGAAGAGATTGCAAGGCTGCTTGAAGTGAAAGGTTTTGTTTTCAATGATATTGACGGCAGCGTAAAAATGGTCTGTTGTGGCGAAAATAGTGTTATCAGTAAATTCTTCAATGAAATAAAGATTCGAGGAAAACAAAAAGGTGCCTTAATTGAAGATATTACAAAGGAAGAAATCCCATTTCATATCTATCTTCCGGATAAGTTCTTAAGACTTTATACAGATGAACTTGCTGATATTGGAAGAAAACTGGATATAGGTAATGATGAGTTAAAAGGGGTTAATACAAAATTATCAAACGTTGATGGAAAATTGTCAAGTGTTGATAATAGATTGTTTGATATCGGGGAAGATACGCACAACTTAAATACAGTAATGAGTTCATTTGTTATTGAGCAAAAAAAACATAACCAGAATCTCGGAAAAATTCTGGAAAAATTAGCTGAAAGATAAAGTATATCCTATTTATGTAATGCATTTTTCAATTATTTCCTATTCTCTTAAACATTGAAAACGCAATAATCGACATCATTAAATAATTCCACGCTATCAATAAGGCTTCATGGCACAAACTATCTCGGAAAAGATTTTCAGCAAAGCATGTGGCAAAAAAGTAAAAGCGGGAGATTTCGTCCTCGCGAATATAGATTGCGCCATGACACATGATATCACGGGCCCGCTTGCAGTTGAGGGTTTCAGGGAAATAATAAAAGGCAAGAAAAAGCAGAAAGTATGGGACCCGGGCAGGATTGTTATTCTTTTTGATCACCAGGTGCCAGCCGACTCGTTAAACGCCGCAGCCAACCATATTTTCCTGCGCCAGTTCGCAAACGAACAGGGCATCCTGAATTACGATGTGTTTGAAGGCGTGTGCCATCAGGTGATGCCCGAAAAAGGACACGTCAGGCCAGGCGACCTCATCGTCGGCTCCGACTCCCACACATGCGCATACGGCGCGCTGGGTGCCTTCTCGACAGGAATAGGCAGCACCGATATGGCATTCGTTTTTGCCACAGGAAAGCTGTGGTTCCGGGTGCCGGAAACCATGAAGTTTGAAGTTGAAGGAAAGCTACCAAGATGCGTTTATCCCAAGGATGTCATCCTCCACCTCATAGGCGATGTCGGAGTGGAAGGAGCAAGATACAGGACAGCGGAATTCTGCGGCTCCACAGTCAGAAACATGGATATCCCAGGAAGGATGAGCATGTGCAACATGGCTATCGAGATGGGCGGGAAAGCCGGTATCGTAGAGGCTGATAAAACAACTGAGAAATACCTGAAAGAAAGGATACCTGATTTCAAATTGGACCCGAAATGGAAGAGCGATGAAGACGCAGAGTTCGCCGAGATTAAACAATACGATGTAAGCGATCTTCCGCCGCAGGTAGCGTGCCCGCACAACGTGGATAACGTGAAATCCGTTGAAGAGGTAGAAGGAATAAAGATAGACCAAGTGTTCGTGGGCTCATGCACCAACGGGCGGTTTGAAGACTTTGAAATCGTCGCCAAAATAATGAAAGGTGAAAAAGTGGCAAAAAGTGTGCGTCTCCTGATAATACCTGCCTCGCATACGGAATATATGAAAGTCCTTCGCGCCGGATACGTCGAGCAGTTCATGGAAGCCGGGGCAATCGTGGAATCGCCGTGCTGCGGGCCGTGCATGGGAGGCTCCTTTGGATTATTGGGCAAAGGCGAAGTCGGGCTCTCCACATCAAACCGCAATTTCAAGGGCAGGCAGGGAAGCCCGGATGCTTTCGTGTACCTGTCATCGCCGGCGACTGCGGCCGCAAGCGCGCTGTACGGCGAAATTAAAGACCCGAGAAAAGTTTAAGATGACAACTCAAGGCGCACGCAAGGTAATGGAATGCCTGGGAGTAAAACGCGGGGAAAGCGTTCTTATCGTAGTGGATACCTCAACGCCGTTGTTCATCGGCAGTAGCTTATTCGAAGCTGCCAAAAACATTGGATGCGAGGCAATGATTGTGACCATGCTTCCGAGAACGCGCCACGGGGAAGAGCTTCCTCCTGTGATAGCCGAAGCCATGAAGAATGCAGACGTTATGGTCGCCCCGACTACTTTTTCACTTACTCATACCCAGGCAAGAATAAACGCCTGTAAAGCAGGAGCGCGAATCGCTTCTATGCCGGGAATCACAGAGAAGATGATGAGTTCAGGCGGGATGACCGCGGATTATAATAAGGTCAATGATATCGCTATTCAATTGAATAAAAGGCTTGAGAATGTGAAAAATATCAGGGTTGTTACGGATTCTGGCACGGATATTACATTTGACCTTGAGGGTAGCAAATGGATGAGGGATACCGGGCTCTGCCATGAAAAAGGATGCAGCACCAATCTTCCTGCCGGAGAGCTGTATATTGCGCCAAAGGATGCAAACGGCGTTTTTGTAGTGGACGGTTCCATGAGTGGAATCGGGCTTCTTGATTCAACCCTTGAGTTCACTGTCAGGAAAAGGTATGTAACTGATATCAAAGGTAAACATGCCCAGAAGCTGAAAGTCATTCTTGACAGTGTGGGAGAAAAAGCGCGCAACATCGCTGAATTCGGTATAGGAATCAATCCGGAAGCACGGCTTATCGGGAATGTCCTTGAGGATGAGAAAGTTGGAGGCACGGTGCATATCGCTTTGGGGGACAACAGCACTTTTGGCGGGGATGTAATAGCCGGGATTCATCTTGATGGTATTATCACCAAGCCTCTACTTTTTGTGGACAACGAAAGATTTATATTAAGTTATAACGATTAATATATTATGGAAGAATTAAACCTGTCTGCAGTATTCTTCAGATGCATGGTTTGCAGCTTTGAATTCGAAGCAGACCCGAACTTTACCCCGATACCGTGCCCGCAGTGCGGAAGCGAGGATACGGCGAGGGTTTAGACGTCTTTTACTGTAGCCTGAGAAACAGTAATTATTTCATTTGTGGTAGTGTCGATTATTGTTACTGAAACTGTAAAGCAAGCATCTAATTTCCATTTGTTATCTACAGTGTTGCCTTGATCAAAAATAGTACCTATATTATGCCCGTCATACCCATAAAGCGTTATACTCTCACCTGCATCCCATGTAGTTCCTTCTACTATTTGTTTTTGCCCAGTATAATAATAATTCTTTCCAGTTAAATCTCTATAAGTAACCCTTATATCCTGAGCTGGCAGAGGATATGGATCACCTCCAGTGTAAGCATATCCTTTACCTGTAATAATTATTTTAGTATTATTCTCATCTAACGCATCACCACCTTTATGTTTCAGCACTATGAAATTCTTATAAAGGGATTCATCTATATCCCCTCTTGCCTCCACCATCACAATCCTTGCCTGCGGCGCGCTCTCAGGAACCGAGAACGCAAATACAGATACAGCCACGGCTGAAACCATAATCACAGTCATTCCCACCATCAGAACCACGCCGATGACCGGCGAAACCGCATACTCATCCACCTTGAAATTCCTCATGGCGCGCAAGGTAATTTTTGAATAATTAACTCTTTCGATTTTATCTGGTAAAGCAGTAAAAGACATTAAAAAGCCTGATCTTAAGGGCAATTCAACTTTGCCTTCCCGCACAGGAGATATTGGCAAAATATAAAACAAAGTCTTATTAACCTAAACAGTAATATTATAATCGGGATATTAAGGGATGATGGAATCCCATATAGTGGAGGCGGCAAATGAATATTGGGGGTAGTCAGAACCAAAAGTCATTATATACTTACCTGGTAATTTTAATAATAATTACTATAATAAACTCACTTTTGTCACGTTTTGCAGTAATTACCTGGCAGATTGCCCCGGGAGTTTCCGGATTATACTTTGCAGTTGCTTTTATGATCGCCTTTACTCTATGGTTTGGGGTTTGGGGTGCAATTGCAGCATATATTGGATGTTTTATAGGAGCCGGGATGAGCACAGGTCTGCCGCCCGGCGTCAATGCCTATTGGTCGTTAGCGGATTTCTGGCAGGTTTTGATACCATTGATAGCTTTCAGGATATCAGGTGCAGATGCGGGTCTTAAAACAAAACGGGACTTTTTAATATTCCTGGTTTTTGGCCTGGTGTTAAATAACCTGGCTGGGGCTGGTTGGGGTGCAAGTACGCTTGCCCTTGGCGGAATTATTTCATGGAATAATGCGCCGGATATATTCGCCGGCTGGCTTATCCCCAATATAATAGTAACAATCGCGATTACCCCGTTGCTGCTGCGATACTTTACTCCTCACATTAAAAAATCGGGATTATATGTTAGGAATTATTGGATTTAAACCAAAGGAGGTGATGAGAAATGGCATTTATATGGGATACTATCACAGCGGTAAATCTGGTGCTCAGCGTCATAATACTGGTCTTAGGCTATTGGGGCTATAAAAAGAGCAACGATAAGGTGCCTCTTTATGTTGGTATAGCCTTCGGGCTCTTTGGCATCTCGCATCTTGCAACACTTTTCGGCTTTAAACAAAGTTTAGAAAGTGTGTTGATAATAATCAGAACGCTTGCCTATCTGGCAGTTATATACGCCGTCTACACAGTAGCACTTAAACGATAGATAGGGATCAGGATAATAAACCAGAGGAGGTGATTAAAATTACACTTGTATGGGACCCGGTCAATGCATTAGGATTGACGTTCAATATCATAATAGTGGTCTTAGGCTATTGGAGTTATAAGAAAAGCCAGGATAAGGTGCCTTTGTATGTTAGTATAGCCTTCGTGTTATTTGGTATCTCGTATATTATAACACTTCTCGGTCTTAGAAGAACACTGGAAAGTGTTCTCATAATCAGAACGCTTGGCTATCTGATACTTACATTTGCCGTGTACAAATTGGCATTCAAGCGATAAACATACTCTGGCAAATATCGAAGAGAAGTTAGTTATGGATGTCTATATTGAAGCAGCTATTGAAGAGGCAAAAAAGGGATTAAATGAGGGCGGAATTCCAATCGGTTCTATCCTTGTGAAGGATGGGAGAATTGTCGGCAGAGGACATAACAGGCGTGTTCAGGATAATGATCCGATAATGCATGCGGAAATTGATTGCCTGCGCAATGCCGGAAGAATTGGCACATATAGCGGGACTACTCTTTATTCCACATTGATGCCCTGTTATCTTTGCGCCGGGGCGATTGTCCAGTTCGGGATTAAGAAAGTCATTGCAGGAGAATCCGAGACCTTCGCAGGCGCCAGGGAATTTATGGAATCGCATGGCGTTCTGGTCGTGGATTTGAACATTGATGAATGCAAGCAATTGATGAGCGGGTTCATACGGAACCATCCTCTGCTATGGAATGAAGATATCGGAAAACTTTGAGCGCGGGTTTAAACCGGCGTTTTCACAAAGCTATTTTTTCTCCACCTGCACAACCTTTGCGCCGCGGTTCATAGCAATCTTGCCCGTTCTCACCATCTCTTTTATCCCGAAATGGCGCAGCAACTGCTCCATGGCATTTATCTTTCCCTCGTCGCCCGTGACCTCGATCACGAGCGATTTTATGCCGACATCAACTATCTTTGCCCTGAACACGTCCACTATCTGCATCACTTCCGCGCGTGTGGTGGAATCCACCCCGACTTTTATTAGCGCAAGTTCCCTGCTTACCGATTCATCCGGCGGGATATCGCTGACCCTGATTACATCGATAAGCTTGTTAAGCTGTTTTTCCACCTGCTCAAGGACATGGTCATCACCGCTGACAACGATGGTTATGCGCGAAGTGTCGGCGTTCTCGGTCACCCCGACGGCCAGGCTTTCGATGTTAAATCCGCGCCTTGAGAATAAACCTGCAACCCTCGTCAGTACGCCCGGCTTGTTTTCAACAAGCACGGCAAGTGTATGTTTCATTTAATTTCACTCCATATCCAGTATTTCATTGATAGCAGCGCCGGCAGGAACCATTGGGGAGACATTTTCTTCCCGCTCAACTACAAAATCAATTACCGTCGGGCGCCCGGATTTTACAGCTTCCTCTATAACATCTTTCACATCGTTCTTCTTTGTGGCGCGCAGCCCCAGTGCACCGTAGGCTTCTGCCAGTTTCACGAAATCAACGCTGCATTCAAGACACGTCTCTGAATACCGCCTGTTAAAGAATAATTCCTGCCACTGCCTTACCATGCCGAGGAATCCGTTGTTCAATATCGCTACGATTACAGGAATATCGTTCTGGACAACCGTAGCCAGCTCCTGTGAATTCATCTGGAACGACCCGTCTCCTGCAATGTCTATGACCGTGGATTCGGGTTTTCCTACTTTTGCCCCCATGGCGGCAGGGAATCCGTAGCCCATGGTGCCAAGGCCGCCGCTTGAGATGAAGGTGCGCGGGTTCTTAAAATTGAAGAACTGTGCTGCCCACATCTGGTTCTGCCCGACTTCGGTGACTACAATCGCATCAGGGCATATCTCGCTTATCTGTTCTACCACGAACTGCGGGCGCAGGAGTTTGTCCTTCTTGTAAGTAAGAGGAAATTCTTTTTTCCATGCCGCTATCTTCTTATTCCATGCATCGGTTTTGACCTGTTCCTGTTTCACATATTTAAGCAGGGTTTTCAATACGTTCTTTGCGTCCCCGACTATCGGTAGATCAACGCGGACATTCTTCCCAATCTCGGCAGGATCGATATCAATGTGGATTATCTTTGCGTTTGGGGCAAACGCTGAAATCTTGCCTGTAACGCGGTCATCAAAGCGCACTCCTATCGCTATAATCAAATCGGATTCCTGGACTGCATAGTTGGCATACCTTGTTCCGTGCATGCCCAGCATTCCTACCGAGAGAGGATGTGCTGACGGGAACGCGCCCATTCCCATGAGAGTGGTCGTGACCGGCGCCATTATGCCCTCGGCGAGGGCGCGCAGCTCTTCGGCCGCGTTTGAAAATATAATGCCGCCCCCGACATAGAATATAGGCTTTTCAGCTTTGAGGATAAGCGAGGCTGCTTTTTTTATTTGCTGTTCGTTCCCGGCATAAGTGGGTTTGTATCCACGCAGTTCTATTTTTTCCGGGTATTCAAAATCGATTGTCTCAATCTGGGTATCTTTGGGTATATCGATAAGCACCGGACCGGGTCTGCCAGTTCGGGCGATATAGAAAGCTTCCTTGAATATCCTGGGGATGTCTTTGGTATCCTGCACAAGGTAATTATGCTTCGTAATCGGGAGGGTTATACCCGTTATATTGGCTTCCTGGAACGCGTCGTTACCGATGAGCGAGCGCGGCACCTGCCCCGTAATTGCAACGATGGGTATAGAATCCATATAAGCTGTGGCGATACCTGTGACAAGGTTTGTCGCGCCCGGCCCTGAAGTGGCAAGACATACACCAACTTTCCCTGTAGCTCTTGCGAACCCGTCGGCTGCATGCGCTGCTGCCTGCTCGTGCCTTACAAGTATGTGCCTTATGTTGGCATCATAGAGTTCATCGTACAGCGGCAGCACCTGCCCGCCGGGATAGCCGAATAATACATCGACTTCCTCACAGTATAGTGATTCTATGACTGCTCTTGCACCAGGCATTTTTTGTTTTGTCATTACATCTCCAGTCCCCGTATTACGGGGTCACACTTCTTCATCATAACACATAGTAATGTTTTATAAATATTTCCTAACTTTTCTTCTGTTCCTGCTGTATCAGCCTGTTTATGCCCTCAAGCACAGCTTCGACTGATGCCATAATAATATCAGTGCGTGCGCCGCGGGCTGTGATGGTTTTGCCACCTTTACTGAGCTTTACCCAGACCTCGACCAGCGCGTCAGTGCCGCCCGTTATTGCATCCACATGATATTCGTCAAGATGGATGTCAGCTACACCCGATAAGGCCTTTTTCAACGCATTGATGGCAGCGTCAACAGGTCCTGTTCCCACTCCGGCTTCAACGACATGGTTTCCATTGACCTTCAGCCTTATTGAGGCAGTGGGCATCACAGTATTTCCCGCTACGACAGTGAGTTCTTCAAGTTTGATCTTTGCTTCCTGGTAAATCCCGAGCACTGTCTCTGCAATGGTCTGGAGGTCTGCATCGGTTACGCGTTTTCCTTTGTCGCCGAGTTCTTTCATCCTTACGACTATGTCATCTATCTGTTTTTCACTTGCAGAAAGCCCAAGCTCCTTTAATGCAAGCACAACCGAGGTCCTGCCTGCATGCTTACCGAGCACTATCCTCCGCTCCCGCCCTACAAGTTCGGGTGTGATGGGTTCGTAAGTAGCTGTATTTGCAAGTAGCCCGTGAACGTGTATTCCAGCCTCATGAGTGAATGCGTTCCCGCCAACGATTGCCTTATTTGGCGCCACCGGGATTCCGCTTAACCTGCTCACAAGCCGCGAAGTGGTGTATAAACCTTTGATATCGATTTTTGTTTTTTGCTTATATAATGAATAAAGCACCATGACCACTTCTTCAAGCGAGGTGTTTCCTGCGCGCTCCCCGATTCCGTTAATGGTAACATGCGCCTCGCGCGCGCCTGCCCGCAGCGCTGATACGGTGTTTGCAGTTGCCATCCCGAAATCATCGTGGCAGTGGACACTGATTGGAGCGCGAAGCTGTGACAGGTCGCTAAAAATCTCATATGTTCTTTCGGGAAGGAGAATCCCGACAGTATCGCAGAAACACAGCCTGTCAGCGCCGGCATCGATTCCGGCGTTATACACTGATTTGAGATAATCTAGATCTGCCCTGGAAGCATCTTCACCGCTTAATTCCACGATTAACCCGTGCGATTTTGCATACTCAGTCATTTCAACAGCAAGTGCGCGGACGGTTTCGCGGTCTTTTTTTAATTTTTGCTGGATATGGAGGTCTGATACAGGTACTACGAGATGAATGGAATCCACATCGCAGGCAAGAGCACTGTCGATATCTTCCTTACGGATACGGCAGTAGCTGCATATTTCGGCATTCAGACCTTCACCCGCTATTTTTTTAATAGCTTCCCGTTCACCTTCCGAGGTAATGGCAGAACCCGCCTCTATAATATCCACACCCAGGCCGTCAAGCTTCTTTGCTATCAGCAGCTTGTTTTCAGTAGTAAGTGAAACTCCGGGTGTCTGTTCTCCGTCCCGGAGAGTGGTGTCCAGTATTTTTATATCGTTAAATAAAGCAATCCCTTCTGTCTATTAATTGTAAGTTCCTCATATCGGTCAGGAATTGTATATAGTTTTTCTATTAGAGTGGAAAATTTGTAGCATCCGGAAATCAGATACTATAAGTCTCATTATTTTTGTCTGCTTGTTCTCCTGCCAGTTTCTTTTTTTTGATTTCAGGTTCATTAAGATAATTCTCCTTAGAAACAACTTTCTCGCTACTTCTCTTTTCCAATTCTTCTCTTGCTATTCCCGCAACCGTCCCCCCTTCTTTCGCAGCATCCTTATTCTCATCAAATCCTATTGCATCTTTATTTCGGGCTATTTTTGTAGTTGAAGCCTCTCCCAGCATGGTGAATATCAATTCCAGGTCATTCATATGATCCCTGAGGTTGTGCTGCTTCAGTCCTTTTAGCTTCTTGTATTCACCTGGCGTTAAGCCAAATGTGGCTTTGGATATCTCAGCAGTTAAAATGGAATATTCATTTTTTGTTTTGATTCCTCTTTTATCCCATTCGTCAGTCAGTTCATCCCTTATCGCAATTCCTCTTGCTCTTTTTTCAATCCAGTCATCTGAGTAGCCTTTTAATTTATATATCTCTTTCATCCTTTTTTGCGCCAGTTCCGGGTCTTCTATCTCCTGCACCCGTTCATAGCCAACTTTTGCGAGCCATCTCTTGAAAGGTTCTGCTTTTTTCGAGGGAATTGATTGAATAAGTCTGAATGCATTCTCTGTATTGACGCAGTCCGTATTGTAATATTTGCCATCTGAAGAGGGTAATTTCAGTTGTAAACAAATTGTTAACAACTGAGTTTCTCTACTTTTCAAAACACCCCAATACTGTCTTGGACTACCGCTGTCTGTAAGTACCTGGATTATATCGACCACTGAAAAATACCACTGTTCATCGTGCCATGTTCTTCTTATTTTTGTTCCTTCAAAAACAACAAGCGCATCTTTTGAGTCCATATCTACCTCTTTTCATGTATTTCTCGTACTGCCAAGAGGCAATTTGAACTAAAAAGAGTGAGTAAAGCGGTGTGAAAGTGATTTATTGCAGTTGATTTCATGTTTCCCTTGAAAACGACCGTATGTTTCTTAGATTCATTTTACTTCCCCTTATTGAAATTCTCAACGATGGCGATCTCTTCAGGGGTTCAGGTCGTATAATTTATAGACCATCTGGTCGATTTCTTTTTCCAAACTTTTAACTCTGGCTTGTTTCTCTGGATTTTCGAAGTAATTGGAGTCTTTGGTGATGGAAAATATTTTATCTCTCTTTTTTTATTATTTATATTTGTATGCTTCCTATTATTAGAAAAACCTATCCACAATTTCAACTGCCCTTGCGATTAACTCCGCGCTCTTTTCAAGGTCGGACATGCTCAATACGGACACAGGCGTGTGGATATACCGCGTTGGCATGCTTAAGACGCCTGTCGGGATGCCTTCTTTGGTGAGGTGTATCGCCGATGCATCCGTTGTCCCGCCGCTTCCAACCTCAAGCTGGTAGGGTATGCTGTTTGATTCGGCAGCTTCTTTTAACCATTTCAATACTGGCTCCGGGACTATTATCCCGCGCCCGTCGGCATCGCTTACGGTAACAGAAGGTCCTTTTCCCATCTCGATAGCCGAATCTTTTTTCTCGATACCCGGATGGTCGCCCGTAATGGTAACATCGGTGGCAAGGGCAACATCAGGGTTTAATCCGAAAGCCGAGGTTTTTGCCCCCTTTAATCCAACCTCTTCCTGAACCGTGAAAACTGCGTGTACCGTGGCTTTGACGCCTTTCATCTGCCGCAGGGCTTCGATAAGCATTGCACATCCTGCGCGGTTGTCAAAAGCCTTGCCTGTAACCTTATCATTGCCAAGTGATTTGAACTCCGTGTCTGAGGTCACGGGTGTGCCTGCCTTTACGCCAAGCCTGTCTGCATCTTCCTTGCTCGTTGCGCCGAAATCTATGAACATATCATCGGCTTTAATCACTTTGTTCTTATCCTCCTCTTTGATGGCATGAGGGGGTTTTGAACCGAGCACACCGTAAATCTTCCCGTTCTCCGTATGCAAAATCATCCTCTGGTTAAGGAGCGTCTGGTCAAACCATCCGCCGGTTTTGGTGAATCGTGCAAAACCCTTGTCATCAACGTATTTCACCATAAGCCCGATCTCGTCCATGTGCGCGGCGAGCATGACTGTAGGAGAGCCGCCGTTCTTTGTGGTAATGAGATTCCCCATTTTATCGGTTTTTATCTCATCTACATAAGGTCTCACTTCATCTTCAATAATCTGCCTGACGCTTCCTTCATATCCCGAAACGCCGTGGGCATTGGATAATCGTTCCAAAAGGTCTTTTAAATCGCTCATAAGTATCACCTATTCTGATGGTCGGGAAGAGTAATTAAATTATTGGAAAATCTTCACACGTCGTTATGCAATCAAACCTGTCTTAAAAAAGGCGGCTTTTAAATATTACTTCTTGTCGATCAAATAGCTTCCAGCTACTATCACGATTAAGGCTATCACGCTTATGGGAATACTGTATGCATTCCTCACAGTTGCGCCTTCCACACCGCCAATTATTCCTATTGCGTACAATACATAACCTGCCATTTTTTGACTGCAACACATAATTCCACCTTATATTTTGTATATTGGTGGTAGAACTTACATATATATTTTTCCCAGAAAAATGAGAAAGTTTTAAATAGTATAATGTATTATGATGCTTATTATTATCATGAGATAGTGAGGAATAGTGGCCATCTCTGATATGCGGTGGCAATAATCCTGTAATCTCATTGATATCAAATATAAAAAGGTGGAAATATGCTAAGAAAAAATGTATCTATAAGTGACGCACATTTGAAAATGCTTGACCCGCTGCTTAAAAAACATCAGGGTAACCTTTCTGCGGCGATGAGAGACATAATAGATTTTACAGGTTTTGTTACCGAAAACATGGGAAGCCTTGAGACGGCAAAGGACCTTTTTAAAGAAAAGAACCATGCCATGGAACAGACACGCAACAGGATATACGGTGTAACAATCCCGCTTACAATGTTCAGGTGGCTTTTAACAAACAGGACATGTAATCTTCCACCGCTTAATGAAGCGGTACAGCTCTTTGCACCGCATAATATCAATGTTTATGATATAAATAATCTGAATAAAGTAATAAATGAAGAAATATCCTATCTTAACTGGCCAATCTCGGTAAATATCGGGAATGAAAGCAGCCATATTTCAATTCAAATTACAGGAATAGATCCTGAAATCAATAGTTTTTATGCCAATCTCATAGCCATATTTCTGGCAAATAACAAAACTCCACAGAAAATAAGCAAATTATTGGAGTATCCGGCATCGATATACATGCTGTTTTCAGGAGCTTTATCCTATGAAGAAGCGGCACAATCGATATATGAGGCATTTAACGATAACAATAAAGATGCATTAGGCGGGAAAAATGAAGTAATGCTGGTTAGTGCATAATCATTTTCCCCTTTTCATTTACAAATTTTAATGGGTTTTATTATTTGTAAAAGTTTTCTTAACGTTTTTCGCAGTAATTTAAGGTCTAATTATCATTAAAAACTAAACAATTTAAAATATGTTTAGAAATTAGATTCTTGAATCTATCTTAATTAGTCTCCGATAATCTGATTATTTATAACCCCCTCATCCGAAAAAATTATGCAAAAGGTGGTAAAATTGCAAATCATTTCGGTTATAGGGGGTTCTTCCTTTACAATGCTTTCATACGAATATAAGGGTGAGTGAGATAAAATGAGCATCAAAAAATCTTCCCATGAAAAAAATGATAATACCTGCTGATGCCGGAAAAAATTAGAATACCTTAAATTTCGCAATAAGTATCAGTGTGGGAAATAATCTCACCAGGCATCAAAAATATATTGGACATCAAGAAGATGATAACAAAACCCGCACTGTAATCTAAATCTGACTTATGGCAACCTTCATGCAAAAGAAGGGGAAAATGTTAATGCTAAAAAATCATAACTGTTGAATTCCGGATTGGCATCCTTTTTTATATTATAAATCCACAGTCTCACTAATGCTGCGATATTTGTGAAGGTTAATCGCACCAATACTTATATTTGTGTGATTTCAAGTCCAAATTGTATGATGCAGAAAAAATCAAAATCAATACTTATTGTAAACAGCGAACCGGATGTAGCTGACCTTTTTGCAGAAATGCTGCTTATGGATGTTGATAAGTACATAATTAATACGGCATATACTGGAAATGATTGTTTACTGGCAATGAAAAGAGATACGCCTGATATGGTTCTTTTGGATATGGATTTCATGGATATGGATGGATGGGACTTGATTGAAAAAATAAAAGAGACAGGACCGGAAATTCCCGTGGTGGTCATTACGTCAAAACCTCCTGGCATAGATGATTTCTTACGCCTTTCGATGGTATCCGACTATCTTATGAAACCTGTAACCCTTGATGGTCTCCTCATGGCTGTCAAAGACGCAATGGAAATCCCGGCTCTCCTTCTGGAATGCATTGAAACTGTAAAACGCTGTAAAGGAAAAGAGGAAATATTGTACCTTGTATTCTCATTATTGAAACAGGGCATCGCAGACAGGAAACGTTATATCCTTATGCGGCAGCTTTATCCTGACAGGATACTTGAAAATGACCCGGGGACGAAAATTCTTCTTTATAATTTAAGGGATAAAATCGAAAAAACAACCAGGGAAATAGATTTGTTTAAAAATAATAAGGTCTTAATCGCCTGATTTCTCTTTTTTTCAAGGTTTTTATTCGCAGACTTCACACGTTTTTCACAACTCCGTTTATATCCACGTATAAACACAAATTGGTTAGAAGCAAGGTTTGGCGTAATGACGCCACCTAAGTTTCGAAATTAAAACAAATAAATGGAGGCGTTATGAAAGCAAATAGAACCAATATACTGAAAAACGACACTGGTGATGTCGGTATTGGCACGCTGATTATCTTCATTGCGATGGTACTCGTCGCAGCGGTAGCAGCAGCAGTGTTAATCCAGACATCCGGTGTATTGCAGCAGAAGGCTCAGCAGACAGGTAAGGAAGCGACATCTCAAGTGTCATCTAATGTAAATGTAGTAACTATAGTCGGTACAAGACCAAACGCTAATGATACGACAAATGTTACTTTACTGAATACTTCAGTCGGACTCTCAGCAGGTGGAAACCAAATCGACTTTAGTCAGGCAATTGTAAAATATATAAATGAAACCAGTACAACAACATTGAAATATGCAGGTGATAATATAGCTGCAGGTGCAGGCACCTTTGCCTTTTCTAAAGACAGGAATCCATCTAACACAGGTGCGTCAATCCTGGCAGCAAGTGATCTAGGTGTCATTACCATAAGTCCGATTAATTTAGCTGTGCGCATGAGAGGCACTATCCAGATTATCCCCGAAACAGGTACAATGATAGTTAAGGATATACAGGCTCCTGCGTCATACGGAATAAATACTCAAGTACAGCTATTCCCCTGAAAAGGGGAATTTTTTTCCTTTTATAGGAAGGAGTAGAATATGAAAGCAAACCGGAAATTTCTGATGGACAATGAAAGAGGTGATATAGGAGTCGGCACTTTGATCATATTCATCGCAATGGTGCTTGTAGCCGCAGTTGCAGCTACAGTGCTGATATACACAACAGGTGCGCTTCAGCAGAAAGCTTCAAAAACCAGCAAAGAGGCAACACAGCAGATATCAACAAATATTATTGTAGAACAGGTGTTAGGAAACAGGTCCTCTTCAGCAATCTCTTATCTCGATAACGGTTTGATAATCAGGGTCAAACCCGACGTAGGCACCACTTCGATTGATTTGAGGCAGATGATTATAACAGTCTGGGATAAAGATTCCCAGTATGATCTGAATTATTCTGACACCGAAGGTTTAAATAATACATTTACCGCCACAGTTGTGCGAGATGAGGATCATTCATTTAATTCATCGACGCCGGTTCTGAACAGCGGCGACCTTGTAAAAATCGTAGTCACCCAAGCTAAAATTGGAGCCATTCAACTCACCACAAGGAAAACCTTCTGGATAACAATGAACCTTGAACTGGGCTCGCCTGTAAATCTTGAAATAACCACACCTAACTCATTTGGTGTGAACAGGTATGTGATGTTGTATCCATAACAGCGGAGGATTAGATGGGTTTTTCAACCTCTGCTGTCGTGGTAATATTTGCCGCTTCGTTAATGTATATGGCTGCAATGTTTTACCCTCTGGCAGATATGTCTTATCACAGGGTTCTGAAAGCAGAAAAAAATTCAAATGATTTATGGAAAGAAAAATTGAATACTAAAATAGTTATTACGAATTGGGTGAGCAACAATATTACAATTTATAATAATGGGTCAACAACGCTTAATTCAAGCAAAATTAATGTAATTCATAATGGGACACTAAATTTAAATTCGTCATTCACAGTAGATCCTCAGGGCGTATGGCCTCCAAAAACCTCAATAAATGTAGATATCGGAGCGGCAAGCGGCAGAGTTAAAATCATAGCTGCAAACGGTGCTGCTGATTATTTTGCAAGGTAGGTGGGATGAATGGGAGCAGGCGCATCCGCAACTCAAATGATATTTTTTATCACGTCCGTGATAATAGCTTTAGGCGTTGTGGGAGCCTTGTTCTTGAACGTCCAGTCCATCTCGACAGCAGCCACTATGGGCAGCAAGACATTTTCCGGGCAGTTGAGGACTGATATCACGGTAATAAATGACCCGGAAATCATATCGAATTCCAGCGGGAATTATACCTTTTATGTAAAGAACACGGGGAAAGAAGACCTATCTACACAATATATAACCGTTCTTATTGACGGCAGCCTTGTTCCGGACGGGAATCTTAATAAAACAATATTAAACGGCGATGCAATGTGGATTCCCGGGGATGTTTTACAAATAAATGCTACGGTTTCCATTGGCATCGGAAGCCATAGCCTGAGAGTGATTACAGAAAACGGAGTTGAAGACAGTTTTGAATTCAGGAAGTCATAAATATGGCAGGATATTCATTTTTACTTGACAGGGACGAATTGAACCAGATGCTTGGAGGAGGATTCCCCAAGGGTTCACTGATAATGATAGACGGCCCCAGCGGAAGCGGAAAAAGCGCCCTGTGTGAGCGGTTCGCTTTCGGCCTTCTGGATAATAAACACACGGTAACGTATATTTCAACACAATTAACCACAAAGAATTTCATCAGGCAGATGAACTCGCTGGATTACCCCATAGGAATAAAACTGTTAAAAGGGGAACTTTTGTATATCCCGGTCTTTCCACTGCTCAAGGAATCCACGCCCAGGATAGATTTCGTCCAGCGGCTTATGGGCGCCGAGGTGCTATTTGAAAAAAATATTATAATAATAGATACGCTTTCCGCGCTTGTCAGGTACAGCATAAACCCAGAGAAAAGCCTGGAACTTATTTCATTTTTCAAGAAACTGTCAGGCGTGCAAAAAACAATAATCCTTACAATAGATAGCACTGAAATGCCGCCCAATATTGTTACCGAATTTAAAGATGCGGCAGAGATTCTCATGACAATAAAGATGCGCCAGATGGGGTCAGAAATTCTCAGGACGGCTATGATAAATAAATATTCGCGTCCTGAAATCCAGGTTGGCGCCATGATAGGTTTTAAAGTCGAGGCGAAAAGCGGGGTAATGATCAACATTTCCGGAGTCTCCTGAAGAGGTGATATTTTCTGGATGATAAATTTGAAGAAGCTATTCAACGAAACCCCCATTTGAATGAATATGTGGAGAAATGCAAGAAAGAGAGCGGGATTATGCCCGATTTCTTTGCAAAATTACCGCGGGATATTGTCGACATTCCCGTACCTTCCATAATTTATCCTGTAGGCGACCCCATATTCATCCATCTGAAAGGGGATAAGGCAACCAGGGAAATACGCTATATCGCAGTCGAGCCCGTACTATCTCTGGAAGAACATAAAAAATATCGTGTAATAATGGACTCTATCCTTGAAAAGGCGGCGGATGAAATTGTTCCTGAAAACGAAGAACAATTGAGAAAGCTCATGATGTCGCTTTTTAATGATTCAATACAGGTCGAAGGTAAACTTTCACCTACAGGTTTTCTTGATAAGCTGCTCGGGGAAAAGACCGTGCCCTTAACCCAGGAAGAATTTGATAAAATATCTTATTTTCTGGACAGGGATATCATAGGCCAGGGACCAATAGAGCCGGTGGTAAGGGATCCGTACCTTGAAGATATCCACAGCATAGGGGTGAGCGGTATTTTTATTGTACACAAGATTATGGGGATGCTTACCACCAACCTCACCTTTGGCACACAGGAAAATCTGAGCCGCTGGCTGCATACCACGGGAGAGCGGATTGGCAGGCCGGTAAGCGACGCCCGCCCTATTATCGATGGCACCCTCCCGGACGGCACGCGTATTAACGCTATTTACAGCACAGACATAAGCCGGAAGGGTTCCAGTTTCACCATGAGAAAATTCATGGAAATCCCTGCAAGTATTCCCCAGCTTATCAAATGGGGAAGTATTGACGGGAACATGGCTTCTTACCTGTGGCTTCTGCTTGAGAACCAGATGAGTATCTTTTTCAGCGGCGAAACAGCAAGCGGCAAAACAACAATGCTCAACGCAGCATTGCCATTCATAAGCAGCAAAGCAAAGATGTATTCTGTGGAGAACACAGCAGAAGTGTCCCCACCTCAGCCTGCCTGGCAGCAGTTGATAACCAGAGAGGATGGTCCTAAGGAATCGCAGGTTGATACTTTCACACTCCTCAAAGTCGCCCTCAGGTCAAGACCTAATTATATTATTGTAGGTGAGATCAGAGGCGTAGAGGGCGCAGTAGCATTCCAGGCAATGCAGACAGGACATGCAGTGCTTGCCACATTCCATGCATCATCAGTCAGAAAACTTCTTCAGCGGCTTACAGGTGAACCTATCAATATCCCGCCAACATTTGCTGATAATCTCCATTGCGCCCTGATTCTCCAGGCGATATATAGAAAAGGCAAATATTTGCGAAGATGTACTTCGGTTGACGAGATTGAAGGTTATCTGGAAGAAGCAGGCGGTGTGATAACCCGTGGCGTTTTCGAATGGGATTTTACAAATGACAGGCATCGCTTCAGGGGGATGAATAACAGTTTTATACTTGACAAGATAGCAGTAAAACAGGGATATGACGATAAGCGCATGATATATGACGAGCTTGCATTACGCGCTAAAATTCTCAACAGGATGGTTGAGGAGGGTATCCTTGACTATTACAAGGTAAGGGACATCATCTGGGGGTACCAGGCGAAAGGTCTTGACGGCATACCGTTTGAGGTATGAAAATGGACAGGAAGATCATATTTCACTGTCTTGGTATCTCGCAGAAACATTATTTTAAGAAATTCGTGATACCGACATTTGTATTTGCAATTCTTTTTCCTTTTCTGGTATTGGTTGCGGTTCCCTCTATGATGACCGGGATTATGGCAATCCTGATTGTAATGATTGTTTTTGTACTGGTTTCCATGGTTTTGATATATCCAATAACAATGATTGAAAAAAAAAGGAATGAAATCAATAATAGTATCCATTATTATATTACGCATATGGGGGTTCTTGCCACGTCCCAGATGTCAAGGGTGAATATTCTGCACAGGTTGTCGCAGAATGAGGCTTATGGTTATTTAGCCAGGGAAACTGGAAGGATATATGCGCTAATTTATTACTGGCACGTAAGTTTTCCGGTAGCGTGCAGGTTCATTGCAAAAAGGACGCCTTCAGTCCTGTTTTCAGATTTCCTGGACAGGATGGCGCATTCGGTGCAGGCTGGCCAGGATTTTGAAAATTTCGTCATATCAGAACAATCGGTGGTAATGAACGATTTTATGACAATGTACAAGGATTCGCTAAATTCCATCGATATGATTAAGGAAATGTTCATTTCCATGTGCATGTCCCTGATTTTCATTGTAGCGTTCGCTATAATAATGCCTATAATTACAGGTCTTGACGCTATAATGTTACTTGGCGGCTCAATAGCTATATTCGTTATCACCGAACTGATTATAGTGTTATTCGCCAAATCGAAAGTGCCAACCGACAGGATATGGCATACACTTGAAATAGAGACCGTTGCTGACCGCAGGATTAAATGGTCGATGCCCATTTCATTATTCGCCTGTTTAATCACAACAGGCGTCGTGATAAGTTTTTCACATCTTCCCATAACGATAATGTTCGCAGTTGCTTTAACGCCATTACTGTTCACCGGCCTTATAGCGCGGACAGAAGAAAATAAAATCAAACGGTTTGATGATAATTTCGGCGCTTTTATACGCTCTCTCGGAGGCGCTTCCGGAGCAAGAAGCGGTCTTATTATTGAATCGTTAAGAGAACTTGTCTCGCATGATTTTGGGCCTCTTTCAGAAAATATCAGCAACCTTTACAAAAGACTGAAAACAAGACTCAATACAATGCGTTCATGGGAGCATTTTGCAGCAGGTACGGGAAGTAATCTCATTGAACGGTTTGCAACAATGTTCGTAGAAGGTACGAACGTGGGCGGGAAACCCGCTATTATCGGGGATATTATCAGCAGGAATTTCATGGATATCGTTTCGATGAGGAAATTAAGATACAGCAGCGCTTCAAGCCTTATAGGCGTGCTCTACGGCATGACGGCAGGGATTGCTGCCACTATGTTTCTCGCAGTTTCTATAATCGCCATGCTGGCAAAGCTTTTTTCAAATACCCCCATTCCTGATATCGATATAGGTATCTCGATTGCCGCTATCTCCCAAAGTAATATTCCTTTGATGACCACTATGTTGATGTTCATGCTGGTTTGCCATTCGTTAATATCCGCAATGCTCATCAGGATAGTTGATGGCGGTCATCATTTTAACACATATACCCACTTTGTGGGACTTGTATGGATTTCTGCGCTGTCTGCGGAATTGACCGTACGCGGTATAACTCCTCTTCTGGGAATGATGTGATAATCCCTTTCACACAAACCTCACACCTTTGTTTATAGTTATGTGGATAAGATTTACCCTGTATGGATAAATGGAATTAATTATATAAATAAATATTATAAAACTTACTAATTTAAAATGGAGGAATAATGCCCGGAAAAATATTACTTGTGGATGATGCAGCATTCATGCGAATGATGCTCAAGAAAATCCTTGCACCATCGGGAAACGAGGTACTGGAGGCTGTCGATGGCTCTGACGGCGTAGCCAAATATAAAGAGCATAAACCCAATCTCGTATTTTTAGATATAGTAATGCCAAATGTCGATGGAATAGAATGCCTGAAGCAAATAATGGCATTCGATAGTAATGCCAAGGTCGTAATGTGCAGTTCGATTGGCCAGCAGACAGTGGTAAACGATGCAATCAAAATAGGGGCGAGGGATTTTATTGTCAAGCCATTTGATGCTGCAAAAGTGCTGGAAACAGTTTCGAAAAACCTGTCATAAAGGAATTAAATGTCGAGGATAAAAGTACTGGTTGTTGATGACTCAGCCTTCATGCGCAAGGCTATCACCGATATTCTTTCTTCATCCCCTGATATAGAGGTCATTGGTAAGGCAAGAAACGGGCGGGAAGCGTTTGAAAAGGTAATAGAATTAAAACCCGATGTCGTTACCCTGGACATTGAAATGCCTGTTCTTGACGGCCTCCAGACTCTTGGATATATAATGAGCGAATGCCCGACACCCGTAATTATGCTCAGCGGGGCGGAATCAAAACATGCCGATGTCACGATGACGGCATTTCAATACGGTGCAGTGGATTTCATCCTCAAACCCTCGGGAAATATCAGCCTCGATATGAATAAGATAAAGGATGAAATGGTAAAAAAGGTAAAAGCCGCAGCCAAAGTTGAAACTCATAAGCTTGGTTTTATCCAGGAACATGGTAAAAATGATAATGACGGCATTTCCGGAATTGAAGATTTTAAGGATGCCAGGAAGAGGCCAAAAGCCATCACCGGAGAAGAAACGCATAAGGTTGATTTAACCGAGACGAGTGAACTTGGCAAAAAATCAAAATTTAAGAAAATAATAATTATCGGTACATCTACAGGGGGGCCAAGAGCACTGCAGCAGGTTATACCCCTGCTCCCTTCTAACCTTAATGCGCCGGTGCTTGTGGTCCAGCACATGCCGGCCGGATTTACAAAATCCCTTGCGGAGCGCCTGGACAGCCAGTCAAGGATAAAGGTAAGGGAAGCTCGGGATGGGGATATCGTAAGACCCGGGATTGTCCTGATAGCGCCGGGCGATTACCATATGACTGTCAGGCAGGAAGAAATAAACGGCAAAACAAAAGAAGTTATAGCGCTTAATAAGAGTGAAAAAGTCCAGGGCGTCAGGCCGTCTGTCGATGTTCTTCTCAATTCAGTTGCGCAGATTTACGGGGCAAACTCGGTCGGGGTTATACTTACGGGAATGGGCTCTGACGGTACGGATGGTATCAGGAGACTCAAATTAGCCGGCGGCAGGGTAATTGCCGAGGATGAATCCACATGCGTGGTTTATGGCATGCCCAGGTCTGTTATAGAACAACGGCTGGCAGATTATGTTTTACCAATTAATAAAATAGCGGAGAGCATAGCGCAAATTACATAAGAGGAATTTTAATGGATGACATGTCGGAATATAAGGAAATGTATGCCGTTGAAGCCGCAGAACATCTCCAATCAATGAATGAGGCGCTTCTTAATCTTGAGAAAGACCCGGAAAACAGTGAAACGATTAATGTAATGTTCAGGGCGGCTCACACGCTAAAAGGCATGTCTGCAACTATGGGTTACACCAATATCAAGGAACTCACCCATGAAATGGAAAACCTGATGGACAGGGTCCGGAAAAATGAGATGAAACTTGATAATGCTGCTATCGATATACTTTTCGAATGTCTAGATACGCTTGAAAAAATGGCGGAAACCCCTGAAAATTGTTCGCAATTCGATATATCCGGTCTTATCCAGAAAATTTCATTACTGTCAAAAAGGGAAACCGGGGCAGAAGCGACCGGGCAGGTAAAGACTCCAGATACAGAAGCCGCAGATGTTACCCTCGATAGCGCTAAACCCGACACCAGTCAGGAAAAAGTCGAAGATGGCTGCACAATTTTAGATATTACTGTTACGCTTCACGAATCATGTGTTCTCAAATCTGCCCGTTCAACAGTTGTAATGAGAAATCTTTCAGAGCTTGGGGAAATTATTGAAACGCATCCTTCGATTAAGGAAATTGAAGACGAGAAGTTTGACAGGGAATTCAGGATTGTGGTTTCGACTAAAGAAGAGGCTGCAAAATTAGAAAAAAGTATAATGAAAATTTCAGAGATTGCAAAAGTGGAGATTAAAACACATGAAGGGACACAGGCAAAGGCAAAAATTGAAGAAAAATCATGCAATCCCGAGAGTAACAAGACCGCAATAAAAAGCGTCCAGAGCGTCCGTGTAAGCATAGAACGCCTGGATTCGCTGATGAACCTTGTCGGGGAACTGATTATTAATAAAATACGCTTGATGCAGCTTGCCACTGTTCATAAACTGGATGTCCTGGAAGAGACGCTTGCAAGTCTTAACCGTCTCACGAATGAATTGCAGGAAGAAATCATGGCATCCAGGATGGTGCCGATTGAACAGATATTCAACCGTTTCCCGAGGATGGTAAGGGACCTTGCCAAAAAAGAGGGAAAGGAGATAGATTTGATCCTGGAAGGCGGCGATATTGAACTTGACCGTACCGTGCTGGATGAGATAGGTGACCCTCTTGTCCATATCCTGCGGAACTGCGTGGATCATGGTATCGAATCCCCGGAGGTCAGGAAACAGGCTGGCAAGAACCCGAAGGGAACGATTAAATTAATTGCAAGGCGTGAGAAAAATCATGTGGTCATCGAAGCACTGGATGACGGTAAAGGGATGGACCCGCAGAAGTTCAGGGAAACTGCAGTTAAGAAAGGGTTATTGACGCAGGAAGAGGCGGAAAAACTTTCAGACAATGAAGCAATCAACCTCTCGTTCATGCCCGGGTTCAGCACTGCCGAGAAGGTAACAGATGTTTCAGGGCGCGGAGTCGGGATGGATGTTGTGAGAACCAAAATAGGGAGTATGGGCGGCTCGATAAAACTTGAATCTACAAAAGGGACAGGTACAAAAATTATTCTAAAATTACCTTTAACTGTGGCAATCATCCATTCCCTGATGGTAAAGGTCGGCAAAGATGTGTATGCCGTGCCCATTGCCAATGTGGTAAGGGATTTGTCTGTCAAGAAAGACCAGATAAAGACAATAAAGGGCGAGGAAGTTATATTGATACGGGGCGAAGTCCTGCCTATTGTCCGGCTTCACAAGCTTTTCGGAATCATCGATACCAACGGTTCAGAAGACCTTCTTGTCGTGGTCGTGGAACGCGGCGGAAGCAATATCGGGCTCGTAGTGGACCAGGTCATAGGCCAGCAGGAAGTCATACTCAAGAACCTTGAAAATCATATTCTCAAAGGCGTCAGGGGATTTGCAGGAGCGACAATATTGGGTGACGGCAATGTTGCACTGATTCTTGACGTGGTGACACTGCTATGATGAATACTTCTGATATAATGGCATTGCGCGAGGATGACAGCGAATTTTCAGAATTAAAAGTCATTATCAAGAGAAAAATCGGTTTTAATTGCGAGCAATACAAGCAGGCGCATTTGAAAAGGAGACTGGCTGTCAGGCTCAGGGCAACCCAATCAAAATCTTATAAAGAGTATGCAGAGGTCCTTTTAAAAAATCTGGCTGAAGAGAAACAATTGAAAGAGACATTAACAGTCAATGTTACGGAATTGTTCAGGAACCCTGAAACCTACGAAGCGTTCCGTGCAACGGTGCTTCCTGAATTGATCAAATCCAGAGGAGAGAACCGGACCTTGAAAGTTTGGAGCGCCGGGTGTTCAAATGGGGAAGAACCGTATTCCATAGCCATTATGCTGGCCGAATACCTGGGAATAGCAGCCAGGAGATATAATATCTCCATCATGGGCACAGATATTGATGAGGATTCTCTTAATAAAGCCGGGCTTGGCATATTTCATCCAAAGCAGCTTGAAAAAATAAGTAAAGAAAGGCTTGAACGTTTTTTTATTAAGAAAGATAATAATTATCAGGTCACTGACGAAATTCATCGCATGGTCACTTTTAAAAACCATGATTTGATATCCGGACCGAAACTATCAGGATTTGACATAATCTTTTGCAGGAATGTCACTATATATTTTGAGCAGAAACTTCAGGAGAAGCTTTATTTTGATTTCTATAATGCCCTGAAAGACGGCGGTTATTTTGTTATGGGAAAAACAGAAACCCTTATCGGACAATCAAGCAAGCTTTTCAAACACGTTGATTTGAAAGAAAGGATATACCAGAAGAAGGCAAACTAAATATGACTGAAATAAAAACACTTACTGAATTCCAGAAAGATGCACTCAAAGAAGTAGGGAATATTGGGATTGGAAATGCCACAACATCTCTCTCCCGGATGGTTAATAAGCGTGTCTGGATATCCCTGCCCGACCTTAAATTAATACCATTAATAAAAGTGCCCATCCTTGTAAAGAATGAGTCTCCGGTGATAGGGATAATACTGGAATTGACAGGGGATGCCAAAGGGTTTCTTCTGCTTTTATTATCGAAAAACAGCGCGAAGTACCTGGTAAAACTTGTACTCGGTACGGCAAATGAGGCGGAAACGTTTGATGAAATGGAACAATCCGTCCTTAAAGAGCTTGGAAACATAATGAGCGGGACATATACAACCGCCCTTTCGAATTTCCTTGGTATAGCGATTGGTCTTTCGCCACCCTTGAATATATATGATATGGCCGATGCAATAATTAACCAGATTGTATGCATGATGAGCAGGGATGTTGAAGATGTCCTGTTTATAAACACCGAATTCACAATAAATACCGAGAAAATTGAAGGGAAAATACTCATATTTACAGATTCTGCATCCCTTTCTAAGATGCTGGATGCCATAAACAGGATTTCGGGGAATTAAATACAGCATTTTGAGCTATATTTGTACCCATCATGGTGGTTACCAATTCATGAGTTTGCCTTATAAATTTAACTATTTTTTATACTTGCAGTAAAATTTATAATATTCATTCCCTCATTAATATTTTAACAACAAAATTCCATGAGGAGATGAACATTGGAGTTTAATGTAGATAAACAAATAAAAGACTATTGGGACAATAAAAATAACATTGCCAGAATTGAGCAATACTTCAATTAATTAACTATTTATATAGTTCACACCTTAATTATGGTAGTGGAGAAATTTTAAACATTACATTCAATGTTTAGGGAGGTGATATCTATGAGTGAAGCGAAAATTTCTGAAAAGGTTAATTTGGAAAAGGGAATTTCTGCCCTTCAAAAAGCACTGAAGGCAAAGAATGTGAATGTCGATGCGAAGGATTTGAAGGCTGCCGTAGCAGAGGCACATAAGGCCGCTATAGTAGGCTGTGATTCATGTGCAAACGGTTGGCATTGGTAAGCAGTATACGCCCCCTTCCCGTGTCAAATTAACACCGGGAGGCAAGCTATCCCAAAACTGGTGACTGATTTTGTTTACATTCGTTTTGGGACAGCTTGAAAGAAGTAATTTTAGGAATAGTGGCAGGACAGCAGACAAGTAATTAGGAGAAAAATGGTATTTTCAGATACTGATAAGCCGAGGATATCGGAAAATTGGCGTTTCAGGAATGATGGCAATTGCATGGTGATATATTTGCATTCCTTGCAAAAGAATGTTGCACGTGTGCTTTCACCTTTTGAATCGATATTTATTCTTCTTTTTGATGGAACGAATACCTGGGCAGAGATAAAAACAGCTGCACAGGGAATAATAAATGCTACCGACGGACAAAGTGCTGAAGAAATTGAGCAGATTACTACTGAACTTGCCCATCTGGATGGCTTTTTTTCATTGGAAGGACCGCGTTCCCTTTCCTTTGACAAGCCCATGGAAAACCTGATTCCAGACTTTGCTAACTACACAATGACACCACACAGAATGCTGCGTCCTATCACCATCGCCATTAGCTTTACCAACCGATGCCAATGCGACTGTATTTACTGTTATGCTGAACGTGAGCCGTGTGCGGAGCGTAGTCTGGATGAGTGGATCCCCATTTTGGATGAAATTGCAGAAAATGAAATTACATTGGTCGATATTGGCGGCGCTGATATTTTTTGCCGTCAGGATGCCCTGGAAATTATGGAAGAGTTAGACAAACGGAATTTCTCATTCTTTGTTTCCACAAAGAGCTATGTTTCGCCGGGGCAAGCACAGCGGATGGCTGCCTTGAACATAGGTAATAAAGACATGCCCCACTGGGCGCTGCGTCCGATGCAAGTATCTCTGGACAGCACTGATAATAGACTCGCTTCTTTTTTGTCCCAACACGAGAACTATCTTTCCAAAGCTGAAGACAGTCTGCGAAATCTGATCGAAGCCGGAATCAGTCCAAGAGTAAAAGCGGTGCTTACTTCATATAATGCTGATGCACCATTGGAACTGGTCAGGCGTCTTGCGCCGATGGGGATAAACGAGTTTCATTTTGTGCAGTACAGCCGAGGCTTGTACCGGCATAGTGACAAGCTTTTCCTGACCTTGGAACAGAAAAAACGCCTTATAGATATGGAGAGTCAGATCAAGGAAGAATTTCCGGATATTTTTATCTTCATGCAAAAGGATATTACAACTGGCGGATCCAGGAATCTTACACCGGAGGTTTGGGCAAAGCGACCGATTTGTTCAGGAGGGCGCACCAAAATGTTAGTAAAGCCGGACGGCGCAGTTACCTTATGCGAACAAACGCCAAATGAACCAGCTTACACGGTAGGGAATGTTTTCGAAGACGGAGTTATGGGCGTATGGAATTCCGATGCTATACACCGATTCAATTATCCCTCACGCGAACTTTTTCAAAATTCTGATTGTTACAATTGTACCGATTTTGCAAGATGTATATATGTGAAAGGATGGTGTTTCAGGGATTCTCTTGCTTGTTACGGTACTATATATAAAGCCCCGCCAGACTGTCCGCATCAAACCAAAATGCCACCTCGCGCCATCTAATAAAAGGATAATTCTTGAGTATGCAATCAGCCAATGTGCAAATAGAAAAATACCGCAGGCATTTGACATCCTTTGCATCCAAAGCAACACCGCTTTGCGTTCCATTTCTGGATTTATTGAGGGCTTCGCCCGAAGCTCATTTGGAATGCTCCTGTAAAGTATGTGGCGACACCGTGCATCCATTGCGGTTTAACCTTTGGTACAAGAATAGTGGAGGATCCAGTCTTAATCCCAAAATAGTTGCCTTTTTAGAGCATTATGCGGAAATGGCTCCTATAGATCGTTCACTGTATCATGAGGTAATAGGAACAGATTTTCTATACGAAAAAGTGCGTTATAACGTAGTCGGTATAGACCTGAGACCGGATATTGCCTCATCGAGAATCAAACTGTGGCACATTGTGGGAGATTACCCGGCTATGGAAACACGTGCTCTTGGCTTTGCAGGTATTTCACCCAATGCTCGTCGCCTTAAGATTCACAAGGGATTCCTTTTCGGGTTTGATTTCGTTTTTTCTGGAGCATCGGCTTTAAAGGTCTATCCTGTTATGCACGATTATGAGATTCGCGAACAGAACGCACTGCTGCGAGATATAGTTGGAGAAAAAGTGACAATGTTACTAGAGCGTTGCCACCGAGTCAGTTTTTGCTTTTCCACAGATAAAGTTGGCGCTTCGGCACATATGATTCCTTACGATGCTTCCGACTTTATAGCTAAAATAGGATCCAAACAGCTTTCAACTGCTTTTTCTGCCATAGGATCAACCAAAATTATTATTGCCATGGATATTGATGATATCAATGCGGGTGAATATCACACATTTAATTTGTATTATTAGCGGGATCAAATGGAAAGATTTCAAGACGAATGCAAGGAGGTAATAGTTGTCGGCGCCGGACTGGCCGGGCTTTCCGGGGCATACGCATTGCGTGATAAAGACATTATCGTGCTTGAACTAAAAACGAATGCCGGAGGGCGCGTGCTTACCCGTGAAAAAATGGGAGTAAGCTATGAAATCGGAGCAGTTTTTGCTATTGAACCGACATTCTTGCCGCCCGGAATCGCTCCACCACCACTAATCGAAGAATATGGCATGATTGGAGTCTGTTCGAAAGGACGCACTTGGTTTGGCAAAAGTGTTGTGGATTGTCTTGAAAAAATTGATTTTCGAAACCTTGAGATCGAAGAGATTACTGCATTTGTCAATGGAGGCGCATATGATATATCCGACCTTTCGCCGCCATCGTACGAGTTGTTAAATGCTTTTTTTCAGTTGATTCACCCTGGTGAGATAGGTGAATATATTCCTCAAAGGAGGCTTGATGCCTTTCAAGTATTTCAGATGGGACATTATGAAACCGGCAATGGAGCGTTGATTGCTGGCTTGATTGAAGGTATATCATCGCGGCTTCGTTGTGGGGTGCAGGTACTTAGTATCGATGATCAAGGACGAAATGTTGTTGTTATTGTCAATGAAGGGGGGCAAATTAAGCACCTTTCTGCAAAGGCCGTTATTTGCTCGATACCAGCCCATGAAGCATCTCGCGTTATCGCCCGTGCAGAAAGCCCCAGCAGACTTTTTTTGGATGGAATTCGTTACGGCACAGGAAGTCTGTGCGTTTTAGCAATACCGGAAAACCTAATTCCTGAGTTTTCGTACATTGCTACCCCGGATCTTGCTACCAGTACCGTTGTGCGGCAGAAAACGGCTGTTGATGGTCTGGTATTGTTATACTTTTACTTCATGGGAATTAAATCCGTACCTGTGCGTAAATTGCAAGCAAAAGAAATGGTGAAAATGGCGTTGCAAACTCTTGATGCTTTGGGTTTTGGCAACTTTAGGGAGGAACAAATAAAATTTGCCGACCATCATCATTGGGACATGATTAGCCCGATTATTTCGGAGGAAAGTTATGGTGCTTGGGCTATAGAAAAAATACATCCGTCACAGCGCGTTTTTTTAGCGGGTGACTATACTCATGTGGATAGTCACCATCTCATGCCATATGGGATGTCAGCCGCCATATCCTCTGGAAAAAAAGCAGCGGAGCAAGTACAACATTTGCTTTAAATTGAATACCCCGCAGCTTGCTGCAAGGTGTGCTTTTTGACTTAAGAGGTGAGAAAAAAGTTACCAACGGTTTTGAGTAGGCTTTGGTAAGTACCATCATCATTATTATAGTTATTAGTAAACCTTATTACGTTAAAGAATAATTATATTATATTATGGATTTGGTTAAAGAGAAGATTATCGTCGGAATTGCAGACCTTGTCGTTGTTCATAACCCGGCAGTGCTTGTAACAATTGGACTTGGTTCCTGTGTGGCAGTTTCATTTCGCGACCCGGTGGCGAAATTCGGGGGACTTGCCCATATATTACTTCCGGCTATAGAAGAATCAAAAAATAAAGACAATCCTTTGAAATTTGCGGATACGGCCATCGAAAAGGCTGTTGAGATGATGCTTCAAAAGGGATGTTTGAAGAACAGGATAGAAACCAAGATAGCTGGCGGGGCAAGCATGTTCAGCTTCAAAGAAGCGGACATGCAGATAGGGACAAGAAATGTTGAAGCCGTCAGGAGAAAACTTAAAGATTTGAAACTTCCGATTATAGCAAGCGATACCGGGGGAAATTACGGCAGGACCATAGAATTCGATATCGCATCCGGGGTTATGCTTGTTAAAAGCGCATTTAACGGGAACAAGGAAATTTAATTTTTCTTAATGGTAATCCTCATGCCCTATCTCCACGGGGGCGCATTCGGCACATTCAAATTGCAGTGTGGTATGTAATATCCGAAACCTTTCTTTTACGATCTCGCTTATCATGGTTATTAATACCTCGGTCTGCTGGACATGGATCCTGTCCACAAGTACATGGGCGCTCATAGCATGGATATTGGAGCAAATACTCCATATATGAATATCATGAACTCCTTTTATGCCTTCTATCTGCATTATTGTTTCTTTTAATTTCTCAGCATCAACATGCACGGGAGCGAACTCGAGGAGAATCCGGGCGGAGCCGAAAATGAGCCTGAGAGAACCGTACAAAAGCATTATGCCCAATAAAATGCTAAGCACAGGGTCAACAATTGTTTTGCCTGTGAAAATGATGATGAGGGCTCCCGCTATCACCCCGATGGATGCAAGGGCGTCCCCGATTACATGCAGGTATGCCCCTTTGATATTGAGGTCATGATGCCCGCGCAATTTTAAAGCCACCCACAAATTCACAACCAGTCCAACACTGGCTATTACCAGCACCTGGGCTCCTCTCACCGGTGGAGGATTCAGGATTCTTCCATAAGCCTCATAAAAGATGAATATGGAAATTCCGAGGATTGTTAATCCATTGATTAATGCAACAAAAATTTCAAACCTGTGGTAACCGAAGGTAACATTCCTGTTAGAGGGGCGGGAGGATATTTTTATTGCGCCATAGGTAAGAACCAGTGCCACAGCATCCATAAAAACATGGGCTGCATCCGAAAGAAGAGCAAGGCTGTTGGATATTATTCCCCCCGCAAATTCGAGGAAAAAAATAAGGGTTGTGAGGATTATTGCAATCTTTAAGTTCTTATTTATATTGTCCATGTTACAAGAGCCATATAAGATTGGCGCCATGATAAAATATTTCTATCGGTAAAGCCACGTATGATTCATGCTAGTTGAACAGATTAAGCTTGAAAAGGGGAGCGCTCTTGGTTTAAAGATGGACATGGAAAATGCCCCGCTTCTTGTTATCAGGGCCGGGTGCGGCTTTGTTATGTGCGGGTATCTTAATATGGATGTTGCCAATAAGCTGGGGGACGTGGCTGTGCGGGTGACAGGAGTAAGAACCTTTGAAGATGTTTTGAATGCAAAAGCTGTGGACGTTTCTGAAGCTGCCAGGAAACTTGGAATAACAGTCGGGATGCCTGCAAGAGAAGCGCTTAATAGGATGTTCTAAAACCGAATTGTACTTTCTGCCCCGAGGTTACTGCACTAATTTTACCCTCTGACCTCGGTGAGTGATAATATTTGTCTAATAGTATATCCTGCCGTCTCATAATTCATTTGTCTATATTTTTCCACTGCATCACGGTTTTCTGGAATGTTCCTTAAACATCCCTTGAGAAAATCGAATTCAGTTAGTTTTTCTCCAAGAAAATTTAAATCAAGTTCTCTTCCGCCATGCACAGGGTCAATGAGTGCGAGGATATCAGCGTAATCTTTTATGAGCTTTGACTTTTCCCATTCTGGATCCTCACTTGTTCCATTATCTATTCGGTATGCTCGATCCCACGAAGCTTTTAGTTTAAGTAGTAATAGCATAGACCTCTTTGGGACTACAGCAGAAATTCTACCCCTCAATTCTCTTATCGTTGTTTGTTCTTTTGGGATAACAAAGTCCAATTCTGCCTCTTGACCTTCGAATTTTATTCTTCCTCGTAAAATGAAATCTATTATAATTTCCTTAATTTCTCCATCTCCAGTTGGTTTAGAAACGGTGTTAATTCTGCCCGGGATTTTGTAAGACTCGTATCCTCGTTCTTCTTTTAAAACCGTTTTGAGTGTATTTTTAGTTTCACTATTGGTCACCAAATCGATGTCAACTGAACCATACCAAGGATTATAGGCATCTACTGCCCACCCACCAATAAGAACCGCAATTGGATTATCATAAGATTCTCCTTGTTCTTCCCGAATCCAGTTTAAAATAAAATTAAGTTCTTCAAGAGACATCGCTATGATCGCAGGGGTTGGGTCATACAGAGGCATATTTATCTACCATAGCCTTCGTAATATCCCGTCCGCCGTATCCTAATCCTGCCAAATCCAGTAATGCCTGAGCAGGAGAGACGACTTTGACATCTTCTATTTCTCTGGTGTTATTGAATATTTCTCTATCTGGCGTATAAATCCTTGCCCTGATGCCCTTCTTTTCTTTATCTTCGAACGCCTTAATGAAAAAATCAATTTCATGTTCTTCGATATAAAGGTAAATAAAATCATGCCGAAATGCATAGCCGGTATATAATCCTCCGGCAGTGTAACTGGTAAAAGCGAACTTAATTCCTTTATTCTTTAATATATGAGATAGCTCCTGTGCTGCTTTAAAAGCATCGCTGTATTCGATATTTATTTCTTTTATACAAAGATTTTCGAAGGGTCTTTCCCATGCAACCCCATTCAATAGTTTATTTGTGTCTGAAATTTTCACATAATTTCCCTTTAATTTAGTTACAATTCCCTGGCTAATCAGGCTCTGGATAGTTGCATACGCCCATCCGTAGGATACGTTCTCCATAAGGGACAATTGCCGGATGGACGTTGTTTTCTCTTTAAGGAGACGAGTAATTACTTTCCATGATTTTTCTGAGGTGACTTTGGTTTTGCTCGGAAAATAATTATAATTCTGCATGGGATGACCGATGTTATGGGGAATTGTCATCAAAATTATGCCTACCTGTTTTGCTAATTCTTCTACATTGGGTGGAATGACCTTACTTGCAATGACAACGTAGATATTGGAAATATTTTTATTCTGTTTTTTCAGAAGTTCTTTTAATAAAATCAACCTAGCTACTGTATCAACACTTGCTTTGGATTTTATTTCGACATAATATCTACTATTACCCTCTTCAATGACTGCATCAACACTTACAGGAATCAAGGCGTCTTTTAAAGCCGGCTCTTTAATAACAACGGCGCTATTGCTTAAGTTGAGTTTTGCACGTATTATCTCGAAGAGTTCCTGATTATTTTCTGAAAAGCTCATATAATCTTTATCAGTATTTACTGATAAGTATATAAAGTTATCAGTGATACATATCTTTTAATAACGATAACTATTTAAAATTATCAGTGATACTTGATAATGTCTTAAGATTCGGTTAGTATCCGGCTGGTTACTAATCACTAATTTTAATCAACAGGGCTGTTTGGCATTTTACAAACATCAAGTTTCCTGCATATTTCGCAGTCTGCCTCACATGGTTCAATGTGAATCAAAATCGAAAGGTTGGGTATTTTCTCCATTATATCCTTTTCAAGATGATCGCAGAATTCATGCGCCTCCGCAACCTGCTGGTTTTTGGGCACTACAAGATGCAAATCCACATACCTCTCGGCGCCCGACATCCTTGTGCGTAAGTCATGATATTCAGCAAACTCCGAGTAATGCTCTGCGATTATGGATTTGATGATATTTTCTTCCTTATCTGAAAGTTTCACGTCCATAATTCCTGAGACTGAGCGTTTTGTCAGGTCGTACGATGCTTTGAGAATAATAAGAGCCACAATTATGGCCAGTACCGGGTCAAAAATAGGGTTCTTTGTGATCTGAATGAGAATAAGACCTATGAAAACACCTATCGAGGTATATACATCCGTAGTAAGGTGATAAGCATCTGCTTCAAGGGCAATTGATTCGGCTTTCTTTGCCACTTTCATGATCCTTGCCGATACATAAAAATTGACGATTGCGGAGATACCCATGACGACAATACCGATCCCGATTAGCTCGAATTCAATCCCATCATTTCCCAGTATCTTTTCACCTGATTTATAAAGTATGATTATTGCTGCTACGAAAATGAGAATTGCCTCCACGGTACCGGATACATTCTCAAATTTACCATGCCCGAACTTGTGTTCATCATCAGCAGGTTGTCCTGCCTTTTTAACAGAATAATTGGCTATTATTGCAGCTAGAAGGTCGATGCCTGAATGGAGTGCTTCGGAGAGTATGCTTATTGAACCTATTAAGATGCCCACAGAGAGTTTCATTATAAGTAATAAAGAATTGGAATAAATAGAGAGCCTTGCTACGGATGTTATTTCTTTATGGGCCGCAAAATATTTGTGGTTTTTATCTGGCATTTATGTAGCTTAATCTCAGTAATGGTATAAAGGGATATTTATTTGACCTGTTTTGCACGGGCAAATCATGAGAACGATTACAAAATCTATTTATCAACGTAATTATTCTTATTACATGGATAGAGTAAACACGTTAAAACGAGGGACTGGTAAATAAAAGATATAATATATATTTATCTTTTGTATTCAATTTAAATATATGTGGAAACTGAAATGAAATCTCTGGCAATTGTCCAAGCAACAGACATTTTAAAGCTCAAATCGAAACTTCTTGAAATGAATAAGGCAGGTTTGAACTTTGAGAACAAACCCAAGGAAATAAACCCTGCTTCCATAGAAAAAATATTATCAGCAGAATTATCGGAGGATAATTATGAGGTCGGGGCATTGGTCAGTATTATGCAGGATTATGGATCTATCCAGGACAAAGTAAAAACCAACCCATTGATTTCGGATGTGGTCTTCCTTGATGATTCACATAAATTTTTTAATTATTTTGTTAAATTGATACCCGCCCTGCCCGACCTTGTTATCTCGCCTGTGTACAATGACATGTTTAAACAATCAGGTAATACCAGGGAGAAATCTTCAAAGGTTTATCTTGGCGTATTTGTCAACAGGAAAGTTCAGGTGCAAACAGCTTCGGATGCGATACACACCGGGATACTGAAACATGCGGATTCCATCGGCGTTTATTTTGAGCCTTCTGATAATTCCGACCCTCTTTTTATCACCTGGCATGATATCAAAAAGATAATTATCCCGAAAGAAGAAAAAATTAACAGGTACTGAGATAGGTATAAATATAGGTACGTAATTATTAACTATTACAGTTCCCTAGGAGGTCACGGTGATAAAGGGAAAAGGGAGAATTATAGCAATCCCACCAACGAGCAGTTTCAAAGTGCTTATCGAATCAAAGATAGTAAGCGATTCACAGTTTCCTTTACCACTTGAAAAAGGTGCAGAGATTGATGTCGAAATTGAAAATGACAAAATTACATTGAAACGGGTGAAGCAGGTATGAAATTTATAAAGAATCAAATAAAAAGGAGGTGAAAAAATGGTTGGACTGGAAAGCTCAATGGAGAATGCAGAAAAAGCACAGAAAGTCAAAGTTGGAAAAGAAGACGATGCGGAGAAACAGAGACAAAAAGATTTCTATGCAAAACTGAGAGCCCGAAAGGCAGAGCAGCCCAAAGGTGCACAGTATAAATGACGCTGGAGTCATTTTACACAGGTAGATATGGAGAAGTGTGACACAAAAGTCGTATGAAAGATTCCGTCTTTTGTGTCGCTTCTCTTGATTATTTTTTCAGCACACAAAAGCTTAATATGAACACTACTAATATCATATACAATCATTATAAACGGAGGTGTGAACAATGTGCAGCACATATACCCCGTTCGAAATAAAGCCTGAAGAGCTTGCGGAACTGGGAAGAGCTTACGGGATGTACTGGTGCATGTCATGCAAGAAAACGTTCATGAAAAAAGGTGCAACCGAATGCCCGAACTGCGGCTCAACGAAAATAAAACCGAGAGCGCCATAAAAACTATCAGGTAACTCTTACAATTTTCTTTTCAATCAATCCATCCAGAATGTTTTTGCATTTAAGGTCAGCTTCGCTGTGAGGCATTCGGTACTTTTCTTTGAGTTTGTTTATTATATCAAATAAATTAGCTCTGCCGCTGCAATTTTCCAGCATATCCTTTGCAAAATCAGTGACCGTAAAAATCCTGTTATTATTTGTATCGAACAGTATATTTGTTCTTTCAGTTTTCAAGCCGTTCTCCGATATGTTTCCAGCCATCCCGGAATGGATTATTTTCGCTAAATTGAAATTGAACGTCCCGGCAAAAACCCCTTCATTAAGAGAGGGAAATATCTTACTATCCTTTAAACCGGATGAGGCTTGTTTTTCATTTGATTTTTTCCTGAATATTCTTTCCATCAATTCGGATAGGTCAGATACTTTGTTTTTAGCTTTCTTATAGTGGGAGATATACAGAAAAAGATGTTCCCGATCAAGATTGCTCCATATGGGTAAATCCCGGTATTTGAGTGAAAGTTGATTGTAGAATTCCTGGATTATCTCTTCAGTTTCCCTTTTCGACATACCTCCAGACGCTTCATAATCATACCAGAGGGACATGTCCATGCTATCATTTTGAACTATTTTGTTAACATCAAACGATGACGGGTTTTCATACACTTTTGAATGCCTGGTAAGCTGGAAGCTTCCGAAGGACATGGACCGGATAATCTGGTTATTTTGCAGGATAAAATCCATTGTTTCTCGTGCTTCATTGCGTGTTTCGGTTGGAAAACCGAATATCAGGAATAAATGCGTCCAAATACCCGCATCCGCACAAAATTTGCAGATTTTAAGGGCATTATCTTTTTTTATACCTTTATCCATGCATCCCAGAACCCTTTCATTGGCAGATTCCAGCCCGAAATATAGCATTTTACAGCCAGCATCAGCAAGCCTTCCGCCAAGTTCCGAAGAAAACGCTGTCTCGAATCTTGAATCAGCCAGCCATGAAATACCAAGATTATTTTCTATTATTTTTCCGGATAATTCGCTTATCAGCTTCGGAGAGACCCCTTCGTCCTGGAACGTAAAATATGCCGTATTGTATTTACTTTTAAGCGTCTTTATATCATCATATAAAAGACCGGCATCCCTTGGCCTGTAGTTGCCTGAATAGCCAAAGCTGTGGTCGCAAAAAGTGCAGCGTCTCCAGTAGCATCCTCTTGATGAAAGCACAGGCAATATGAGTTCAGGTGAAAAATACAAATCCAGTGGCAGACCATCGAAGCAGGGGGTGGGCAATGAGTTAATGTCTTCACCGTGAGAATTGAGCTTATTGACTTTGATATCACTGCCATTTTTATAAATAAGATTAGGAATATCTGATATATCACATTCATTATTCAAATGCCTGATGAGATTTAGCAAAGCGGTTTCGCCTTCATGCACAATCACGCTGTCAAAAACCGAGAACAGCTCGTTATTATGGCTTATCTCGTTTATCAGGCGTGTGAAAACACTGCCGCCGATGTTTATATGTGTATTCGGGCTGGCTTTTTTTATCAAATTTGCAAGCGTCAATCCCGGAATTACCTGGCTGGTATTGATGATGGAAATGCCAATCAGTTCGGGTTTATCTCTCAGTACCTCAGGAACCGTGTATTTCTTGAAATAATCAATAAAAAGATTTTCTTCCTTCTCATTAATCGCCGCAATTACATCTTTACTGGAGCGGCACGAGTAGCGCATGTCGTATGCGTGGAAAGTAAGGTTTGTGGGGTAATAAGCAGATGAGGCAAGCTTGAGGCCAAGCTCAAGTATCTTAAAAGCCCTGAATAATTCTTCGATATCATAGAAATTATCCCTGTTTTTTAAGATTTTTTTGGCAGAATCCACCTCATTAATAATATAATCACTGAAAAGAATAGAACTGCCCAATGCAGCATACTGTTTCTGGAATTTAGAAGATAATTCCCTTCTGGAATCAAGCTCTTGAAATTTTAGATTTGCCCTTTCATAAAAGCTGCGAAGACCAGATTTGCTCAAAAGAGCATCATAAAAAGATATATTGATATCCTTCTGTTCAACATTACAATCATTGGCTTTCAGGAAAGCGGTTAAAGAAGGAAGACTCAAATAAGGCTGGGTTGGAATCCATTGCGGCGGGAATAATAATTTTGTAAGCATATTTTCTGGTTGAAAGACCCCGTATTTAAATACGGGGACTATAAAACTTTTGGTTCACCTACCACAAACTTTATGTGACTTCATGTGATTCATGTCAATTAGTGATTTTCATGGCAGATACTAAATCCAAATATGTAGGCGATGAATTTGTTGAAGAGGAAACTATTGCAGGCGAGAAGGAAAATGAACTTGAAGGCTTATATGACCTTGTTTTACCGCCAGGAGTCCCGCACAAAGTGATCATGGAAGCTATAGATAAATTCAATTTAGAAGTTTCCACCCGGAAATGCGCAATGAAAACTGTTGACGTAGAACCGGAGAATCTCCTGGTACTGCGCGGGGAACTGGAAGCTGTAAATAATGCGCATGATTATATCTATCAAAAAATGAGTGAAAAGTTCAACTATAAGAGACAGCAGTAACTTGTTTATTATCTATTTATAAAAAACAGTATTACATAAGGATAAAGGGGATTCTTTAACCCCTCTTTCCCTTTAAAACAATCTCTGCTTATTAAGTGGTCTTGTGTGACCAGTTCCACCGCATACGGTACATGGAATTCCCTTCATCAGAAAACCTTTGCCCTTGCACCATTGGCACTTTTGTGTCATGTCAACGACTTCAACTTTTCCTGCACCACCACAAACGATACATTTCTGATCCTGGTGTTTTCCTGTCCCTTCGCAGTAACTGCATTTGACTTCACCGGGCGTCCTCTGTCTTTTTTCTTTTGGTTTTGCTTCTGCCATTTTAAATCACATCGCTATGAATATCAAACTATAATATATGTTTTTCCTTTTAATCGTGTATATCCCAAAAAAATAAGAAAAAGTAGGCATAAAGCCTACTTATGGGTTTACTTTGCTGGGATAACGAAGGCTCTCTCACCGGCGCAGCGGTCCCACTCTCTGAGTGCCGCCTTGCCGAAGCATCCTCTTGGATCCGCGAAGTCAAAGTTGATCAGGTCGTCTGCGAAGCAGCACTTGACCAGCGGGTTCACAACGAATGCATCCTTCTTTCCGGCATGTGCCGCTTGAACTACTGCGGTGTATCCACCCTGATGTCCTACGTTCATTGCGTAGTTGGGATAGTTAGCGCCTCTGAGTTCACCAATGCAGCCCTCATCGCTTCCGATCGAGAACACGTTGGTTGCGCCGCACTGATCCTGCAGGTCATACCCGTAGAATCCGAGTCTTCCGTGTGCCTCTTTGTGGAGGTACATGCTCAGATACCATGCTGATAGACCGGCATTGCTGTGTCCGGTTGCCAGAGCTGTTGCGCCACCTGCTGCCATTGCTACGGCTGTTGCTCTCAGTGAACCACCGAAATGGTCTTCCAGTGTTGTCGGGTACTTCTCGTATGCTTCAAGACTGTACAGTGTTGATTCTGTAGCGATATCTTTTACAGTTTCAATGGTGGCTTTTGCCTTTCCATATCCGCCATATTTCTTGGTTGCATAGTCGTTGCCCCAGTACAGGAAGTCGTCAAGGATATCGTTGCAGTATGCTGGTAATGCATACATTGTGAATCCGACGCCTCCTGACATGTAGCCGCCGAGCCATATCTGGTCATACAGCATTGTTGCTGCACTTGCTACCTGTAAGACCACATTGACTGGTTCATCAGGTGTCTTTCTGCTTGTCTGGACGATATCTGCCATGTGACCGAAGGATAATCCTCCGGGCTCATTTGGTCCTCTGGCTCTGCGTGCCGGGATCATATCACCCATTTCGACAAGTCCTGCGTGCTTGGCTGTGAATGCAAGTTCACCGACTGCCGCTTCACCGGCGCACATGTGATATGCGCTGATAAAGGTCATACCGACCTGCATTGCCATCCAGCGGCTTGTGCCTGGTCCGTCCTCAGTCCTTGTGACTATGGTTGGGATATGCACTGCCTGCCAGGATGTCTTGCCCATTGCCGCTTTGATCTGTTTTGCTTGGTTAGGCTCTTCCTTGAATTCGTTGTCGATGTTGATAACGAACTGTTTGTCGACTTCATCCTGCAGGGTCTCATCGCCTGTGAATATTTTCACATAGCAGTCATCTACTAATGCCGGATGTGTTTCGACCATGTGTTCCTGAACGATAGCTGCGCCGGGCATGCCGTGGTTCAAGACTTCGAGATAGTAGTTGATTGTCTCAGGGGTAACTTCCTTGCCCAATCTCTTCTCAAGAGTCTCGTGTGCCAGGTCAAGTCCTACGACGCATGTTCTCCTTATGTCGTCCCATTCCTGCTGCATTGCAGCATTGTTGACGAAGTGGAGATCGTCACCATCGCATACGATATCTGTTCCAGATATTGTATACGGGGTCAACTGTCTCTGACCCATGGGGATACCGGCAAGATGCAACTTTGGATCATATGCCTGCAATCCTCTCTTCTTGGTGATTGCTGCTCCGCACTTTGCCATTTCTACCTTTCTCGGGTTCTGTGTGTATCCAAGTCTGAGGTATTTGGTCTTCTTATCGGTTATTTTACCGCCCCTGTTTTTATTGGTGCCCCATTCCTTGGTATATTTTGTTTCCATTGCTTTCTTAAATCTTACTTCTGCCATTTGAATCACCTCACGCCTTTGGCTGGAAGCCATATCTGGTTCTTAACTCCCAGACTTTTTGTACGTGTTCGACTACTTCCTTGTCGCTTCTGAAGGGTACGTTGTCCACTCTATATATGGTGGTTCTCTTGGCAGCCTCGGACTCACTGATTGGTTTTCCAAGGTTGACTTTTCTGTCAATTGGTACACCAACCTGGTCTTTGTCACTGACAATGACTCCGCCTTCGAGTCTGCGCCTGTCCAGCATATCGAACATGGTTCCATCTTCCTGCAATCTCAGGGAGTGTCCGTGAACTGTACAGCCCCTCATGCCTGCAAGACCCCAGTCAGTCAATTCGGTCTCGCTCTGCCTCTTGGCGTATACTTCAAGGTCTCTTTCTCTCATTTCGTTAACCTGTCTGCCTGACAGTGTGCCCGGGTCAACTCCTCTGAAGTTGATTGCTGCATGGTACGATCTCCAGTATGGTACTGATGGAGCATTGTACATGGAGTCAGCGAACTGTACGTATCTAATCCTGTCGCCTGCTGCTGCGCCCGGGGTTGGTTCTACAACCTCTCTTACCGGGCAGTCCGGTTCGCCCATTTCTGAAAGTGGTGGATGGGTGCTCGGGTAGTCTGAACCTGGTGCTCTGTGCCCCAGAAGTGCAGTTAAGTCCTCATCTGATACATCACGCAGTTTCTCTACGTCATCAGACATGTGTTTTCTTCTATTCTTGGCAACTGAGGTATTGCCAGGGTAGTATTGTGGTTTATAAGCCATATTTTTTCCTCCTTAATTTATTAAACGGTTTCTTCTGCTTTGCTGGATAAACTCATTTTTCTTTCTTGCTCCGTGCCAATTACACAGAGGTTACTCTCCGCTTTTGCATGCGGGTCTATTAAGCCAAGCATGCGCTCATCTTCAAGATTGATTGTTTCATCAGTCTTGCTTTTGAACCCGTACTTGCCGTAATCAGTCAAAGTTGGTCTTTTCTTGATGAAGTGCCCTCGCTTGATTTCAAAAGAGAAGGGTAGCGCTCGTTCACACGCCTTTCTGATTTCTTCGATTGCACTTTCATTCTCCACTTCGACTATAATTTCGCCCACTATTATATGCAATTCGAATGCGCAATCCCCGACATGGATGATTGTCCTGTCAGGATGGTTTACATCTGCGCCCGTACCGGGTCCGCATGTGACCTTCCTGGGCAGATTTTTCCCATTTAACAGCATTCTTATTACGCCTTTGACCTGATCAATCTCGTTTAAGATTTTTTCAGCGGTCGCAGGTAGTAATAATCTATGCGGGAATACTCTTAGCTGGATTGATTTATCCGTGACTGAAGCAGTTTTTACCATTCAATTCTCCGAATTTATACGGCCTCCGCTATTGCCTTTATTGGCTCTCTGAACTCATCTACTGAGCTGAAGACGTCTCCTACTAACTGGGATGTCTTTGCAGGGCTGTAGATCTGTACACCTGCGTCAAGCGCAACTGCTGCTGCTACGCATGGTACACCAAGTCCCTTTGAGTGCCTTGTGGTTACGTGGTTGCCGTTGAATGTTCCAGGTCCTCCGCCACCGTATATGGAGTGCGAGAAGAACGAGAATCCGACTGCAACACCCTGTACTTTACCGAAGTCGCATCCGGGCAGTGTTGTCTCTTTCTCGATGATGTCGTTGAAGTACAGCAATACTGCTGATACTGACTGTGGAGCTCTCTGTGCGCCGCAGTTAATGAGTGTTGCGATCATTGTGCCTGCTGCACAATACGCATTCCACTTTCCGACATCATTGGTCTTGTAGGTTGTGTAGCCAGATGCGAATTTCTTATCTGCGCTGATTACCTTATCTGCAATTGCCTTTTCGACGCATGCATGGACAGCCGAACCGATGGTACCGGTCTTGCCCAGCGCCTTTGTTGTGCCGTAAACCATGTTGTTTGCGTTCAAGCCCTGGTGTGAGTATGCTAACAGTCTGTGTCTCTCCTGTATGCCGATTGCGTCGCCCATTTCGAAGACGCCCACGGTTTCGAGGGTTGAGCACAGCGCTGCTGTGTTCATAGCATTGAACTTGCAGGTTGCTGCAAGGTGGTTTGCCATGACGTTCCTCAATGTGTAGCCAAAGCCTTCATCTTTCTGCGGGATTTCGACGATTGACTTTACGTTTCCGCCTACCATATCCAGTGTCTGTGGGTACTGTCCCCAGACTGCGGACTTGATGGTTGGTGCATCGAACATTCCGATGTTGAACTGGTCGATTATTGCCTGTGTGACCGCTGATCCTGAGCAGGTCAGTGAGGACACATATTCTGCTGCTACATCGATTCTTGCAGATGGTACCTGGACGATTAACTGCTTGCCACCATTTAATGATTCCACATTGGTGTCGTCGCCACTGTCAACTTTTACCAGGTCTGCAACTGCGCTCTGAATCTTAGCTGCATTCTTTACGATATCCAGTTTCAAATCTCTTCCAAGAATCTTTCTGCCTTTGCCACCCAAAGTACCGGTTGCTAAGGCTTTCTCGATTCCTGCTAAGTCAACGGCCGCTGTTCGCTTGATACCGGTGACTATTTTCTTGATAGCGGCATTCCTCATCGGGCTTATGTCGTTTATGTCGACGCCTGATTTGAGTTTTGCTCCTCTGTCGCTATATAGGTCTATTTTGTCAGCCACGTTTATTTACCTCCTATTTGTATATTCCAAGAAATTGCTCACTTGGAAGCGATACAACAAACGAGCGACTACAACATGATAGAGTATAGAACCCAAAATAGTTGTTTTATGTCCTATTTAATTCCCGTATCACATTGTTTTTTATTGTATCGAACAACCATTACAATCCCTTGCACACCCTACCAATTCCTTTAAAGTACTTAAAGTTTACGAATCGTTCATGATAATACATTATAAAATAGTTCAAGATAAAAATCACTAGCACCAGACATTTATTTCAAATGATGCCTTTGGATTTTATCCACCGCTTTCAACACTTACATCCGTCATTTCTGTTGGAGCGGCTTCTTTCTCTTTCTCTAATTTTTCGCCTACTTCCTCACGGGAGAATATTTTCTCTTTGATTTCTTTCTCTTCAACTTCTCTTATAATCAAAAGAATTTCAGGTTTATAATACAGATTGGTCTTATCAACAAGCGCCCATGTGCCTTCTTCATCCGACATGATTTCGGTTATAAATCCCTTTGTCCCTGTTGCCCCGTATAATACTGGACTGCCCACATGTATGGGATTTCCTGCTGAGTCGAATACCCTTGGTTCACTCATCTAAACCCCGTTTTATTCGTCATACCACTTAATACTTTTGGTTTTTTCCCGTCTTTTGGTTTTCCAAAGTCATAATCAGGCACGGATAAAAAGACTATAAGCTAAAAATCAAACTTCTATTCTCTTAGCGTTCTTATTTATATCCTTATAGTGCTTTTTCATATCTTTTAATTTTTCAAAAGCATCCCCACATGCCTGGAATATTTTTTCAGGCTCCATCCCCATGCGATACTTATCAATTAGAGCGCGAAGCTCGTAATTGCAATTTGCACATAAGTGGATTATTTGATTATTGCCAGAATCCGAACCGAATTCTTTTGGCACTAGGAGATGCTGATGAATAGAGGCATTGCTTGCGTACCCGCAAATCTCGCATTCAACATACGGCTTGTCAAGATTTTCCAGCTTCAGCCATTTCTCAATATAGCCATCAATATACTTTTTATTCTTTATTTCATCTGCAAGCCGGGCTTTATCGCTGCGATTTTGCATAATCCTGTTACGATTTGCTAAGTATTATCAAATCAGGTCTTGGTTTTTCAAAGCTGGCAAGCTCGTTCTTGCATCTGCTGCAAAGTTCCCGCGCCGTAAATGCCACTACTTCGAATGAACCCGGCAGTGTGCGGGCATAGATCAAATGAGGCTTTAATCCGAGGTCTTTGCTGATTTCAGACAGGACAGCAACAAATTGTTTTTTATAGACCTCTATATCCTCGGTCTGCAAGCCCCTTAAATCTGCAAGCATTCCGATACACCCGCATGCAGTTCCAAATACTTTTAATTCTACTATGTAAACCGGTGCACCTTTGAACTTCCTTATGGTACTCTCAAGCTTTCCACGGCTTTCGGGAATTTTATTTAAGAAATCGCGCATTTTGTTTGGACCTCACTTAAAGGCAGGGTTTTTCTCCGGGAATCTGTGAATTCATAAACCCTCATAACTCTTTCCGAAGTAGCTTTACAGAATCCGCACTTTTTACAGAATTTTTTGCATTTCATCCACTGCTGGATGGCGCCATCCAGCTCCTTGTTCGGGATATAGAACAGATCGCGCAGTTCACTCGGGCAATCCAATAAATCCATTAAATTTCCATCATAAGACCGGTTTGAATAAGCCTTCATGCAATTTATTATCCATTGTATAGTGTTTGCACGCCCGGACATCTTGAAACAATCTATACCTATAGCTTCGTAAGCCTTCAGGTCTTCAGGTCTTATCCACGGGGATTTAATAATAAGCTCCGGATACCTGACCCTGAATGAAATGCACTTTTCATAGTAATAGTCACTGAAGATATTGGGCTTGTTACCAAGCGCTGTCATGTGAGAGAATAAATTGAAGTGGGAATACCTGAAGGGGCATTTATACAAACACGCTTCATTTACCAGCAGCCTGAGTTCGCATCCCACCGTTTCTTTTATATTTTCCAGGATATCGAAATTCCGGTTTATATTTGTATCCAGAGTCAGGGCGTCAGCGCCGAGCTCTTCGAAAAATCTTGCCCTTTCTGCCGAGTCGACATGGGCTATGACCGACACTACTACCTTTATATCGGGAAACTCTTTCCTGAGCAATTCTACCAGGTAAGGCTCAGCAACCGTAACGGAATCCACTCCGAACTCGGAGAGTTTGCCAAAATACCACTTATACATATTGTAACCCTGCGAAGTCAGGTGCTGACCCCCCATACAGGAAGGATTCAAAACCACACCCATTTTTAATTTCCTGCCGTGAAGATACCGGGTCTGCTCGGCAATTTCATCCAATGCCGGCGCGTGTAAGGTAACCCTGCCGCTTCCAACTACTTCCGGCGTACCTGCCATGTAAATTTCCGCATCCTTAGTAGCCTCCTTGCTTATCTCCTTTAATGCTAAAAAATGGCCCGGATGCGGTATCACAAATTTCATTTTTGTTCAACTACTTTTTTTAAAGTATTCACTTGATTAATGCAAATTTAACCTATTTTTCTCATGGGGCATCTTATAGCTTCCCGTACTACTTTATACAATAAGTTTATTAGAATCTCCCGCATTTCATAAAGGCATGGAAATACTTGCAGATATCGGAGGACGCCCCGGGCATGATTGCCGCGGTTTTTGCAGGTACTGCTATTTCAGAGGAGTAAAGGAAGTGCCGGCTTTTGGATGCAAGCACTGCCTCCCCTTCCAGAAAGGCTGCAATTACTGCACCAAAAACGTAAAAGAGGGCTATTCGAGCTTCAAACCGTTTTCCATGGTGGCGCAGGAAGTCCAGCAGGCAATTTTTTTCAACAAAAATGTATCAAAATTCAACGTAAGCGGCGGAGGGGACGTAAGCTGCTATCCTGAACTCAAATCGCTTGTGAAATTCCTCTCGCAATTCAAAAAACCAATACACCTTGGTTACACAAGCGGGAAAGGGCTGAATAAAGAAGATGCGCTGTTCTTCATCAACAACGGCGTAAATGAGGTCACGTTCACTGTTTTTGCCACAGACCCGGAGCTTCGGAGAGCATACATGAACGACAGGACAGCAGAGGATTCACTTGAAGCGCTTCGTACCTTTGCGCAGCAGATTGATGTATATGCCGCTTCGGTGCTCATCCCGGGAGTTAATGACGGCGCTGTTCTTTTAAAAACCTGTGCAGACCTTGAGGAAATGGGCGTAAATGGTCTCATCCTGATGCGGTTTGCCAATGCCGTTGAGCAGGGCTTGATCCTTGATAACGCCCCGGTGATAGAAGGGGTAATCCCTCATACTCTTTCCGAATTCAAGGCAATCGTTGACAATATAAACGATAAGTTCAAATTCCGCGTGACAGGAACTCCCCTTTACGACCCTGAAACTGGTTCGCCGTTTGCTATTAGGAATGAACCCGAAGCACTTTTGAGACTCCCGAAGCTCACAAAAGAGGCTACAATAATAACCAGCGAAGTCGCTGCGCCGCTGTTGGAAGACATTTTCGGCAAACTGGGCGGGCTGGTGAATGTCGTGCCTGTAAAAAAAGACGTTGGCTGCCTGATTACTATTGAAGATGTAAAAGCTCTTGACCTGTCCCTGATAAAAGAAACGGTTTTGTTCCCAGGGAGGGCGTTTGTCCATGACCCCGAAATCAAGAAAGTATTGACGGGCGACGGCGTGGATAGATTGGTGCGCAGGGGTCCTGATATGCTTACTGTGGATGGGGAGATGAGCATTTCGATGACGAAGGATGAAGTTATTGCAAAGGAGATAGAGGCTTTTACTGAATTGATACAGATGATAAATGTGCTGGGAACGGCGCCTAAAAAACAGCTTTAATCTTTTTTATCCTTCTCTTCAGGTATCCCGCACACCTTGCATGTCTCTTTATCAGAAAGGTTCAACTTCTCAGCATCCACCGCCCGCGTCCCCTCGGCAAGCACGGCGGCATTGGACAACGACCCCGCAATCAATATGGCATCGAAAATTTCCTCTTTTGTGATACCGAGGCGCTGCGCTACGCGGATATGCAGCTTGAGGCAGTGTTCGCACCGCAGCGCAGCTGCCACGCCTATTGATATAAGCTCTACCGTTTTCGCATCGAGGCGCTTAAATTCCCGGACGATTGCATTCTCATAGATAACCTTGGCAACAAGCAGCTCAGGCGACTGTTTCATGAAATTCAGGATATACGGCACTTCCCCGTAAACTTTTTCAACCTCTTTCAGTAATTCCTCGGCTGCCTCATCCGGCTCTTTTTTCAGGATTTTTTCAATCTTTTGTAATTCCATGTTTCTAATAAAACGATTTCATTCCTATACTAAATAAACATTTGTATTTTTGCCATAAAAAATGGATTAGTCCTGTTCAATTCTTTCCCCGAAAGCAAAATTGGGTTTGACAAAACGGATTTTTATTTTAACTTTTTCACCTTTTTTTGCATTATTTACAAATACAACAAAATCATTGATTTTAGCTATCCCGTCCCCGCTGGCTCCTATGTCCTCGATAGTAACCGCATATTCCTCATCTATTTTTACAGCTCCTGAAAGCAATTCCCTGCCGATAACATATATCTCGGCGCTCTGCTTCCTGGATGCCTCCGGGGAAAATGCCTTGACCTTCACAAAACTCTGCCGTACCTTATCCAGGAAATCCGGAAATAAATCCCCCTGGAATACTTTCACCGCAAATTTTCCTCCCGGCTTTAATATTTTTCTTGCACATTCAAGAGCAGAAGTAGCAAGGTCAATCGAACGGGCATGGTCGTAGCTCCAGTTCCCGGTGAGATTGGGCGCCGCATCGCAGATAACCGCATCAGCGCCTTCTTTTTTAATTTTATCTCTGATTTTTTCAACAGTCCCATCAAGCCGGATATCCCCTTTTATTGTTTCCACGCCTTCCATCTTCTCGATAGGGAGTATATCCACGCCAACGACTTTTCCTCCCGAGAGTTCCTTTGCGACCTGGAGCCAGCCCCCCGGAGCGGCGCCGAGGTCGACTACAGCATCCCCTTTCGTAATAATTTTAAATTTTTCATTTATCTGTTTAAGTTTAAAGGCGGCACGGGAACGATATCCTTCGTCCTTGGCTTTTTTGTAAAAATAATCCCTTCTATCACGAGGCATAGGTCTTAGTCCCCAGTTCCCGTAGTCCCCGTATTTAAATACGGGGTCTCATTAAGGGGTCTTACAGGGTCTTTATTTCCTATATACACCCACTGATCATAAATGCCTTTTTCATCGGTATTGTCGATAAGTTTCCCTATAATGCCGTTTCTCTCAAGTGCGCTTTTTAATATATCTATTTCTTCCCGTTTATTTACTGTCAGCATGATAAATCCACCCGGTTTCAGGACCTTTACAGATTCATCCATCATTTTTTCCCATATAGCTTTATTAAAAGGATATATCGTGCCCAGCATAAAACCGACTATGGTATCAAATTCATTTTCTGCAAAGAAAAGAGAAAGCCTCGTTGCATCAAGAACAATCGTCCTCTTTGGGTCAAGAACATGATGCTCAAGCCCCTGGCAAATCTGGCATTTATCATAATCTGTCGCCATGGGATTGTATCCCATTTTATGAAGGGGCAGGGTTGACATACCGTTCCCGCAGCATATTTCAAGGATATTCCCCTTGAGTTTATATTTATCCAGTAATCCTTCCAATCTGGCATTGCGGCTTTCGAAATACACCATTTCATAGGGTTCTTTTGAAATGTGGCAATTTTCACATAACTGCCTGTTTACTAGCGCAAAAGAGTAATATTCAATTATTGCATCGTTAAATCGGGTAGATGTTGTGTCATATAATTTATTTAATCTCAGATTCTTTGCGATACTGGAAAATCTCCTGCTGCTCTCATTGGGTGCAGGCTTTGAAGAAACGAGGTTTGTGAAAATAGCCCGGAACTCTTCTGTCTCTTCTGTTTCGGGATTAAAAAGAACTAAACCTATAATATTATTGTTTTCATCCTCAATCCCGCTAATCAAAGCTTGCGGGTCTTTTCGGATGTTCTCCAGATATTGCAGGGATAACGCATTGTTCTTTAAGGATGCGTAACTTTCTTCAATAAAATATATGTTATCGTTGTCAGGAAGACCTAAAATTTCATGAATCAGCATTATCGGATTGGTTCAATTCCCTTCATCCGGTTCGTCATCACGGTAGCTGGTATCGCCAATCATGGCCGCACTGAGGGAATCTATCCCATCAAGCCATTCAGCTACAAGTCCTTCCGGGATGTCATCAAGGTCTTTTTCCTTGATTTTCCCGCCAGAAAGGATATTTGCTCCGATTTCTGCGATATTTCCTAGTGCTGCGCCCATATTTTCCTCTTTTTCAGCCGCGATGGCGCTTTTAATCAATTTGTTAAGGGATTTTGTTTTTTCAAACGCTTTCTCTACATAGCATTCGCATGACGCAAAAACACCCATCAATGATAATTGAACTGATTCTATCATCATGTCAATATCTTCGTTAACAGGTTCTATTTTTTTCAGGACAATATTTTTAATTTCTGAAAGATACGCAAGAGCCGATTCTTTACCAATCAGGTTTTTATCGTATTTTGCTATTATTTTCAAACATGCAAGAACCACATCATCTTCCATATATACAAAAACAGCGCCTTTTTGCTGGTCTTCGATCTTGAAACCGCTTTCAACCACTTTCTTTATCCAGTTGTTCCATCTCTCCTGCGTATAGAAGGGGATTACAATTTTTTGTTCTTGCATGATTTCTCCAATTGTTATAGATAGTACATTAATTTTTGGTCATTTTTTATTTCAGGTGCCTGTCAATTTCTTTACTTTGTTAATCAGTTCATTCTTGCCGAATGGTTTTGTTATATAATCATCAGCTTTTAAAACATGAAGCCCGAGTAATTTATCTATGTTCTGGGCTTTGGCAGTCAAAATAGCAATGGGGAGCGTTGGATATTTTTCTTTGATTTTCCTGAAGACATCCCATCCGTCCATGTCCGGCATCATGATATCAAGGAGGACAAGATCTGGTCTTATTTTCCCAACCTTATCCAGCGCTTCCATACCATTTGCAGCAAGTACAGTTTCAAAACCGCCGCTCTCCAGGACTAATTTTACAAGCTCAAGAGTATCAGGTTCGTCGTCAACCACAAGGACTTTTTTAATTGATGCGTTATTATTCATTCTTTCACCGATTTTGGCAATAAAATATGAAATGTACTTCCCCTATTTTTACTTTCCGCCCAGATTCTGCCGCCATGGGCTTCAACAATATTTTTTGAAATCCATAGACCCAACCCCGCCCCTTCATATTTTCGCGTGCTGGATGATTCCACCAGGTAAAACTTGTCAAATATCCGAAGAAGATTTTCCTGGGGGATGCCTATTCCTGTATCGATTACTTTAATGTGAATGTTTTCAGCTTCCTCTTCTGCAGAAATTCTTATCTCGCCTTTTATTGTAAATTTAATGGCATTGTCCAGTATATTCGTAAATACCTCCAACAGCCTTTCCTTATCGCCATTAATGATAATAGATTCCGGGATATCATTAAATATGGGTATATTTTTTATCGAAGCAACGGTTTTCATATCTTCTATGACCTGTGCGGCAAGGTCAAAAAGAGGCACCAACTGGGTTTTAAGCGCAAGGGTCCCGGATTCGATAAGGGGAGTATCGAGCAGTGCCCTGATTAACTTTGATAACCGTTTTGAATTTCTAAGGATTATCTCAGCCTTGTGCCGCTGTTCTTCGGTCAGATTCCCTTCGAGCATCAATTCCGTGTATCCGATAACGGAAGTAAGCGGCGTCCTGAGTTCATGTGATATATTTGAAAGGAAATTGTCTTTCATCCTGAAAAGTTCCTGCAGTTTTGAATATGTGAGTTTGAGTTCCTCATACGAATCTTTTAATTCTTCTTCAAGTTTTTTGCGTTCTGTTACATCCGTGATGACGGTTATGATTTTTTCGACATTACCATTTTTATCCTTGATTGGTATTTTGCTTGTGTTCGTGTAAATTATTTCGTCATAATGTTGCGTTTTCTCCTCGCTCAGTAAAATCTCTCCCGTTTTGATAACATGTTCATATTCCATATCGACATGCTTTTTTTTCAGGAAGGGGAAAACTTCATAAAGATTTTTGTTTATTACCAGTTCTTTTTTGATCCTGCCTTTGCCGAGTCTTATCAGTTCATCATTAACAGCGAGGATATTCATGTCTTTATCAACGACATGGATTGCCAGATTGACATTATTCAGAATCTCTTCGTTAAATTCCTTCAAGTACTTGATGTTTTTATTAAAAGCAATATTTTCTTCTTCAAGCGCTTTTTGCTGTGTGATATCCCTTATTACTAAAATTATATTTGTGATATCTTTCTTATCAAGAAACGGCGATGCATTTATTTCGAGAATTTTTTTTGTCCCGTTGATATTTATCTCATGCATGAATCCCAACGGTTTCTTTGTTTGAAGCAATTTTTTGACAGGGCATTCTTCTGTCTTGTATTGCGCTTTACCCCCGAAGACCATTTCATGACACGTTCTTCCCATGACACGTTCTTCGTTCAGACCCATTAACTTCAGGAATGATTTATTTACCTTTACAATTTCATGGTCGCTATTGACAACGAATATCCCGTCATCGATACTGTCAAACAATGTTTCAAGATATTTTTCAGCAGCCTCGGTTTGTTCTTTTGAAGCTATGATATCCTTGATTTTCTGGTCAAGGTTCAAAGCCATATCATTAAATGTCCGGGCAAGCTCGCCAAGCTCATCGCCGGTGCTTATATCAATTTTTTGGTCAAGTACACCCTTATTTATCCTGTTTGCTCCTTCAGTAAGCTTCGATATCGGTTCTGTCAGTCTTTTCCCGGTCAGGTATGAAAAAATGCCTCCGATAACCAGCGCCGATACCGCTAACAGAAGAAGCCTTCTTGAAGCTTCAAGAATCTGCGCCCGTACCCCGTTTTCAGTTAAACCCACATGAATGTAGCCAATATTTCTAAAAACCGGCGCATTAAATTCATGTATGATTCCCGTTTCCGTATCAATTACAGATTCTTTCATGGTTTTAGAGGGTTTTGTCATATTTTGGAGAGCTTTTGGGAATCCTTTATCAAAAGTATGCACCATGACTATACCCTCGGAATCTGTAAGAAAAATATATTCAACATCGGGATAACTTGTCTTCACATTATCAAAAGAATCCCTTATGCTCACCATGTCATTTAAAAGCAATGGATTTGTGACAGTCTGCGCCAGGTTATTAGCCAGTAGAAATCCTTTATCACGGAAGTCGCCTTCAATTATGCCTCTCTGGATATCCTGGATAACCAGATAAGACCCTGTTATAATCAGGAATATTATAAACATTGTCGAAATAATAATCCTGGAGCGTAAGGTTGTCATTGGACTTTTTTCCTCATTTCTCTTATGGAATCATAGGCATTATCATTTATATTCACAAATTTATCGATCATGATTTTGGAGAGAATCACTTTACCTTCTTCATCCTTATCCATTTTCAAGAAAATATCTTTAAGCCTTTCTTCCAGGAACGGGTCGATATCGTTTGAAACTACAACAGGTGGGATTCCAAAAGGCGGCGAAACTTCAATTACCCTTGTGTTTGATACACTGTCAGGTTTCGTTTTTTTCATATAATCATATATCGGGCTGCTTACCGCTGCGCCGTCTGCCAATTCCCCGGCTACTGCGATGATGGAATAATCCTGGCTGTAGGTGTAAAAATAATTACTCCTGCCTTTTTCATCAACTCCAAAAAAAGAATCGGGTATTTCATTGATGAGGGAAAGTCTGTATGCAGGGTAAAGTTTTCCTGAATTTGATAACGGGTCTGAGAAAGCAAATTTTTTGCCCCGCAAATCCGTGATATTATTATATGTACTGTTTTTTGGAACAATGATATATGAGTTATATGTCGTTCTTCCATTTATTTTGGGAGCCACAAGGAGTTTCATCCCGAATTCTTCATTGCCTGCGATATATGCCCCGCTGTCTACGAAAGAAAAATCTATCTGCTTATTCTTTATTAAGTCGTTTATTTCCCTGGAGCTGCGCCTCTGTACGATTTTTACAGGACCGCCCAATTTTCTGGAAATATACCCGGTCAATTCTTCATAGTAAGCATAGGATTCTTTAGGGGAAACGCCCGAAGCAAAAGCAACTTTTAGAGACGTGTCATTTTCCCTGGCATTGGGTTCTTGAACTATGCTCAGGTTAACTTTTAATTCTTTTTCAATACAACCCGGTGATACTAAAGTAAGAATAATGAAAATAAAAACAACAAAATATATGTATTTCATGAATTGGACTTCTTAATAAGTTCCTTGATTAACCATCCCCAGTATTTTATTGTAGCGATTAAACCGAAAGTAATCCCTGTTGCAAAAAAAATATTTTTAACAAAATGGGTATTTTGAAAATTTTCAAAAGATAATGCCATTATAATCGAACCCAGTAACATGAAAAACATACCGATATAATAAAGATAATAATATTTTTTCATCCCCATTACTTCACCCAATCGTTTACTCAGAATACTTAAAAAATAAAGCACCAATGTAAACAAAATCATCACAACATAACTAACTAATCTTAATGGTTCAAAAAATAAGCTCATTCTATACCTACCATTTTTCTATACAGGTAAAAACTTACAAGAAATGAGCTGAGCGCTCCGGATAATTCAATCGACTCATGTAAAAACCTGTTAGTAGCGAACAATTCAGTCGATGCTGCAAGAAGAACAATTATCGGAACTATATAGAAATAATAAAAAGTTTTTACGTTGAATTTTTTTTGATAAAACATGGCTATTGCAGTTATGAAAATCATAATGAAACTTGCTGCAACCCATGAATATATTTCAATAATGCCTTGTATATCTATCATAGATAGAAGTTATTTTTTAAAAGCTTCGACAAAAGCTTCTACAGGTGTCTTTACGGGACTGCCGGATAAAATTCCTGAATATTCCATAAACTGCTGTGTTACCTCAACACCTTTTTCATTGATAATGATTTCCCTAATCGCCTTCTCATGGCTGCTTCCTCTCATCTTAAGTACTGATATAGCCTTTCGCATTTCGCTTTTTATCTCAACATATCGCAATAAAATGACAGCATCCATGATTGGTGAAATACCGGTTCCTGTAATCTGCGTTGCGCCTGTAAGATTCGAAGTCTCGTTTGTATAAATTGCAGTAATGTTTTGATTTTTTAAAAAATTGACTATGTTCTCCATATAGTTAGCTATCGGCATATACTGCGGCAACATGTGTTGGAGTTTTGCCACCCCATCGAACAGCAGGCGTTTGGCTTTTACTTCCCGGATGGTTTCTTCCACCAGTCCTGCCAGGTTATGAATATCAAATTCGAATGCTGAAATTATTTTAAGAATTTTTTTATTTTCATATTCATCCAGATTCCAACCAAACATTTTTGAATTTTCACGTATTTGCAGGGGTTCCTCTTCAAAGGAGATTATCACACCGGGTTCTTTTTTCAGTAAGCCATCCACAATGAATTGTGTCCCGATTACAGTCTTGCCTGTTCCGCTGCTTCCTGAAATCAATATGGCAGACCCGCGGTTATAGCCACCGCCGGTCATCTTATCCAATCCTTTTATTCCGGTGGATACCCGTTCTTTTAGTATAGACGTCCTCGCTGGCTTATGCAATCTTGGGAATACCATAAATCCATCTTTTGTTATACCACATGAATGCATGCCACCCTGGAATTCCTGTCCCCTCATTTTGATAATATTAAGATAGCGAATATTATTCTCGTAAAAAGGTTCATTACTGAGATAGATAATACCGTCAACCAGATAGCTTAGAGCGCTTTTAATGAGTTCCTTCTCGGTAAACTCACCCGTCAGTAAAACAAGGGAATTCCACCCTTTCATGCTTGCAAAAAAATCATAATAGAATTGGCGCTGTGCGTCTCCATCCAATCCATAAGCGAATACATTCACCGGGTCGATCGCAATCCTGTCCGGTTTAATCGATTCAATGTTCCTCTCTATTTCCTTAATAATGGCATCCGAACCTTTATGGATGATATCAATGTCGATAGGCACATATTTGACATTGCCTTTCCCGAGTAATGAGATATTATAAAAAGAAAATTTGGACATGAAATTATTGATCATTGCTATGGGCTCGGAGAGTGCTGTGATGTACATGCAAACCTCTTCATTTTTTGCAGCATTGAACAAAGATTGCATTACGAAAGTGGTTTTGCCGGTCCCTGCTGTGCCCGCTATCAAAACAACCGACGGTCGCAGGAATCCCCCTTCAATTATTTTATCAAGACCGTTTAATCCTGATGTTACCTGTTTCATATTATAACCCCCTCATGGTATCAGCCCAGAACCAGCTTTATCTGTTCTGATGCCTTTGCCATCTCGATAAGGACCAATCCCAGACCTGCATCTGGTTTCGTCATGACCAACAGTAATGCTTTTGGTCCAGCTCCGGTGCCGATTATCTTCCCGTTTTTTGATTCCACGATTATCCTGTCCGGAATGCCTTTCCCGAGTTCCGTTGTTGCAGTTTCTGCCGCGCCTATCATCGTCGCCGACATAGCTACAAAAGTCTCAGCATGCTGCTTTTTCGATATGGTTGAACATATAAGTAACCCGTCCCTGCTTGCTACTGCGGATGCTTCCACACCCCCGATATTATTTATATCTTTTAAGATTTTTTCAAGCATTTCTGTTGTTGTCATGGTTTACCCTGTTATTTTCAACCTCTATTACCTGCAATTTAATTATACTTACATCATCATCATGATTGTAATCATATTAACCTCTGCTATAATCTATTCTTTGTGGTATATGAAGATTGTTGTAGTTTTAACAACATTGCTTAAATCGAGCAATTCCAGTTGTTCAAATTCTATACAGGTTTTAATGGGTTTATGGTCTTAATATATATGAAGTTTATCATATTACTAATAACATTGCTTGAATTGAGCAATATTTCTTTTGTTTAACTATATAAACAAGAGATGTGTAAATTGAATATTAAATAAATCCGGTGATGTAATAAAAAAAATTATGTAAGGAAGTGAAGCGGAGATGAGAAAAAAAATGGATTCCAGGGATTTACTCCGCCTCGTAATTTGCTCAGATCTTCGAAAAAATCTCCTCATTTGTTTGAATGAAGATAAAAAATCACTTGGCGACCTGCGTAATGAGTTGAATATCAGTTCCACAACAGCCATACATGCATTGAGGGAGCTTGAAAAGAGCAACCTTGCTTTTCAGGATAGGGATAAAAATTATGCGCTAACAAAGATTGGCAGGATTATAACCCTGAAAGTGGCGGATTTCGGCAACGCTGTTGATGTCTTGAAAAAGCATGAGAGATTCTGGCTTGAGCACGACCAGAGCGGGCTTCCGGACCATATGATGGAGAAGATAGGATGGTTGAAGGGTTCGATCTTGATAGAGGATACACCTACAGACATTTTTAAAGTCCATACAAATTTCGTTAATTTGCTCTCTAAGGCTAAAGTGATAAGGGGTGTCTCTTCCATCTTCGTTCCTGAATTCATGGAATTATTTGAAGATTTGATAATAAATAAGAAAGTTGACGTGGAACTTATATTTACAAAAGAAGTCGCTGGGAAAATAAATGATTTAATGGTAAAAAAAATTTTCAATAACAAGAGTTCTAAGTTAAAAATATACATAATGAAAGAGAATATGAAGGCAGCTTTTACAGTTACTGATTTTTTCCTTTCTTTCGGTCTTTTCCATATTGATGGGAGTTATGATTATAACAGGGACCTTATAACTTACGATAAGAAAGGGATCGAATGGGGGAGAGACCTCTATGAATGGTATCTCCAACGGGCAGAAAGAGTTTAGTCCTGTTCAGAATCTCTCTCATAAAAATATTTTTAATAATTTTCACTTAATCAAACTATATCTGTTGTTTGACAGAGTCGTAATTTTCCTCAGCATAAGCTCGATTTTTATCGCAATAAACTGTTTATTGTTGGTGTATTTTTCGTTCTTACTTTACAGCATCAGCATTGACCTCAATTTGCTTTTGTCTTCATATCTTCTTACGTTTACTGTTTACAGCCTTGACAAATTATCCAGCATAAAGGAAGACTCAATATGTATGAAAGAAAGGGCAGGATTTATCGAAAGGCATAAGAAGATTCTCACTTATGTCACAGTAGCTTCTTACATCATTGCTATATACCTGTCATTTTCAAATTCTTTAGCGCTATTTGCAGTTCTTTTTCCTCAATTCATAGGAATAATATACAGTATAAAAATATCAAATTTTAGATTGAAAGACATAACAGGTGTAAAAAATATAGTTGTTGCATTATCATGGGCTGTGGTAGGAACATTTCTCCCTCTTGAAAATAATCGTCGGAATTTGATTCAAATTTTATTGATATTTTATCTTTTTTTTACCAAGTTATTTATTAACACAGTCTTATTTGATGTCCGCGATATTGAGGGGGATGGCGCAAATGGGGTGATAACAGTACCTGTACTCTTGGGCATAGAAAAAACCAGAATACTTTTACTCATTTTAAATTCAACCCTGATATTCTGGCTGATATTTTCCTATATACAGGGTTTTTTCCAAAAATATCTGTTAATTATAATCTTCGCCATATGCTACGGATACTGGTATATCCTGCATTTCTGCAGGAAAAACATAAAAATAGGAAAATCCCTGGATTTACTCGTGGACGGCGAATGGATACCGATTGCAATCCTTGCATTGATATTCAGCAGGTTTTAAACAGGATTCATTCAATATAAATAGCCGGTCTCATAGGGTTTGCCTGACGGCTTTTTCCCTGCGGGTCGTATTCGGGCGCATCCGCGCTTGAAATCCCAATCGGGCAATCAACAGTCCGGCCCAAGAACTCCTTTGCTTCATTCAAAGCTGAAATCTCATCAAAATCCACATCTATCAATGAATTCATCAATTCCGTATCCATACCCTGGATATCGGTAATCACTTTTTGCGCAAATTTCGGTATTTCCTTCGCATAAGGGCGCATCGAGGGGTCGCTCATAAGCGCATTCATGAGGTTTTTCATATCAAGAGCATTCTCTTTTTTCATCAGGATGGCTTTCTTAAGGACGGCTTTTTTCCATGATGCTGCAGTGTACAATACTATCCTTTTTGGTTTTATCTTAATAAGGCGGATTATTTCTTCTATATCTTTGAGGGTGTTGCTCGTTATCTCTTCAGCAAGTTCTGCGCCTTTATCTATGAGTGATTGGTCTGCTTCGGGGTATTTCTCATACGAGATGAATTTCCCGCCCGATTCCTCTTCAATTTCATCGCATATGTGGGGCGTAAAAGGCGCCATCAATCTTATCCAGGTGTCAAGAACCCGTTTCTTAGCTGCGCTTCCACCCCTTCGTTCATACCATTTCATATCGTTCATGAGAAGGTAAAATGCATTCTGGACTGCCCTTCTTGTCTGCATTTTATTAAGCGCATCCGTAGTTTCCTGTATCCTGTATTGTAATTTGCTTAACATCCATTTATCAATGAATTTTAATTCCCCTGTTTCCTCCACATTTTTATCATGTATAATATCGAAAGCGGTTTTATAGAATCTTTCAGTCTGTTTCCTGGTGGATTCCACATCAGCCGCGCGCCAGTCTGCATCCTGTACATGTTCTGCCGTGCTCAGGATATAAAGGCGCGTGATATCCGCCCCGAATTCCTTAACAGCGGATTTCAATGTGAGCAGGGGTCCTTTTGATTTACTCATCTTTTCGCCTTCAAGCGATACAAAACCATTGATGGCAATCGCGCGTGGCCACAGGGTTTCCGGGAATATCGCCACATGATGGAAAAGGAAAAACAACAGGTGATTCGGGATTAAATCCTTCCCGGAAGTGCGCAAATCAACAGGATACCAGTACATGAAATCATTTCTGATGCCTTTGATGACGCTGATATCTATCGCGGTCTTTGCCGCCGTATTTTCAGGTGTGCCCTCACCGAGCAGGCAATAATTGAAAAACTCATCCTTCAGTTGTTCGGGTTTGAACTTATCAAGGTATTTTGCAATGATATAATAACTCATGTAAATTGTGGAATCGCCAAGGGATTCTATCATCCATTCCTTATCCCATGGAAGTCTTGTTCCAAGTCCCTTTCTTCGCGCGCATGCCTTATCTTTTAACCAATCAATCTTATTCTCAAAATCCACTCTCAGTTCAGGCGGGATTATTTGCATACCGGCAAGGCATTTATAGACCTGTTCTTTCCATGATGGTTCTGAATAATTCAGGAACCACTGGTCTTTTACCATTTTAATTACGCATGTCGCTCCGCACCTGCATATAACAGGCTGCTCGCTGAATTCATAGAAAACATCTGCAATTCCCAGTGAGATAAAGTCGCGGGTCAGGACATCTTTTATTTTGGAAACTGCCATGCCTGCATATTTTCCCGTGGTTTCTGTCAGCACGCCGCCGTGAAATTCCCGCCTGTAAACAAGTTTGGTCGCTTCCTCAGCCTTCGGGTCGTTCTGGTCTTTGACTTTTAGTTCATTGACCGCATCGACAGCAGGGTATTTTCCGTATTCAGGCACTTTAATCAGGGAAATGAGCGGGATTGATGAAACGTCTTCGGTTATCCCGTATTTTGTCAGTTCTTTGCCTTTTAAATCGCGAAGCGCAAGATAATCGTAGGGCGCATGGGCAGGCACGCTCATGACGATACCGCTGCCGTTTCCGGCGCTCACAAATGAAGCCGGCAATATCAAAACATGGGAACCCGTGACCGGGTTTTTCACTTTTTTGCCTATTAATTCCTCACCGTTGACATCACCTTCAAGCTCCACATTTTTATCGGTGAATTTAAGCTTAAGATAGGCTTCTTTGCTGACTATCCATGTCTCATCGTTCACCTTGATTCTGACATGATGGTTTTCCGGATTCACCCACAGGTTCGTCACCCCGAATACTGTTTCGGGGCGCAGTGTGGCGCAGGGAAGAATATCATTATTAAGTTTGAATTTGATAAGCGTATAATCAATTATTGTGGCATCCTCGCCTCTCAGGATATCGTGGTCTTCAACCGGATTTTCATCGTTCGGGCACCATCTGACAGGATGCGCTCCTTTCACCACCTTATTTTTATCATGGAGAAGGTTAAACTGCCATGTTATGAATTTCTGGTAATGCGGGTCGGTTGTTGTGAATTTTCGTCTCCAGTCGATTGAAAAACCGATGCTTTTCATAGCCGCTTCGGCTTCCCTGCTGAAATATTCCACGATTTGCTCGGGAGTCTGTATGTTATCAAGGACATCAAGCGGTATTTCATGGAGCTTATTATAAACACGTATTGTCTCCGGGTCCTTTTTCTGTATCTGTTCTGCCAGGCCAACTATCGGCGTTCCCGTGGCATGGAAACCCATGGGGAAAAGGACATTGTAGCCCTGCATGCGTTTGTATCGGGCAATCACATCGCCTATCGTGAACGTCCTGGTATGACCTGCATGAAGGTTCCCGTTTAAATACGGATATGGTATCGTGATAAAAAACTTTTTTTGATTATCGGGATCGGTCTCGTATATTTTTGCCTCAGCCCATTTACGATGCCATTTTTCCTCTATTTCCTGCGGGTTATACCTTTCTTTCATTCGCCCTTTTGCACAACCTGTAAGTAAAAAGCTTTAACGGTTTGGCTCGACTTTATAAACAACCACATCCCCGTATTCGAATGCCCTGGGAAACATTTCAGGATGGGAATCAAAAAGTCCAGGGCTTCCGTATCTGTTTACCTCAACCTCTCCAAAATAGATATAAGATACATTGTACTTTCTTAAAAGCGCATCAACTTCGCCCGGATTAAGGGAAGTATACATGATATTCACATCCGAAAATCGTGTATTTATTTGCGTATAGTTCGATCTCCAGTTGATTTCGTGTCCCCCCCATCCTAACACTGTGGGAAGACCTGTAAATGCGGTTATATAAGTATTCCATTTGTACGGTTCCCCGGTTGCCTGTAAAACCACAGGCTGCCCCGTAATATTCCTGAACCACAAAATCGCCATGTAATCCTGGGGATGTTCCTTTTTTACATACAATTCGCCATCGAGGGATGGTTCTCCCCTGAACATTCCCGATTTTCCGATAGTGGCAAATATGGGATATACGGAAACCATTAGAATAAGGATTATTGCAAAAATTCCCCACATCTTTTTTTGGGAAAAGGAGTCCCTGAATTGGAATATTGCATAGCCGGCAGGAACAGCCCATAGAATCCAGTTATCAAGATATAATTTGAAGACCGTATTTTCGCGGATAAAATCAGGATTTGCGCTTCCAAGCTCATCTTTTATATAAAAAAGCTCGCAGAATAATGATAATAGAGTGCCTGTTATTATCAGGATTATCACAAAAACACCGGGCTTATCCTGTTCTTTTAAAAATGACAGGATTGACAGGATTAGCAGAGGGACAAGCAAAATCAATAATTCAAACTTCAATGCCAGTGAGAGAATTGAAAGCAAAATGAGGGCTGTTATTAAATACAGTGGCCTGGGGAATGATTTTTTTGATTCCGATATGACAAACCTGGATATCAGGTAAAGGAACAATCCATAGATAGCGAGATAATATACAAGCTGCGTCCGTCCATCGGGTACGAATGAAATAGTCTTTTCGAGTTTATATGAAATATGATACGGTAGATAGAATAGATAACTGAATACAGCCATAGCCACTATTGCCACGATTGTTTTTAAATATTGTTTTGATGCGACTGGCTTTGCATTTTTTTTTGATAAAAATAAATTAGAACCGATGATAAAGACTGACAGAACGAGGTAAACCGGGTAATCCCATGTATTCAATGGATACAGGAAACCTATAGCCAGTCCAAGCGCCAGTAACGGAAGAGTCTCCATTTCATTGGATTTGAATATGTTAAGCAAAAGGAGAAGAATAAGAAGCTGGAAAGTGATGGAAATCATGTGCGCATGGACGTCGCCCTGGAGAAAACTGAAAAACGGGAACTCATTAATTGTATCGGGAATCACGCGTGAACTTGGCCAGTAATTAAAAGACAGGATGTTATCTATCACATTATTTTTGCTGAACAACACATCCATTAACTGGAAAAAACCCACAAGGTTTCCTGCTATTGTTACAAGAAATGCAGTGATTATCCCATACTTCATTTTTTCGGTGAGGTTATATCCAATACCCAGCGCTGTTGTAAAAGTCAGGGCAAAAAATGAGGCAGTTGCAAGGTTGAACGCTATGGACGGTAAAACCGCGGTGAGCTTTATCAAATCAGCTACAATGAGGTAGCCGAAATAATAATAATACATGACCGTACCTGACATCCAGGGGTCCTGCGGCGGGAATTGCGACGCCCGGAGGATGCCATTAATAAACGACATGTCCATAAATTTCTCACCGCCAGTCCAGTAAATATCGGGGCTGTATGCGCGGATTATCGCAAAAGCCACAAACGCCCCGGCAAACAAGAGTTCAAATTCGATTAAATACTTTTTATCAACCTGCGGTTTTCCCTTTACAAGACAGATTACAAATGAACATGCCCCGATAACCGCCAGAGAAATCAAAACTGAAAAATAAGAGTATCCGGAAAATATTGAAATAACCCAGCTAATATACGTCAGGAGCAATAATCCGAGCGGCTTTGAGATGGAGTATCCCTTGTCCTTCAAATTCCGGGCAAGTTGGGAAGCGATAGGAAAGGCTGCCAGACCTATGATTTCTAAAACCATCCACCAGATTAAGATATCAAACAGGTTTAATCCCATAAGGCTTAACACCAAAGGCATTTAATCCTTTTTCAGATATATAACAAACATGGTATCGTATGGGAAGGGGGCAGCATAAACTATATTTTATCATACGATAAAAAGCAGAATGGGAAAATCGATGGAAGACAAAGTAGATGCAATAATAAAAGGGAAGGCTAAACCAAAACTCTCATATTATATTAGCCTGCAATGTGTAAAAATAGCGTTAATAATATTTTTGGTGTTGGTAGCGTTAGAGGCGTTCGGGGTAGTGTGATGGCAAAATCGTCGTCGAGAGGGCTTGATAAAAGAAAATAAAAGGATACCAACTGCACGATGCCTGCCATTTGCGCTTTGCGGTTGAGGGCATCGGCGCTGGCGCTCTCACATAGCTACAAAACCAAACCGAGCCTTCAAATTTCCTTCCCTGTGACTCCGTCTATTTTCAGGCTCCTGTTTTCCAGGTTTACAAACCATATCGGGTAATAAAAAACCTCAAATTTTGTTATGTCAGCTTCATCTTCCAGACCCTTTATTATTTTTCGCAAAACATCCTCTGTAAGCGCCTGTTTATTTGTTCTTCCGGAAATTTGCCGTATTTCAGGGCGGCTTAAAGACTGTTTTAAATCAGGGGGTTCAAAGTTGATAAGAAATGAATATAATTTTAAATTTCCTTCTTTTGAAAAAGTTACCATCTTTCTATCCTGTAGATGGTGTATGATAGTTCTTATTGTCGTCTCGGACAGGTTGGTTTTAAGTTCAAGATCTCCGATTGTAATTTTTTTATTTCTATAAATTTCCAGCAAAATCCTGATATCGTTTTCATTCAAACCCATTAATTTAGAAATACCTGTTGAATATTTTAACCCGTTTTTAATATCCACAAATTCGCCGCTTACAGAGTCTAATGTAAGTGAATGCGATGCAAGGCTCTTCGTGATAAATCCCTCCGGGGCGGTTACTTCAACCCAGACAAGCGGATGATAAATCAGCTCGATAGATTTTACATGCTCCTTTTCCCCGAACAGCCAGTATTTTTTCCTTCTTTTACCATCAACGATAGCTTCTATCTGCTCTTTTGGAATTTTCGCCTCAACTCCTTTTAATTTTCTCTCGCCAGTCTCATAAGCCTCTTTTACTTTCACCTTCTCCTCTGTCTCTTCAGGTATCCCTGCAAAGCCCAGGCTTGTTTTTAACTCGGTAATTTTACCTGTCGCCTTTGGAATCAGTTTCGGGGTAAGCCCTTTGTGCTGTGTTATTCTCTGGACGGTCTGCATCCTGGTTTTTTCTTTCACCACATTTCCCATTACAAAAAATTCGCCGGTATTCAATTTAGGCAATAATTCCAGTTCTTTCCTGTCTGCAAAAAACAAATCCACCGCTTTTAAATCGTTTTCTGTTGTTAGTTTCCCGATAAACTGGTTTCCGCACTGGGACAGGACATTCTTATTTACAAGCGAGGGTCTTTGCGTCGCGACGAGCAAACCCAGCCCCCGTTTTCTCCCACGTTTTGAAATCTCCTCGATTTCCTTTATAGAATCCTTGCTTTGCGGAACAAACCTGTCAGCCTCCTCGATAATCAATAAATACGGCTGCTTTACCTGGTTTTCGATTTCATATAATTTACCTGCAAAATCAGAAACAACCTTTCTTTGATCCAGGACATCCGATACATCTAAAATTAAAGAGACATTATCTTTTATTGATTTTGTTATGAGGTCATAGAAATCAACTTCTATGCTAACATCCGCTTCTTCCCCGCCAACCCAGAGCAGTTGGAACTTTTCTTTCAAAGAGAAATACTCCCCTTCCGTATCAACTATACAAAAAGCGATATTATTTTGCAGCAGTTGTTCACATAGTACTGCTATTAAATAGCTTTTACCACTACCGCTTTGACCTATTACGCACGTTCTTCCGGTAACAAATTCCTGTGCATCTATGAATACGTCTTTTGTATCCGATTTACCAGTAAGAAGCTGTATTTTGTCAGTCATAGAATCGTAGGTGACGTTTTCTTAAATTTTAATAGCTATATTGAGTGTGCTTCAGCAATACGGCAGCCCAATGCTATTATAACGACAATCCCGGTCGTTCCTCTTCCTCTTATTGAGAGATGATTTGTTCATCATCATATATAAATCGGTAGTGTATGACTATTTTCAATCCCAGAGGAATTCATACCATAACCTGAATATCTGTGACCCCATACCGAATATATCCTTGATTAAATTAACTTTTGTAGCGCCGCCGTGCCTCCATTCTACCGGGAATTCCTTTATCTTATACCCGGCACGCTGCGCCCTGACAAGCAGTTCCGTATCCCAGAACCAGTGTGTATCCTTAACGGTATCCATGAGCGCAAAAAGAGACTGGCGTTTGAAGGATTTGAAACCGCACTGGTGGTCATATAGTTTTGAGCCCAGCATGAACCTTGTGAGAAAATTATAACCTTTGCTTGCAAGCCCCCTCTTAAAGGGTCTCTTGACATTGCTCTGGGGGAGCATGCGCGAGCCTGTGGCAAAATCATAACCGTCGCGGATTGACTGGACCAGCTCTCCCAGATGCTTCATATCCGTGGCAAGGTCAACGTCAATATCGCACAGGATTTCTCCCCTGGATGCCTTGAAAGCACGGACCATGGCGCGCCCCCTTCCCAGCCTTTCATCCGAATGCAGGTGCACTACAAAATCATATTTCTTTGCAAGAGATTCGGAAATCCTGTCTGTCCCATCCTTACTTCCATCCTCGGCTATTATGATTTCAAATGATGGCGTTATTCCACGAAGGGCGCAAGCAGTTTTTTCTACGGCATCCTCTATCCTTCCCGCCTCGTTATAGGCAGGCAGGACGATTGAAACTTCTATGTTATCCATTGTTCCGGATTTTAATGAAAACCTTTAGGAAAGTTTTATCAAAACAAGGGGACGTCGCACGTCCCCTATACGTCATAAAGGGGCGTAACCCTTTATGAACGTGTTTTATTTCATTCCATACACATTCTTTTTCCGCCGTTCGATCGTGTCCTTCAGCCTGTCGCGGTCCGAAAAAGGCGGTTTTACCTCTGCAAGTTTCTTCTCTTCCCTTGCTGGCGGCTTGCGTTTCCGGGTTTCCCATACATTATCGTATATCTCAGACATTCTATATTCACCTGTTCAGCACAGTATTTGGTATCTCAATTATTTTCATTCTTAATAAAGCGAAGGTATGTTAATATGTTTCCTTCTCCGGCATGATATTTTTAATCATCCAGTTAGTTCCGCCGATGACGCTATTTTTCAATAATCCTATCTTCTCTATCTCTATTTCGACGCTGTCGCCGACCGTGATTTCGCCAACTCCCGGCGGCGTGCCCGTCGCAATTATATCTCCGCGTTCAAGTGTCATAATGCCTGAAATAAATTCGATTAACTGCGGCACACCGAAAATAAGATTGGCAGTGCTTGAATCCTGCCTCAATTCACCGTTCACCCGGGTTCTAATACGAAGATCGCTGATACCCTCTGCCGGGTCTGCTATATAAGGACCTACGGGGGCAAAGGTATCAAAACTCTTGGATCTTGTCCACTGGATATCTTCCTTCTGCACGTCCCTTGCCGTCACATCATTGAAACATGAATATCCCATTATTATGCTTCCTGCATCGGCTGCCCGTACGTTCTTGCATCGTTTGCCGATTATTACTGCAAGTTCTGCCTCATAGTCCAGCCGGTTAACTTTATCAGGATAAACTATATTTCCCATATGACCTATTACCGCGGAGGGGGGCTTTAAGAATAACAAAGGATTTTTTGGTATGGGCATGTTTAATTCCTTTGCATGGTCTTTGTAGTTGAGGCCCACGCAGATTATCTTGCTTGGCTGGGTCGGGGGGAGTAACTGGAGTTCTGAGAGTACAAATGTATCGCTATATAACCCCCTGTCAACAATGACGCGTTCTCCTTTTACATCGCCGTAAAATACCTCATTTTCGAATTTGAACCTTCCAATCATACGCTTTTTTCCTCCGTCGTTTTTTAGCCAGGTATTCTGCTTGAAATAGTCCTTGCAGAAGTTGAGCACAAATCATAGATTAGGGTTCGTTGCCATGCCCTTTTCTGGCTCCATACAGGACTTTCTTTTTCGGTTGCAGACATGAATATCTTGACATATTAATATTTTGATTGGTCTTGATATAAAATAGTTTAATCGAAAGCTTTATACATCATCAACATAATAATGATGATTATGGTATGTTTATTATCATACGGAGGAATAAATGAGATGAAGATTATTCACGTCCAATCGGTACTACCCCAGGAAGATGTCATGGCGCTGAAGGAAAAAACCGGAGAGTCCTCTGTCAAAGAAGCAATCTCAAAAGCAGTGTATCACTATTTGAAATATGGTGCTGAAGAATAATATGAACAAAATTCCCAGGTATTTTTCATCTGTTAAGATTAAAAACCAGCAGACAGAGTATCCGGACATCTCACTTGGATTTGAGAAAAACGGGGCGATGAGATTGTATTTCCAGGACACGGCGGAATTGGAACAGGATTCGAATTATATTAATGAAACCGCTTATCCCAACAGCGGATTAATGGTATATGGGATGTGCTCGATGTGGCTTTCCATGTTTTCAAGACATGTGAAGCAATCCTTTGAAGATGATGAGATAGAATAAGAAGCCATAATGTTGGGGGGATTGGTCATCCCCCCACACCTCAATTTTTTTTACAAAAAGATTTTATGGATTAACCGGCTATTATGATTTATGGCAACAATAGCGATATTGATAGGTTCTGAATCGGACAGGGGAATTGCAGAACGTTGTGCAAAAGTGCTGGAAACAGCCGCAGTTGATTATGAGATACGAGTCCTGTCGGCGCACAGGAATCCCGTGGAGCTTGAAGATTATATAAAAAAAAGTGATGCCAGAGTTTTCATAGCAATAGCGGGATTGGCTGCAGCCCTCCCCGGCGTAGTCGCCTCGCGGACAAAAAAGCCTGTCATCGGCGTACCTGTGAGTTCAAAGCTCGGAGGAATGGATGCCCTCTTATCCATAGTCCAGATGCCAAAGGGTGTACCCGTTGCATGCGTGGGAATAGATAACGGTGAGAATGCTGCATACCTTGCCCTCCGGATACTGGGGAAAGTGTGAATTGAACTCATAAATAGAGACTTAGAACCATAAGGTATCATACGAAAAATGCAAATATCATAAGAGTCAATTTGACCGCATGGAACAAACCCTCAAGGGGACTATAATTCTTGGCGATGAGTTTGAGCCTGTTGATGGTTATATCACTATAGAAAACGGCATAATAAAAAATATCGAAGAATCCAATGTTTCCACCGGCACAATAATCGCCCCATGTTTTGTGAATGCGCATACGCATATCGGCGATTCTGTCATAAAAGACCCGCCCCGGATGCCTTTGGCCGAACTTGTGCAGCCTCCTGACGGATTAAAACACAGGATTTTAAAAGAAACATCGCATGATGACCTTGTCGGCTCAATGAAGGCAAGTATTCACGATATGATAAAAACTGGCACATGCGCTTTTGCTGATTTCCGTGAAGGCGGGACGGCAGGAGTCCTGACGCTTAAAGAAGCGTTAAATAACAGCAAAATCGAAGCGAAGGTTTTCGGAAGGCCGCTTGCCCGGGAAATGGATTATCTTGATTCCTGCGATGGAACGGGATTGAGCAGCACCAATGACCTTGAAATTGATTTTATTAAGGATATTGTCAGGCATACAAGAGAAAAAGGAAAAAAATTTGCAATACACGCAGGTGAAAGAGACTCATCCGATATTTCCCATGCGCTGGAACTTGAACCCGATTTCCTGATACATATGACCCATGCAGCGGATAGGGACATTAAGGCGGTTGCTGAAGCTGATATTCCGGTTGTTGCCTGCCTCCGCTCAAATCTCATTACAGGGTCAGGGTTCCCGCCAATTAAAAAAATGCTGGATGAAGGAATCCTCGTTGCCGCAGGCACTGATAACGTCATGCTGAATTCTGTAAATATGTTCTCTGAGATGGAGTTTCTTGCCAAGACAAATATTTTTGACGACAGACAAGTATTTAAGCTGTGCACGCTAAATGGTGCAAAAATACTCGGATTAGATAAGGAATCAGGCTCCATTAAAAAAGGGAAAAAAGCTAAACTGATGATATTAACAAAAGAATCAAATAATATGCAGGCTATAAGGAACCCATTAAGCAGTTTAGTGAGGCGGGCTAGACCTGATGACATTATAGGCATAATCTAAAATCGGAAGGAGGGAATCTATGGCAAGTAAATTATTTAAGAAAATACTGGTTGCAACAGACGGTTCGGAATATACAAAAAACTCAGTCGATTACGGGATAGACCTGGCAAAGAATACGGGAGCGGGATTACATGCTGTTTATGTGGTTGATACTGCTGCATTTGCCTCAATTCCAATGGATGCGGCATGGGAAAGCATGTACGAACTATTAAGGCAGGAAGGAGACGAGGCTACAAAATACGTGGCAGATAAAGCGCAAGCCGAGGGTCTGGAAGTGGACAGGAATACAATCGAAGGACATCCGGCTGATGAAATAATTAAATATGCCGAAAAGAACTCAATGTCAATTATCGTTATGGGGACCCTGGGAAAAAGCGGGCTTGACAGATTCCTCCTGGGCAGTGTTGCTGAAAAAGTGGTAAGGAACTCAAAAATACCTGTGCTTGTAGTCCGCGGGAAAAAATAAGAAAAAATGAAAAAAAGGAGAAAAACAATGGCTGATACTCCGGAAAGCATTACGGTTGAAGAAGTAATGGTAAGGGATGTTGCGAGAGCTGAATTGCCGGGTTCCAGGGATGAAGTTCTTGAAATATTAAAAACAAAGCATATTTCCGGTGTCCCGGTTGTAAAAGGCGGTGAACTGGTCGGGATAGTGACAAGGACTGATTTATTAAAGCATCCGGAAGAAGAACAAATTGCAATATTGATGACACGGAACCCCATTACAATAGGGCCTGATAATTCAATAGTGGAAGCTGCCCGTATAATTCTTGAAAATAATATCAGGCGGTTGCCTGTGGTGGAGGACCACAATCTTTCAGGCCTTATAACTATAGCGGATATAGTTGGCGCTATTGGGAGGCTGAACATCAATACCCCCATCAGTGAATTTATTGGGAATCATGTGGTTTCTGTCTGGAGCGAAACCCCTCTTTCAGTAGCAGGCGCTATCATGGAACTTGCCGATGTAAAAGCAGTCCCCATCCTGGATGCGAACCTGACGCTGGTCGGCGTGGCTTCGGATAAGGACCTTATCAGCGCAAGCGTAATTGAGGACAAAACCGAGATGTCAGACATGTCAGCGGGGTCAGATGACGATGCATGGACATGGGAATCAATGCGCGATACCATGAGCTTGTATTACAGCGTTTCCAAAATCAAGCTGCCCAATTCGCCTGTAAAGGATATCATGAAACTCAAAGGGGAGCAGGAAACTGCCACATTAAGCTCGCCGGCCAGTGATTGTGCAAGGAAAATGAGGCGTAACAGGATTGACCAGTTGCCGGTAATAAATAGCACAAGAAAACTTCTGGGTCTCTTGCGTGATAAGGATTTGCTGAAGGCTATAATTTAGTATTTTGGCAATTCATTCATTTTTTATTGTACAGCGGTCAAATCAAGAATAAGTTTTAATATCCATCTCCCCATTTTACCCTCTTATGCAGAAACGCGAGAATATCCTTATCGAAGCATTACCATATATCCGCGAGTTTTATGACTCTATGATGGTAATCAAAATGGGAGGTCATGCCATTGTTGACCCCGAAATTATGGAGATGATAGTGCAGGATATCGTCCTTTTAAAATTCGTGGGAATCCATCCTGTGATAGTGCACGGCGGGGGACCAGAGATTACAGAGAAAATGGAACGCATGGGGAAAAAACCGGAATTTGTGGCGGGTTTGCGGGTTACGGATGACGAAACGCTTGAGATTGCGCGAATGGTGCTCGTTGGAAATGTAAACAGCAAGATAGTTTCACTGATAAGTAAACACGGCGGCAAAGGCATCGGTCTTTCAGGGAGCGACGGCAGGCTCATTGTAGCAAAGAAGTTGGCTCCCCAGCGAGTGACCGTTGGCGGTGTGGAGAAAGAAATCGACCTTGGCTGGGTTGGCGAGACAGCGGTTATCAATCCTGAAATAGTCATGATTCTTGCAGGCAAGGGATATATCCCGGTCATTTCACCAATAGCAACAGATGAAAAAGGGAATGACCTTAACGTAAATGCAGACACGGTGGCGGGAGATATAGCATCGGCTCTCGGTGCAAAAAAACTGATAGCTCTTACGGATGTACCCGGAATCCTGCGTGACCCGAATGACAAAAAAACACGTATTTCCAGAATAGCTTTCGATGAGATTGATAAACTTATTGCAAATAACATCATTAGCGGCGGTATGATACCCAAGGTTAAATCAAGCGCCGCTGCGCTCAAAGGAGGAGTTGAACAGGTTCATATTATCGATGGCAGCGCCCCGCATTCGCTGCTGCTTGAACTGTTCACCCGTGAAGGTATCGGAACGATGATTTACAGGAAAAAGTGATAGTGGTGACCGAAAAAGAAAAGAAAATTGAAAAAGTACCGGTTGCGAAAAGCGCTAAGCCGGAAGAGCGGAAGCAGAAATTCATTGAAGGAATCAAAAAAACGGTATTGCCGGCATTTATAAGCGCAGCTTTTGCCATATTGTTTTTTGTAAAATTTGGTTTTGCCAAAGACGTTTCCTGGTTTTCGGTCGTCCTGTTGATTCTTCTCCTCTCATATTACATCCAGAGAGGAATTTATCCTTTAATCGGGGTCAAGGTAAAGGAATTTGAAAAAAAAGACTGGCTGTATGTGGAATTTCTGGTCATAATTTACTTTTGGGTTATCTGGGTGCTGCTGTTAAACCCATGAAGTAGGTGTTTAATGCGACTTGCTGTTTTAGACCGGGATAGATGCCAGCCCAAGATGTGCGGGCTTCAATGCATCAAATTCTGCCCGAGAGTGAGAACGGGCGATGAGACTATAGTAATGGGGGAAGATGAAAAACCCGTCATCTCGGAAGAATTATGCGTGGGATGCGGCATCTGCGTCAACCGCTGCCCCTTCGGTTCAATCATGATTATCAGCCTGCCTGAAAAACTTGAGGAGGCGACTCACAGGTATGGTAAGAACGGGTTTGCATTATACGGGCTTCCAGTCCCGACTGTCGGGAAAGTGACCGGCATCCTCGGCCCGAACGGGATAGGAAAAAGCACAGCTATAAACATACTTTCAGGAACTTTGAAGCCTAACCTCGGGCGCGGAAGGATAGGGTGGGAAGAAATACTTGAATATTATGCAGGTACCGCGCTTGCCGATTATCTTGAAGGCGTATCGAAGGGAAAGGTAAAGACCTCTCAAAAGCCGCAGTATGTGGACATGATACCCAGGAAATTCAAAGGGAAAGTCTCGCAGCTTTTATCAAAAACGGACGAAAGAGGAGTTCTTAAGGAACTCGTATCAAGGCTTGACATCGCAGATATCACTGACCGCAAAATCGACGAATTAAGCGGCGGCGAACTCCAACGAGTGGCGCTGGCAGCATGTGTTGCAAGGGATGCGGATTTCTATTTCATTGACGAGATAAGTCCTTATCTTGATATTTACCAGAGGATAAAAGCCGCCCGGATTATCAGGGAACTGGCTGAGAATAAAGCCGTAATGGTGGTAGAACATGACCTTGCAATCCTGGATTTGCTTGCGGATGTCGTTCATATCGCATACGGCACGCCCGGTGGTTTCGGCGTCATTACCCATCCGAAAGGGGTGAGAATTGGAATTAACGAATACCTGAAAGGTTTCCTGCGCGAGGAGAATGTCCGAATCCGCACCGAAGCCATAAAGTTCGATATTCATGCGCCACAGGCAGCGAAGGATGTGCCTTCCCTTTTGAAGTTTGAACAATTTTCCAAAAAATATGAAGAGGGATTTGAACTCATTGCGCAGGGCGGCGAGATAAGGAAAGGCGAAGTCACCGGGATTGTTGGCCCGAACGGGATTGGCAAATCTACTTTCGTAAAGATACTGGCAGGAGAAATAGAACCTACGGGCGGAAAGATAGATATGAATATCAAGGTGTCTTACAAACCCCAGTATATCAAAGCCGAGGACCCGGTTCCGGTTTCTGATTATCTTCGCTCTTTAAGCAGGGAAGTCGATACAAGTTATTACCAGACAGAGATATTACGACCGCTTCAGCTTGAGCGGCTTATGAAGCAGAAGCTTGACGATTTAAGCGGCGGTGAGCTCCAGAGGGTTGCGATTGCAGCATGTTTATCGCGAACGGCAGACCTGTATCTACTGGATGAGCCATCGGCGCATCTTGATGTTGAGCAGAGGGTGCTGGCTACGAAGGTCATAAGGCGCTTTGCCGAGAACAACAAGGTAACTGCAATGGTGGTTGACCATGATATCTACATGATAGACATGCTGAGCGACAGGCTTCTCGTGTTCGAGGGTGAGCCGATGAAGAGGGGTGAGGTTCATGGACCTTTTGACATGCGTCAGGGGATGAACAGGTTCCTTAAAGGGATTGGGATTACCTTCAGGCGGGATGAGGAGACCAAGAGACCGAGGGTGAATAAGCTGGGTTCGCAGCTTGACAGGACGCAGAAGGCTGAGGGGGAGTATTATTATAGCGTGGAGGGGAGTTAAGGAAGAAGCTAGTGATAAAACATGCACTATAAAGAACTGCTCAAAGGTGTAAATGCATACGCTTCTGACGATAAAAATAGTGAAAATGCATTCCCCATTATTCTTCATGATGAGGAAAAAATAAGGGAGCGTTCTTATTTAGAGCTTGTTGCTTATGGGAGACCGACCGAAAAATTGGTAGAAGATATAAGATACTTTTTGCGGGAATGGAATCGAAGAGTTCCAGTGGATGTGGAAAAACTTAAAGAAGCTATCGAGCAAGTCCCAGATTATGTCAAGAAATGGGATATTGAAAAAATGGATTTATGGGAATATCATGAAGAAATTACTAAGATATTTCAGACCTTTATAAATACTGGAAAAAACAGGAATAACTATACAGGTGCTTCTAAGACTCTCCATATTTTTAACCCCAGATTTTTCGCAATGTGGGATAGCTACATACGAGATGGATACGGATGTTGTGAAAATGAAGAAGGTTACTTCAACTTTTTGCTCAGATGTCAGAAAGAGATTGAAGAAATAATTTTGACATACGATTGTGACTTTCCAGCGGGTCCTGAAATTTCACAAAGGATATACTATGGACACTCTAAGTCTATCGTAAAACTCTTGGATGAATACAATATTGCGAAATATACCAATAAGTGGCTCACACCGAATGAGGAAAAGGATACTACATCAATAGTCAGAGAGATGCGGGAAAAATCCTATGACATTTAAACTTCCTGCAAAGCAATAATAAACTCAGGCAGGATGTAAAATAGATTTTATTTTGCCAAATAATCCAGAGAACCACCCTTTCTTCTTTCTATCCGAAACATCATCCACATATCTAAAAGAAGTAACCTTTGTTTCATGCGGCCCCTCCCACTCTTCAGGCTTGATTGGTGCCTCTTCTATTTCTTTTATCGCCTTTTCCCTCTCATCCTGCGTATATTTTTTCATTGTAATCATGTTTTGCATCTTTCCCTATATAACTTTTTATACCCATCCGAAGGCTCATAGGCAGTAAGAAGATAGAAACTTTTGGTAGATTGTGGTATTAAAACCACCATTAGAATCCTGCCATATGATTCTCCGAGTATGGCATATCTTGTCTCTCCTGCAACTTTGGTCTTGCGGGAATAAGTCAAACCATTAAGGACATTGAAGACTTCTGATATAATGACCCCGTGCTTTTTTATATGAGCTTCGGTATCTGTCCCGACTATGATTTCTATTTGTTTCCAGTCCACCATTCAATCCCAGATAAGTCTAACAAGCTTTAATACTTTCTAATAGTTTGCGCCAAAAACTGACCTCAACCCGCCGTTATTGGATTTAGATAACGAGTAATCCGAATGAGAACGGAAACCATTTTAACCTTCCGCATAAAATTAACATCTAATGGCAATCGACCCTATCTGCAAAAAAACCGTTGACGAAACAACACCATTCAAATCCACTTACAAAAACAAAGAGTACTATTTCTGCTCCGAAGAATGTAAGAGAAAATTCGACGAGCTTGACAAAAGCGTAATCCGCGTCCGGCGCTCCCTGAAGGACAAAGAGAGAATCTCATTCGGCAAGCTCAAGCGCGAAATCATCGAACCCGGCATCTGCACCCTCTGCGGGGCATGCGTTGCAAGCTGCGAAGTGCTGTCAGTGGTAAACGGAAAGCCGACCCTCAAAGGGCCATGCACCGCATGCGGCGTGTGCTACAACCAGTGCCCCCGTACCATAACCACCGAATCAAGCCTCATCGGGAGCGTGCGCGATGTCTTTACTGCAAGAACCTTAATTCCTGAGGTGAAAGGGCAGGACGGCGGCGTGGTCACTTCAATGCTGCTGTACGCCCTGGAAGAAGGCTTGATCGACAGCGCCGTGGTGACCGTGAAAAGCGATGAAGAACCGTGGAAACCTGTGCCGATAGTGGCGCAGACACGGGAAGATATACTGCGCTCGGCAGGCTCGATATACGTGCATTCATTGACCATGGAATCGCTGATGAGCGCCATAAAAAGAGGCTCACGCTCCATAGCTTTTGTCGGCCCGTCATGCAATATCGACGCTGTTTATAAGATGCAAAAATCACCGTATGGGCTATTGCATATGTTCATGAGGGCGAATATACTGAAACTGGGTTTATTCTGCATGGACACTTTTTATTACGAGGGACTCAAATCCTTCCTTGAATCAAAAAATATCCCGCTTTCCGCCGTAACGGAAATGAAGATTCGCAAAGGAAAACTCAGGGTGAAAACAGATTCGGAACACATCTTCCCCCTGAGCGAAATCGATGCGATCCGGAGCGGCTCATGCACGGTATGCACGGATTTAACGGCTGAGAAATCAGACCTCTCTTTCGGCGGTGTCGGGTCAAACGAAGGTTACACGACAGTACTTGCAAGGACAGGGCTTGGGCTTGAGCTTTTCAAGGATGCGGCGGACACAGGGGATATATTAAAACCGAGCCGCTTGAAAGGGCTGGTCTTGAGCGGGTTCTGCGCCAGGCAAAAGCCAAGAAAGTGCAGATGTATATGATAAAGAAGAGAATTGAAACGGGGAAAGGTATATGAATAAAAGGAATTATTGTGGAGTCAAACAAATACTCTGGAGGATATAGATTACATGGGAAAAACAGGTACAACAAAATGGGGCAGGGTTAAAGGCAGGAAAGGGAATGTAATAATGGTTCCCGAATCCGAACTCGCATACAAGCGCCCCGGTCCTGCGCAGCGATACACTTCGGCAGGCGCAAAGCGCAAGAAGATAGCCCGCTCGCCAAAAGCGGTTGTTAAGGCATAGCTTTTTGATATTGGATGGATTGCCCCTGAGGCATCTATCTATATCCGGTTTCTGACATGATGTTAGAACCTCTCCGATTCTTTTTCAACGAAAACATTATCATATATCTTCAGGGCTTTGGAAGTCCATTTCTTGATAAAATATTCAAAGCCATTACAACTGCGGGCAGCGAACCTGCGTATGTCCTTTTAGCATCGCTCATTTTCTGGTGTTTCAGTAAGAAAACAGGCATAAGAGCAATGTACGTTATTCTTTTTTCGGCTTTTGCCGCAATTTTATTAAAAAACCTGTTCAGTATGCCAAGGCCGCCTGAATATCTTCATAAAATAGAGGAGAATGAATTCGGGTTCCCCAGCGGCCATGCGCAAGTCTCATCAGGGTTCTGGGGATACCTGGGATGCAAAATACAAAATAAGTGGATATTATTTGCGGGTGCCGTGGCGGTTTTGTCTATTTCTATATCAAGAGTTTATCTGGGAGTCCATTATGCCGGGGATGTTATAGGCGGAATCATATTCGGTTTGATAGCGGCGCTGATATTTTTTAAAGCAGAACCCGGCGTAATCAATAAATTTGGAAAACTGAATCGCAGTTCGAAATATTTTGCTGCAATGGCGCTGCCCGTGATATTGGCTGCAATCGGATACATGCAGCACAGTCTTTTAAAGGAACAGCTTGAGATAGGACTGGTAATGGGAAGTATCGGCGTTGGCTACCTGCTTGAAGAGGAATATGTGAAACTTCAGGATGCGGAAAATAATGTGCAGAGGATTAGGAGAGCTGTTATGGGGATTGCGATAGTGGGAATTATTTATCTCATTTCAGGCATATTGCTGTTGATAGACCTGAATTTTATTTTTTTCAAGTACCCGGCGCTTGGAATTGCTTCGACTTTCCTCGCCCCGTGGGTATTTAAAAAGATGGAAGCTTAAAAATCAAAAACAGACCTGAAAACCAGGAGAATATTTCGTTTCCTTTCCCGTATCCGCCGTAAAGAATATGGGAACCAGTTCTTCCCGTAAGGAATATAATCGACAACGGTAAGACCTTTCTTCACAAGCTCTTTTTTTAGCTCTTCCCTTACTCCCAGAAGCATCTGGAATTCAATCCTCTTGCGATGAGCCTCGTTAGCGACAAGTGCCTCGTTTATCAAAAGGTCGTCATGTGTTGCGATTGCAAAAAAAGGGCTCTTATAGAACAGGTATCCCATGAGCTTTGAGTAATTGATTGTTATATCTTTCCGGTTTGTGTATGCAATATCCATTTTTTCACTGTAAGCGCCTTTCACCAGGCGGATGATACCGCCTGATGCCGCTATTCTCCTGGCATCGCTTTCGCTTCTCTTCAGGTTGGACTGGATAGCCACTCCAACATTTTTATATTTTTTAAAAATTTCAAGGTAAATGTAAATGGTATCTTCCGTGTAGGGCGAATTCTCCATGTCAATCCAAACAAAGATATTTTTTGATGCCGCGCTGCTTACAATCTGTTCCACATTTGATAAACAAAAGTGTTTTTCAATCTCAAGCCCGAGCTGTGTGAGTTTTATAGATAGGGATGCATTGAGCTTTGAGTCTTCGATGGCTTTCAGGATTCTCTGGTTTTCTTCTATATTCTTTTTGGCTTCAGCTTCCTCCCTGACATGTTCCCCGAGGAAATTGATGATGCCTCCTATCCCTGAATTGTTTTCTTTTCGTGCGCGCGAAATGGCGTCATCTAAGGTATCTCCTGCAATCCACTGGCGTGCGAACCTGATCAGGAAGCTCATATCCCCATTATGAAAATGAATCCGGTCATACTTAAGAGCTGCGATTGTGATTTAAGAAATAGACCTTGTTGCAGTCACCTATACGCCGTACTTAATGATACACGGGCTTGTTAGCGTTTTTGGCCTATAAAGCTTTCTCAGCCAGCGCTTTTTCTCTTAACCTTCTCCACTTCCTTTAATATCGTGTCAATCCCGACCCTCACAATCGTTTCGAACTTCTCACCGCGCATGCTCGCCCTGTTCAGCGTTTCGCCCAGGTCCAAAGGAAGCGCAATATCAATCCAGTTATCCCTTACCCTGTGAAGCAAAGGCTTTTCCAGTATCTCTTTCGCCTTTTCATTGACATTTGACGCAGTTTCATTATCCTTGAATTTAACAGGCACATGCAGCGTCAGTGAAGTAATTTTACCGTCTTTTTCTTTCGGCGTGTACAGCCGTACAATCTCACTCCCGAACCGCCCGAAGAACTGGTCTGTCCCTTTGCCGAATCCTATTTTTTCAATCGCAGCCACGGCGCCTGCCGGAATGTCATCCATGATGCAGCCGCAAAGAGCGCTTGTAATCTCCTTTTCTTCAGTGCTCTCTGCAAGGCGGATAAAATCATCAAGCGGGAAGCCCATTACTATTTCATCGTCCCTGTACCCGGAGAACATCCGCGCACCGTTGCATAGGAGGGACAGGTTTACCTTTTTCTCCATGAAAGGGATGGCTGTACACTCACCGCATACTGCAAATTCTCCCTTGAACTTAACTTCAACGGGCTGTTTTTCATGCAACTGCGAAAGGATTGTGGATACGCGCATTATTTTGCGCGGTGTCCCGATAACGACAACAACATCAGGTTTTTTCTCTGTTTTTTCAAGAGGGGAGACGCTCACTAATTTTGTGTTCGCAGGTTTTATACGCGGATAGACTTCACCGTATGTCGGTTCCGTAAAGCCGAGCGCAAGTTCCGCGCTTGTGCATGTGAGCTCTTCAACGCCAAAAATGAAACTTTCGCCATATACTGCGCTTCGCCTCACCATTTCACAAAACCGCATGGGAGAAGTGCTTGTTTTCTGTTCATTGCTATCGCTCAGTATCCTGACCGCGACAGGCGATGACGGAAGTTCAAAAAATTTCCTGAATTTCATTGATAATTCTGAATAATCCATAAACCGATACCCCAGTTTACGTGGTGTTGGGTATGCATTCGCATACCCTTCGTTTAGTGTTGTTCATTTTCAATCCTCGACTTTTATTCCGTTTTCTCTCGCAATATCCTTGAAAGCTCTGGCGACATACTCTACCTGTTCCCATTTCAAGCCATAGGTATTAATCTTGAAATTCTTGCTCATGCCTGGATGGAGCCCCACTATCTTTCGTTTTTTCAATTCATGATACAGGAAATAGCCCCTGCGCTTATCCTTTTCAGCTATTTCATGAAGGGGCAGGCTTTCAATATTCATAAGCGGATGCTGCTTTGGTTTAACACCCATCTGGTGGAATCCCTCGATTTTTTCAAGCTCTTTTACGAAATACTGCGCTTTCTTTACCTCTTCATCCCAGTGCTTGACCCTTTCAACCACTGCGGGAAATGATGCCATGAGCGTTGCAACCGGCGCGCCAAATACGGGTGAGCAGCCAAAAAGCGCAACTTCCTTTTTCGTGAATCCGCGTCCGCTCCAGTCGCCGCGGCATGTGGATTTATTGAAAACCTTGCCGCTCCACTCGTATGTGGTGGCAAGTATCCCGATAGGCGCCGACGCTGCCCAGCTCTTATGCCCCGAGCCGCACAGGAAATCAACATGGAGCTTCTTGCCGTCAACTGGCATGATGCCTGACGAATAAGCTGTATTCAAAAGGAAAGGGACGCCGTATTCCTTGCAGATTTTTCCCACTTTTTCGGCATCAGCGATATTGCCATACCTGTAATCCACATGCGTCAGAACTGCCATTGCCGGGAGTTTGCCTGTCTTTTGCTCGACTTCCTCGAATTTCCTGGCATATCCGTCGATATCAATCTCAAAAGTTGGATAACCATTATGCGGCACTTCAACGATATTCAATTTATTCGCCTCGGCTGCAAGATAGGATGTATAATGCGCCAGCGCGTCAAGCACCACGGTATCACCCGGCTCGCACACCATGTGCATGGCAGCCCATTTGGCATGCCTGCATCCGGCAGTGAACCTGACATCGTCCATATTCAGGAACTCGGCCACATCCTGGACAAGATCATGTACCGGGGGCTTATCCACAAGGTCAACCCTCGCCTCGAAGCAGTAATCGCATACCGAGTAGCCATCCCCGAATTCAAGAAGAGCCTTACGCGCTTCCGCTGTGAGCACGCCGCCCCGCTGTATGGGATGCACGTTTACGTAGGTATCTGAAATGCCCCGGGTCAGGTTTTTGTATTTGTTAAGTTCCATGCTTAATAATCATGCTCAAAGAGTTTATTAATTGACTTATAATTAACGGAAAAGGCAAACACTCTCAGAACTGACGTCGCCGGATTGTAAATCATTGGTCATAGTAATCCTAATATATAACTTATTACCCATAGTAATATAATGTTCCTCCCCACACCCGAAGACATAAAAAAGCTGAGGCTTGAACTTAAGCTCACCCAGCACGAAATCGCCACACGCGCCGGGGTAAGCCAGCCCCTGATTGCACGCATCGAATCAGGCGACGTGGACCCCCGACTTTCCACACTTCGCAAGATATTCAATGCTTTCGATGCGGCAAGGAAAGAACGTATCGTGGTCAGGGATATTATGCACGCACCCATCATACATACAAGCTCGGACAGTTCCATGGAGGATGCTGCCAGGATAATGGAAGAACACGGTTTTTCCCAGATGCCTGTAATCGATAACGGAGTACCTGTTGGAAGCATCTCAACCGACCAGATAGTGAGTTCGATGACAGACCAGGACCTAAAGAAAGTGTCCCACCTTCTTGTGCGGAACATCATGGGAGATTCTTTTCCCACGGTCTCACCTACCTCGGATGCAAATACGGTTTCACGGATCCTGGAAAAGAATCCTGCTGTGCTTGTGCTTGAAAAGGGAAAAGCCATAGGTATGGTGACCAAACACGATATCATGAAAATGCTGAGGGGATGAATGCTCCGAAACCCTGCGGTTTCTCGACTCCGCACACACGCATGGCTGCGCCATGTGGATGCCACTCCCCAAAACGGGTGGGGTTTTGTGTAAAAAGTTGCCAAACCTCTGACTTTTTGCACAGTCACGTCACTTTTTACATTTCGCAAGTAGCCAAAAAAGCAAATCAATGAGGTAATCGTCATTGCTGGCGTGCATATAGATTTTATACCAAAAGGTTATATCAATAGAAATATAAAAAGCTACAGAACGTATTGATGGTTGAAAACATGAAAGCAAAAATAAGAGTGGTTTTTTTACTTACCGTTTTATTTTTATTAGTCATACTATCAGGTTGTGTAGCACCAGAGAGTCCCGCGACTACGCCGATACAAACGGAAACGCCCGTAGCACCAACTGAATTAACTCTTAAAATAGGAGAAACTGCTAAATTACCAGGAATAGAAGTTACCGTAATATCGGTTAATAAAACAGACAGCATCTCAGTCGATTATCCTTGGAAAGTAAATGATACATTTTTCTTAGTAGATGTTGAGATTAAGAACACAGGTGATAAAGGAATTATGTTTATAGGCAACCCTTTCCAAATGAATGACGCAGCAGGTTTTAGCCATTCTCAAGAATCTTATGACCCTTATAAACATAAGGATACACTTGGAACGAATGAGGACTTATATCCAGCCCATACAAGGAGAGGCAAAATCTTGTTTCGAGTTCCAAGGGAGGCGGAAGGGTTGAAAATTGAATTAAATTTTAATAACTTGTATACACCTGACTATAAGAAATTGCCTATAGAAGTAAAATCGGTATCATGGAAGGTAGAGTGAAAAATATGACAAAGATATTTTCTTTTCTTGGTAAAGTTGTTGGTGATGTTGTAAAGAAGCAGGCAAATGAAAAACAGGGAGATAGCTGTTCTTATTGTGGCGGTACATTAGTTTTCAAAGATTTTAGCACAAAGGGAATCAATACTATAAAGATGTACGAATGCATGGCATGTGGCGCAGAAGTTCCGAAACGAGAGGAGTAAAAGTTCAGTGAGAAACACAGAACTTAGCATCAAAATTATAAGGTATAATTTATGGTAAAAGTAGAAGGCGCAGAATCTGCCGAAATTCATCAAATTCACTATAATAGAGTAAATGGCATAATAGAATCGTACGTGGCTACAGCATCGAAACCTTTGAATGAAGTTGCAAAAACAATTCAGACGTCATTAAAGAACGAAGAAGTGGATAGCTCTGAGTTGAAAAGAATTTTTTCTGAAGTTGAAAACAAATCCGTAGAAGCTTTTAGTAGTCATCATAGTTATGCAGGCAGAAGAAAGCGATTTGAGGATTTAAAGAAAAGGCTTTGTTTGGAAAACTGATAACTATGCCTGAAAGCTTTCTGTAATCAACAGTCAAAGCACTTACTTTATACCCAGAAGGACTATTTACACAAAACTAAGCGGTGGATTAACCCTATATACTTAAATATCAATATATTAACCTCCAGACCTACGAAGTCTGGAAAAATCGTGTTGATAGGTCCTTGCGGGAGAACGGCAGCGCCAAAATCTATGACCGTACAGACAACCCCAATGCGGTACACGCGATATACCTGGCACAAGGGTTACGGAGGCTGACAGCGGCAAAAGCCAGAGGATGAAGTTCTGAGTTAGTGTCAGGTTACAGCAACAATTAATTTCTTTTTTCTTATTAATTTATTTCTTCCTGTTCCGCGAGTGCATATCATTGCTGCTGTGCTTCTCGATAATCGACTCAAGCATGAAATATTTCTCAACAAATTTCTTGAGTTCCTCGTCCGAAATTGCAGAAATGCGCTTCTCCTCGTTATACAATTTCTGGATATCAGCCTGTATGGCCTTCACGCGCGGGTCGGTCTTTTCAACCGTAGTGGCAACGTGCATCAATTCGTTAAGCGTCTCCTCGACTTTATAGCGTATCACCTCAAGCCCGGAGGAATCGCCTATCATCAATTCTCTCTTTCCCCCGACAAGCTCTGGCGGGTAAGGCTCATACGTGAATGGATTCTTTATTATTCCAGCCGTATGGATACCGCTTTCATGGGCAAAGATATTTTTTCCCACAACCGATTTATTGCGTGGCACCCGTATCCCGATTTCCCGTTCCATGAACCGTGCAAATTCTGTTATTGATGTTAAATCATACTTCTGGAATCCTTCAACCCTTTGAATAAGGAACAATACCACTTTCTCAAGCTCTGCGTTCCCTGCTCTTTCCCCTATTCCCAGGAATGTAAGGCTTGACCAGTTTGCGCCGTACCAGTATCCAGCGAGCGAACATGCAACAGACATTCCGAAATCGTCATGGACATGGGTCTCTATGTTTTTTGTGCCGATTTCCCGCAATCTCTTTACAATATAAGGAATGCCGTATGGCTCGTCCACCTCAGGGAAAGGAACACCATAGCCAACTGTATCGCACAGGCGTATTATGCAGTCCGGGTCTATCTCAAGCAATTTACTGATTAGCGGGAACACAAAACCCTCGTTATCCGCGCGGGTCATATCCTCTATATGCGCCCTTGTGCGAAGCCCGTGGTCAACTGCATACTGCAGCGCATCTGTATATTTCTTTTCAGCCTCTTCACGGCTTTTAAGACCCATCTTGTCAATGACATGTGAGTCGGAGACCGACATCAGAATGCCCGTTTCTTCTATCCCGTCCATACTGAGCACAAAATCAATATCCTTAGGATTTGCACGCGCCCATCCTGTGACTTCTGGAAATTCATATCCCCGATCAAGCATTTCTTTGGCCGCTTCCCTGTCGCGCTCGTTATAGACAAAGGTTTCAAGTTTTTCAATCCCGATTTTATGGAGATACTCATAAATCTCGGTCTTGTGCTTTTTTTTCATCACTATCCCGGGCATCTGGGAGCCGTCACGAATAGTACTGTCGCTTATAAAAACCTCCTGCCCCAGCGGCAGCTTGATTTTTGGCAAATCCTCGTATGTCCTGTAGATTTTCATTGGCTGACTGATTGTATTTTTGATTTATATTACTTGTGGTTTTTCGAGTTTTCAGGCATCAAACCTCAATCAAAAACTTTATGACCAATGCATACTAAACGAACAACGGTGATAAATTATGGTGAAAATGCCCCCCGAAATAAAGGATGTTGTTTCCAAGCAAAAACCGTTGCCGATTGCGACAGCAGATAAAAGCGGGAAACCAAACGTTGTATTTGTGACCATGTGGAAAATCCTTGATGATGAAACTATATTATTCGTGGATAACTTTTTTAACAAGACACGAAAGAACATTGAAACCAATCCAGTTATGGCAATAGTCGCATATGATGGCGATGCGAAGAAATCATACCAGATAAAAGGGACAGTGGATATCGAAAACAGGGGCGACAGGTACTCAAGCGCAAAAGAAATGGCGGATACCAAGAAACTACCGGGAAAAGCAGCCATTGTCTTTCATGTTAAAGAAATATACGATGCGACATACGGACCGAATGCCGGGAAAAAGCTGGCTTAACTTTTAACGTATCTTTGCGAACTCTGAGTTCTCTGCGGTGAAAGTTCTCACCGTAAAGAACCGGGAATTTTTTAAAGTCTTGTCCCGAACAGGCATTATTTACCACCCGGATTATTTAAAACATGAGACTGGGTCGCATCCTGAGAATAAAGAGCGATTGCTGTCCATAATCGCCCGTCTTGAAGAGACTGGAATGATGGAACAGCTTGAACTTATTGAACCGAGATATGCATCTCCTGAGGAAATTCGATACATCCATTCGCAGGAATACATAGAAAAAGCCAGAAGGTACTCCGAACTTGAACTCCCGCTTGACCCCGATACGATATTATGCCGCGATTCATACAATGTTGCGCTCCTTGCAGCAGGCGGCGCGATTACTGGGGTTGATGCGCTGCTTGATGGAGCGGATTCCTCTTTTGCGCTTGTAAGACCGCCGGGGCATCACGCAGAACCGGGGAGAGGAATGGGATTCTGCATTTTCAATAATGTTGCGATTGCGGCGCGCCATGCACAGAAAAAAGGAAAAAAGCGCATCCTGATAGTGGACTGGGATGTTCATCACGGTAACGGGACACAGGAGGCATTTTATGATGACCCGTCGGTACTTTATTTCTCAACACACCAGTATCCCCATTATCCGGGAACTGGATGGCTGGATGAGGTTGGAAGTGGAAATGGTGAGGGCTACAACATCAATGTGCCTCTGCCTGCGGGAACTGATGATTCAGGGTTCATTGCAGCATTTGATGAGATACTCGTTCCTGTTGCACTTGAATTCCGGCCGGACATGATTCTTGTCAGCGCAGGACAGGATGCCTGTGCCAACGACGGGCTTGCCCAGATGAGAATGAGCGTGAATGGTTTTGCTGTGCTTGCATCCATTGTAAAATCAATAGCTAAGGAAACCTGTGATGGGAAGCTCGGCGCTGTACTTGAAGGCGGATACGACCTTGGGCTGCTTGCGCATTCTGTTGCGGCAGTGCTTAATGTTTTTATGGGAAACGAGCCTGACAGGAAACAAATGGTCATAAGTTCGAAAGTAAGGGAACGACTGGAAGAAATAAAACGAGTCCAACGAAAATACTGGCATATTTGAGCTTACTCCGATAGATTAATACGTAAAAAGTCTAATTATGCAAACCTTGCGAAGCCCGGTAGTGTAGCGGTCAATCATGCGGGACTCTGGATCCTGCGACCAAGGTTCGAATCCTTGCCGGGCTATCCGCCATTAATTTTAATAATTTTGATTACCAGAATCTACATATACTATAACGATTTATTATGCGATATTTAGTATTACAAAATTGTAAATTCGTAATACTATATATGTTGGTATTTAAAAATTATTAATAACTAAGGAGGTATAAAATTTGCATATCCCTGACGGCTACATCCCATTGGAACAGGCTGCAATCTACTGGATAATCGCAATATTATTTATCGCACGATCTGTAAAATGGGCGCGCAAAGACTTAAACGAAAACATGATACCGCTATTCGGCGTGCTTGCGGCAGGCATGTTCGTCCTGCAGACAATAAATATCGCAGCTAACCTGCTCATGCCTGTGACGATGCTGGCCGGCGTAAGCTGGCATGTTGTCGGGGCTGCGCTCACTGCAATTATATTCGCAAGCCCGTGGGCGGCAGTCCTTTTGATGACGCTTGTGCTCGCAGTCCAATCCCTTTTCGGGGACGGCGGGATAACTGCAATGGGAGCGAATATCATGAACATGGGGATTATCGGCGGTTTCCTTGGATATTACAGTTATGTAGGATTATGCAAATTATCAATAAAACGCCCGGTTGCAATATTTGCAGGTGCATGGCTCAGCATGATTTTACCAGCAATCGCCCTTGCATTTGAACTGTGGCTTGCCGGCACATTCCCGCTAAAACAGGGTGCGCTCCTCATGAGCACATTCCAGGGCGTGGCAGGGATTGGAGAGGGACTTATAACGGTCATAGTATTTGGCGCCATCATAAAAGCGCGCCCTGACATAGTTGAAGAAGACGCACCCAAAAAAGTCAGCACTGTAAAGGTGGCTGCCGCCGGAATTGTTGCTTTATTCGGGCTTGCTATTGCAGCGCCATTCCTTACCTCCGGCAATCCGGACGGGCTCGGGCAAACCGCAAGTCTTGTCCTGAAACGTGAAATAAACAGCGCAATAACGCCTCTTTTCTCAAATTATTCCATACCGGGCATGGGAGAGATGGGAAAAGTGGCTGCTATTATTATCGGATTTGCGGTAATTATTTTAGTATGGCTTGGTGCTGCAAAGCTGCTGAAAAGGGTATAAAATGAAAAATATTAGAAAGTTTTATAAAAAACCACAGAGAGCACAGAGGACACAGAGAAAAAATAAACAATTCTCTGTGCTCTCTGTGTCCTCCGTGGTTAATTATCTGACCGGGATTGATAATCCAATAAAATATATGAAATCAACTTATCTATTCAATAGCGAGATAAGAAAATGCGTTTATATATTCCTATGCGTTAAAAATATAGGTATGCGAAGCATACCTGAACACCGCATAAAGCGAGGTGTCGCTTTATGAACATAATCGAGACGCGAAACCTAACACATATCTACCGCGGAAAAATAACCGCGCTGGATGGCATCAACTTCACTGCAAAACCCGGTGAACGCATCGCGATAATAGGAGCGAACGGCGCGGGGAAATCCACACTTTTCAAACACTTCAACGGCATTCTTAAACCAACAAGCGGGGAGGTCCTGATAAAAGGCGAGTCGATAAGCGGCAAGAACATCCTTGAAGTAAGGCGGACTGTTGGCGTCGTATTCCAGGACCCTGACGACCAGATATTTGCACCGACTGTCAAACAGGATGTGGCTTTTGGACCAATGAACCTGGGTCTAAGCCCTGATGAAATCGAAAAACGGGTACGGGAATCGCTTGAAACCGTGCGGCTCACAGGCTTTGAGGAAAGGGCGCCGCACCACCTGAGCACAGGCGAGAAAAAGAAAGTCGCCATAGCAGGCATACTTGCAATGCGTCCTGAGGTGCTCGTGCTGGACGAACCGACCGCAGGACTTGACCCGGGAGGGGCGATGCGCCTCATAAAGCTCATAAATGAAATGAACAGGTACCTCGGGATAACCATCATAACGGCAACGCATGAAGTGGACATAGTGCCGCTGCTTTCAGACAGGGTATGCATAATGTCGAAAGGAAAAATAATTGGCGACGGATCTCCTCTTGAAATATTCTCATCACCCGAACTCATCAAAAAAACTCACCTGCGCCTGCCCATTGTAGCCCAGCTTATGGAAATGTTACAGGAAGAAGGTGTGCCTGTCGGCGTCAAATTCACGCTTGAAGAGGCAAGGGATGAACTCCTGCGGGTCGTGAAATAAATGCATATCACTCTGACTGAACTTGAGCGCGAGACATACGGGAAATCTCCCATCCATCGTATTGACGGGAGGATTAAGATTCTTATGACTTTTGCAATTATTGTATATGCTGTAGCTCTTCCCCGCATGGATTCTCTTGATTTGATTAAACTTGGTTTGCTTGAGGGGTATATTGTCATACTCATGATGTTTGCCAAACTTGATTTCTCATACCTTGCAATGCGGTTTGCGATTGCGCTTCCTTTCGGCCTGGGTATTGCAGCATTCCAGCCATTCCTGAAACAGCCATTCATACAAAATTTTACAATATTATACACACTGCCGCTGGGAATTGAGGTCAGCCGCGAAGGTGCGCTTTTTGGATTTATCATCTTTGCAAAATTCCTTGTATGCATAAGCGCTGTTATACTTCTATCGTCCACCATTCCTATGAGCGAGCTTGTCTCGTCTGCACGGCGCCTGGGGCTGCCAAAGGAACTCGCTCTCCTTTTTACCATGATGGTGCGCTACCTTTTTGTTTTCTGGAACATGCTTGGGAGAATAAGAACAGCCCAGAAAACACGGTGCTTTGAGATATGGAATAAGAATGTACCGAGAAAATGGACTCTTGAACAGATTGGCTACACTATCAGTTCCCTTTTTGTCCGCTCATACGAACAGGGGGAACGGACTTACCAGAGCATGCTGTGCCGGGGTTATAACGCTGATGCGCATGTGTATGTAGGCAGGAAAAAAATAAGCGCTCCTGATATTTTTATATTCACTCTTACTATTGCTATCATCGCAGCAGCGCAGGTTCGCGTCGTCTAAAGCGATTTTATTTTTGCCTTTCAGTAAGATTGAAATACCATCATATACAAGAATTGACAAAAAGGAGGCAACTATGCCAGAAAGAAAATATGTTATTGAATCCAGGAGATATATTGGCGAAGATGGGAAACCCACATTTGACAGGTGGGTCACAAGTTCAAACGTCATCGAAATAAAACATAATGACCAGTATCTGGTGTTCTTCCCGCTTGAGGGAGAACATGCAGGAAAGAAACACTATATACCATTCTCAAACATTCACATTGTCAGGGAATTGTGATTTTACTTAATGGGTGTGCCTTCAGTTTTTGTTAATTCCTTGAAGGCAGCCATTAACTTTTTTGTAATCTTGCCGGGTTTTCCGTCAGCGATCAAACGACCATCAATTTTGGTAATCGGGGCTATTTCCGCCGCCGTGCCGGTTACAAAAACCTCATCTGCCGTATAAATATCGAACAAGCCCATGTTTATCTCTGATACTTCTATCCCTTCCTTCCCGGCAAGTTCTATTGCCGCAGCCCTTGTTATTCCCCTGAGGTTGTTAAGTGTGGGAGGGGTGATAATCCTGCCGTTCTTTACCACAAAAATATTATCTCCCGAGCCTTCCGAAAGATTACCATGAACGTCAAACATTATCGCTTCATCGCCGCCTTTTGCATTCGCTTCGATTTTGGCGAGTATGTTATTGAGATAATTTAATGATTTTATGTTAGGCGGCAGGGCTTCAGGCGCATTTCTCCGGACACCTACCGTAATCGCCGTAAGACCTTTTTCATAAAGGTCGCCGTACATTGCGCCCCATTCCTGCGTGATGATGAACACGTTTGGTTTGGGACATTTCCTGGGGTCAAGACCAAGGTCACCGTCGCCCCGTGAAACGATGGGGCGGATATAGGCGTCTTCCAGCTTGTTCCTTTTGAGCGTCTCTATAATCGCTTTCTTCATCTCCTCCTTTGAAAGAGGGATTTTCAGGTCAATCGCTTTTGCAGAATCATACATCCTGTCAAGATGCCCATCGAGCCTGAATATCCGGCCGTTATATGCCCTTATACCTTCAAAAACACCATCGCCATATAAGAAACCGTGGTCGTATATTGAGGTTCTTGCCTCGTTTTTTGGCACAAATTTTCCATTGAAATAGATTACTAAATCCATGAGAATCCCAGTCTCATAGGGAAAAACTATCATATATGCGTTTTGATGGTCATTGTCTCCATGTTCGCAGTTGAAATATAATGATTTCAATTTTCCAGGGTTTGATTATAAAGACTTTTCTTTTTCAATTTATATTAAAACGTAAGATTTATATTTAATGAATACATTTAAAGCAGCAGGGTGAAATATATATGAAAAGTCTTTCAGTCAATGTGCTCGACAAAGCCGACGAGGAATTTGCGGACACGCTTATCGAATTGGGATTAAAGAGAAACGTAGCAAAAGTGCTTACATATTTAAAAAATGTTAAAGATGTAACTTCCCGTGACCTTGAAATGGGTTCGGATTTGAGACAGCCGGAGGTCAGTATCGCCATGCGAGAACTGGAGGAACTCGGCTGGATTGCAGAAAGGGAAGAGAAAAAACCTGGAAAAGGCAGGCCGTATAAGATATACCAGCTCAAAACAAATATCGATTCAATCATTGAGCATCTTGAAAACCAGAAGAAAAAAGAATCGCAGGCCATGATGGCAAGCATCAAACGCCTGAAAGAATTGACAAAATAATCTTTTCCTGAGGGGAGGGGGGATAAACATATTGTGAAGTTGCGATGAAAAAAATAAAGCTTGTAGCAATAATAGTAATTATTTTGGCAATCGTCCTCACAATAGCTTTTTTCACCCTAAATTATACGAAAGAGGGGAACGCTTTAATCGCCACGAATTTTGTAAAAAATGAGGCGACATATAAATTTGACGGAATCCCTGAGACATTTAAATTAAATGAAACGAAAACATCCGATAAATATCGCTGGGAATTCTATTTTGAATACCAGAGCAGGAATTCCGGATATGGCGACAGAACAAATGCCATTGTAAATCCTGTGATAACCAATCACACTGCTGTAATCGCCATGGAAAGAGGAAACATAATGTCAGCTATTTTGGATAATAAATGGGACATGAAACTTCAAAAACTTATTGAACCCCCCACCACTACCCAACAGCGGCGTGTGAAAAGATGACGCTTGATTAAGAATCACATCGTTCACATAATGTTCTTTCCTTCTATGAAAGGCATATTGTATTTGATGGAATACTTTCTGGCATCCTCTTTTGATAGGGCTTTCCCTGTATTTTCATCAAGCATCTCGCATACTACCATAGAAGGGTTTATTCCTGCTCTTAATGCCAATTCTATGGATAATTCCGTCTGCCCGCGCCGCTCATTTAAAAGACCTGACGCCGCGCGAAGCAGGGCGACATGCCCCGGTGACCTGAATTCCCCGCCAAAATCAATCCTTTCCCCATTTAAAACCCTGTGCACGGTTTCGCCTATCTTTTTGATGGTAAGAGCCCTATCGTTATCGGTTATTCCTGTAAACGTGTTCCTGTGGTTCACCCATAATGAAAAAGAAGAACGTGAATCATAAGAGATATCCCCTTTCTTTTCAACAAGCGTGCGCAAAGCCTTATTTCCATTTAAAGAAACACTTCTTAAGACATCGGACATGAAAGGCAATCCAAGCTTTTCGGCAACATTATCGTGAATTGCAACACATATAAGTCCGCCGCCATCCCGCCGCATTCGGGCAACGTCGGCAGGCGTGATGGAAACCGCCGGGATTACAAGGTCGGTCTCGCCTTCCCTGTCATCGGCGTCGTAAAGCAGTATCATTTTGCCTTTGCGTATCGCGTCGATTGCTTCTTTAAGGCTCATTTAATGACCTCCACCTGGACTACGCTCCCATCCCTGATATCCAGATGATTTCGAAGGTTCACAGGGGCGATTATTTCGATTATGTCTTCAGGATAATGCGTCCTTTCAGGGGTGATTACCGCTCCTTCAACATCTGAAATCCTGACATTAAAGCAGGAGCCTTTCCCGAACGTCCTGTTCTCGTCTGTAAATCCTGAGATCCTGATATGGCCGGTAATTCTTTTTCGAAGCTCAATGCTCTGCGTGTCAAGTTTGATATTCAATGTGCCGGGATAGGGGTCAAACCCGAGTTTTTCCCGGAATTGTTTCCTGTAACCTTCAAGTGAAATATAATACTGGCCTTCACCCAGCCCAGTGATTACCTTTCCGGAGAGGATTTTATTGCTTCCATTCCCGGAGAATATCTCCTGGTAGTCATACAATTCTTTTTGCAGGGCAAGAAGACCGCTTTTTGTTATGGAAATCAACTGCCCGTCCGATAAAATCTGCCTTGATATGAGGTTCTCATCTTCAAGAGCCTTGAGTTTTCTCGATGCTGTTTGCTGGCTTGAATCCAGATACGATGCAAATTCAACCGAAGATAATTCCAGGGGCTTCTTGTGCGCACCGAGAAGTGCAAGTTTTTTTAAAGAAATTATATCCATAGACCACTCATTTTTGAGATGCTACTCACTAATGAGTTTAATATGTGATAAAACTTTTCATTGATTACTTGCAGCCGGGTAAGAACCCAGTATTTTGAGCATCCCCACTTTATTCTTTATCCTATCAAGAGCGTCTTTTATTATCCTGTCCTCGATATGTCCTTTCAGGTCTATATAAAAAAGATAATCGCCGAGGATTTTTTTTGTAGGGCGCGATTCTATCTTTGTAAGATCAATTCCTCTATTTGCAAATTCCCCCAGAATCTCGTAAAGTGCTCCCGGCCTGTTTTTTTCAAGATACACGATGATTGAGGTCTTGTCGTTCCCTGATGGCGGCAAAGCGGATCTCCCTATCACGATAAAGCGGGTGAAGTTCTCTTTAGCGTCCTGTATGTTCTCATCCAGTATATTCAAGCCGTACAGAACTGCTGATTCCCCGGATGCTACGGCTGCGATTTCGTTTGATTCACGGGCGAGCTTCGCCGCGTGGGAAGTGCTTGGAGACGACCTTACTTCCACACCCTTAAAATTATTTTTAATATATTTCCTGCACTGGGACAGGGGCTGGGGATGCGACATGATTATTTTTATATCTTCCTTTTTTCCTTTCGAAAGAAGGCAGAGTTTTATCGGCACTATAACCTCGCCTATTATCTTTAATTGCTGTTCCATAAGAAGGTCAAGCGTGAGGGTGATCGACCCTTCAAGAGAATTTTCAATAGGCACGACACTGTAATCCACTTCATTTCGCAAAAGCGCATCTACGGCATCTAAGATGTCATCATAGTATCGCAATTCTGCTTTATCATTCCACTGCCTTGCTGCTTTTTCAGAGAATGTGCCTTGAGGACCTAAGGTTCCTATTATCATCTTCTCCTTATTCTGAAGGGTAAAAGAAATAGTTTGTTGCCCGAAGCCAGGAGTATGAAAGTTGAGCAAACGTTTTAAAACCTTCCACTATATTATGGGTGGAGATTATTTTGAAAGTAAATGAATATATCCCGTTCATTGGCATGGCACTCATGCTTCTTATCGTTCAGTTAATTGCGGTTTCTCTTGGTCAGCTTCCTGAGATAAACGAGGCTAAAGTATTTTCCGACCCGAATGCACCGAGCAATGCAATATACTGGATTGCGCTCATCCTCGTTTTTACCGCTTTTATCCTGTATGTTATAAAAAAGAATAAAAAATGGATGATACAGGCGTTCATCCTGTTTACTGTGGCTTCAACATTATACATTGTTTTTCTTGCAATCTTCTCAAGGTTCTTATCTCTGGAAATAAGTTTTTTCATGACAATTGCGCTTTCAATCGGCCTGACGGTCGCAATGTACAAATTCCCCGAATGGTATGTTATCGATATTGTAGGCATACTGATCGGCGCCGGCGCGGCTTCGATTTTTGGCATTTCGCTTGCGATAATTCCAACATTGCTTTTACTTGTACTACTGTTAGTTTATGATTATATTGCGGTGTACAGGACAAAACACATGATCGCTCTGGCAGAAGGCGTTATGGACCTGAAACTGCCCATTTTACTGGTCATTCCAAAGCACTGGAATTATTCCTTCCTCAAGGAGACGTTCGATAAAGAGGAACGTGAAGCGTTCTTTATGGGGCTGGGGGATGCCGTAATGCCCACGATACTTGTGGTGTCTGCAAACGCTTTTGCGAAGGCTGACCATTATATACTTCCGTTTTTAGGGGCTGTCAATATGCCTGCTCTTTTCGCCATCGTCGGCACTTTTGTGGGATTTTCAGTACTCATGGGATTTGTGATAAAGGGTAAACCCCAGGCTGGCCTGCCATTCCTTAACGGAGGCGTTATCCTGGGGTATGTGGTCGGGAGCCTGATAGCAGGTTCGCCGATAATTTAAGGACTTAAACAAAAAGGAAACAGTGAGCCCTCAAAATGACAGATGAAATAATAGATTGGATTGTAACAGTTGTTGTAGAGCCGGCTTTAAGTGGAATAGAAGAAACTGGGTTAGTGACTTTTGTATATAAGGAAAAGAAAATAGAGTTCAAAGAAAACAAAGGAAATCAAAATAATGAAACTGAGCTTAGCATACAATTAAAATCAAAGGATGAGAATCGCAAAACGGAAGTTGATGCTTTGATGAGTCATTTCTTAGGCAGATTTGAATTGGATGGTACACGTTCTTATCGTTATAAGATACAAAACATAAGAAATCTTAAAACTGGCAAGCAATCGGCATGTGTTAAACTTAAAATCAATAAAAACATTGATCCAGAATATGAAAAGTACATCCAAAAAATCGATAACACCGCCGTATCATCAAATAAAGATATAATAGCGAATTCTATCAGTGCATTTCATTATGCAGATATGGCGATTTCTCCAAACCATGCATACCTTAGTATGACCAATGCCTTTACTCCTTTGATAGAAGATGTTGGAAATCAAGGGCGTACCGTTCTTAGTGGATTATATGCATCTTGGATACTTTTTAAAAAGAAAATCATTAAAGATGAATCGGAAAAAGAACATTGGGATAAAGAACTTAAATGGATTCACGACACCATAGGTGATATTCGATACGAAAACAAACAAGTGAGTGAAAAAGATGTGGAAAGAATTAAGAAATCGTACAAGGAATTCTTAGATATGTATATTATGTACAAACAGCAACGAAAAACGAAAGAACTTTTATAAATTCCTATACGTTAAAAAAAGGCAGGCTTAGACGGCCTGCTTTCCTCTCTCTCCGGTGCTCAGGCGTATGACTTCTTCAACCGGATAGATGAAAATCTTTCCATCGCCGTTCCTGCCTGTTTTTGCTACCTCGCTTATAGCCTCTATCGCAGGTTCCACGTTATCATCGTCCACTATAATGTCAAGCTTGAGCTTTGGCAGGAATTCCACGCAATACTCACCAGCCCGCCATTGCAGGCAGACGCCTTTCTGACGCCCGCGTCCCTGCACTTCCGTAACGGTCATGCTCACTATGCCTTTCTTTTCAAGCCCTACTCGAATTGCATCAAGATTTTCAGGTCTTATTATTGCCTCGATTTTCTTCATTTTCTCACCTCACGCGTATGCTCTCTCAGCATGCTGTGCAATGTCAAGACCTATTGCTTCCTCATCCTCACCTACACGCAACCCTATGGTTGCGTCTATGACTTTTGCAATTATGTATGTCACAACAAAAGCGTACACCCATGTAACTCCAACAGCAGTTATCTGCGTTATGAGAAGGCTGGAATTGCCATAAAGCAGGCCGTTTGCGCCTGCGGGATTTACAAGAGTCGTAGCGAAGATGCCGGTTGCTATGACACCCCATGCCCCGCCCATGCCATGGCATGCCCAGACATCGAGTGATTCATCTACGTTTTGCTTCATCCTGAAAAGCATAGCATAGTAACTTATCAAAGCTGCTATTGCGCCTATTGCGATTGCTGCAAGGGGCGTGACGAACCCGGAGGCAGGTGTGATGGCTGCAAGGCCTACCACACCGCCGGTTGCAGTGCCGAGAACACTTGGTTTCTTATGATACCAGCTCAGAATCATCCACATAAGCGCTGCAGATGCCCCGGCTGTGTTGGTTACCACAAATGCGCTGGCTGAAAGCCCACCGCTTGTTATCGCACTTCCTGCATTAAACCCGAACCACCCGAACCAGAGAAGAATGGCACCGAGGATTGTCATGGGTATGCTGTGGGGCTCCATTTGGTGTTTCCCGAATCCTTTGCGGGCGCCTATCACGATTGCGACTGCAACCGCAGATACTCCCGCGCTCACATGCACAACGGTTCCCCCGGCGAAATCAAGGACGCCCATGTTGCGAAGCCAGCCTCCCGCACCCCAGACCCAATGGGCTATGGGGTCGTATACAAGGGTTGCCCAGAGTAAAGAAAAAATGAGGAATGCACTGAACTTGATGCGCTCAACGAATGCGCCTGTGATAAGCGCAACTGCAATTATTGCGAACATTGCCTGGAATATCATAAACGCAAGCGAGGGAATGGTGGCTGCATAATCCGGATTTGGCTCCTGTCCTACCCCATTGAGCCCCACCCAATCAAGATTGCCAATTACCCCCCCGACATCATGCCCGAATGCAAGGCTATAGCCAAAAAGCACCCATTGCACGCTTATCAATGCAAGGATGGCAAAGCTGAACATCAGGGTCGAGAGAGAATTTTTCTTCCTTACCATACCGCCATAGAATAAACCGACAGCCGGTACCATTAACATCACAAGAGCCGAGCTTGTGAGAACCCACGCAGTGTCACTGCCGTCTATTTTCGATTCTGCCGCCTGAACAGGAACGGCGAGTGAAAGAATGCCAATCATCAATAACAGGCTAATTGATTTTTTCATGCTCATTTTCTCTCCTCTAAAAGGTATACGGATACCTACTGTATATTTATTATATTTAAATTTAACTCAAACTTAAGGCAAACTGAATCAAGGGAAGGTTTTTATTACATTACTGCATTAAGAAGGAAAATTATTATTCTGTAATTTAAGTTCAAAGAGGATAATTATGAAATTCCAGGGAAGATCAATTCGCAAATACACAGGCGGCAGGCTGATTCAGTCAAGAGGCAAGAGAAAATTCGAACTCGGTGGGGAAACCGCAAACACCCATCTTGGGGAAACCATAAGGAAGACCGTGAAAACACTTGGCGGGCAGGAAAAAGTCCGTCTCTTGAGGGATAATACCGCAATAGTAACAGACCCGAAAACAAAGACCTCAAAGAAGGTTAAGGTCGAGACCGTAACAGGAAACCCGGCAAATATTCACTATGTCAGGCGAAATATCGTGACAAAAGGCTCTATAATCAAAACCGAGATTGGAAGCGCCCGCGTGACGAACAGGCCGGGACAGGACGGCAGCATTAACGCCATCCTCATAGCCAGTACTTCTTAAAAGTCACCCACAATTCAGGCAGATGCTCCTGTAACTGCCCGTTATTACAGCAGGCATCCATTTGTTTTCTTTTTTCAAGCGCTCTTGCAAGCGGTTTTCCAAGAAGTTTTTTGATCTGGGTTTCATACTCTAATAGGATTGTCAAATCATCGTTTTCAAGAGCTTTGATTATTGTATTCCCGGCAATCTCGCCTGCCAGCATTGCATTGTTGATGCCGGCACCGGTGACGGGGTCAGCCATTCCTGCGCTGTCACCCACGAGAAGAACATTGTCAAAAACGAGTTTTTCGCGCAGTCCTCCAACCGGCAGGGCGCCTGTTGTATATTCCTGTTTTTCACAACAAAACCGTCCCGCAGTACGGGATTTAGAGATAAAAGCATCAAGATGCTCGCGGGGTGAGATTCTGCCTTTTGTTATTCCCAGACCCACTTTCGCGAAGTCCGCGCCTGTCGGATATACCCAGATATATCCTCCGGGCGCGTAAATTGTATCGAAAAAAATCTCACTTGTTTGCGATAATGTATGTATTCCTTTCATGTGATACTGGGCGCAGGCTGCAAATCGTTGTTTTTCTAATCCTAAAAGCGCGGCTGTTTTTGAAAAAACACCGTCTGCTCCAACGATTATTTTTCCGGAAGATTTCCCATCGCGGAATCTGACGCCTTCCGCTCCCATCCCGACAAGCGGTGAATTCCATTTAATTTCCGCGCCCGATTCCACGGCTTTCATGGCAAGCTCCATATCAAATAACTGCCTGTCCACCACAAACCCGTTCATCTGGAAATCATGAAATGATAAATCAGGGAAATACGTGCGCATCCTGGTTATTTTTGACTGGATAACCGACTCACCGGGCACCTCTATATTGATTGTACGGCTGATATAACCGGCGCACGGCGACCTGCACGCTGTGTTTTTTTCAAGCACAAGAACCCGATATCCGGCATGTGCAACCGTTGTTGCGGTTATCGACCCGGCAGGACCCGCGCCTGCCACGATCACATCATAATCAGCGGTATGTCCATTCATGAGAGTAATATTTCGGCAAGAGTGTCTTTGTAAGCATCTTTTCCTTTTTGCTAAGAGTCCCGGGTTTTAACCCGATATGGAATCTATCTTCAAATTTTTGTTTTATTATACCCTTTACTTCCTCCATATCGCGCTCTTCCCCTAGCTCCCGGTCAAGCCAGGTAAGCCCTTCCCTGATGGATGCGATTTTCTTGTCAAGGAATTTTTCCACCGGGATGTTGGATATCCGAAGCATTTCCTCAATATCAAAATCAAGGAGCAGGGTGCCGTTCTGGAGCAGTTTTCCTTCCCACCGTGTCTGTGCGTTACCTGATATTTTCCTAGTCCCCGTATTTAAATACGGGGTCACTACGACATCGTTAATGGGCCGAAACGCCGCATTCAGGCCGTAATGAACGAGCGTGTCAATGAGGACGCCGCATATCTGTTTATAGGATTCGATGATATCGAGGGGAAACAATTCATTGTCTATCGTCCCGACAACGCCATAATTTATCTGCCTGCACCTGTCATCCGAGAAGGCTATCCCGCCTCCGCTTATTCGCCGTGTGATGGTATAATCCATGCAGCGGGCGAGGTTTAATTCAACATCCGCCTTCTGGAAAAAACCAAGGATTATGGATTTTTTCGGCGTCCAGAAAAAGAAAGTATTGCCTCCGTCCCCTTTCAATATGGCTTCATCCATTGCCATCATGTCCCGTATGTCAACAAGCCCAAAGTCAATAAAGCGCCACTCTTCCATACCTACCCCTCCAGGGCTTTCATTATAGATTCCACGAAATCAGACGGCGACGTTCCCGGGGATTGGATATTTTCTTTTTTGTATGTTTCTTCTATATTTTTCAGGAGGGCTTCACGGTTTGCAGGCGTACCTTTTAATTGTTCAAGTATTATGAAGAGCGCTTCTTCAGGGAACATAAAAAAATCCCCTGAAATAGTTATATCCTTGATTATGCCGTTTTCCGCGGCAGCGAATGCTCTTATGAGACCTCCCCTGGATTTGTGAATGCCCTGTTTTGTAGCCATCAGTATTGCTCCAGTTCCAGAAACATCCTGATTATATAAAAAAATATCATTATTGTTTAAGATGATGATTTCCTGATAAAAACAGTTAGATAAAAAAGGCAGGCTAAATGACCGCAATATTCGTGTTTATCAAATCATCAAAGTTTAGCGCCTTCGTTCCTCCAGGATATCCTGTGTGAACCAGAAAGCCCGCTCCTGAATCTCGGGCAAACATCAATACTGCAATCCTTTGTGAGTTTTCGCTTACATTCGGTCACAAGGCGCAATGGCAGTGTATCGGTCATCTCATAACCGGCAAATGAAGCAAATAATCCTTTACCGATAGCGCAGCCTGATATGGGTTTCACGTTTTTAACTCCTATTATAGTATCCAGCGTATAGTAAATTACAGTGTTAATCATGATATTATATAACGCTTGCCTTTATGATTATTATGAGATTCCAATTTTAATTATTCTATAATATCCTGCAAACTTTTAAAGGATACAAGAATTTGCTGCGATAACAAAAACAGTGCGATTGCGCATCGCGCATCGAAATCATAATATACGGATATTGCCTTTCGTACAGGGAATGATTATCGGAGCATCATCTTTTGCAGGGAGTTTTCCTGAATTGAAACATGTTGTTGAATCAATTGAGTTATACGTTCCGAAACTGGGTGTATATGAAGGAACAAAACTAATAAAAAGCAGGGTTGGAAAAATCAGGGATTTCCTTTCAACATGCGAGTTATCCACATCTATCCATGCCCCGTATTTCAGCGATGTTCCCAATTATCCGCATGAACTGGTTGTTGATACTGCGAGATTAAATGATACCCAGGAAAGACTCCTTGAGGAGAGTATAGCGATGGCTGAGGAACTTGGTTCAAGTGTTGTGGTTATCCACCCGGGTAGGATGGATGCGGACAGGAATAGGTCTTTTGGCAGTATGATATCAGGATTATCCCGGATTGCACGGTTTGCGGAAGATAGGAATGTGATGCTCGGACTTGAAAACAAGGAAGGCACAGACCCGGAGAACCTGTGCTGCCCGGCATCTGAACTCATAAATGCCATAGAGCAAATAAGCTCACCGAACCTGAGGGCAACATTCGATATTGGCCATGCCAACCTGACATGCGGAGGTGATGCGTCGAAACTGCGCGATTTTGCGCGTGAAATCAAGGAATATGTAATTCACGTCCATGTCCACGACAACGGCGGCATGCTGACAGAGAAGTACTGGGGAGACTTTCATGGAGCGCCCGGGACAGGAGGGATAGATTTTTCTGTTCTCAAAGAGCTTGGTTTTGATGGTGTCTATAATCTTGAAGTGTTTTCAATTGAGGATGTCATGGCAGGGAGGAGGGTACTTGAGGGATTGAAATGTTCACGATAGCAGTATCTCTATGAAAGTTACATCTCCTTCCTCAGCTTCCCTATCCTGTCCCTTATCTCTGCCGCTTTCTCAAACTCAAGGTTCTTGGCAGCCCTGTGCATTTCTGCTTCAAGTTCTATAATATAATTGAAAATCTCTTCCTTTGAAGGCGCTGCTTCCTCAAGTATCGCCCGCGGCTCCACAGCCTTCCTGATGGTCTGCGGCGTGATATTATGCTCTTTATTGTACTGAACCTGCCTCTCCCGCCTGCGGTTTGTCTCATCTATCGCCCGCTGCATCGAACCCGTCATCCTGTCTGCATACATCACAACTTTCCCCTCAACATTTCTTGAAGTCCTGCCTATAGTCTGCAAGAGCGAGCGGTCAGAGCGCAGGAAACCTTCCTTGTCCGCATCAAGGATTGCCACAAGCGCAACTTCTGGAAGGTCAAGCCCCTCGCGCAGGAGGTTAATGCCCACAAGCACATCGAACTCGCCGAGGCGAAGTCCTCTTATAATCTCAATGCGCTCAAGCGTCTCTATCTCGGAATGCATGTACCTCGCCTTGATTCCTGCGCCGATGAGATATTCTGTCAGGTCTTCTGCCATTCGTTTTGTAAGCGTAGTGACAAGCACCCTGTATTTTTTTGCAGTCTTTGCATGGATTTCTGCCATCAGGTCATCTATCTGCCCCTGTATTGGTTTCACCACGATTTCCGGGTCAACAAGCCCGGTGGGGCGGATGATCTGTTCAACAACCTGCGCGCTCTGCCCTATTTCATAATCAGCGGGCGTAGCTGATACATACAATACCTGGTTCACCCTGGAACTGAATTCATCAAAAGTCAGCGGGCGGTTATCATAAGCCGAAGGCATCCTGAAACCATAATCCACAAGCGATTCTTTCCTTGCATGGTCACCGGCGTGCATTCCCCGAAGCTGCGGGAGCGTGACATGAGATTCATCGATAACTATGAGATAATCTTTCGGGAAATAATCGAGTAACGTGTACGGCGGCTCGCCTGCCCTCCGCCCGTCCATGTGGCGGCTGTAGTTCTCAATTCCCTGGCAGTACCCGATTTCATGCATCATCTCGATATCGAATTTCGTTCGCTGCTCAAGGCGGGCGGCTTCAAGTATTTTCCCCATGGATTTTAACTCATGGAGCCTGTCCCTGAGTTCGGCTTCGATTGACTCGATGGCGGCGTCTATCTTTTCCTGCGGCATCACGAAATGTTTTGCAGGGTATATTACCACAGCATCGCTCTCCCTCAATGTTTTTCCTGTCAGGGTGTCAAATTCGGAAATTTTATCGATTTCATCTCCGAAAAGTTCTATCCTGATACCGTTTGAAGCATATGACGGGAATACCTCGATTGTGTCACCCCGCGCCCGGAATTTCCCGGTGCTGAAATCAAGGTCGTTGCGTTCATACTGCATATCCACAAATCTTGAAAGTAAAACCCGCCGCTCAATTTCCTCTCCTTTCTTAAGCAGGATGGACATCTCCTGCCATTCCTGCGGTGACCCGATTCCGTAGATGCATGAAACGCTTGCCACCACAATCACATCCCTGCGCTCAAACAGCGAGCGGGTGGCAGACAGGCGCATCCTGTTTATCTCCTCGTTGATTGATGCGTCCTTTTCGATATAGGTGTCAGTTTGCGGAATATACGCCTCGGGCTGGTAGTAATCGTAGTAGCTCACAAAATATTCAACCGCATTTTCAGGAAAAAAAGCCCTGAACTCTGAATATAACTGCGCTGCAAGGGTCTTGTTGTGGGAAATAACAAGCGTTGGTCTCTGGATTTTATTTATCATATTCGCGACCGTGAAGGTCTTGCCAGAACCCGTCACTCCGAGCAGGGTCTGGTGCTTCATACCATGTTCTGTACCGAAAACGAGTTTCTCTATCGCCTTCTCCTGGTCTCCTTTAGGTTCAAAACTGGAAACGAGTTTAAATGACAATGCTGCGCCTCACTATCATACTTATGCGGGCTGAATCTATAAATATTTGACAGGAACTATGAAGCAGAGGGAAAGGGGGCGTAATCCGAAACTTCGGCATCATATTTTTAAAAAATCAGGAATTTAAATAAGACTCCAGAAATCTTCAATCGTTATTTCCGCATCTCGCAATAATTTTCTAAGTAAACCTTTTCCCACAACCTTATGGTTTGGGATTGTGAGCGGCTTTTTGGAACTATCTGATTGATGCTTCATTCGAATGTGGCTGCCAGTCTGCCTTACCGTAACATATCCGAGTTTTCCAAATGCCTTTACTGCATCCTTGCCTGATACAACCGGCAGTTTCATACTTCTACTGCTACCGTGTGGAAACTGAATTCCTGGATATGTGCAATATCAGAGACTTCATCCTCGCTTTCTTCTTCAAGACACATCTCGATTACTTCGCGGATGTTTTTGAGCGCTTCATCGAGGGTCTTCCCCTGAGTATAGCAGCCTTTTAAGAGAGGGCACTCCACTACATAAAATCCATCCTCGTCTTTTTCTACAATGATGGGTAGGGTGAGCTTCGTAGTTTTGGATGTCTTTGCCATAGTTGATTCAAAACGCTATTCCGAGATTTAAGGATGTCGGAAAAACCGAGCTTGTCGCTATCTGTTTGATTGACAAATATATAAATATTGTTACATTAATTTGCGGCGCCAACAGAAAACGGTGCAGCCTCCTGAGCAAAAATTTTCACCGCAAAGCACGCAAAGAGCGCAAAGGTGAGATTGAAAATGAACAGCGAACTCAATACGAACTCAGGTATAAATATTTTTTAACTGTCCGGCGCGCCAATAGAAACCAATGCAGCGCATAGTCGAGGGTATCGATGCTAAATTCAAGAGGCGCATCCACCAAAACAAGGATTGAAACCATCAAAGCACAAACATCGTGAACAGGAGATAGCCGATAGTTATCATTATCACTGAATGCTTTAATCCCGAAAGGGCATTGCCTTCTCCCATTACTCCTGCAATCAGTCCCGAGCAAAAACCCTGTATCAGGGCGCCATGGAAAAAAATGCGGTTATATACATCCAATTTTTCCCGGCTGAGGCTAAGAGGAACTCCCATGCCTCCGCTTGCTGAAACTTTCTCCCCGGCTTTTACCATTTCTGCAAGGAAGGTCGTAGAAATTATATAAATAATACCTATGAATACAAGGAATGATATGTAAATAATCACAACGTAAATGAACATATTAGTCCTGCGCTCGTTCCTCAATTCCTGTTCCGCAGCAACATCCCTTGCCGCGACATTCAGCACCTCGCCTATATCCCCGCTTGACTCATTGGCTTTTGTCAATAAAGTGACTGACCGCGATACAAGATGCGTCCTGACGCGGTTGGCAAACCTGACGAGCGCTTCATTTATCGCAAGTCCCCATTCAATATCATTCCAGATTTTCTTGATTTCCTTGCTTAAACCGATATCCGAGCGCGTCATCAATTTGATGGAGTCGCGGAGTGTCATGCCTGTTTCATTGGTACTGGCAAGTTTTTTTAAGAAATCGGGTATCAACGACTGTATCCTGTCTTCCCTTCGCTTTTTGTATTCATGGAAAATCATAAGCGGGATAACCAGGATATACACGGTGAAAACTATCCTGTCGTCTATATAATCCACAAAATCAGGCGCTTTCATCGCATTAAAAACCGAGATTAACATAAAAATAAGAGCAACCGGTCCTGTTATTATTAAAGAATACACAGGCTTTTCTTTAAGCGGTTTTAATGGGTCGTGAAGCATCTCTCTTATCCTGAGTGAGTTTCTTGATTTGACGAATTTGGAAAATACAGTCTTTTCATCAGTTTCAGGCACAACTATTTCACCGACAAAACTTTGAGTGGGGAGAAGCGGCGCTTCCCCCGTAGCCCCGGGTGTGATAATATCAACCATCACGACGAACATCAACGAACCTATCGGTATCACTGCATAAATTATCGCATATATCATTACCTGGCTGCCGGAACCCATTACCGACATCATTACCCCGAGAATTATAATAAAAAGGGGTCCTGCCACGAATGCCGTGACATAGGATTCTGCAATTAATCCAAGCGTTTCCAGGAATCCTTTCTGGTCAACCTTGGCCCTGTTTAGATATTGCTCTGATTTATCACGAAAGTAAGTGGAGATATTCCCGCCGCTGTCTATGACCGTGAGAAGATTATACATCAAATCCCTGAAATTCTCAGACGGCGTAATCTCACAGATGTTGTGAAGCGCGGTTCTCAAATCGTTTCCGAAATAATCCATATCCCTCACAACGACGTCCACTTCCCTTGCAACTTCGCCGTACGTATCCGTGCTTTTGCTCAAGGAACGTAATATTTCAATAACATTCATGCCCCCCCTGCTCAGCGCATACATGAAGGTGACTGCAAAAGGCAGGTTCCTATCGATTACACCTTTCCTTTCCCCGGCCTTGAATCCCGGATATGTAAGAAAAAGCGCATACGTTATCCCGCTAAAAAGGATGGCAAGAAAACCAACTATGAAAATCGCAATCGCGATGTTCCTGTACTGGAGAAGCCATGCTGTCTTTGGCGAAAAAGTAAGATGCGTAAGCCTTTCCGGAAGCCTGACAAATGTGAACAGGATATACGTTGTTATTAATCCCAGGAACGCGCCGGCAATACCTGCCAGCACTGAATAGAACATTGAGTTTGAAATATACATTTCATACGACATGGGGATGCGCGCCTGTCTCATCGCAATCCGAAGGTCCCGGAATTTGTCTTTTCGCGCCTTCATCTTTTCACCGAGCAGGACAAATGGCAGCGTCTTTAATTTCTGGAAATAAAATTCGACCTTATTTGCCATTGCGCTCATCCGGGGATGTTCAACTTCTTTAAAATTTTTTCAGGAGTAACCTGGTAATCATGAATGATGGTAGCGATGGCATTGAAATCCGATATTTTGTTATTTACCATGAACTCAAGAATTTTCTGCCTGTTGCCCAGCTCTTTTTTCAAATCCCCGATATTCCATCCGCGTCTTATCATTATCTCATTCAGAGCCTTTGATTCGCCCACCCTGTTGAATTTATCTGTCAGGGGGTCCCACGCAAAAATATCGTTCGTCCTTATATTCCTGGTCGTTGGGTCTATATCTGTAATTTCCACCAGTTTCATATTGCGGCGCGCTCTTTTACCTTTTACGAAGGTTTGCGCCTGGATGCTTATTATATTAAGAGCCTGTATCATCGACCTGGGTACGCTGATGGGGGGATTCTCAAGACGGTGGATGGCGCTCGAGACCGAATCCGCATGCATTGTCGAAAACGTGGTATGACCGGTGCTCATCGCCTGGAAGAGCGTCAATGCTTCCTTTCCCCTGACTTCGCCGACCAGCAGGTATTCAGGTCTCTGCCGGAGCGCTGCCCGGAGGAGATCGTACATATCAATACTTCCCCGCCCATCGGCAGTGAAAGAGTCCCTGGTTATCCCCGGGATCCAGTTCGGATGAGGCAGTTTCAATTCCCGCGTATCCTCAAGCGAGATTATTTTTGCCTGCCAGGGAATGAAGAGGGAGACAGCATTAAGAGAAGATGTTTTACCAGAAGCCGTGCCCCCTGCAAAAATCAGGCTCTTATTGTTCTCAATACACAGCCAGAGATATGCCATTTCCTCTGCCGAGAACGTATTCCAGTTAATCAGGTCAACAGGCGTTATCGGGACTTCGCTGAATTTCCTGATTGTAAATGTCGCTCCGTGGGTTGTCACTTCCGTGCCGAGTGTCATCTGGATACGGGACCCGTCAGGCATGGTGGCATCTACCATCGGTTCTGCTATCGAGACATGTTTGCCGCACCTCTGGGCAAGCCTTATAACATAAGAATCCAGCTCGTTTTCGGTAAAAAATATATTTGTGGGCATATTGGTATATTTCTTATGGTACAGGTAGATGGGAATGTCATAGCCGTTAGCTGAAATATCTTCTATCCCGTTGTCATGCATAAGCGGGTCAATCTTACCGAATTTAATGAAGTCTCTTCGCGTATAGTATAATATTTTTTCAAGAGTTAAGGGGGTTATATCGATCGCATAATCTTTTATTACTTTTTTGACCTTGTCCGTCAGGATTTTTTCCTTATCCTCGTCCCTCTTTACATCTTCAAAAAGAAGTATGTCCTTGAGCCTGTCTTTGATTTCCTTGAGTAACAGATCCTCAAAATCAGAGAGTTTCGGCTCTGCCACATAATACAGATATGAATTTTTTTCAGGATTGAACAGGATTACCACAAAGGAATAAGGTTCGTTTACCCAGTAACGTTCAATTTCATTATATCCTTCCAGTCCTTCAAAAGTGACAAGCTCACCGTGCAGTGACTGGTGGTATGCTTCTATTTCTTCCGCTTCTTTTGTTAAATAGGATTTCAGCCTGGCTAATATAGGCTCATTCGATTTTTCAAACGGGACATCTTTAAGCTTCTTTATACCGGTTTCGACATCGGACAGTAGTTTTTCTTCAAGATGCAGAAATGCGGCTTGCTTTTCCGGTGTCATCTTTTCTTTGATAATATCCTTTGTCGCATCAGAATCAAGGTGCTGCATCAGGCTTTCCACTTCTTCAGGCAGCCTCTCTTTTTCCGGTTTTGCCTCAGGTTTTATCTCTTTTCTTTTGCTCTTCTTTTTTATTGTTTTTTCTTCTTCAATTTTCCCGGCAGGCTCTTCTAATTCTCGCGGTTTTTTCTGTTGTCCGGTTAATACCGCGCCGCCCTTTTCTGTTGTGGATTTTTCTTTACTCGCTTCATCCCCGGCTGGTTTTTTCCTGGTTTTCCCCACGCCTGCCGATTTTAAGATTTTTTTTGCGGTTTTTAATTCATCTGAAATATCTTCCAGGTTTTGCTGCCCCGTCCTTGCTTCTTTTAAAACTTCTGCAAGCTCCGTATACCCGGGTGATTTCTCATCCAGTAAAGAATATTCCTTTTCATAAGCCGCCAGTTCCTCTGCATTTTTAACAAGCTTTGCCAGGTTCTTCTTAAAATTTTCAGTGTCAAGAGATGGGTTTTGCGAAGCTAAATCGCTTATGAAATTCTGGATATCCTTTTCATCGGGGTTTGCAAATTCAGCTATGAATTTACGCACTTTTCCGCGTATTTCATCCATACTATTTTCTATTTCCCTCCGAAGATTGTCCTTGTGAGACGGTCAACAAAACCTTCCTTTTTATCTTTATCCCCGGATTCCGTGAATTTCTCACCGGATATCTTCGCCGCAAGCCTTTTAAAGGCAATCGATGCCGGGGACTTGGGTGCCCTTACCACAACAGGCGTCTTGAATGCTGCAGACCGTCTTACATTTACATCCTCAGGTATCATTTCAAGTACTCCTACACCTAAAAGTTCGCTAACCTTATTGCGGCTGATTTCGGTTTTATCAAGCTCGACACGGTTTAAGATTACACCTTCGACTGACTTTCCAAGAAGTTCAGCCAGTGTTTTTACCTTTAAGGCATCCGCCATCGAGGAAAGTTCGGGATTGACCACAAGAAGAATCCTGTCAGCAATGGTAAGCGGGATTAAACCATCCTTGCTTATACCTGCGGGAGCATCTATCAAAACATAATCCATTCCGTCTGTAAGGCTTGACACTACCTTTTTTAACTTATCGGGGTTTGCTTTCTGGAATCCCTTTAAAGTCAAACCGCTCGGCACTACCTGGAGACCCGCCGGCCCTGAATAGGTGGCATCTTTTATTTCTGCTTCGCCGCTTAATACTTCATGCAGCGTTACCTTGCTTTTTTCAAGCCCAAGCATTAGCCCGAGATTTGCCATACCTATATCAGCGTCTATGATTATCGTTTTTTTACCAAGCATTGCAAGAGCTGTGCCAAGGTTCAAAGTCGTGGTGGTTTTGCCGGTCCCGCCTTTTCCTGAGGCTATGGTGTATACCTGAACTGTCATGGTTTTATTCCTTCGACCTGATTAATACGGAAGCTTGTCCGTTTTTCCTGTTTTTCACAAATATAGTCATTATATGTTTATAACTTTAATTGATAATTATTATATATAGTCTTTATGATAGTAATGTTATATGGAGCGGTGAATATAAAATAAACGAAGGGGTATGCGCCATACCCCTAGACCGCATAAAGCGAGGTGTCGCTAAACTTTTAGAAAAGTTTATTAAAGACAACACGTATGGCTTCGCCATACGTGGACACCGGATAAAGCGAGGTGTCGCTTTATGAAGATAATCTCGGTCGTGGGATATAAAAAAACAGGGAAAACAACATTAGTGGAACATCTGGTAAGCACACTTTCAAAGCGCGGTTCTGTCGGGACAATTAAGCACATGCACGGGCACAGGATAAACACGCCCGGTACTGACACATGGAAACACGCGAATGCAGGCGCGGATGTGGTGGTCGCAGTCACCCCTGAAGAGCTTGTGAAATTCTCAAGGAATAATAATCTTAAAAAAGCAATTGACGAGCTTGCAAATGAAGGAATAGATTTTGCAGTAGTGGAGGGTTTTAAGGATAGCAAACTCCCAAAAATAGCACTTGGCGATGTAAAAGCCACGGAAATTATTAAACAATTGGATGATACGGAAAGCGCAGATATCGAGGAACTCGTGGAAATGATCCTTAAGCAGCCGGAATACCATACGCTGGGCTCACTCATTCAAAAGGTTCGGAAATCAAAAGATATGGAAAAAACAGGCGCTATTGGGACATTCACAGGAATCGTCAGGGCGCAAAATAAGGGCGCCCGAACTGAGTATCTTGAATTTGAGGAATACGGGGGGCTTGCCAGGCAAAAAATGGATGAAATATGCGCCAGTCTTCGGGAAAAAGAAGGCATAATCGATGTGCTGATGCATCACAGGACAGGCATCATCCCGGCTGGTGAGGATATAGTGTACATAGTTGTCGCGGCAAGCCACAGGGAACAGCTTTTTCCTGTATTAAGAGAAGCCATTGAACGCCTGAAACTTGAAGTCCCGATCTGGAAGAAAGAGCACACGGTAGAAGGTGAATGGTGGGTTCATGAAAACCTTTAGGAAAGGTTTATCAAAACAAGGGGACGTCGCACGTCCCCTATACGTCATAAAGGGGCGTAACCCTTTATGATGAGAAGTAATATGGTTGGAAAAATAATCCGGTTTCAAGGTTTTTGCTTGTAATACCGCTCTTTTTCGCTGAAAATGCAGCCGCAGTATTTTTGCATATATAATTCAAGAGCCCTTGCAAGCTCGCGGGATTCCCCGTATCCTTCCCTGAAATCCTCATAATAAAATTTGATACCATATTCGTTTGCTATTTTTTCCCCAATTCCGGCGAGCAGTTCATGTTTCTGGTATGGCGAGATAAGGAGAGTTGTCGTGAACGCGTCAAATCCGAACTGGCGTGCGGTTTTCGCTGATTCGGCAAGCCTCAGGGAATAACAGAATTCGCACCTGTCTGGGGAAGCGAGGGCGCCTCGAAGGTAATTTTCCATATCATAATCCTTATAAATCACTCTTGTTCCTTTTATTTGCGCATATTTTTCAAGCGCTTCCATCCGGTTCTTATATTCCATATAAGGATGGATGTTGGGGTTGTAAAAAAGAGCAGTCACATCGTGCCCATCCTCAAGCAGCCGTTTATGAGGATATGTAAAGCATGGCGCGCAGCAGACGTGGACGAGAATTCGCATGATTCAATTATCCTAGCCAAACATCATTCCCATGCCGCTCGCCGCATTCTCTTCTTCAGCGATAAAAGCGGCAGTGACAATTTTCTTTTCTTCGCCGATGAGCTTTTCCACGCCAATTCCTTCGAATTTCTCTTCTGCACGGTCGATGTCTTCTGAATTGGCTTTGATATACAGGAAATAACCCTTGCGCTCAGACCCCAGGAGCTTGCACTCCCTGACCGTATAGCCAATGCGTTTAAAGAAATCGTCTTCCAGTACCGTTGCCATGTCTTTGCTGACTTTATCTTCGTAGAAATAAACAGATTCCATAATTTTCTTTCCTCAAGCTCTTAATGGCGTTGGCGGTTAATAAATAATTCCAGCAGGCTTATCTCAGGGAGTGGCGCGCCAGGCACGATAAGACCGCCGGCGCCGATTGCGGGTGCGATGGGTGTGTAGATTTTAATTGGAATCTATAAATGTTATAATAAAAAATAGTGGCTAAATTACTCCTCCACTCTCGCCACATTCATATTCCTCGAAAGCCCCAGCGCCTCAGCCACAGACTCGCATTTCGTCTTCAGAAGATACGCTATGGGCTTGAAATCATACTCTGACATGGTCTCATAGTTCGCCATTCCCTTGCTGATAATAAGCGATGCACTGCCCAGCGCCTCAACAAGCTCATGCGGCGCTTCCTGCAAACACAAACCGATGGCGTTTGAACCTGTAGTAAGCACCCTGTTAACCATTTTATCAATACCAAGTTCCAGCGCTTCTTTCATAGTAACATCATTCAGAATCGGCGCGCCCCTTACAACGAGTGTGATTTTACCTCCGAGTTTCCGAATCTCCTCGAACAGTAGTGTGTCGAACACTATCTCGCCGCAGTTATCCGCAAGATATACAACGTCTCTGAGCATTGATTTCATCCTGTCCGTATCGTCCACGTCAAGACCATGCTCGAATTGCCTGAGCATCGTTTCTTTTGCTGTCGCTTTATCCGCATCAAAACCCAATACCCCGAAATCAAATGAATTTCCGATAATTGCAGCAAGCACAGCGCGCCTGAACGAATCCTTCTTCTCAACAAAATCCTTCGCAAAAGGCATGAGCTTTTTTGCCGCCGCGTTGCTCTGCTGTTTTTTTTCCCTGTATGGGTCTATGTCTCCCAGCACCCTGTACGCTTCCCTGTGTATCTTCGTTGAAAGATGCGTGGCAGGCGCGCCGTCAACCAGGTATTTCCGCAGCACCTCGATGCCGGCAAGCACAGCCTTCTTCTGCAGGGCTATGTCTTTTGTGGAAAGCTCAGCCTCGAACTGCACTCTCGATAATAAGCACGGTGCACATCTTGGATGGGTTTTCAATCTTTTTTACTCCGAAAATTCAAATAAGGAGCGCTGCCCTTTTTGAGTCCTCTTCTCTCTCATCACTCTTAATTTTTCCCCATGCTCGCCAAAATCAGCCAGTATGCGCTCAACGGGTGGAAGTATCTGTTTCATGACATAATAATCAACATCCAGAGGTAAATTTTTCTCCCTTGCATAGTCGGGGTCTTCAGCCCTGTCCACGAACAAGCCGTTTCCCGCAAGGATTACAAAAGGAATCCTGTCCCCCACGTTTGCGATTATCCCGCGGCTTTTTAACTTATCCACCACGGTGATATGCGGCTGCCTGCTCTTGTAGCTCTCGGGCTTTTTTGTGTACTGACGGGTCAGGATCAACTTGTCGAACAACTCCGGATGCTTTCGTGCATCTATGTCCCTGATGCTGTCGATAGTGTTCCTCACAAGTTCAACCGCCTCATCCACTTTTCCTTCCTTAAGCACTAGTTCAAGCACCTTTTCCATGGTCTTTGTGGTGAGTTCGCACCAGTCGCGGCGAACCGTCTCCATGCCTTTGACCCTGAGCTTTTCCTTAAATCCTTCTCTGGTTCTTTCCCAGAGGAGGACTGCGTAGCGCTTTTTGGCTATGAATATCGCCCTGCGCCCGAATGAGTCAAAAACAAGCTCCATTGGTTTCTGGAGCGAGGAGGTCACGATTTTAGCAATCTTTCGCCCCACAAGTTCAGCATCATCAAGCGTGATTTCCTTATCGAGCAGGTTTACAAAAACGCTGTCCGTATCCCCGTACACCACAGATAAAGCAATGTTCTTCCCTTCTTTTGCCTCATCCTTCGTGAAAGCTGCGCCGTCTTTGAGAACTATTTCCTTAATTTCATCCTCGATAAGGCTCTTTGTCTTCAAGATGTTCTCGCGCCCGAAGCTTGTGACAGCGCTTGCGAGGGTTAAACTGTAAAGCCGCGCCCGCGCATATCCCGAATAGCCGTAGAAGCTGTTGAGGAGGATTTTAAGCGCTTGCTGTGTGGCATCAAGCACCCGCGCATCTTCTTCGCTTGCAGTCTTCATTTTTTCCCGTGTCGCCTGCCTCCTTGCAAGGAGGTCTTCAAGTATTGAAGGCACGATGCCTTTTGCCACTTTCTGCGAGACAAAAATCCCGCCGGACGGCGCCTTGACCACCTCATCAGGTCTTTCTCCCACCACCTCGGTTGTATAGCAGAGATTGTGCGCCATCATTATAGTCGGGTAAAGCGATTTGTAATCAAGTATCACGATATTCTCAAGAAGACCTTTCTTTGGCGGCAGCACCTCCCCGCCCGCCAGTTCCTCCCCTTCATCATAGCGCTCATCGGACATCTCGCCCGTAGGTCGCGCAGGCAACACCCTGTCGTGTCTCATATATTCCCGGAGGATGAGATTCTCCACCATCTGCGTCTGCCCGCCGTCAAGGATATCCTGAAGAAGCGTTCCGCTCACCCTGGCAAGAGCTATGTATTTGTCTATAAGCCGCAGTTTCAGGAGGAACAAAAGTGCAAGCTCCGAGTCGCGCCTGGCATATTCGATGAACTTCGAAAGCTTCTCCCCGTTATCATTCCAGTATGATTCCATTTCGAGGAAAGGTATATCGAGTTTTTCAGAGCCGAGAAGTTCCTTTGCTGCGTTTCTTAAAGTGTATTGCTTGAGTGAAAATTCCCTGCGAAGAAGCGGCAGCACATCCACAGCGATGCGCCCCATCACGCTTACCCGCGTCGTGTTCCCAAATTTCTTGTAATATACCGTTCTCCCGTCCCTGCCCATTAGCGGTTCTATCCTCGCTCCTTTCTTATTCAGGGTTTTAATCCTCTCCACAATGTAAGGCACATCAAAACTATTAGAATTGTAGCCCACAAGGATGTCGGGGTCGTACTCCCTGATAATCTCGAAAAACCTCTTGAGCATCGCCTCTTCGCTGCCACAGCTCTCGGTTTCACCTTCTATTCGTGCATCCTTCCCAACGAGCACAAGTGTTTTCTTACCATCAAAATCGGGAGCAAAAGCAAGGCTCATAAGGACGATAGGTGAGTTTTCAGGCACTGGCATGGCGCCATTTATTGGCAGGCACTCGATATCATAAGCGAGATGCCGAAGCGGCGCATTTCGCAGTATATCCAGGGGTTCAACTTTCCCGGAGGTTATTTTTATGCTGCTCAATACATCGAAATTTACCGGCTCAGGCGCGGGTTCTGCTTTCGCCCACCCCATTCCGCCAAGCCCTTTATCGACCATGTACCTGTTCCTGAACAGTATGTCGGTTTCATACACTTCATCCACCATGTTCCTGACCTCATCACGGATGACCGGGACTCCCTTAGGGTCGTAAAGTATTATTTTGAGCATGCTGACCGGGTTTTTGTAATATCCGATTGGTTCAAACCGATTAACCGGTTCTATCTTTTTTATGTGCTCTTTGAACTTCTCCTGAAGAATCGCTGACATTTCAGGCGGGGCTTTTGCATAAAAATACGGCTCAAAACCGGGCGCCGAACAGCATACGCTGTTCCCGGATTCGTCCCTTCCATAGAGCCGCACAACGGGCTTTCCATCGCTGTAAGTGTAGTCGGCATCGAGAATCTGGAAGTTCATCATGGTTAGATTTGATTTAATGGGTTTATATGTTTCTTAAAGTGCACATAGTGCACAATATTAATTTTATTTACGATTTTTGTGCATGAAATCCTGATTTTATATTTCATATAAGGCAAAATCTTAAATATTTGCCTCACATATAATAAATCATGCGAAAAGAAGAAATCCTTGAAATCCTCTCAGACTGGAATTTCTGGGCAAAAGAGATAGATACGGGCTTCAAAAGGGAAGATTACATAAAAAAAATCATCCCGCTGATAACAGAAACAAACCAGATAGTATGCATAGCAGGCATAAGGAGAAGCGGGAAATCCACGATAATAAGGCAGCTTGCAAAGGAACTGGGCGGCGACATAAATACGCTTATAGTGAATTTTGAAGATGAAAGATTCATCCGGAGAGACCTAAAACTTCTCAGGGATATTTTTGATACCTATCTTGAAAAAGTAAAACCCGATAAGAAGCCATTCATTTTCCTGGATGAAATCCAGAATATCCCGGAATGGGAACGCTTCGCAAGAGGCGTGCATGAACGAAAAGAAGCCCGGCTTATTATTTCAGGCTCATCATCAAAGCTTCTAAGCGCTGAACTTGCTACATTGCTGACTGGCAGGAACATAACGTTCTTTGCTTATCCTCTCTCATTTAAAGAGTTTTTGAAATTCAAGGGGATTCCTGCCGCCACTGAAATCGAAGTCCTGGCAAAAAGGGTCGAGATAAAAAGGGCGCTTGATGAATATATGGAGTTTGGAGGTTTCCCGGAGGTTGCTTTATCGACAGATAAGAAAAGGATACTGCTGGGTTATTTCGATACAATAATCACAAAAGATACTATAGAGAGGTTCAAAATCAGGGAAAGGGAAAAAATAAAAACATTATCTAAATTTTATCTTACAAATATCGCATCACCTGTGAGTTTTCAAAAGGTATCCGTGTTTTTGAACATCCCTCATGCAACTGTGGATAGATTTTCCGATTACATACAAACGGCATGTCTTGTTTTCTTCATAAAGAAATTTTCTTTCTCTCTCAAAGACCAGGAGAAAGCCCAGAGAAAAGTATATTCAATAGACACTGGTTTATCAAATGTTATCGGATTCCGTTTTTCAAAAAATTCAGGAAAGCTCATGGAAAATATTGTTGCAAATGAGTTAAGGGTCAGACAGACCTTTGACCCTATGATAGAGATATACTATTATAAAAATACAGCCGGCAGGGAAGTTGATTTTGTGATTAAGGAGGGGTTAAAAGTAAAAGAGCTGATACAGGTTTGCGATGACATATCTGATATGGAAACAAAGGAAAGAGAGATCAAAGGGCTGGTCATGGCTTTGGAAGAGTTAAATCTGAAAAGGGGTCTTGTGATAACAGAGGATTTTGAAGGAGGGGAAAATATCAAAAACAAAGAAATAATATATATACCTTTATGGAAATGGCTCTTACTATAGGAAAATCCACCAGACAGGATATATGAAATGATCCGAATCGCCATCACCGGCGCCCCTGGCGTGGGAAAATCAACAGTCTGCCGCAACGTGTTAAAACAACTCAAATGCACATACGGCGGCATGACGAGCGCCGACATAAGAGTAAAAGGAGAGCGCGTGGGATTTGAGATAAGGGACATCGCAACGGGAAAGCAGGGGATACTTGCCCACAAGCAGGGCAGCGGTCCGCGCGTTGGCAGTTACCACGTCAATCTAGATGATTTAAACAACATCGGGGTGGCTGCCATTAAGAATGCCATGAGTTCGGAGTTGATAGTTATCGATGAAATCGCGCCCATGGAATTCAAGTCGCCTGAGTTTGTTCGCGCCGTCGAGGAGGCGCTTAATTCAAGTAAAAACATGCTCGTGGTGCTTCACCAGAAATCGAGCCATCCGATTGCGGAGAGGATACGGAGGGATTTTGCGGTTTATACCGTGACAGTTGAGAACCGTGCGAGTCTTGTTTCGGAGATAGCCGAAAAAATAATCAAAGCTCCTCAATAACGCCTTTTTTCCCCTTCTTCTTGATATCCCTTATGAGTTTCTGGTTTTCATGAAGGAACTTTGAGGCGTCAGCTTCAATTTTTTTCTTGTCTATCTTTTTTCCCAGTCCAACGCCCGGGCAATCCACCACCGGTTTAAGCTTCATCAATGGTTCATCTGAATATGAGACTTCAACAATCCTGAAAGGAAGCAAACGGCATACAAGCGGCTCGTTTTCCCTTATAGTGCATTCCAGTTTTTTTCCATTGAAAAAGCACTTTCCTTCTTTTCCCTTAATCTTGAATACATTATTTTTTTCATCAAAATCAAGGAAATCATCCGGTGAATATCCCAATCCCATAATCCTTTTTATATCCTCAATTGTAAGCTGGATACCTTCGGCGCAGCATTTTGCACCGCATTTTTTGTATTCGCACTTCCACTTATCGATATTTTCAAGGATATGAATCATAGGCTTTAATTGATTTTCTTATAATTTAAGGATACCCATATCTGGCGAGCATAAAATGACAATTGTATAATTATAGAATTGACAAGGAAAGCGCGAATAATATCACGCTCATCCCATTTTATCCCAAATCTTCCATATACAGATACTCCTGCGCATATCCGCAATATTCCTCGAAATATTCTCGCGCAAATTCAGCAATCTCTTCCCTCTTTTTACTCCTGGAACCCCTGAACCTTTCGCCATAGAGCCTGTCCATTATCTGTTCGATATGCGTATCCACAGGAAATGATTCAAGTTTTCCGAATGCAAAAAGCAGCACGCAATCCGCAATCTTGTTCCCCACGCCATCTATTTTCATAAGTTCTTTGCGCCCCTCTTCGTAGGGCAGGTTTTTTATCCCGTACAGGTCAAATTCATTTTTCGCTACCATTGAAGCAATTTTAAGGACGCGGGGAGCGCGAAAACCGAGCCTGCACTGCTCCATGTCGCAGAGATGGAGTTCCGAGAGCGATTCAGGTGTCGGGAAAGAATAATATCCTTCATCGATTTTTTCTCCAAAACATTCGCACATTCGCCTTATGGAATTTTTGATGTTCCTGATAGTGTTGTTGCTTGAGCAGATATATGATATCAGGCACTCCCAGGGGTCCTGGCGTACCAGCCGCAGACCTCTGTATTTGCGGATTAACGAGTCTATTTTTTCATCCCTGTTAATGGAGGCATATATTTTCTCCATGTCATCGTCGAGCCTGAAATAATCACGGATGAATTTTTTGTCAAGCGCCGAGTCGATGATAACCTCAACACCAGCCTGTCTTGCCCTGATAAGCTTTCCGTTTACAACGCCGCTCCAGCACTCATTTTTTTCCCACCGGAAGACCTGCCCACAGGAAAGAGTAAGGTCAAGATTAAAATCCCTTGTATTGATGCGGTACACATTCATGGATACTTTACAGGCTTAAAATACATTACGGTTTTATTGTTTCTCTCCCCGTATCGTTATCACCGTTTGTCTAATCGGTAGGACCTTCCCCGACCTTGCCACAGCCTCCTCGACTATTCTTTGCAGCCCGAAACAGCATGGCACTTCCATATTCACAAGCGTGATGCTCTTGATGTTGTTCTTCTTCAATAGCTCAGAGAGCTTATCCACATAAAAATCAGAATCATCCAGTTTTGGGCATCCTATTATCACCGATTTTCCGGCAAGGAAATCAGAATGGAAATTAGGATATGCAAATGGAACGCAGTCGGCAGCCACGAGGAGTTCGCTATCCTTAAAATATGACGCTTCCGGGGAAACGAGCGTGAGCTGCACAGGCCACTGCCTCAATTCGGAGTTCTGCCGCGCTGATTTTCCTACCGCAACTTTCGTTTCGTTCCTGAAATCCATCGCCATGCTTCCCGGGCATCCGCAAGGCAGGCTTTCCTCTCCTTTTTTCTCAGCCGTTTTTGGTTTCAGGTGCATTTTCACAGCCGTCTCATCGAAATCCGGCGCATCTCGTTCAATTATCGTAATCGCATCCTGCGGGCAGTGCCCGAGGCATGCGCCAAGACCGTCGCAGAACCGCTCGTCCACAAGCTTTGCTTTCCCGTTTATGATCTTTATTGCTCCCTCGGCGCAGTTGGGGATGCACAGGCCGCAGCCGTTACACTTTTCTTCATCTATGGATACTATACTTCGTTTCATGTATTATCATAAATCATATTTACATTATAATTTATAAACTTAATGGTTGTAATATATAGGAAAATCTTATGATTTAATTGTAAATAATAGATAACTATTTAATAATCCAGCGAATATCAGGATATATGCGAGAATTTCTTGACCTTGATAAAAGAGACAGGGAGATATTATCCCTGCTTGAACTCAACCCTGAAATGTCACAGAACGACATGGCCGAAAAACTCAAAATATCCCAGCCGTCGGTCAGCGCCAGGGTTCACAAGCTCAAACAGAAAGGGGCGCTGTCCCATGTTGTGGGCATGAACTTGAAAAAAGTAAACCTCTACATGGCGAAGGTGGATGTAATCGCGAATAATACCTCATCCGTGCTTGAGATTTTCAAGGAATGCCCGTATTTCCTGAACGGTCTTATCGTATCGGGAAAGCACAACCTCTGTCTTTTTTTCATTGGCGAGGACATATCTACGCTTGAGGCTATCGTGGATGGGCATTTAAGAAGCAATCCCCTTGTCAAAGGCGCAGAGGTCAGTATTGTCATAACCACGATGAAAGACCTCGTCATGCCCGTGAAAATGAATTTCGAAACAAGCAGCACGCCGCCGTGCGGAAACGGGTGCAACTGCAAGGAATGCCCGCACCACATATCGAACAGGTGTCTTGGGTGTCCGGTAACCAATAGCTATAACGGGAAGATATGGAGATAGGGTTCAATGCATTGAATATCCATAATTATCCCTAAACAAACAGGAATTTCTCCTCCTTTCGTATCATTTCATCTATCCTTTCAGCATACTGCCGCTTCAATCTTTCAAGCTTCTCCCCGGGCAGTTTATCCGCAATTGGGCACCGCTCATCCACCGCATCCACATCAATAACCGGATATAACTCGCAAAGAGTTGGGCGGCATTTGTATATGCGGCAGCGGTTTTCCTTGTTCAAGAAGATGCACCGCCCTTTAATCATCTTCATCGCATAGTAAATACCGTGCTCACCCTTTGCCAGCCTGAAATACTTGCGGGGGTCAAGTTCCAGCGCGTACTCATTCCTGATATTTGCAATCAGTTCCGAAACTTCATCCCGCGTCAGGACAGCGCAGTTGCGGCAGCAGAGGGAATTGCAGAGTTTAATATCGCAATCAAGGGCACCATCCTGCATTCTCATGACATTTGGCTACCAGTTCTCAGCCAGTACCTCATAATATGATTGCGGGTGTTTGCATGCGGGACATTCTTTTGGCGCTTCGGTACCCTCATGGATATATCCGCAGTTACGGCAGTGCCATTTAACGGTTTTGTTCCTTTTAAAGAAAGTTCCGGCTTTTATGAGCTTCAATAGCTCCCTGTACCGCCGTTCGTGAAACTGCTCAACCTCGCCAATTTCGGTAAAAGATTCGGCGACTTCAGGAAAAACCTCTTCTTTTGCAGTCTTTGCAAATCCGGGATAAAGAGTCCCCCATTCAAGTTTTTCCCCCTCCGCTGCCGCAAGAAGGTTATCTTTAGTCGCCCCAATGACCCCTGCCGGATACATGGCCGTTATCTCAACATCCCCTCCCCGGAGGTGTTTAAAGAATATCTTTGCGTGCTCCTTTTCATTGTCTGCGGTCTCAAGGAAAATCGCTGAAATCTGTTCAAATCCTTCGCTCTTTGCAGCGCTTGCAAAGTAAGTATAGCGGTTTCTCGCCTGTGATTCGCCCGCAAAGGCTGCAAGAAGATTCTTTTCTGTTCGGCTACCTTTAAAATTCATATGTGGGTTCCTCCCTTTGCATAAATGCTTTTACTAATATCATAAGCTTTTGGAATTTATAATCTTGCAAACAATGGTGAGGAAATTGTTCCAAAAGTCATCCGTTATATTTATATACAATAATGGTGGTATTGGTGCGCGATGGACGGGTAAAACTTTTTTAATACACTAACCCCCACTCCCCAACCTGTCCATCATTCTAATTGTTTATTTCAAGCAATCAACTTAATTTTTAGCAACCAATTTTAAGTCAGGATTTGAAAATAAATCGGTAAATCCTTTTTTGTTATTTGATGGCGCCGACATCGGCAAAACCCTGTCTCTGTCCTGTTCCAGCCTCACGCAAAAGTTGTTCCTTATTAAATAATAGCTTGAGAACATTCCGGGCATGCTCACGCGTGCGGTTCTCCATGAGCCACGCAAGTTCAGTCTCGTCTTTTGCCTCATCCTCGTGCACAAAGACCTCTATGATATGCCTGTTCGTCATCAACTGCGCCTGTATTATCCCCTGCGATGCTTCGTGCGCGCACATCTTGTCGATGGCTTCCTTTCCGGGCATACCAAGCGCCATCACGATGCTGCATCCTTTTTCTTCGATCAATATTTTACATGCCACGGGAAGGTCTTTTACTCCCGGGACCGTGTAGCGTTCTATCTCTACCGATGCGCCCTTTTTTAGCTCATCGATTGCGATTTTTCCCATGTTGATTCGTGAGAATGTGGTATCAGCTATTCCGACTTTGTGCATATCTGCTTACTTTGAAGGATTTAAATATATTAAATGATTCCCTTTTCTTTTGCAAAAGATATACATGCAAGATAGTTGTATTAGCAAAAATAACAGGAATTATAAGGAGAAACCCATTATGAATCTTGAAAATAATTTATTGATGATACCGGGTCCTGTACCCGTTGCGCCAAGGATACTCCGTGCCATGTCAAAACCCATAATCGGGCATCGCGGCAAGGAATTCGGCGATATGTACAACGAATGCAGAACAATCTTGCAGGAGCTTTTCGGCACAAAAAACGATATGTATATAATTAGCGGTTCTGGCAGTTGCGCCATGGAAGCCGCTGTCGGGAACGTCATCGGGGAAAAAGACACGCTCATCACCATAGAGAACGGCAAGTTCGGGGAACGCTTCAGGGAAATTGGCGAGCGCTACGGAAATGTGAAAGCTGTCAAATTCGACTGGACAAAAGGCGAATCCATAGAACTTGACCGTGTGGAGAGCGCGCTGGCTGAAGGGGCAAAAGCCGTTACCCTTGTGCATAATGATACATCTGTGGGCATCAAGAACCCGGCTAAAGAGATAGGCGAACTTGCGAAAAAATACGGCGCTTTATTCATTATGGACGGCGTGACCACCATCGGCGGGGATGAAGTCCTCGTGGATAAATGGGGCGTGGACATTGCCGTGGTAGGCTCCCAGAAATGCATCGGCGCACCTCCGGGATTATCTGCCATCTCGGTGAGCAAGAAAGCATGGGATTCCATGGTCGAGAAGCCGCCTTATTATATGGATTTGAAAGCATACAGGAAATCTGCGAACAAAGAGACGGCGCAAACTCCTTATACGCCTGCTGTTCCGCTATTTTTTGCTTTGCAGGAAGCGCTTCGCATAGTTAAGGAAGAAGGACTGGCGGCGCGCATCAAGAGACATGCCATGTATGCAGAAGCCCTGCGAGCGGCTGCGGCTGCTATGAACGTGGAGATGTTCCCGCAGTTGAACAAATACAGCAGATACTCAAATACGGTCACAGCCATGAAAATTCCAACAGGCATCGACGACAAAAAACTACGCGGCGGCATAAAGGAACTGGGCATCCAGGTTTCGGGCGGGCAGGGACCTCTTGAAGGCAGGATATTCAGGATAGGTAGCATGGGCAACATAAGCAAACTGGATATTTTGAGCACAGTCCAGGTAGTGGAAATAGTGCTTCACAGGAATGATGTTGTCAAGAAAATGGGGCCCGGTGTAGAGGCTGCAAGTAATATATTAAAATAAATAATAAATTAAAAAAAAGAATTACTGTTGCGGTTTTATCCGCTCAGTAACTTTTATATCGGCAAGCACTTTGGCGATAAGCGCTTTGGCGTTCTGGAGATGCGCTGTTCCGCTGCCTGCCAGTTGCGTGAAGTTGTCCTGGATGAAGACTTCATTCTCCTGCATCAGGTAAATATAATAAACAAGTATGCCCCAGTAAACAGAACCGCCTAAAAACACTGCAGCCCCTATAACAACCATCTGGTTAAAAACCATATAGGTTGTCATGCCAAGCGGGTACAGTTTTTCAATGGCAATCCAGAAGTTGTACATTATTATCAAACCAATGATTATGGGCACTATCCCGATAATTACAAGGTTATTTTTACTTAGTCTCATCTTTCCACCGCCATATAATATGTAAATTCACTATATAAATCTGCCTGATGCCTTCGCCTGCACGATATTTTATTATACATGAATTCAAAACATATTATCAGGGAAATACAGGAGGAATTTGAATATGGTTAAAACTGGAGATAAAGCGAAGGATTTTACTTTAAGCGACCAGGATGGCAAAAATGTGAAATTGTCGAAGCTTAAAGGAAAAATAGTACTTCTGTCCTTTCATCCGCTTGCCTGGACACCTGTATGTGCAGACCAGATGAAATCGCTTGAAAAGAATCACGGCAGGTTTGAGAAACTGGGCACTGTTGCACTGGGTGTAAGCGTGGATACAGTCCCCTCAAAAAAAGCATGGGCTAAAGAACTCGGAATTAAATATACGAGGCTCCTGTCTGATTTCTGGCCGCATGGCGAGGTTGCGAATTTATTCGGCATATTCAGGGAAAAGGAAGGATTTTCCGAAAGGGCGAATATAATTATTGATGAAAAACAGCAGGTGGTGTTTGTTAAGGTCTATCCGATTGCACAACTTCCCGATATTGAGGAAATAATAAAAGTTCTTGAGGGTTTAAAATCAGGTTGAAAGGCAACTATTTTAAACCATAATTCGTTTAAAGTATACCATTATAACATAACCGCTAACAGTAGAAGCATGGGTATTTTGGATTGTTGTAAAAAACGCTGCTTGAAAAAAGGTCGTTTACTTATTTAAAAATGGCAAAATAATAATGGTGCGTGGAAAACTGTTTACACACGGAGAAGAACGACTTAGTGTATTGATTGAAGTTTAAAGCTTGGAAAACGGTTATTAATATGCAGTTCTATTTATAGATTATGAAACTGAAACCGGAAGAAATATTGTTTTTGATTGTTTTCATTATTTTCGTTGCTGCAATTCTATGGGGTTTTGTCAGTAGGATACCAAAAACTTAGATAGGATAAGTCTTTAATAATTACTTCTTGTCATAAGCATATCCCATTACAATAAATCCTGAAATGAATATAATTATCCCTATAATTGCAAAAACTGGGTTTGGATTTGTTTCTGGAAGCGAACCTATTCTTTTTGTGGTGGTCATACCGATGCTTGCTATTATTCCTCCAATCGGCAATAATAAAGCTCCAACAATAAAGATTCCAATACGACTAAATTTATCAAACAAATATTCTCTAAAACCCATTGTTACCAATTCCTATTATACAACCAATAGCAAAGTCTAACGATATATCTCTTTCTACAGTTAGGGTGATAAGTATGTCTTGCAACTAAAAACCCGTAGAAATCGCTTTAAATCGTTATTGAAAGTATTATTGGCTTAAACCTTATCGACGAAATTTTAGATAACCCCCTACAATACTAAAGAACGCCAATATGAGAAGAAGGGGATAAGCAAACAAAATAAAAAGCAACGCTCGAATAATACCTAACTCAAACGATAAGAGGTCAAAAAACGTATTTGTATTATGAGCTAAAAGAGCTAACAGAATGTCAGTGACAAGAATTGCGACAAGAATGACAACAATTCTGAGAACTATATCTCTTATGAATCCGGTTATAGAAGGCATGAAATATCTTACCTGGGGTAAATATGGATAAAACTTATCTATGTAATCTACATAGTATTTTTCGGAATATGCGTTTGCTGATACTGGAAAAAGATATTAATATGCAGTTCCAACTATAGATTATGACACTGAGAGATATAGCGATTTGTATTTTGTTGATTATTGCGACTGTTTTTGTTGCTGCAATTGCATGGTGGTTTGTCAACACGATACCAAAAACTTAGACAGGGTAATAAGTATGCTTTGCAGCATAAAACCCACAATACCCGATTCATGGGGTTTTTGAAAAGGAAAAAGGGGACAGGTTCATGGTATTGGTAGTTATCCTGACCACGAAATCTATTTAAGAAGCGTCTCCAATTGAAATACATGGAAATTAAGCTGGAGATATTTGATGGAATTATTAAACCATTTGAAGGAATTATTAAGTCATTTGAAAGACGGGGGATTAGAAATCGCCTTCAAGAAATCAGGGAAGAACGATTTAAACATAAATTTGTAAATAGGTTTGCAGATAGCCCAGAAATCCAAGATTATATAGACGAACTGGATAAAGAGGAAGAGGTTTTAAAGGAATCATTGAAAAGGTTATAAAACAGCAGGTGGTGTTTGTTAAGGTCTATCCGATTGCACAACTTCCCGATATTGAGGAAATAATAAAAGTTCTTGAGGGTTTAAAATCAGGTTGAAAGGCAACTATTTTAAACCATAACGCTATACTGGATGTGGTGGCAGGTATGCCGGAAGATAGACGGAATAAGAAAAAGATGAAAGAGAAGTGCAAATCATGCGGGCTCTGTTACCCGAGGAGGAAACCAGATGAGTAAAGTTGTTCTAATGGATTTTTTTGCTGAATGGTGCGGCCCCTGCAAGATGCAGGATCCCATCAATGAAGAGATTAAAAAGAAATTTGGTGATAAGATAGAGATAAAAAAAATCGATGTAGATACCAATCAGGAACTTGCAATCAAGCATACCATACATGCAGTTCCCACATTGATTCTTGAAAAGGACGGCGTCGTTTTCAAGAGGTACACGGGCGTGACAAGGGCAAATGTGCTGGAAGCGGATATAAATGCGGCTTTAAAATGATGAGGCCATGTTGAAACCTTTATTTGACCTTGGTGTGCTTCCAATCAGGCACAGGACAAGTAGAGGATTCAAGCCCCACGTCTCTTTGATTTTCAATGCGGAGAAAAGATTAACGTTTTCCGTGGATACCACAAACTCGCGCTCGCAGCAGCCCGACGCCTACCTGATAACCCACGCCCATTCGGACCACCATGGGAAATCCGCCATGCTCTCCGAAAATGCTGTATGCTCGCAGGAGACAGCGCGCGCCCTTACCATCCTTTATGGCAAAGAATATGCGGGCAGGACTTTTAAGCTCGGGGAAACTATAGACATTTGCGGCGTTGATGTCAGGACGTATCCAACTCACCATACCATAGGCTCATGCGCTTTTTACTGGGAAAATAATGTAGGCGCAAAGATTCTTGTCACAGGGGATGTCAAGGATGCAAAAGACCTTCCGAAATGCGATTGCCTCGTCACGGAAGCAAACTACGGCGACCCTGACGACCCGAGATGCCATTTCAAGGACGATATCGGGGCATTCAGGGAGGCGCTTGCGGATTCGGAGGATATCGCCTTCGGCGCATATGCATTCGGGAAAGCCCAGCGCGCTGTGAGGCTGCTGCGGGAATCTGGTTATTCAGGGGATATCGGGATGGACCCGGTATCGCGCGCGCTTACAGAAGGATTAATGGAAGATACTGGTCCCCTCGTTGACCTGGAAAGCAAATGCGGGGTTCGCATAACTACACCCGGGGAAATACCAATGCTTCAAGCCGCAAAGAAGTTCATCCTGACCGGCAGGCGGGACTACAAGTTTCCCACCATCAATATCAGCGACCACATGGATGTGAACGGTCTTATCGGCATGGTGCAACAGTGCGCCCCATCGGCTGTCATCACATATCATCCAGGCGGTCATCGCCCCCTCAAGCTTGCCGCCCATTTAAATAAAACAGGCTATTATGCGCGGGCGCTTGAAGAGATAAATACTGTTATTGAGATTTAGGTGAAAACGCGATAGTCTTATGTTTTAGGAACATATTTACTGTATGGATGATGTTTGAAATCGAGTCCCTATTCACCATAATCGGTGAAACAGTAGTATATTTTGCAATATTTTTATTCATAATCGCAGTTTTGGGTTCACTCCTGATTGGATACTCCTTCAAGACCGAGCGTTTCATCTTCCCTAATTTTATGCTGTTCTCGATTACTCTCCTTGAAACACTGGTCAAGGCATTATTCCGTCTTGTAAGGCTGGATGATTCCATGGTCGATGACGTGGGAATTGCGCTCAAGAACAAGATATCCCTTCGTAAATTCAAGGACACGCCGGTGAATAAACGGCTGATATTTTTCCCGCAGTGTTTAAGGGCTGTTACATGCCCGTCCAAACTCAGCCCGGAAGGTATGCAGTGCATTAATTGCGGAAGCTGCGAGATAGGGCAGGCGAAGAAAAGCGCCGAAGAGCTTGGATATAGAGTATTTATCGTACCCGGCTCAAGCTTCATACGGCGTCTTGTACGAAAACATAAACCCAATGCCATACTGGGTGTGGGATGCATGACAGAAATAAAGGCGGGTCTTGAAATGTGTGAGAAATTGAATCTTTTCGGCGTCGGGCTGGTTCTTGAGAAAGCGGGCTGCGTTTCCACTGTCCTTGACTGGGATAAGTTCTATGAATTTATTGAATTTGATGGGCATGCGTAATTTTTTTTATCCAAAAGGGATTCGGTGGTTACCAATTCATAAGTTTGCCTTATAAGCTTAACTGTTTTAGGGACTGGTGAAACTTAGGGATGCCTAAAATTTTTGAGGGGTTAAATTTGCGGTTAATGAGTAGATTGGTGATTAATTTTTTATATTCCAAAAATATATCTATTTGAGCGACTAAGCAACTGTTGTATTGCAGAGATAAATGGTAGTTGAAAAGATGCTAGAGAACAAAGATTGGAGTTATTATATTTCTTTGCTTCAAAATGATCAAGAATTAGACGAAAATCAAAAAAAGATAATTCTTGATGGCTGGATAGACCTAAAACAAATTTTTGACGATGCATGGATAAAAACAGCCAATAAATGGCATCCTCTCTTAGGTTACTTGAAAAATCAAGCTCTTTGGTCACGTCTGTGGCTAGCCTGCTTCGGGAAAAGGATATCCGAGTTGAAAGGAGAAGTACACGATGAATTAAAACAAAGGCTACTACAAGAGGATGAATTCAAACAAGCTTACGCTGAAATTGAAGTAGCTTCAAAATTCAAAGAGAATGGATATAATGCGGCTTTTGTCAAAAGAAAAAAGAAAGGAAAAACTCCTGATATTTTAGTGGAGTATGGCAACAGAAAGCTATGCGTAGAAGTTACTATGAAATTCGCCTCTGAAGATTGGATAGAGAATCGGAAGACATATATGCAGCTTGTAGATGAGTATATCTTCCAATACCCCGGAATAAAATACTTTTGCACGATTCATAAATCTCCTCTTTCAACCCCCAAGATAAAAGAACTTAAAGAAAAAATAAAGGAAAAAATTGAAAAGGTAAAAGAAACTGGATATGAAAAGTTTGTGGAACCAAATGTGTTTGAATGTTATATTTGTACAGACGAGAACATTAGTCGAGTACCTCTTGAAAACCGTATAATAAAAGGCCCAAAGGAATTTGTAGATGGTTCCAATCAAATTAGAAGAATTCGAGGAACGATAAAAGAAAAAGTCGAGCAACTATGTAATGATAAACCGAATATATTAGTTATTTATGAAAATTCTGGCTTTGATTTAGTGATACCTTTTATAGAGCAAAACCGCATACGTGATTTAGTCAATAATTTAGACGAGACAGTGAATGAATTCTCACAATTAAGCGCTTTAGTAGTAATCTGGAGCTTTATGGGTACAGTAGGAGAGAGCATAGAAGAAAAAGATAATTACATATTTTCGAAAAGAATGGAAGAGACTGGAGGAATTGCTAAATATATGTTAATTATCAAGAATCGCTATCCTTCCACTGCGAATTGTTTAACCTCGGAAGAAATCGAGTTAATAAAAAAGTTATAATAGGAGAATTTAGGAATGGAACAGGAATATGCCCAAGTACCCACAAAAATGCGCCACCAAATACTCAAGAAAGTCTCTCATCTGAACACAGAAGTTGTAGCAAGAGCTGCCGTAGCTACTGGTGCCACTGGGAACACAGTAATATTCAGCGTGCTTTCGAGTTACCTGTGCGACCTATAAAGGTGTTAGGTAAGCTTTAGTAAGTACATATTTGGGTTCAACTTAAATCCGAACCCTTTATTAACATATATTTTGATGTTTAGCACATGAACCAGAAAGGGTGCCCGGAACATAAGGTAATGGCTTTACTGAAAAATGCCATGCGAAAAGACACTTCATACGAGAAAGTGCTCTCAGCCATGTGCACAAGACCGCACCCGGTTGCAATAAAAGCCCATTTGCAATTCATCGAATCGAATATGGGGGATTTTGGCCTGTTCCCTGGAACAAAGGAACTTGAAGAAAAAGTAATAAAAATGATGGGGGACATGCTGGGCGACAAAAACGCATGCGGTTACATCACAACAGGGGGCACCGAATCCAATATCCAGGCGCTCCGGACTGCAAGGAACCTGTGTAAAAAAAAGCATCCGAATGTGGTCGTCCCGGCCTCGGCGCATTTCTCCTTTGATAAGATTGCCGACCTTCTCGGGATAGAGATAAGAAAAGCAGGGTTGGATAGCGAATTTAAAGTTGATATGGAATCCGCAGGGGCTCTTATTGATGACAATACGATAGCGCTTGTTGGGATTGCAGGCTCGACGGAATTCGGGCAGATAGACCCGATAGATAAACTTGCAGAACTTGCCCTGTCAAATAACCTGTTCTTGCATGTGGATGCCGCTTTCGGGGGGTTTGTAATACCTTTCCTTGACAGGAAATACGATTTTGATTTTTCTGTAAAAGGAGTGACTTCGATAACAGCCGACCCTCATAAGATGGGTATGTCCACGATTCCTGCCGGAGGTTTGCTATTCAAGGAAGAAGCCTGCCTGCTGCCTCTTGAAATAGATACACCCTACCTTACTATAAGGAAACAGCATTCACTGACGGGTACGCGAAGCGGCGGGGCTGTGGCAGCCGCCTATGCTGTTATGATGCATCTTGGCATCGAAGGATACAGGGAAATCGTGGGCAGGTGCATGAAAATGACAGGCAGGCTTGTTGAAGGGGCAAAAGAGTTCGGGGTGGAGCCTTTAATCGACCCGGTGATGAATATCGTGGCGCTGGATGTGCCGGAACTTGATGAAGTCAGGAAAATGCTGCGGGTGAAAGGATGGACAACATCCATAACAAGGACGCCGAGGGCTATGAGGTTGATAATAATGCCTCACCTTAGTGAGGAAGCCCTTGAACTGTTCATATCTGATTTAGGGGCATGCCTTAAAAAGATATGATAGCGGACAAACCCGATAGATATTTAACATAAATCAAAAATATACCTTTATGAAATGTCCCACATGCAACGGGGATTGCATACAGCCGGCAGAAAAGGTACTGGATGAGATATTCGGGATGTATATGGCATGTAGTTCATGTCCCCCAGACCCGCGGTTTGATAAAAACGCTCCTTTTAATGAGATTCTGGATTCCGGCTCCGGGCGCTGCATGAAATGCGGCAGGAGGCATCTTGATTTCGTTATCGGGAATGTCCTGACAATATTGAAAAGGACGGGATTATTCCCTGAAGATGCGGCGCTTCGGGAAGTCGGGACCCCGCTCATTGCTTTCGGGTTCAGGATACCATATCCTCCAAGGCTTGGCAGGAAAAGCCTTGTTCTTATTATGGATTCGATTACAGAAGAAGCGGCAGGGGAAATAGTCGAAAAAGTGCCGGAGATAAAAGGAGTGATTAAAAGAAAAGGCCTGCAATCCAGAAGCGTTGGAATATCGGACACGGACAGCACTCCCCATACCTATGAGCTGCTTGCCGGATGTGATATGAGATGTGATGTAATATCTTCATCCTTCGGTGAACTCTGCATTTATAAGAACCAGTCAAGGATACATATCGAGTTCAATAACACAAAAATCGGGAAAATGGAAGAGTTATACATTAAAGGGGAACTGGATGGCGCTTTTATAGTCGATGGATTTTGCGGTCCGGGCACGCTCGGGCTTTTGAGCGTTCTCGGGGGCGCAAAAAAAGTCATACTCAACGATGCATGGCTTCCCGCGCTAAAGAATGCTATCCTGAACATAAAAGTAAACTCAAAAATCCTCGGGGTAAAAATTGATTTTGAATTACAAGATTATGATAAACTTATCGGGGATGACCCCGTCCTCATGGCAACGGCAGAAGGTAATGCAAAAATCATGGTCTATCACGGGGATATCAGAAGACTTTACAATGTGGTAAAAGAATGCGATACGTGCCTGATGGATACTTTCCCTTCTGTTGACCCCTCCGGATTTATCGCCGTATGCAGGGACATTGCCAGAAAGGTAGTTGTAATTTAATCCTTGCAGCATACATGATTAAAAACTATCAGGCTTGTTGAATATTTAGCTTCATAATCATGCCCGTTAGCCTTAAGAAGCGATAAATAATAATCCCGGATTTTCTGGATGGCTTTCTCGTTCTTATAATTGTGATAGACATTGATGCCATTATCCAGTATCTCTATCTTGTCTATGAACATCAGGGCTTCATCCACGTTCTTTAAAAGTTTTAAGAAATCAGCATGCGGAATACTTTCTATATGTTTTTTCGATATTGATTCGAACATCCCTCCATCGATGGGCGTATTGCCGGATAGAAGCTCTTCGTAATGGCCTCTATAAAGCGATACCATATTATAATTCACAGAACTATATATATCGATGAGAGCTCTCCAGAAATCTTCTTTTGACTTGAACTCGCTCATTGTGTCCTTTAAATAACCGAAATGTTTCATTGCAACAAGCGGCGCTGCCCCTTTTTCCCGGGACTTTAAATCAATACGAACGGTTGTTGCTCTCCTGTGCACCTGATCGATATCAAGACCTTTGTTAAAAGCCAGGAACATTACGACGAGTTGAGCCACGAACTCCCGATAAAATTCGTTATCTCCTGCTATTGAAACGGTGGCGGTGGTTGGATTAATATCATCCATACAGAAAAGGGATACTTTGCAGTTCCACCCGGATTCGCGGCTTAGCTCATTTATTTTCTTATCAAGTTCTGATATTGTGATGATTTTTAAAGGATCGAGCAGCTCATCAAATATTTCAGGGTCAAGAGGAATACTTCTTGTCCATTTAAGCATCCATAAGAAAATCGGTGTGCTTATCATTACATTTCTACCTGATTCAATCGATTCTTCTCTTCCGGTCAATTCTTTTTTCTCGGCTCCAATCTTTGATAGCGCTTCGCTGACCTTCCCATATCTGCGAAGCGATACCTCGGTTATATCGATTGCATCCCTGATGGCTGCGCTCAGATTACCCTTGTGTTCTTCAATGAGGGATTCAAGTTTTTTAAGATGAATCGGTTCAAGCGATATATTTTTCCTGACGACCATAACGATACTACCATAGTATCAGTGGGTTACTTTCTAATAAATCTTTTCACATTTTGCAAATATTGGTGTTATCCTGGTGATAATTTTTTCACAACATGGTTTTTATTAGTGCTACTATAAAGGTTAATGTAGATGATGAACCAACTGAAGGGGGGAGGAGCAGGTTGGGGCGGGTTGGGGAGTGGGTTCATTATCTTTACAATATGTTGATTTGATATCATCTATTACCTGATTTATTAATGGTCATGGCATTACTGTTTTACCAGCCGCGCTCCAACCGGATCGCTTTTGGCTTGCACGCTGTTACGCAGGTGGTGCATCCGATGCAGAAACTTTTATCCACAACTTCTGCCACCTTCCTGCCATTTTTTTCTACAATCCTGTAGATTCTCGGACCTTTAGGACAAACCCTGATGCATTCTCCGCATCCGGTGCATTTTTCATCATCAACGAATATCTCAATCATAATTGTAATTCCAAGCACATATATAAACAATAAAGATAAATAATAGCGCATGGCTGGAAATACCTTTGGCACACTGTTTCGAATCACAACATGGGGCGAGAGCCACGGTCCCGGTGTGGGCGTGGTGATAGACGGATGCCCTGCGGGTCTTTTGCTTGATGAAACCGATATCCAGAAGGAGCTAAACCGAAGAAGACCGGGGCAGAGCGACATTACAACCCGGAGAAAAGAAGAGGATAAAGCAGAGATTTTGTCAGGCGTATTTTCAGGAAAAACAACTGGCGCGCCGATATCAATAATGGTCAAAAACCTGGACGTGGATTCAAGCAAATACGAAGAGCTCAAGAATACCCCGCGCCCAGGACATGCAGACCTTACCTATGAATTGAAATACGGATTCCGTGATTGGCGCGGCGGAGGCAGGTCATCCGCAAGGGAAACCATCGGGCGCGTAGCCGCAGGCGCGGTCGCAAAGAAGCTCCTCTTACTCCGGGGCATTGAAGTTCTCGGTCATGTGGTCGAACTTGGGGGAATTCGCGCAAAACCCGTTAGTATCGAAGATGTCCGTGAAAATACGGAAAAAAACCCTGTGAGGTGCGCTGACATGGAAGCTGCTGTAGAGATGCAGGCTATGATTCATGCCGCAAGAAGCGAAGGGGATAGCGTGGGCGGGATAGTTGAGATAATAGGGACAGGTGTTCCTGCAGGGGTCGGGGAGCCTGTATTCGATAAGCTCAGCGCAGAGCTTGCGCGGGGATTGATGAGCATTGGCGCTGTAAAAGGTGTCGAGTTCGGGGCAGGGTTTAAATGTGCGCAGATGAAAGGGAGCCGTATGAACGATGCTATCGGGCTCAGGGATGATAAAATCAGGGCGCTAACCAATAATGCAGGCGGGATGCTTGGAGGAATCAGTAACGGTGAGCCAATAATATGCAGGATAGCAGTGAAGCCCACGCCTTCCATATCGAAGGAGCAGCGTACTGTTGATATTGGCACTATGAAAGACACAAAAATAAAAATCACAGGGAGACATGACCCCTCAATCCCGCCCCGCATTGTCCCGGTCGCGGAAGCCATGGTGGCGCTAGTGCTTGTTGACCAGATGATGAGAGGGGGATTCATAAACCCGGTTATCGGAGAAAAATAGAAATTATGAAATTCAATCCTGACGAAATTAAAGAAGCAACAAAGGCTGACTTTGACGCAGCATGGAATGCAGGGAAAAAATACGTTTCCAGTCCGGGAATTAATGAAAAATATCCGCGTGCGTCGTTGAAATACGGTAAACCGCATCCGGTTTTTGACACCATCCAGCGCCTTCGTGACACCTATATGCGCCTCGGTTTTGAAGAATTCATGAACCCTATCATCGTGGAAGACAGGGATATCCACAAACAATTCGGATACGAGGCGCTTGCAGTCCTTGACCGCTGCTTCTATGTCGGCGGGCTTCCGCGGCCGAATGTCGGGATATCCGATGAAAGGATAGAAGAGATAAAAACCATCCTGGGGGATATCACCGGCGAAGGAATCGAGAAGATAAGGCAGATATTTCATTCATACAAGAAAGGCGAGATAGAAGGGGATGACCTTGTGCCTGAGATTGCATCGGAATTGAAAGTCCCGGATTCAAAAGTTGCTGTAATGATAGACCATGTATTCCCTGAGTTCAAATCCCTTGTTCCCGTGTGCTCCCAGAATACCCTGAGAAGCCACATGACCTCCGGCTGGTTCATAAGCCTTGGAGAAATGATCGATTATCGAAAAACGCCCCTTAAACTATTTTCCGTGGACAGGTGCTTCCGCCGCGAGCAGGCTGAGGACGCCACGCGCCTTATGGCTTATTATTCGGCATCCTGCGTTATAATGGATGAGAATGTGAGCGTGGACGACGGAAAAGCTGTGGCTGCGGGTCTTCTATCGCAGTTTGGTTTTTCGAATTTCACCTTCAGGCCTGATGAAAAACGCAGCAAGTATTATGTGCCTGATACGCAGACCGAGGTGTTTGCATACCATCCGAAACTTGTGGGTTCAAAGACAAAATACAAGGACGGCTGGGTTGAAGTTGCCACGTTCGGGATATACTCGCCTTCTGCGCTTTCGCAGTACAATATCCCTTACCCTGTGATGAACCTGGGAATGGGCGTGGAGCGGCTTGCGATGATACTGCACGACTCAACTGATGTCCGCGCACTCACGTATCCGCAGTTCCAGTATAAGACTGGCTGGGTTATGTCGGATAGCGAAATTGCTGCTATGATTTATGTCGAGGATGCGCCCGTGACAGAAACGGGGAAGAAGATTCAAGAAGCCATCGTAAAGACGTGCGAGCAATACGGAAATACACCGAGCCCCTGCGAGTTCATTGCATGGGAAGGGCAGTTGTTTGATAAGAATATCAGGGTCAAAGTCATTGAGCCTGAGGAGAATACGAAGCTCTGCGGTCCTGCTGCGATGAATGAGATTATTTCCCACAAAAACGATATCCTTGGGCTGCCCAGGACTTCGCGGTGGGATGAGGCATTCAAGAACGGCGTAACTTCGGGTATCCGGTATATCGATGCCTTCGCCGCGCGCTCTGCTAAAGAGATAGAGGATGCTGTAAGGAATGGCAGCGGTTCTGAAACGAGAGTGAGGATAATCAAAGTGCCGTCCGAGATAAATATCAGGATTGACCCGATAGCCCAGCGGTATATAACCGGAAACAAGAAAAAGATTGATACGAGAGGGCCTGTTTTTACGACTGTCAAAATGGAAATATTATGAAGCAATCAGGATACGCCTGCGCATACGGGGCAGGCACGATAATCAATGCAATCGCCACATGGAAAGGAGCGGCATTTGGCATTGACCTGAAAACAGAAGCGGAAGTTATACTGACTGATGATAAAAAAATTCATGGGTATATCGAAGAGGGAGGAGATACAACACTTATCGAGCGATGTGTAGAGCTGACTCTTTCGCGCTTTAGCTCAACATCTGGTGCAAAAGTTGCGACAAAAAGCCAGATTCCCATAGCAAGCGGGCTTAAAAGTTCAAGCGCGGCTGCCAATGCCACTGTGCTTGCGACCCTTGATGCGCTTGGCGAGACACTTTCGCCTCTTGAGGCTGTTAAAATAGGCGTCCATGCGGCGCTGGATGCAAAAGTAACAATTACGGGCGCTTTCGATGACGCCTGCGCCTCCATGCTGGGCGGGTTTGTGATTACGGATAACAAGAAAATGGAGCTTATCAGCAGGGTGGAGCGCGACTCGGAAGTGCTAATCCTTGCGCCCGAAAAAAAGGTATTTAGCTCTGCAACCAACGTGGGGCGCTCAAGGCTCATAGGAAAATGGGTTGAGCTTGCGTATAAAGAAGCCCTTGCCGGGAATTTCGAAAAAGCCATGACGCTTAACGGATTCCTCTACTGCGCCGCGCTTGGCTTCAGCACCGAGCCCATGATGGCTGCGCTTGAGGCGGGCATTGAGGGCGTGAGCCTGTCTGGTACAGGGCCGGCTTATACCGCGCTTGGAAGCCCTGAGCTTCTTGATAAGCTTGAGCCCGTGTGGGGCAGGATGGGCGGAAAAGTGATAAGGACTAAGGTAATAAATACGGGGATTAATATAGGTGGAAAAACATGCCGCTAAAAGAGATAAGAGCGAAAATAGAGAAGCTTGATACGCATATACTTAACCTAATCGAGCAGAGGACGGCGCTTGCCAGGGATGTGCTTGAGGCGAAGAAAGCAGCAGGAATGCCGATCAATGATGTGGAGCAGAATAAGGTGGTGCTGGACAGGGTGGCGAATGCGGCGACTGAGAGGGGGCTGGATGGGGAAGAGGTAAAGAGGATTTTTGAGATATTGATAAAGATGAATATCGAACGGCAGCATGAGTTGAGCGGGGAAGGGAATCTGCCGTGAGCCAGCAGAAAAGATATTAATTAGCAACTCAAATAGAATCCAATATGGAAAACTTAATGCTTCGTAAACAAGAGATTTTTCAAAAACATGAAGATAAATTAAAAGAAGTTAATGCCGAGATACTCAAACTCATGACAGATAGCATTAAAGATAAAAATGCTAAGGCAGGAGTAAATGTTGATCTCGGGCTTTTGAATTCTCTTAAGGCAATGGTAGAGGGAAGCAGTGAAACATCGTTAGGCATGGACAGTCATGACCGCCTTGAATATTCAAAATTGTGGTTTGAGCAAGCGAGATTCATGGTGGATACCATGAAAAATGATCCCGGTTACCAATCAGTAATGAAGGATATTGATGGACAACTGGAGCTTTATCAAAAGGAAATCAGCCAGATAGATGAAGAGTTGAAGAACGTTGAAAATGATGAAAAGCGCAAAAAGCTGTTGGAAGAAAGGAAAGAAGGCTGGACTAAGGGGGCATAGCTAAAGTTATTATTAGCAAAATGAGTTGAGCGGGTGGCTTTGTAATAAAATTCAGCGAATTAACACTAAGGATATAACGTAATAAGCACATCTTAAATAGAAAGAGGATAAATTTAAACTTACAATGGAATCATATTCAAAAAAACAAATTGAAGTTCTCTCCGCATCACCCCATCCCTCATTAGTCGCAGAAGGGGAAAGGGGATTGACACCACGAAGAAAGAAGCTCTTGGAAGAAACGATGCGCCGACACGATGCAGCCTTCAAAATGTTAGCCGATATGTGATTTGACTAATTCTTTAATTCTTTTTTCAACAGCTTTCAGGGTGCATTTATACTCGGCGATATTCCGCATAAGGTCTATAACTTCTTCAGCGTCTGCGTTTAAATAATAACCAGCATCGCCAAGCTCGTTCTCTGCCGTGGCAAAAGCCGTTCTCTTGTTCCCATCGAAGAAAGGGTGATCAACAGCTATCATATGCAATGCCAATGCAGCCCGCCTGAAGAAATCTCTCTCACGGCTCAATTTGTAAACTAATAATTGCAGTGTTCCTTCGTCCCTTACTCCGCCAGTACCACCATACTTTTTAATAATCTCATCATGAATTTCGATTATTTCTGTTACTGTGATATATTCCATCTAGACCCTTTTCCAATTCCCCCTGATGAGCTCTCACTCCATGAACTTTCCTGAAACCAATTTAAAGAACGCTGCTTCCTATGACTCGCTGGCTCCGGCAAATAACACCGAAGCTTTTAAATGTAATTCCATCCTTAAAAGCGAAAGCCTTCCCCATGCCTCGGTGGCTCAGCCTGGCAGAGCGAGAGATTTGTAATCTCTAGGTCGAGGGTTCAAATCCCTCCCGGGGCTTCCAGATACATTTTCTCCAACTTTTTACAATTTTTATCCATCCGCATCATACAAATAACTTATAAACTATTCATGCTAAATGTGGCATCGATGCTTACCAGAATAATCACCGAAGGCGCAACAAGAGTCGAGGTGCCAGTCCCGGATGAAGACTCGAATTTCCCCCCCTCTTCGGTCGCAGTATTCTATAACCCCGCGATGCGAATGAACCGTGATGTTGCAGTGGCGGCAATAGCATGTTTCTCAAAAAATAATCCCGAATACACATACCTTGACGCCCTCTCAGCCTCAGGAATCCGGGGACTCCGCATCGCAAAAGAGGTCGGGCTCAATACCACGATGAGCGATTGGGAAGATACATCCTTTGAACTGATAAACAAAAATATCGAACTCAACAACCTCACAAACTGCACGGCAATTAAAAGAAACGCCAACGTGGTGATGCTGGATGACAGCTTCGACATCATCGACCTTGACCCTTTCGGAAGCCCGGCGCCCTTCCTTGACGCGGCATGCCGCTCGACAAAGTGTCTCCTGTGCATTACAGCCACGGACACAGCCCCCCTTTGCGGCGCGCACAAGAAAGCGGGCATCAGGAACTATGCCGCTGTGCCACTTAAGACCGAGTATTATCCTGAAATGGGAGTTCGCATCCTCATGGGCGCTGTGGCGAGGACGCTTGCAAAGCATGATAAAGCCATGACGCCTCTTTTATCCTACGCCTCGGCGCATTATGTCAGGCTTTTTGCAGCGGTCAAAAAAAGAATCAACGAGGCGGATGAATGTTTGAAGAATATGGGATTCATTTCCCACTGCTTTGGCTGCGGCGCAAGGGAATGGAAGCACGGGCTTGCGGTACACATGGAAGAGAAATGCCGTGTGTGCGGGCATACCACATCGCTTGCAGGACCCCTGTGGCTTGGCAGGCTGCATGATAGTGATTTTTGCGGGGAGTTGCTCGGTGAGCTTGAAAAGCGCGGGTTCAAGGAGGCTCTGAAACTCATAGCCACATGCAGGGATGAGCTTGATATTCCGATGCATTACGATTATCACAGGCTCTGCAAGTCGCTCGGGATTACGGCGATGCCTACGGATGAGCTTATCCTGGCTTTAAAAGAGAGGGGTTTTAAGGCTTCACGCACGCATTTTTCCGGGATTTCGTTCAAGACGGATGCGGGGATGGAGGAGATAAAGGGGATTGTGAGGGAACTGGCGCACCATTCCATATAATATCAATCAGTTTTTTGTCATCATCATTATTTCACTCTTTTTTATTCCAATTTGACATCATATTAACCTCATTTTTCTCTGAAAGGTTAAAGCAATAATTTCTCTCTTATATCTTTTGGAAGTTTATCAAAATTATTTATTACTGCTCTCGTAATATCTATTGTAGCCTCTTTCTTTTCAGAAAGCTTGAGCAATAGTTTATTTCTAATATCCTCTGGGAACTTCTCAAAATTATCAGCTAAAGCACAAGCCATATTCCTTGCTATCCCATCCTTTTCTGAGAGCATGAGCAAAATTTTATTCCCGATATCCTTTGGTATTTTGTCGAAATTAGTCACTATTGCCCATACTACCCTTCCAGCCGCCTCATAATTCTCGGAGAATTTCATCAATAAGTCCTTTCCACCTTCCTCAGGAAGTTTATCAAAATTATCTGTTACTGGCCATACCATCATAGTAGCAGCGTTATCCTTCTTAGAGAGTTCGAAAAGCAAATTCCTTAAATCTTCTGGAAGTTTATCGAAATTATCTGCTATAATTCTTGCTGCAATCCATACAGTTTCACTATTCTCAGTAAGATTTTGCAATAATTTATATCGTATTCTTTCCGGGAACTTATCGAAATTATCTGTTATACCCTTAGCAATACCCCATGCAGCTTTATCTTTCGAAGAAATCTTCAATAATAAATCTTCCGGGAGCTTGTCAAAATTATCCATTATAAATCTTGCTGCAATCCATGCAGTTTCACTATTCTCAGAAATATTTAGCAATAATTTATTCCTGATATCTTCAACAATCTGATCAAAATTAGATGTTAAGGTTATAGCAAAACTCTTCGCAGCGATCTTATTTTCTGAGAGTTTGAGCAATAGTTTATTCCTTACATCATATGGGAGTTTATCGAAATTATCAGCAATAGATATAGCAATTCTCTCTGTAGCTGCACCTTTTTCTGAGAGTTTTAGCAAGACCTTAGAGAATATGTTTTTGCAGATGTTATTGGGCTTATCAGCATCAGTCAATGCAAGTCCAAAAGCATCCTCATATGACGGATGAATATATCTTAATATATAAAGAATTTCGACCTCTTTAGATTCCTCCATAATTTCATCAAAATCTTTAGCTTTTATTAAATCATATCCCAAATCTTTTAAAATCTCTTTATAATATAATTTAGCAATATTAGTTTCGACCCCTATGTAAGCAAAGCTAAGAAAGACTAGTTTATCGTATTCTCCTTTTTTATATATTTCTTTTATCTCTCTAGCAAATACTATTTTTGTTTCTTCAGCAGCTTTCTCAATTACAGCATGTAAACTATCGAAATCTCTCACATCTTTTGAAGATTCTATTAATTTCCTGATACTCATTGGAGTTCTCAGCTTCGCTTCGGCTGCTTTAAATGCAATTAGTCTTAGTCCTAAATTGTGAGCCCATATCGGCTCAAAAACATCGATATATTTTTCTAGTATATTCTTCAAGTTTTCTTTGCTATATGACAAATTCACTTTAAGCGGAATAACATATTTCCGCAAATCTTCTGCAAATTCTTTTCGTTCTTTAAACTCATTGAATACTTTCTCTCTCGAAGTGATAATTATCTTGCATCGTGTTCTTTTTATCATTTCAAAGAGATGTCCTATTTCAGTAAAAAGACTCTCTGCGGTTTCAAATTCTACTTTCCCCCAAGGGTCTTCAAGATAAATTGCTTTTCCTTCAAAATCGGTTTTATGTCTGATAAACTCCCACTGTTCTCTTTTTCTTTCTTCAGGAATATATATGGGTTCATAATCTTTAGAATATTCGAATAGTAGCTTGATCGCAGTATAGGTTTTACCCATCTCTGCATCACCGATTATGAAAACTATATTGTTTTCCTCTAAAATGCGTTTAATTTTATCATAATTTTGTGGCTCTACATACAGTTCTTCTATTTCCCTATATTCTGCCCTCTGCGAACCTATTTTCTCAAGAAACTCAAGAACTTTTAACTCCCGTTCAAATTCTTTTTGTTCGATAAAATAAAAGTCTGCGGAAGGATAAGGTTTAGAGCATTTTCTTTTTGAATCGAGTTGCTGGTATGCTTCTGGCGTAAAAAGGATGAAAGTTTGCGTTAAAGAGTGTTCACCATGCTCATCTTCGTAGAACTTCTTATATTTGGGAATTATATAGGTTTTAAGGTTTGATATTGTCTCATCACTTCGTTCAATCAAATACAAATCATCAACTTTTAAAAAACCAATACCAATAGCAAGAGTCAATTTAGCTTTTAAAACTTCACCGATGGTTTTAAAAGCGTTCCAGATGCTATCTGTGAACACAACAAAATCATCGCCATACTCTGATTTTTTATAACTTTTTATAAATTCTCTTTTCTTTAGTTCCTTTAATCTCCCTTCAATGCTTCCTATGTACGACTCTCGAATATCCTCTACAGGACGACCTGTATTTTTTGCCTCCTCCTTTGCTTTTTTCTCATATCCTAAAGAGTCGATGTAAATTAGGAAGTGTTTCACGTTATCACCTATTTCTTTTCATATATTTGTGCTCTGTCATTGAAGAGTTATTTTTATTCCCTGTAAGGTGACATAGAACCCTCAACCGCAGAGGGCGCAAAGTACGCAAAGGATTTGCTCAACACCAAACTTTTTTACAGTTCCAGGATTTGGTAAAGTATAAATACACGGATGAATACACTTAAGATTATGGCACACAAGACTCTAACAATTTCAGAAGAGGCATATGAAGCGCTGGCTGGGCTTAAAAAAGAGGGAGAGAGCTTTACTGAGCTTGTAAAACGTATCACTGCACCTCTGCGCAAGAAACGTCTGAGTGATTTTGCGGGCATAATGGCTGGTAAAGAATTCGATGATTTCGAAAAAGCAGCGCTTGAAGTAAGACATTTTAAAAGCACCAGATTACAAAAAGTGAAGCTATGACTGTACTCGATACTAATTTCCTGATATATCTCCTCAGAAATAAGGATGCAGCGGTTGTAGCGGACTTTTATGATAACCCGAAGATAACTACCATAACTCTCTTTGAACTCTACTATGGAGCCTGGCGGTCTTCAAAACCACAAGAGAATATTTTAAAGATAAGCTCTTTAGTAAAATCTGTGGACATACTTGAGTTTGATAAATCTGCTGCTGAAAAGGCGGGGGAGATTCAAGCAGGGCTGATGAATTCAGGAATACCTGTAGATATACAAGATGTTCTCATAGCAGGGATTTGTATAGCAAATAAAGAAGAACTTGTGACCAGTGACATTGATCATTTCAGCCGCATAGAGGGTCTGCGATGCAGGTCATGGTAAACTTAATTTTTATAAATCAGGACAGTACTAGCCGTGCCCTAGCCTAATTCTGTCCCACAGCCAAAAAATACCATAAATTAAAATAACAATCCAGCCAATTAAGCCACAGAAACCATGGCTCAAGTAAAACTCACAGACACAACCCTCAGGGACGCCCACCAATCCCTCATCGCCACACGGATGCGAACAAGGGACATGCTTCCCATAGCAGAAAAAATGGACGAGGCAGGCTTTTTCTCGCTTGAGGTATGGGGCGGCGCGACCTTCGACTCCTCAATACGCTATTTAAACGAAGACCCGTGGGACAGGCTCCGGGCGCTTAAAAAGGTCATCAGGAAAACCCCGCTCCAGATGCTGCTTCGCGGCCAGAACCTCGTGGGTTACAGGCATTATTCTGATGACATTGTTGTCAAATTCGTGGAACATGCCGCCGAATCAGGCATTGATATTTTCAGGATTTTCGATGCCGTGAACGACATCAGGAATATGGAAGTATCCATCAAGACCGCAAAGCGCGTCGGGGCGCATGTTCAGGGCACGGTGTGTTATACCATCAGCCCAGTGCATCCAATTCCCCTGTACGTCAAGATGGCAAAGGAACTTGAGGAAATGGGCTGCGATTCACTATGTATCAAGGACATGGCGGGTCTCATCTCCCCGCAGAACGCCTTTGACCTTGTGAGCGCCCTGAAAGAAGAAATCAGCATTCCTGTTGACCTGCACAGCCACTGCACAAGTGGGATGGCCCCCATGAGCTACATGTTTGCATGTGAGGCAGGGGTTGATATTCTTGATACGGCTTTCTCGCCTTTTGCCTGGGGCACATCGCAGCCGCCCACAGAAACGACGGTTGCAGCGCTTCGCGGGACAAAATATGATACAGGTCTTGACCTGGTTTTACTCACGGAGATCAAGAAATACTTTGAGGAAATCAAAGAAAAATATCGCGGTATTCTTGACCCTATCTCAGAGAGGATAGACACGAATGTGTTGAAGTACCAGATCCCTGGAGGGATGCTCTCAAATCTCGTTTCGCAGTTAAAAGAGCAGAATGCGCTTGACAAATATGAGGCTGTCCTTGCTGAGATGCCGCGGGTGCGTGAAGAGCTGGGTTATCCCCCGCTTGTTACGCCCACGAGCCAGATTGTAGGCACGCAGGCTGTTCTGAACGTGCTGATGGGTGAGCGCTACAAGGTGGTACCGAAAGAAGTGAAGGATTATGTCAAGGGTTTGTACGGGCGCACTCCAGCCCCGATAAGCAGGGAGATAATCACTAAAATACTCGGGGATGAAAAACCCATTACATGCCGGCCCGCCGACCTTTTGCCTCCCGAGCTTGACAGGATAACAAAAGAGGCGGAAGCTCTCGGAATTGTCAAAAAACCCGAAGATATCCTGACGTATGCGCTGTATCCGGCGATAGCTCCAAAATTCCTGCGCGGGGAAGCTAAGGAAGAGGCGCTTGAGGCGCCAAAGCCCAATAATGGGAAGGTTGCGCCCCTGCCAACCGAGTTCAAGGTGGAGGTTGACGGCGATTTATTCGATGTTAAAATAGTATCCGCAGGCGGCGGCATGTCAGTTCGCCCCGCAGAAGCAGCGGAAAAGCCAAAAACCGTGGACGGCGCCGTTACGGCGAGCATGCAGGGTATGGTGCTGAAGATAAAAGTGAAAAAAGGCGATTCCGTGGCCAAGGGCGATATCGTGATGGTTCTTGAAGCCATGAAGATGGAAAATAACATCCATGCGCCTCATGCGGGCGCAGTGAAGGAAATATTCGTTAAAGAAGGCAGCACGGTGAGCGCAGGGGATGTATTGCTCGTAATCGGGTGAGACATGTTCAAAAAAGTGCTGATAGCAAACCGGGGTGAAATCGCAATTCGTGTCATGCGCGCGTGCAGGGAGCTTGACGTTAAGACTGTTGCAGTTTATAGCGAGGTCGATAAGAACGCCCTTTTTGCAAAATATGCCGATGAGGCTCATTATATAGGTCCCGCCCCGGCGTCCCAGAGCTACCTGAATATGGATGCCATACTTGATGTTGCGCATAAAACAGGAGCGGAAGCAATTCATCCCGGTTATGGCTTCCTTGCCGAGAACCCCGAGTTTGCAGGCAGGTGCGAAAAAGAAGGAATAAAATTCATAGGCCCTTCAAGTCATACAATTGAAAGCGTGGGTAGCAAAATTGAAGCCAAGAAGACCATGAAAGCCGCGGGCATCCCGGTCATACCCGGAAGCGAGAACGGTATTGAAGACCTGGATTCGGCAGTGGAAGTTGCAGAAAAGATAGGTTATCCTGTCATCGTGAAAGCTTCGGCAGGCGGCGGCGGCATAGGAATGAAAGTTGTGCGGAAAACAAGCGAGCTTCAGGAAACCCTCGAATCGACCCGGAGAGTGGCAAAATCATCGTTCGGTGATGCCACGGTATTCATAGAAAAATACCTCGAAGAACCGCGCCATATCGAATTCCAGATACTTGCGGATTCATACGGAAATATCATCCACGTTGGAGACCGCGAATGTTCTATCCAGCGAAGGCACCAGAAACTGATTGAGGAATCCCCTTCTCCCATAATGACGCCGGAATTGAGGAAACGGATGGGCTCTGATGCAGTGAAAGCCGCCGCATCTGTCAATTATACCAATGCCGGAACAATCGAATTCCTTTATTCCAAAGGGAACTACTATTTCCTTGAAATGAACACACGCTTGCAGGTGGAACATCCCATAACCGAAGTGGTAACAGGAGTTGACCTTGCGAAGGAGCAAATAAGGATTGCAGCGGGCGAAAAGTTAAGCTACAAGCAGGAGGATATCCGCCAGATTGGCTGGGCAATCGAATGCCGCCTGAATGCTGAAGACCCGCTTAACAACTTTACGCCAGCGCCAGGGAAATTGCGAAGATACCGTTCATCAGGCGGTCCGGGTGTGAGGGTGGACAGCGGCGTGCATACGGGATTCACCATAACGCCGTTCTACGATTCGCTTATCTCGAAACTCACGGTATGGGGCAGGGACAGGAATGAAGCCATTGCAAGAATGAAACGCGCATTGTACGAATATATCATTGTCGGGGTAACTACAAATATATCTTTCCACAAAGCTGTTATGAATAACGAATATTTCAGGCGCGGTGAGCTGACCACGCATTTCATTGAAGACCATAATATCATTGCAGAGGTTGAAAAAATAGTAGCGGCTGAAAAAGAAAAAGGCGCAACTCTGGCTTCGGCTCTTGGCGCGGACGATAAGAAAGTAGCTGCAATAACGGTTGCTGTCGGTGCATACATGCAGAATGCAAAAGCAGGGGGAGCTAAATGAAAAACTTTATGAAAGTTTTATCAAAAACCGTTGCGCCGCTTTACTTCGCAGACACGTATGCCCACAGGCATACGTGGATACCGCATAAAGCGAGGTGTCGCTTTTTTGAAACCTTTAGCAAAGACAACACGTATGCTTCCGCATACGTGGACACGCCCTCCCGAGGCGTGACTCGGGACGTCATAAAGGGGCGTGACCCTTTATGAATATTAAAGATAAAATTCTTGAAAAACTCATACTAAGCAAAGGTAAACGGGCTTCAGGAGAAAATCTGGCGCACGAACTTTCAGTTTCAAGAACGGCTATATGGAAACACATCAAGGCATTAAGGGATGAGGGCTATATGATTGATTCTTCAACAAATCTTGGGTATTCACTGATGAACACCCCTGATACATTGACTCCCGGTGATATTAAAGCCGGACTTAAAACAGGTGTAATTGGAAAGGATATTAAATATTTTAAGGAAACCGAAAGCACTAACATAATTGCACGGGAAATGGCAGGTTCAGTCGAAGAGGGAACGGTTGTGATAGCAGAATCCCAGACTGGCGGGCGGGGACGCCTCGGTCGGAAATGGCTCTCACCCGAAGGCGGCATATGGCTTTCCATAATCCTGAAACCACGGATACAACCGCAGTACGCGCCGAGAATTACGCTTCTTGCAGGCGTATCTGTGGCAAAAACAATCCGGAGCCTGGGTATTCCTGCAAAAATAAAATGGCCTAACGACGTTTTGATAAACGGGAAAAAAGTATGCGGAATCCTCACAGAGATTGAGGCGGAAATCGACATGATAGAATATTGTGTGGTAGGAATCGGAATAGATGCCAATGTGGATACCGAATCATTCCCGGAAGAAATCAGGGACAGTTCAACATCATTGAAAAAAGAGCTGGGACATGAGATAAATCGCGTGGATTTCGTGCAGAAGCTCTTGTCGGAATTCGATGCCCTTTATTTGAAATTCCAGAAGGATGAGTTCCCGTCCATACTTGAAGAATGGAGGAATATGTCCGCCACCATCGGGGAATGGGTCAAGATAACGACCCAGAGCAGGACAATATACGGTGAAGCGATTGGTGTGGACAATGAAGGCGCGCTGATTCTGGAAACAGATGAAGGAAAACTTGAAAAAATAGTCGCAGGGAACTGCGAGCATCTAAGGAGACCCTGATATTATGGAATTAAAACACATTATAGTTGTCGCCGGACTCATTGTTTCAATACTTTTTAGCGGATGTTTATCAGAAAATACTTTTAAAACAAAAGATACGGTCTTTGAGCTCAAGCCGGGAGAGGTGACCATCAAGAACGGTGAAACCGGCGAGGTCAAGATCAAAGTTGCCAATGACGGGAAATCCATCATTCATCCTGTTGTCCGGTTTAACGTGAACTCAAGCGATAGCCGTTATGTGAATTTTACCCCTGAAAGTTACGATTTAGGCGTTCTGCGTCCGGGTGAGGATTCCGGATTCAGGGTAGTGGAAATAAGGGCAACACTTGCGGCTGGGACTGAGATAAAATATCAGGCGAAGGCTGAACTGGTTTATAATGGTACTGCGGTCAGAGAGGGCAAAGAAATTCTCATTACGGTCAAGGGGTAGCTATGCACGACGAATTAAAAGAGCGATTGAAACAAATTGAAATTGACTACAACGGGAAAGCTTTCCGGGATATTGTCAACCAGGTGAAAAAAGATAAGACCAATGATGATGAGCTTTTAAAGCAAATAGAAAACATAAGCCAGGAAAGGTTCCGGGGAAATGTCGCTTTTACTGTCGGTGTACCAGCCGGGAACATACTGGAGGGCGTTATCACAATTGCCGCCATAATCCTGGCATTCCAGGCAACCTCAAACTGGATGCTGTATGCTAGCGCCCTTATTTTGATGACCACGCTTCACCCGCTTTCACATTATATCACAGGCGCTTTATCCGGCATCAGGTTCACGCATTATTATCTCAACGGTCCTGCCCGGATTGAGCCGACGCTTCGGATAGATTATTCCTCATACCTGAAAGCTCATGCAAAGGAAAGGGCGCTCATGCATGTATCCGGCGTTATAGGGACTGTCGCAGCGCCTGTGATTATGGCTTTCATAGCTATTTTCAGGGGTGAAAATGCAGCATCGGTGAATCTCTTTTATCTTTTCATATTGCTTATTGTCTTTGAACTTTTGACTTCAACAAAGATAGGGGATTTGATGAAAGCGAAGAGGGAGTACGGCTACAGGTAACCAACTATTTATACCCTGGAAAACAATATTTCGTTTGAGAATAAAAGTGGGAACGCATATGAAACAGATACAGGTAACACTCACACCCGGTGAATCAAAAAGAATTATTGCCATGGGAGTAAAAAAACTCCCGGTTGTCCGGCAGGCGCTGGAAAAGGGAATAATCCTGATAACCCTCGGCACCACCAATGCGTATGTGGCAGAAGAGCTTACGGGCAGGAAAATCGACCATTTAAGATACGCCGCAGGTTACATCGACGGGACTGCCGCAGTCGTGCCGCAGGAAAAACGGCTGCCCATGATTGCTTTGAAAAACGGCAAAGAAGTGAGCGCCGAGAACATAATCAATGAAATGACATCACAGGACGTGATTATAAAAGGGGCAAACGCCATCGACCCTGACGGCATAGCAGGTGTGATGCTGGCAAATCCTATGGGCGGCACAACGGGAAACATAACAGGACCAGTCATGGCAAAAGGCATTAATCTTGTCATCCCGGTGGGTCTTGAAAAATCCATTCCATACTCAATAATCGAGATTTCAAAAAGAATCGGCATCCAGCGCTGCATTAAAGCAACGGGTCTTCCTGTTGGGATGGCGCCGCTTGCGGGTAAAGTCGTTACCGAAGTCGAGGCGCTTACGCTTCTGGGCGCAGAGGACGTTTTCCCGATAGGAGCAGGGGGCGTGGAAGGCGGTGAAGGTTCCATAACCCTGTGCGTTATTGGCGAAAGAGCAGAGGAGATTTTTGAACTTGTGCAGAAGGTGAAGGAGAAAAAAGGAGAACTTTAACGGTTCCTTTAATTATAGTTTAAAACAAAACAATTTAAAATATCTTTGCGATCATGGGGTTAAAATGGTAAAGTGGTACCGTGACTATGGGCTTGAAGCGCGCATGATGCTGACCATGTTCTTACTTTCCGCGCTCTATCTTTTCTTCCTGGTTGTTTTGTATTATTACGGAGGGGTAGGGACATCCAGCCTGGCGGTTTTTGCCGGGGCTTTCATGCTTATCCAGTTTTTCTTTTCAGATAAGCTCGTACTCTGGAGCACGGGCGGGCGCATTGTAAGCGAGCAGGAAGAACCGCGGCTCCATGAAACAATATCAAGGCTCTGTGCGATAGCGGAGCTGCCCAAACCTAAAATCGCCATCGTGGAGAGCAATGTTCCCAATGCGTTTGCAACAGGCAGGAGCAAGGACAGCGCGGTAGTGGCGGTGACGACTTCCCTGAAACAGAGGTTAAGCCAGCCTGAGCTTGAAGCCGTGCTGGCTCATGAGTTGACCCATGTAAAGAACCGCGATATGCTTGTCATCACGATTGCAAGCTTCCTGTCCACGGTCGCTTTTTTCCTTGTGCGTTCTATCCTGTTTTTCGGCCTAGGGAGCGGCGGCAGCCGTAACCGCAGGGATTCAGGCGGCGCGGCGCTGCTCTGGGTTGTTTCCCTGCTGGTCTGGATTATAAGTTTCCTCCTCATCCGCGCCCTTTCAAGATACCGCGAGTTCGCAGCAGACAGGGGTTCTGCAATAATCACAGGCAAGCCTTCGAATCTTGCCTCAGCACTTATTGCAATAAGCGGAGTAATGGAGCGCGTGCCCGACCGCGACCTGCGTGAAGTGGAAGGCATGAATGCTTTCTTTATCATACCAGCGATTTCAAGTAATTCGATTATGAATCTCTTCGCGACCCATCCGCCGATAGAGGCGCGCATCCGGGCGCTTCGGAAAATGGAGCGGGAAATGGTATTTTAACAGGTTTTTGAACACTTTTTATGAGCTGCATATTATTTTTTGACGGCGCATGCAGGGGGAATCCCGGACCAATGGCTATCGGGGTTGTATTAATGAAAAATGGCAAAAAACTCGGTGAACTCTCAAAACGGCTTGGTATCGGGACAAACAACATTGCAGAATGGAACGCGTTGATAGAAGGATTAAAACTTGCAATTGCACATGGATGCAGGGAACTTGAAGTGCGCGGGGACAGCCAGCTTGTCATAAAGCAGATAAAAGGACAATACAGGGTGAAAAGCGAAAACCTCATACCGCTGTTCAATGAAGCAAAAAAACTGTGCGGTAATTTTAAGGAAATTGATTTTAAATGGATTAACAGGGAAGATAATGCCCGTACTGATACATTATCGAACAATGCGCTCGATATGAAAATCCGGGAAAAATAAAAAAAAGAAAAGGGCAGGAATTATTTCTTTTCGTGCGCCTGTTCGAGGTCTTTGGCAGTTCCAACAAGAATCTTCTTGAATCCTTCAATCATCACTGCAAGGTCTCCAATCTCGTCGTCTGACTGCGCCTTTATCTCTGCTGTGAAATCCCCGCCAGCTACTCTCGTAGTTGATTCCACTATGTTATCAAGAGGCTTGAGGATGTATTTATTCACAAGCAGGACAACTATTAAACTGACGGCAATAGCAGCAATTATAGCTGTTATAAGGACAAAGTTGCTGTTTTGTCTGGTTGCCTGCTCGAAATTAGTCACATCGATGACAACGACGACTGTTCCGACAGCCACGCCGCCAGCATCATATAACGGGAATCCGCCGCTTAAGTAAGTTGAGGAACCTTTCTGGTATTTATTGAATACCGCTCCCTTTTCGGGAACATTCGACAACCGGCCTTCATCTTTTGCTACGAATGAACTAATATCTTCAGTTGTGGTATCAATCGCAACATAGTCCTTCAGGTCATCATAGTTATCCCTTAATCCTTTAGCGTCACGTGTTGTTTTCCAATCTTCATGTTTTATATATTGTTTATTGATGAAAAGACCAAAATCCTCATTGGTTTGCTTTTTCATTACTTTCAGGAAGTGGTCGATTTCCTCTCCCAGTTCGATGTACCCTATAAGATTTGTACCATCATAATACGGGTGAACGACCCTGAGCGCAAATGCGGTCTTACCCAGTTCCAATCCGGAACCGAATCCATTGGTTGCTGCCGATTTCTGAAAGGTTTTCCTTGTTATCTTATCGCCGAACTGGTCCTTGCTGTGCATCCTGATGAAATTCGTGCCATTGGGCAGGTGTATGTAGAAATGCGTCATCCCGAATTCATCTTTCAATTGCTTGTGAATAGGATACCCATAGTTATACAATTCTGTCCTGTTGTTCTTCAAATATATTGCTTTGAGTTCCTTGTTGGTAAGAAGAGCTTCAATCGTGCCGGATAACATTTTAATGTCGTTATCTTCAAGATTATAGAACAGCTCTTTTGCATTTCCGACCGAATTCTGGCCTTCATCCTGGATGTTTTTTTCCATTGCGTTCGTGAAAGTATAATAAAATATACCAGTAAGCAATGCTATCCCGATTACTATTATAGGCAGTAGTTTGAATTTTACACTGATTCTCATAATTTCACCTACAGGCTTGCCCCAAGGACTTCCCTTGCAGCATCCTTTATTTTCTTAATCTTTTCAGCATCGTCAGGAGTATTTTCATTAAAAGCCATTAATACGCCTGATTTGAGACCGATTTTTCCTCTCGTAATCATTTTGTCCAGACTTTTTTGTGAGATTATCTCATCTATTTTTTTGGACATTTCATATAGTTGTCCCATTTTATCCTCCTCCAGGCTAACGCCACATGTGGATTCCCGTAGCGTTTGTAAGAACATACCTTTAAATGTGAGTGAGAAATACGTGTGAAAAGACAAGTTTTACAGGTTTAGCGGGTATGGCTTCTTCTTGATTTAATTTTGAAATTCCCGTCTGCAATTCGATTGAGAGTTTCGCACCAATGTATACAGCCGGAATCAGCAATATAATAACAGACCTTGAAGCAAGGATTTTAAAATGATTATAAGGTAGGAACCAAATGCTAACATTATATTGAAAGAAATGCCAGTAATCCCTATTCCTGATTTTCACCTTCTTCTCCGAGATTGAACATGGCAACTTCTGCCTGTAAATCGGTTGATAATTTTGCAAGCTGCTGGGCAGCGATTACAAGCTGTTCCATAGATGCGGATAGTTCTTCTGTGGCTGCAGATGATTCTTCGGTACCTCCTGCAGATTCTTCACTTATTGATGATACATCCTCAATAGAAACCGTAACCTCTTCAATATATGTTGTCTGCTCTTGTGCCGCAGCGGCAATCTCATGGATCTTGGAAGCCACGTTTCCTGCAGCATGAACTATCCGGTTGATGGAAGACACCGTATTCTCGATAGTCTGCCCGCCATCGCTTACTGATTTCAAGCCCGTCTCCATACTTAAAACAGCCTGTTTTGTACCCTGCTGCATCTCTTTTATAAGCGAAGTGATCTGGTTTGCTGCGTTTCTTGATTCCTCGGCAAGTTTCCTGACCTCGTCAGCAACCACAGCAAATCCTCTTCCATGTTCGCCTGCGCGGGCAGCTTCAATAGCTGCATTCAGGGCAAGGAGGTTTGTCTGGTCTGCAATACCGGTTATCACACCTATGATTTCACCAATTTTCTGGGAACTGCCATCAAGCTCTGCTATTACTCCGGCTGACTTGTCTACGGTTGCACTGATTTCAGTCATCTTAGCTGCCATCTCGGAGGACATATTACCGACTTCCTGCGCTGTCTTGCTGGCATCGGTAGCCTCCTGTGCAGCTTTCTGGGAATTCACCGCAACTTGCTGCACACTTCCAAGCATCTCCTTCATGGCGCGGCTAATCTCGGTTATTTTCTGGGACTGCTGTCCTGCACCTATAGCAATATTCTGCGTTGTGCCTGAAATCTGGTCAATAGAGGCTTTCAGTTCCTTGCTTGAAGCTGAGAGTTCCCGGGCTGTTGAGGCTAACCTGTCTGAATTTTGCTTTACGGACAAGACCATATTGCGTATATTGGCTGTCATCTTATTGAATACGGAAGCAAGATATCCTATTTCATCGCTGGATTCAACTCTGATGACTTTGCTTAAATCCCCTTTTCCAATCTCTTCTGCAACAACCAGCAGGCTATGGATTGGTTTTGTAAGTTTGTTTGATATAAGCATACCTGTCAATATCGCAAAAATCAAACTGACTGCGCCTATCAAAAGTATGCTGTTTTGCGCTTGTTTCTTGAGGTCTACAAAGGGCGCCTCCGGCGTTCCCACATAAAGAATACCTATTACTTTCTTATCGATATCATAAATAGGCTCGTAGGCAGTGATATACCACCCATTCACCACAAATGCCCTGCCGAAAAAGGTCTTTCCGTCCTTCAATACTGCATTATAAACAGGTATTGATACCCTTGTGCCAATAGCCCTGTTACCATCCAGTTTCTTCACATTTGTAGAGATGCGAAGGTCATTTAAGAATATCGTGGTTGTCTCGACCTGTACTGCCTTCTTTGTTTCATCAACAATGGTAAAATCCCGGTTTATGAGATGCCCCACCACTACGGTTCCTGTAATTTTCCCGTTGGAATATATGGGACTTCCTGCTTTTATCATCATGCCCTGCGTCTCAACTTTCCTGTCTGTGGGCATAGCGCCATCAGTAGGAATAAGTTCAAGTCTTGCCTGCTCATCCAGTTTGTCGGGAATCAGTTTTTCCGCAGGTACGACCTCAGTACCGGTCATGCCATTCCCAGCCAGAGCAGCTGCCACGAATGCATCGGAGGAAAGGCTTTCACCTTTCTGTGCGGGATTATTGCTACTGGCAACAACATTTCCATGGGAATCGGTTACAATGATTGTGCTTATGAATGGATATTGGCTTTTTACTGATTGGATATAGTCTATGATATTGGCATAGGAGGACGTTTTTACACCTTGAATCACATCTTCATCGCTGGCTACAAAATAAGCCGTCATCTGGATTTTTCCTTCCATGCCGCTATAAATCTCATGAGCGGCGCCAAGGTCCCCGATTATTTTTGTCTGTGCCTGACCGCCAATGCCTTCATCGATGAGGTTTATGCTGAATATCCCCAGGGCAACCAGCGGTATTAGCATTATGAATATTATTGCGATCAATAATTTTGTTCTTATTTTCAGGTTGGTAAACATTCTAATATTAAGGTTCATGATTCGAATTCACTCCCTTATCGGGCATCTAAAATCGTTTTTATACCACCTTATTGGCGTTTGGTGCATTCACCCGTTTTGAGACCTGAATCAACACCTGGGATGGTGATATCCCGCAGAACGGGAGATTACGACATTTTAACTCAAAGATTTCAATGCAGTCACTATAATATAAATCAATTTGTGAAAAGTGTGTGAAATCCAATTAAAAATAAAGGAGGGGGGTTTTATGCAGCTTCAACGCCTGACGCTTGCGTTGATATTTTCTGGACACTGAGCAATTGGTTTCCGCCAAGTATCTTATCAAGATCAAGGAGAATCAGAAGCCTGTCTTCCATCTTACCAACACCCCGCACATATTCCGTGCCTATCTTGCTTGCGATAACTGCCGGCGCCGGCTCCACGTTCTTTTCAGGAAGCCGGATAACCTCGCTTACCGAATCAACAATGAATCCCATAACAGTCTCATCTATATTTGCCACTATTATGCGGGTATTCTCGTCCTGTTCCTTTGTTTCCATACCCATTATCACATTAAGGTTGAGCACAACAATAATCCGTCCGCGAAGGTTGATTATTCCCCTGATATACTCCGGAGCCTGTGGAATCCTCGTGATATTGGTCATGCGGATGATTTCCTGGACTCTCATAATCTCCACGCCGAACTCTTCCCTGCCTATGTTAAAGACGACAAGCTGGAGTTCATCGCCTGATTTGGTTTTTGCGTCCTGTGGTTGTTGTCCTGCCATGACTTCATCCTATTTTGTCAGGTCTTTAGGTTTGAACCTGAAGGACTATTCCTGCCCCCGGCTTTTTCATCCTTCTTTGCAGCCTTACCTTTTTCCGTTGGCTTGTGTTTCTTCATTTTTTCATGAATGGCTTTATGTTCCGCTTCCTTTCCAGTCCGGTGTTCAATGTCAGGTTTTTGCTGAATCCTTCCCGGTTCATGAACCTGGTTTAAATCTGTTGTTACAGCATCGCCGAGTTTGAACTTACTCACTTCAACCTGTAATTCGCTTGATAATCTTGCAAGTTCCTGGGCAGCATTCACAAGCATCTCCATCGAAGCTGCCTGTTCTTGCGCCGCTGCTGATGTTTCCTGTGTGCCTGCCGCGGATTCTTGGCTTATTGCTGACACGGACTCTACAGAAGCTGTTACTTCTTCAACCGAGGCTGCCTGTTCTTCCGCATGTGCAGCTATTTCTTGGATCATGGTAGCAACATCTCCTGCCGCCTTTACTATCTGGCTGATTGCCGATGTCGTGGATTCTATGGTTCTGGCGCCTTCACCAACCGTCTTTGTGCCCAGTTCCATTGTCGTTACAGCCTGCTTTGTTCCCTGCTGAATCTCTTTTATCAACAATGTAATCTGGTTCGCGGCGTTTCTTGATTCCTCGGCAAGTTTGCGCACTTCATCTGCAACTACTGCAAAACCCCTGCCGTGCTCTCCTGCTCTTGCAGCTTCGATAGCAGCGTTTAATGCAAGGAGGTTTGTCTGGTCTGCGATAGTGGTTATCACGCTGATAATTTCGCCTATTTGCTGTGATTTGCCGTCAAGCTGTTTTATAACTGTCGCTGAATTATCCACACTTCCCTGGATTTCTGCCATCTTTTGCGCCACATCGCCTGACATTCTGCCCACCTGCTGGGCGGTTGTGCTGGCAGATGTCGCGCCTTCGGCCGCTTTCTGGGAGTTTTGAGCGACCTGCTGGACGCTCTCAGACATCTCTTTCATGGCGCGGCTTACTTCAGCCATCTTGGAAGCCTGCTGGCTCACCCCGGTTGAAATATCCTGGGCTGTGCTTGATATCTGGTCAGATGAAGCTTTCATTTCTTCGCTTGATGCCGATAATTCCTGGGCTGTATTCGCAACTCTTAATGAGACGCCCTGGACTTTGCCGGTTAAATGCTGGAGGTTTGAGGTCATTTTCTGGAAATATGCCGCAAGCTGTCCGAGTTCGTCCTTTGACGAGACATTCATTTCTGTTGTTAAATCTCCTTCAGCTACCCTGTCAACAGCATTGATAATACTATTCAACGGCTTCATGATAGAACGGATAAGGCCGATACACATAAGTATGGATGAGAAAATTACGAATAAAATACAAAGGATGATTGCCTGTTTAGGGTCAATAAAAGCGCTGACGCTCTCACCGTATAAACCCATATATGCTATAATTAGCATCAGTACATCAACTACGATGAAGCTATAAACGATTTTAATACCGATATTGAACCTGCTAATTGTCAATTCATTAGCTTTATCTATAATATCCATTAATCCCATACAATTCTCTCATATTCGTTTTTCTTTGATACACATTTAAAAGAAATCACCTAACTAATAAATCAATTTGTGAACAACGTGTGAAAAACGTGTGAAAAATCAAAAAAGTGAAAAATATGACGTCATTTTTTAAAGATTGTCTTTAATTTTAAATATTTTCCGCGCCTTGCCCATAAGTAAGACAATTCAACTATTGCCATCATGCTTGCATATATCTGCGGGTTAAAATTCGGGGCATTATTAATATGTTCTCCGGGGCTTACACTCTTCCCGGGAAGCCATGCGGCGGGGTTCATTCCATAATATCCGGCTGATGCAGCCGCAACCATGATTACCGCACCGAATCCAATCAAAAGCTTCTTGCCGAATGATAAATCTTTCAAGTTAACATTAACCATACAATCCTGTGCTTTTTTTCCAGAATTAACATACGGATATGTGAAAAAAGTGTGAAAAAAGGAGGCAGTCTTTCAGGTTGTTACTGCTGCTCCTGCGACTTCCTGGGAAATAGTGTGAACACTGTGCAGTTCGTTTGCGCTGAGTAACTTATCAAGATCAAGGAGAATCAGAAGCCTGTCCTCCATCTTGCCAACGCCCCGCACATATTCCGTACCTATCTTGCTTGCAATTACTGCCGGCGCCGGCTCAATGTTCTTCTGTGGGAGGCGGATGACTTCACTTACCGAGTCAACCATGAATCCCATTACGGTCTCGCCGATGTTCGCGACCACGATGCGCGTGTTCTCATCCTGCTCTTTGCTTTCCATGCCCATTATCACATTCAGGTTAAGCACAACTATAATCCTGCCTCTGAGGTTGATTATTCCCCTGACGTAATTCGGCGCCTGGGGAATCCTGGTGATGCTGGTCATGCGGATAATCTCCTGCACGTTGGTTATCTCAACACCGAATTCTTCGCTGCCTATCATGAAAACGACGAGCTGGAGCTCGTCGTTCGCAGATATTTGTGCCTTTAGGTCTTGAGTTTGCTCTGCCATTTTTATCTCCTATTCCGGCCTTTTTTCATCCGCGTGGGATGCCGTCTTTTTCCCTGTTTTCACTGAATCCGGTTGTATGGTTTTGGATTTCTGGTCACGGGTCTCTGTATGCACTTTCTTTGCCGGCGCCTCCTTCTGCTTTACAGGTTCCTTTTTAATCTGCTCTGCCTGTTTAAAGACCTGGGATACTGCCTCTCCCAGATTGAACTTCGCTACTTCAGCCTGTAGCTCGTTTGAAAGTTTAGCAAGTTCCTGGGCTGCGTTCACCATCTGGTCCATTGAAGCTGCCTGCTCTTCTGCTGCTGCCGAAACTTCCTCTGTGCCTGAAGCGGATTCTTCACTTATTGCAGATACATCTTCGACAGAAGCGGCTACCTCTTCAACCGAGGCAGACTGTTCCTGCGCCGCTGCCGCGATTTCCTGAACCATGGTGGCGACTTCCCCCGCAGCGGTAACAATCTTATTGATAGCAGATACTGCATCCTCGATTGTCTTGGCGCCCTCGCCTACGGTCCTGGTGCCCTGCTCCATGCTCTCAACCGCCTGTTTTGTTCCCAGCTGGACTTCTTTTATCAGTGAAGTGATCTGGTTTGCGGCATTTCTTGATTCCTCGGCAAGCTTCCTGACTTCATCAGCGACCACAGCAAAACCCCTGCCGTGCTCTCCTGCTCTTGCAGCTTCGATAGCTGCGTTCAATGCAAGGAGGTTTGTCTGGTCTGCAATATTGGTTATCACACCGATAATTTCCCCAATCTTTTGAGACCTGCCTTCAAGATCCTTTATAACGGCTGCCGAGTTATCCACGGTAGTCCTGATTTCCGATATCTTGCTTGCCACATCATTGGACATCTTGCCCACTTCCTGGGCGGTATTGCTGGCTGCGGTAGCCCCTTCTGCTGCTTTCTGGGAATTTACTGCAACCTGCTGTACGCTATCAGCCATCTCTTTTACTGTCCTGCTTATTTCCACCATCTTCGATGCCTGCTGGCTCACTCCGGAAGCAATGTCCTGCGTGGTGCTGGATATCTGGTCGGTGGAGGCTTTCATTTCCTCACTTGATGCTGAGAGTTCCTGGGCTGTTGAAGATACTCTCAGCGCCGAGCCCTGGACTTTTCCAAGAACGCCTCTTAAGCTCTCGGTCATGGCCGATATGGCCATGGAAAGCTGCCCGACCTCGTCCTTTGAATCATTTGTGAGCTGGACTGTAAGGTCGCCAGCTGCGACTTTATTGGAGGCGTGGAGCATGCTGTCCACAGGTTTTGTTATGGCGCGGGAGATGTATATCCCGATACCGAGACCGGTTACTACGGCTACGATAGAAAGTATTATTATTGTGGTTTTGGCGGTTGAATTCGTACGGGCTATTTCGGCAAGCACCGCAATTTCGTCTTCTTCAGCAGCTTTTTCGAATTCGTCTATTACGGGCTCTATTGCATGGACATAAGTTGTGAATTCTGCCGTTTTTGATACTATCTTTGCATCTATATCTACGATTTTATCAAATGCTGCTGTATATACAATGAGCTTGGCATTGATATCGTCCTTCACATTCTGGGGCAGTTTACTGGCTGCAAGATGGTTTTTAAGTATCTTTTCATTATCATGCAATTTTGTTTGATACGCGACATCTTTCCTCATTATGTAATCCTTTTCATTCCTCCTCAATGTCAGCATATCTGCCATTAACTGGTCATTATTCTGTTTCTGGATATCTGCTTCAACAGCTTGCACTGCACTCCTCATTTCAAACTGAAGTCCTAAGGTCTCGTCAAGGCCTTTTGTCTTATAGAGTTCAACAGTCTCGAGGAATGCTTTTTCATAACCTCCGATATCAGTTACTATTTTTCCTGCCCTGTCCTTTTCTTCCTGGGGGACATCAAGTGCCTGTATCTCCGTTGCTTCTTTCTTGACTGCCCCGACAGAAACTTTTACTTTATCGATATATGATATATCATGACGTGCAAAAAAGTCTTTCTCAGAACGTCTTGCTTCAAGCATATCAACATCCATAGCAAGACCTTTTTCTTTCATTGTAATCGTATTTCCGATTACTTTATTATTTTCCTGTTCAATTGTACCAAGTGTGGTTATGCTTATCACAGCCACAATTATTAACAAGATGCTGACCAGGCCGAACCCGCCAAGCAGCTTCTTGCTTAGAGACATATCTTTAATACTTACCATAATATCATCCATTGTTGTTTTTTTAATTTAGTACGTATGAGATGACATTCACTCATTTATATACGGATTTGTGAAAAAAGTGTGAACTATTTCCTGTTGAAAAGCTTGAACCCATCAAGGAATTTCGGGATTTCCAACATTCTTATTTTTTCAATAAGCTGCGGAATACCGACAAGATTTGGCTTTTTGAGGAAGTTATCAGGCCCGTTCTCAGCAGGGATATCATAAGGCGCTTCGTCTTTATCTGATACAACAACTCTTCCTTGCGCCTCATTTTCAAGATTTTTATGCCCCACTATCCCCCTGTCCCTGCTCGCTTTTCCTTTTATTTTTCCATCATAATAATAAGTTTCAGGCGATTTAATCCCGAGGTTCAGGGCTTCTTTTATGAGAGCATTGTATTCTCTCAATACCCAGCCAATTTCTGAGTGATTCTTGTATCCTACTTCAAACCCCAGCTCGAAAATTTTAGTTATGAGGTGCTCCTTATCCATTTTATTCCCGGTAATATCTTTGATGCTCCTTAATACCTTTTTAATGGCTTTAGCAGTTTCAAGCCCTTCCCCGTGAATTCGATACAGCGCATTTCACAGTCGTGCTTTGTTCCCCGCATCTTGATTATCTGCAACGCTCTCACCATTCCTTTCTGGTTATCCAGGAAATTATGGAGAAATATCACGCCGTGGGATGCGAACTGTTCAATGGTATAAGCATCAGGCTTGGTAAGTTCGGATAAAAGCAAAGTGGTGCATCTAAGGGTTTTAAGATTCCTGATGAACCTGCTTATGGATTTCTCCTCCTGCGCCGCATGCATTGATGTGAACCTGATGGCAGATAAGGAATCTATTACCAGTCTCTTGATATTGTGCTGCTTTACCACCGCCTCCACCCTCTTGAACACTGAATATGGCGTGGGGGGAGCGCCACCTGAAGATTCGGCTTCATGCTGCTCATAATTTGGCGTTATCAACGAAGAAACTTCTTCGTATTCCCCGTATTGAGCGGCAGGCCCGAGATCTAAAAAAAACAGTTTTTTCTTGTTGACCAGTTCTTCGATGTGCAGATTGTACCGGGACATGTCTTCGATAATAGTATCTATGCTTTCGGATAATACAACGTATGCACCGGCTTCCCCGGCAAGCGCCCCGGAAGCTAAAAATTGCACTCCAAATGTAGATTTCCCACTGCCCGGGGAGCCGCTAATCAAGTACTGCCTATCCTTGGGTAAACCTCCTTCGATCAGTTCATCTAAACCTTCTATTCCTGTTTTTACTCTCATAAACGACCTCTGCAATGAAGTATCATTGATGTTTTATATAAACGCAGTTGTGAAGTTTGTGTGAAATATGCTTAATAACACGTACATACAATAAATTTAAATTACCAAAAATGTAATAACTTAGAATAACATATTTATAAAAAAATAATATGAAGGATAAAGGCGATGTTTGAGGATATTTCAGAAAAGTTTAAAAAATTAAAAATGCCGGAAGAGTCCCTTATTAAAAAAATCGAAAGGATAAAAAAGGCTCCCGACGCAGGAGTACCAATAGCCGGAGGTACGCTATCTGGAGGTACGCCATCAATAGCAATGCCTGATTTGTCCGAACAGGTTAAAAAAGCGCAGGAAGAAATTACCCAGAAGATTGAAGAGATAGTGAAATCCAAAACAGAACAAATCAGCGCCACGACCGAATCCATCAAGGAGTATGATACAAAGATAAGTAAAGTGGAGAGTTCGGTTTCAGCGACAAAAAACCGGGTGGATGAATTTAAAGAAAGATTGGATAAAATAGATGAAAGCCTTCTTGAATTATTATCTTTATATGAAGTAGTTTCCAGCACTGTAAACCCGTTTGTTGGGGACAAGGAAAACGTCCCGAATGAAAAGCTCGAACAGATGGAGAAAAAAATCGATGCCTTAAGCCAGAAAGCGCCGGAACTGCCCCAGAGTATAAAAGAAGAATATGATATTAAATTTAAAGCCCTGGAGGGCAGTTTGCAGGCATTGACCGAAGTGATTAATTCAACAGCATTGAATCAGGATGTCCTGGTAAAAAATGTTTCCGAACGGGTATTGGAAGAGATTAAACTCTTAATCGATCAAAAATCTCTGCAACCAGTCATGGTTACGGAGCCGTCATCCCAGATACTTGGACAGGTTGAGAGCGCGGTTCCTGCAGCAAGAGCCGGCGGGGAGGTAAAACTGCAATATCTGGATAATAAAGCTGAGACGTCGATCATCCTTCTTAACTGGATAGAATTTTTACTTGAAAAGGTGGGAAGGAATAACCTCACAGAAGTCCTTGAATATTATATTGACATAGGATGGATAAGCGAGGAAGTCTGCGAAAAAATGATAGCCTATGCGAACGGGATAGATTATTACGTAGAACGTCCCACATGGAAACTCCTCCCTGATGACCATACGAAATCGCTGATGTTCATAGAACAGCTAAAAGGAAAGAAGCTTGATAAAACAATGCTGTCAAAGCTTGAAAGGGATGTAGAAAAAGTAGTCCGCAGCACCGAAGTATATATTTCTTAATTGCTTAGAACAATTTCTGTATTATAATATCAAACGACTTAGGGTCAACCAGCATAATCAACCTCCCGGTTTTATTTATTCCCAGGGCGAGGTTGGTTGCAAGCGCGAATTCAACTTTTCCTTCAATCTCTTTCATGGCGGATTCGGCAATCTTTGAAGACTGACCGGTCTTGAAGGTGGGGGCTTTAAGCAATAAGGGAACTTCGATATATTCCGAGACTGCGCTGATATACTGCCCGCCAAAGATATTTGCTGTTTCTTTTAACGTTGAAATTATATCCTCTGTAAATTCCTTGCATGCTGCTTCCGGGGGATTGCAGAGAAGTTCGTTTGCGATATCCAGGGCATTTTCTCTTGAAATATACAACTGCATTTCTCCTTTCACATCTCCGGTTTGACCCTTTCCATGAAGTTCGATTCCAACCATTACTATCGAATCACCAAGGCTGATTATTTCATCGTGCATCTGTTCAATCGGGAGGGTGCGCAACTGTGAATGGGTGGATTCCGCATCCTCTCCCGATAACTGGGTGACAGTTGACGCTGCATTAGTCATTCCTGACATCCCTATATCGCTTAAAAGCCTGACAGCCGAATCGATATTCTGGTCTTTTTTGGGCGGCGCTGCAGGCTCTGGTTTTGCAGGGGAAGCATGAGGTTCTGCTTTCATGGGTTTAACGGTCTCTGTGACTTTTTCAACTTCCGGTTTTACAACACTCGTTTTAACTTCAGGTTCGGGTAATTTTTTCTCAGGTTTGACAGTTTCTTTAACCTTTTCTACTTCCGGCCTGGCAGCTTTTGCTTTAACTTCAGGTTCAGGTAATTTTTTCTCAGGTTTAATAGGTTCTTTAACCTTTTCTACTTCAGGTTCAGGTGATTTTTTCTCGGGTTTGACGGATTCTTTAACCTTTTCTACTTCCGGCCTGGCAACTTTTGCTTTAACTTCAGGTTCGGGTAATTTTTTCTCGGATTTGACGCTCTCTTTAATAGAAACAGCTTCCGGTTCTAATTCTGGTTCCTCGAATTCAGGCGTTTTGCGAGACCTCTTTTCAAGTCTCACAATTTCTTTTTTCTTTGCAGTGTTCTCTTCAGGGTAATCAAAATCATCATCAAAAGAAGGCAATTCTCCTGCCCCGGTCTCATCTTCGGCCACTTCGCCTGACAGGTCATATCCGGCAGGTCTGTGTTTCTTCAAAGGTTTTAATTGAACTTTTTTTGCGCCATTGCCCGGTGTTCTCCTTTTGATTGCTCCTGTTTGTTCCCCCTTCTCCCATTCCTGTTCTCCTACGGGTGCAATTCTGCCGGCTGGATTATTTTTTCTCAAATTTTCCATTTGCAGCCATATCGAATTCGTCTGCGTGTCAGGACCATTGTTATCATTATATTTTAAAATAATATCGACTGAAACCAATCCATTAAATTCATTTTTCATGCCCAGAACAATCTTTCTTTTATTTTCACCGGTTCCGTTTGAATCCTCCGTATCCGTTATCATCAAATCTTTTGAGAACCGGGCAGTATTGCCATAGTCGGTTTTTGTTTCCCCGTTTTCCACGCGTGATAAATACTCGCATTTAAACAAATCAGATGGGATATCGAGTGTTACAAGCGGAATATCAACATTTTCAGAAGTCTCATCATTTTCATAAGCATGCCTATTGCCATTCCCGTTCGATTCTATTCTCTCTATTGCTTCACTGGCATGCTTTCTCAAATCAGTGGAACCGTTTTTTAAAACAGCCATGAGTCCGGGAACAGCGCGCTTGTCACCTATCCTTCCAAGCGACCATGCCGCATGTATCCGAACATTTTCACTCGGGTCATTTAAAAGGGCGATTAGCGGGAGCACTGCTTTTACATTCCCGATTTCGCCAAGAGCCCATGCTGCATTTGCGCGTATCTGGACATCATCGATTTCAAGTAACCCGATTAAGGGGCGGATAGCTTTCCTGTTCCGAAGTTCCCCCAGAATGCATATAGCATCCCTGCACTCCTTAACGTCGCCAGTATCAAGGATACCCAGCAGCCCCTCAATATCCCCGCGTTTTTTCAATTCTTTTAAATCGGTATGGTCTAAAGGCAAATCAATTCCCTCTTTCCGGGGAGTAAACATTCATTCTTCGATATTTTATGCTATACTCACTAAAGATACATTTGCCTTGCATTCACACAAATATAAATCAGGGTGTGAAGATGTGGCATATTGAAGAAGCTGAATAATAAAAAAAAAGTAGCTGAAATGCCGCAACCGTTACTGATTCAGCCTTCCATGCAGAAGTTAATGATGATGAGTTTCCTGTTTCTTTAGCTTCCCGTCTTTTTCCTGGTTAATATCTCGTCAGGGGTCAATACAGGAATATCTGTCCGCCCTTCAAAATGTTTCACATTATATGTCACAAATTTGGAACAATTATGCCCTCCTGAGTTCTTTCATTACGCTTTCGGCGCTTGTTCCAAAACGCTCCTTCCACTCCCTTCCGCTCCTGACTATTTCACAGAGAGCATCGAGTTCTTTTCGCTGAGTGACTTGTACATTAGTAGTCATACATTGATAGAATATGTATTGATATACAAATAGATAAGTGAGCATATCATCTTTCCATCCTTCCTGAGAGTTCGCCCATCTAAAGTACAATGCAGAAAGTGAGCGGGCTTAACTGCCGTGTCCGGGATTGGCACAGGTGTTTCCCCCGCAGCTATTTCCCTACTAATTTAAACTCTTTAGTCGCTCCTTCTGATTCGTACTTTCGTTGGCTCTATAATAATCACATTACCCTTGAAATCATCTTCAGATAAATCTTTCAAGCTCTTAAGAAGAAAATTGTTTATCTCAGCAGTCGGCATTTCATTTGGAAAATGGGATATAATAATCCCAAAGTGCTCGCCAAGTGGGAACCTCAGGATGTTACCAAAATCCCTGTCACCTGTAAGAACAGCCGCCTCTTCTTTTTGTGCAAACGCATATATTTCTTCATCTGCTTCGCCGCGAAGCCCATAGTCCCTGATGTCCTTAACATCATATCCGTGCTCTCTAAGAGTTTTCCCTGTTGAGCGAGGCATATCCTCGTCAATCACAAATCTCGGCATTCTATGCTACCGCTTTTATCCCTTCACCGGATAACGCCTTGGCAGCGTAATTAAGTACTGCAAGAATATCTTCATGTGTAATTTCGTACTCGTCCATGACCTCTTTGTAGGTCATTCCTCCTGCAAGTTTGCCTATGATAAGATCTATTGGAATACGAGTCCCTGTTATCACAGGTTTGCCAAACCGTATTTTCTCATCAATACTAATTCTTGGAGCTATTTCCATGATGTTTATTTTGGTTTTTAGTTTATATATGCTTTCTGTAGCCACAGTGTGCGAGCGCGTGAAACTAAACTCAAGCGAGTTGCGGGGTCGGCGGGAAGGTTGCTCATGTTGTGGTTTGTCATCTCTTGCTTTCTATTTGTGCAGGCGGTTAATAAGCATTTTTATTCACATTACTCAATGATGATGCGCCTCTTCCTTCTCCGCTTCCCGTCTTCTTATCGTATCCTCACAGGCTTCAAAGCAGCTATCACATATATTTTTGGCGGCTTCCCTGTGGTATGGTTCTTGGAATATCGGTACCTGGATTTTCACCTGGAATAATGGTACGTTTTTTATACCGCACAGGTCGCATTTCTTACCATTGGCCGGGACCCTGTTAAGATTTGCCTCATGGCAACTGGCAAGACATTCTTCGTTAATTCCCCTCCACGTTCCTGTCGGGTAAGCCGATAAGACTGAGGGGGCGTTCACTTTCACAGGGCAAAGGGTGGGTCTTGCCGCACCGCACAGGTCGCAATCTGCCATTAAAATCACACTCCTAATACTTTTGCAGCATTCATTGCCATCTGGATAAAAGGTTCAGGATACAATCCTATGCCGATTGTCCCTATCACTGCAAGCAGGATAGCCACTACATACGGCGCAGGCTCTCTTATCTTTTCTCCATTCGGAGGCAGGACGTACATGTATTTTATCACGCGGGCGTAGTAATAAATGGAGAGGGCGCTGTTCAAAATGGCGATAATCACAACGAGCAGCAGCCAGCTGCTTGCCTGGTTGATGGCTTCAATGGTGATGGAATAGAATAGCACAAACTTCCCGACGAATCCTGCTGAGGGCGGGATACCTGCCAGGGCTAAAAAGAATACGAACAGCGAGAATGCTGTTATCGGGGCGCGTTTTCCAAGCCCTGCAAAGTTCCCGAGGTCATCTGTGTTCTTAGCGTTTTTATTATCAGAAAGCACCATGTACCCTACCAGTGCGACGGCAAGGAACGCGCCGCCTTTCATCAAAGCATGACCAAGAGCCAGTAGTATGCCCCCTGCAATTGACATCTGGGTGGTGACCACGAATGCCAGGGAAATGTATCCCGCCTGCGCAATGGACGAATATGCAAGCATCCTTTTTATGCTGCGCTGGGATATCGCCACGATGTTGCCGTAGGTCATGGTGATTATTGCAAGAATTGCAAACGTCATCTGGATATCAATGCGTATCGCAACAAGGGCAAGCACGAGAACCCTGAATGCCGCAACGAATCCCATCTTTTTGGAGCCGGCTGCAAGAAGAGATGAAACAACGCCTGGCGAACCTTCGTATGTATCGGGCGCCCACATGTGGAACGGGACAAGCGCCATCTTGAATCCGAATCCGGCAACAAGGAATATCATGGCGACTATATCAAGCGAGCTTGTGGCAATCATGGGGTTGGATTTAAAGAACTCAATTATTGCAGGAATATTCGTTGAACCTGTTATGCCGTACACAAGCGACATGCCAAACAGCATCAATGCAGAGGAGAGCGAACCAATGATGAAATATTTTAATGCAGCCTCAAGGGATGAGGGGTTCTTTTTCTCAAAACCTGCCAATACGTACGTGGACATGCTTGCAAGTTCAAAACCCACAAACAATGCAACGAGGTCATTTGCCGATGCTACTACCATCATCCCGACCGTAGCGAGGAGAAGCAGGGCATAATACTCATCCTGACTGCGGTTATCCCTGAAATATTCGATAGAGGCAATAACTACGATCAATGAAACTATTAAGAATATCAATTTGAATATCTGTGATAGCGGGTCGATAACAAGCGAATCGTAGAAGTAACTCGCTACATCATTCATCCCATTTCCGAGAACATATACGATCGAAGCCAGGAGACCAGCGGCGCTTACATATCCAAGCATGTTCTTGGATACGTCTCTCATCAAAAGACCCAAAATGACAATAACTAAAGCCAGTAAGGTCAGCAGGATTTCCGGGGCGAGTAGATTATAATTCATGTTATCACTCCTCTCAGCACGACAAATTTCAATAGCTGCTCGGCGTTCGTTGTCATCATATTAAGAACAGGGTTGGGGTTAAGACCGAAGAATATTATGAGCAGTACCAGTATGCCCATGGAAGCCATCTCATAGTTCGCGCCGTCATGGATATGCCCAAGTTTTTCGTTGTATGCCCCGAATACCGCTCTCTGCATAGCCCAGAGATGATACCCTGCTGTGAACACGATTCCGAAGAGTGCAAGTATCACGAATGTGGGCAGCGTGAAATACGAATTGACAAGTACAAGGAATTCAGCTATGAATCCGCTCATGCCGGGAAGCCCAAGTGAGGCAAGGAACCCGGCAAGCATCAGGAACGTGAGTTTTGGCATGTGCTTCGCAATTCCACCAAGGTCGCCGATAATCCTGGTGCCCGCAGAATGCTGGATTACGCCGCATGACATAAACAGGACGCCTGTGATAAGACCATGGGAGAACTGCTGGTACATGGCGCCGCTTACGGATAAGGGGACAAGGGCAGCCGCGCCGAGGGTCACATAACCCATGTGGCTTATGCTTGAATATGCCACCATTTTCTTGAGGTCGCGCTGGGCAAGTGCAAGGAAAGTCCCGTACAGGATGCTCACTACGCCGATTATCGCCATCAGGGTTATCAATTGACCCGGGGAACCTGAATACGGAAGAAGGGGAAGGATTACCCTGAAAAGACCGTAGCCGCCCATCTTGAGCAGTAAGGCTGCAAGTATTACGCTGCCCGCTGTGGGCGCTTCCACGTGCGCGTCCGGAAGCCATGTATGGAACGGCACCGCTGGCATCTTTACAATAAAACCAAACAGCAGCGCCAGGAATATTGCATCCTTTAGCAATGGCGATTCGATTACCGAGTAGTTTTTCAAAAGATAAAACATATCAAAGCTCGGGGTTCCAGAGATATTCCATGCATTGAAATAGAGAGAAAATATCGCAAGCAGCATCACAAGGCTTGCCACATGCGTGTATATGAAGAACTTTATAGCTGCGTAATCTTTTCGCGGTCCTCCCCAGATGCTTATCAGGAAGTACATGGGTATCAGGACGATTTCCCAGAATATGTAGAACACGAAGAAATCAAGTGAAGTAAAAACGCCAAGTACTCCTACAAGCTCAAGAAGAATAAGACCATAGAACCGGTTTGCCTCCTTGGTCTCCCCCCATGCGAATATGACAGTGAGCGGGATAACTATGTTCGAAAGGAGTACAAGCGGCATGCCTACCCCGTCAAGCCCGAATTTCAGGCTTACCCCGAGACTGGCAATCCATGGATATGACTCACCAAACTGGATGGTGGATATTGAACTATCGAATCGTGAAAATAGTATCAGGGATATGACAAGTGAAATCCCTGAAGCCAGAAGCGCTATAAAGCGTGCCTGTTCACGGGTTCTTGTCAAAAATGTGATGATAGCTCCGATTAAGGGGATTGCAATCATCAATGAAATCAAAGCAGCCATTTATGTCCCTCCGAATTTGATTCTGAGTATAATTATCAGCAAACCAAGCCCCAGCAATGTAACGGACGCATAATTCTGGACAACGCCTGTTTGCAATTTCCTGACAAATTCGCCCAGTTTGAATAACGTATTGCCGATGATGTTATCAATTACAAGCCCGTCGATGATTTTCCTGTCCACGAATTCGCCGGATTGCGCAACAACATCATGAGTCAGTTTCACTCCTATTATATCAGCACCGATTTTGGGTTCGTAATACCTGTTTAATAATAGTTTGTACAGGGGATTTTCGGATGATACTATCTTACTCATATCCAGCATCCGTTTATGGTATATCATATACGAGATCAGAAGACCCAGTACCCCGACAATTACAGGCAGCAGTACAATGATTGGCGACATCTGCAATGCTTCGCCTTCAGGAACCGCCGTTTCCACTGTCAAAAGTTCAAAATTCTTGTTAAGATAATCATAGAATCCAAGGTGCGCGAACCCAAAGAAAAGGGCGAATAAAGCAAGTATCATGAGAGGGCGCGTCATCACTCCTGGCGATTCATGCGAATGCCGCTCTGAGCGCGGCGTTCCTGTAAAAGTCATGAACCACAACCTGAAAATATAAATGGATGTTAGAAGGGCTGCTATGATTGCAAAAGCATAGGGAATGAAATCTCCTTTTAATTCCCCGTATTCAAATGCCTTTTCAATTATCATGTCCTTACTGAAGAAACCCGCCGTACCGATATTGATGAAAGGAATACCGATTCCTGCAAGCGCAAGCGCGGCTATCAGCATTGTCGTGCCTGTAATCTTCATCTTGCTAAACAAACCCCCCATCTCGCGAATGTCGTTTGTCCCTACTGCATGAATAACGCTTCCGGCGCAGAGGAAAAGCAGCGCCTTGAAAAAGGCATGGCTTATCAGGTGGAACATGGATATTCCAACCGCCTGGGCGCCTACAACCGCCCCCGCTGTGCCCAGCGCCAGCATCATATACCCGAGCTGGCTAACGGTCGAGTAGGCAAGCACTCTTTTAATGTCGTTCATTACGAGTCCCATTGTAGCAGCGAACAGCGCCGTGAACCCTCCGACATAAGCTACGATGAGGAGCGAATCAGGCACGCCGGGTGAAAGTGTGGCGGGCGTTGCTGCAAACATGGGGAATGTCCGGGCGACGAGATATACGCCGGCTGTAACCATCGTTGCGGCATGAATCAAAGCAGACACCGTTGTCGGGCCTTCCATGGCGTCGGGCAGCCACCCGTGAAGCGGGAACTGGCCGCTCTTGCCTATGGCGCCTCCGAAGAATAATAAAGTGATATAGGTCAGTTGGGTGGGATTGATGAGTGGTATTGCCTCGAACATGGTCTTGAACTGCAACATAAAGTTACCCTGGGCTATGCTGAAGCCGCGACCTGCAATTATCTCGCTCATATTAACATAGAGGAGGACTATTCCTGCAAGGAACAGCACATCGCCCACTCTTGTTACAAGGAAAGCTTTCTTTGCTGCCGCTGCTGCTGACGGCTTATGATACCAGAATCCGATAAGCAGGAACGAACAGAGACCCACAAGTTCCCATGATATGAAGAACTGGAGGATATTATCAGAGAGGACCACGCTCAACATTGCTGCTGTAAAGAGCGACGTTTCTGCGAAATATCTCGGTTTTGCAGGGTCATGCGACATGTATCCCACAGCGTAGATATGGATGAGCAGGCTTACGAAAGAAACCATCATCAGCATAACGACCGCAAGCGGGTCGATGAGTATGCCGATATTCATGCCTGCAAACCACGTCCATGATTGCTGGACTATCCCATTTGTCGGGTAAATCTCAAGGAAAGTCCCAAAAGAGATGATAAATGAGCCCGCAATGGCGGCAATTGGCAACAATGCTCCGCCTGAATACAGTCTCTTGCCCAGGAAAAGCGTCAGTACAAACGCAATTACAGGCAGTAACACAATTAATGCTGCGTAATCACTGAACATTCTTACCACCTCAGAATATTGATGTCATCGAGATTTATCGTATCCCGCACCCTGAAAAGGGCTACAAGTATGGCAAATCCTATAGCCGCTTCCGCGGCTGCTATTGCGATTGAAAATATGGCGAAAACCTGTCCTGTGGCATTACCGTTGAAACTTGAAAATGCGACAAGGTTGAGATTTGCAGAATTGAGCAGGAGTTCTATGCACATAAGGATTTTAATTCCGCTTCTTTGAGTAATTATTCCGTATGAACCGATTGCGAATATGATTGCTGAAATTAATAGATATGTATAAAGGGACATGTTACGCCTCCTTTTTTGCGATATACAGGGCACCGATTAACGCAGCCAGCAGTAACAGTGAAAGCAATTCAAAAGAAAAAATATAATCACTGAATATACCGCCTCTGGCATCCGGCCCTCCTGCGATTTCCTCGATACTGATAGGAGTTACCTCTTCTTTTCCTGCCCACACCCTTGTACTGTCATCGATTGCCAGGAACAATACTGCAAATAAGAGCAATACAATCAGTAAATTTAAGAGTTTGTTGAGCATTTATTCTTCCTCTCCCTTCCTCGTTAGCATTATCGTGAACAAAATCAGCGTTACAACTGCACCCACATAAACGAGTACCTGTATCCACGCGATGAACTCAGCCTTGAGCAGAATGAAAAGCCCGGCCGTTCCGATAAGGGCGCCCGCAAGATATACTGCGCTGTGGACTAATTTTTTTGCCTGGACTACCATGATGGATGACAAAATCGTGACGATTGAAATAACCACAAATACAATGTCTATCACTGTTTCACCTCTTTATTGAATAAAAGCCGTTCAGGACCGTACATCAGGCTTTCCCGGGTATAATCTGCAAGTTCGTAATTGCCTGTCATTTTCATGGCATTCATGGGGCATACGTCAACGCAAATCCCGCAGAACAGGCACATTCCGATATTGACCTGCGGATACCATCTTGTATTATGTTTGACTATCCGGATAGTGCCGTTCGGGCAGTTCACTTCACATATCCCGCAGCCGATACAGGCATTTTCATCAACTGCATGCAGTCCCCTGAATCTCGGTGAGACCTTCATCCTTTCATACGGATACTGCACTGTCACAGTAGGCCTGTTCCCGATGTGTAAAACGTGTTTTAACGTGACCATGAGTCCTTTTATTATACCACTCATTGCCCAGTTCTTGCTTATCCAGGCCATAAAGGGTTACGCCCCCTTTATGACGTATAGGGTATGCAAAGCATACCCTTCCCGAGTCACGCCTGTCTTCGACACGCTTTGCGAACGGGAGGGCGTGTTCGGGTATGGCGCGCCATATCCGTGGTTTGATAAACCTTTCCCAAAGGTTTTTGATAAAACTTTCTTAAAGTTTTCCATCAGAATGCCCCCCACACGGTAATAAGGAATCCCGCCAGCAGCAGGTTCAAAAGTGCAAGCGGCACCATTATTTTCCATCCGATATTAAGAAGCTGGTCTATCCTCATCCTCGGCACGGTATCGCGAAGCCACATTGCAAAGAATATTACTGCATAAGTTTTAACCAGAAAGACTCCCAGTGATACCAGTGGAACTAACATTGGAGGGACAAAGGGAAGAATGGGGAATGTCCATCCTCCGAGGAACAGTGTAACAACGATTCCTGAGACTGCGAATAAATGAGCATATTCTGCAAGGAAGAACATTGCGAATTTCATTCCGCTGTATTCTGTGAAGAACCCTGCCACCAGTTCCGATTCGGATTCCTGGAAGTCAAACGGTATTCTCCCCATTTCAGCGATAGAGGCGATAAGGAACAGGATAAATCCGAGAGGCTGTAAGAATATGAACCATTTGGGGATTATCCCGAACCAGGTTCCGCTCTGCGCATTCACGATATCCACAGTGCTGAGAGAACCGGTAAATAACACAATAGCAATTGCTGCAAGGGCAAGCGGGATGGTATAACTGATATCCTGCGCCACGGCCCTCATTGCGCCCATAAGCGAATACTTGTTATTCGATGCCCATCCTGCAAGCAAAATAGCAACAGGCGATACCGCTGAAATTGCGATGATGTAGAGCAAACCTACCCGCAGGTCGGATATTATCAGCGACTGGCCGAACGGAATAGGAATGAACACAAGGAGCGCAGGGATAAATACGATAAAAGGAGCAAGAGTGAATATCCACCTGTCAGCCTTTTCAGGTATAATATCTTCTTTCCCGATGAGTTTCACGCCATCCATGACCGGCTGGAGCAGCCCGCGCGGGCCGGTGACCATGGGTCCGTACCTTGCCTGCACCATGGCGACGACTTTTCGTTCCATCCATGTGAGGAACATAACGGTGAGAAGTACAAAAACAAATAAAATAGCAATCTCAACCAGTACGATTATGATTTTTAAAACAAACTCGATTCCAAGCATCTGGAATATGTTTTTGATTGGCTCGTAAACCCTGAATAAATTCAATATATAAACTATCAATTCATAAGCGTTTGCTGTCATTCTTATCACCTGTCCACGTCGCCAAGCACAACATCAATAGTTCCAAAAGCCGCTATCAGGTCGGGGATTTTAAGTCCCTGCACCATCCTGGGTATTGCTGTAAGATTGCAGAAAGAAGGAGAACGTATCTTCACACGATACGGTTTGGTGGTGCCATCGCTCGCTATATAAAAACCTAATTCTCCCTTCGGGGCTTCTATCCTGCTGTAAACCTCACCCGCCGGGGGTGTAAAAATCCTCGGGAAATATGTCGAAACCGCAGAGGGTGTTCCTGTCATCGGCGCTGTGCCGTATTTTGCGCTGCTGACAATCTTTGCTTCGGGCATGGTATCAACCACCTGCCGTAAAATATGAAGGCTTTCTTTCATCTCGTCTATCCTGACCATGTACCTTGCATAGCTGTCGCATTCGTTGCGCACGCATGCCCTGAAATCAAGGTCACGGTATATCGAGTACGGCTCGTATTTGCGAAGGTCGTAATTCACGCCAGAACCCCGAAGCGCAGGACCGGTCATGCCGTAATTTATCGCCTCTTCCGCGCTTATCACGCCGACATTTTTCATTCTCATCAGGAATATTTCATTGCTGTTGATTAGCTGCTCATAATCCTCAATGCGTTTATCCATGTCTTTTATGAACTCATTGAGTTGTGGTATGAAGCCTTCGGGAATATCTTCTCTAACCCCGCCGGGTTTGATATAATTGAACGTCATCCTTGCGCCGCAGAGCTTCTCGAATAGCTGGAGAGCGTTCTCTCGTTCCCTGAATCCCCACATCATCATTGTAGATGCACCTAAATCCATCAGCAGGGAACCGATAGATACAAGGTGGTTCACTATCCTGTTAAGCTCCATGACAATAACGCGGATATATTCCGCCCTTAACGGAACTTCAATGCCTGCAAGTTCTTCCACCGCTTTGACGAACGCATAATTGTTGGGGAAGGCTGAGATATAATCGAGCCTGTCGGTATATGGTATAAATTGCAGATACGTTTTCATTTCACCGAGCTTTTCCGTTCCCCTGTGGAGATAACCCAGGACAGGTGTGCATTCCTTGATTATTTCACCATCCATCCTTAATCTAAAGCGCAGTACACCGTGAGTGCTGGGATGCACCGGACCCATGTTTACAATAAGTTCATCGGTCTCCACGTTACTTCCCCCTCAACAGGTTTCCGCCATCGGTACTGACTATGTCTTCCCCGTTTTCCCCCATGGTAACGAATTGCTCTGTGTTCATGTCATAATCCTTTTGAAGCGGGTGCCCAATCCATCCTTCGGCTAAAAGGATTCGGACAAGATTGGGATGCCCATTGAATCTAATCCCCACAAGGTCGTACGTTTCCCGCTCAAGCCAGTCCGCCCCTTTCCAGAGTGAAGTAAGCGAATCCACTTCGGGCTTATCGTGGTCTGCAATAACTTTCAATACAAGATTCTGTTTATTGCCGTAAGAAAAGAAGTTATAAACAACCTCAAAATGGTCCTTATAATCAGTGCCGGTAATCACAGAAAGATGGTCAAAACCCATTTCCTTCACTTTTCTGGCTGCATTTAAAAGCTCCTCATTCCTGATTACAGCCATCGGCTTATTCACCTGAAGACCTGTGCTCACAACAGCGGCAGGCAGCTTCTTTTTTAATTCCTCTGCCGGATTCATTTGTTGAGCCCCCATTTTGCGCCGTATCCTTCGTTCTTGATTTTTTCCCTAAGCTGGATAATACCGTACAGCCATGCCTCAGGTCTGGGCGGGCAGCCAGGGATATAGACATCCACGGGTATAATCAAATCCACGCCTTTTAAGACCGCATATGACTCGATATAGGGCCCGCCTGTTGACGCACAGCTTCCTACGGCGATTACCCATTTGGGGTCGGGCATCATTTCATAAAGTTGTTTTACCCTTGGCGCCATCTTTTTGGTAACAGTCCCGGCAACAAACATGAGGTCAGCCTGTCTCGGGCTTGCCCTGAAAATCTCCATACCGAATCGTGCAATATCATGATGCGCCATGGCAGTAGCCATCATTTCGATAGCGCAGCAGGCAAGACCCGACGATACAGGCCAGAGTGAGCTCAAACGCGCCCAGTTAAAAACCTGGTCTATCGTTGAAAAGAGAATCAATCCTTCTCTTTCCCTGGCTGCCAGGACGGTATTTATTAGCCCGGTATCTTCCAGTTTCTCAAGTGCTGTCACCGGCTTCTTTTTGGCGGTTTTGATTTTTGTAGTATCAATGGTTACTGGATCCACTCTAAAGCCTCCTTCCTCCATGCATAGGCAAGACCGATAATAAGTATTTCAATAAAAATGACCATCTCAAAGAAACCAAGCGGCCCGAGCTTCCTGAATTGCACAGCCCACGGGTATAGGAACAAAACCTCGACATCGAATATCAGGAAAACAATCACTATCAGGTAATATTGTATATTGAAATGTACCCGCGCATCCCCGATTGGAACTTCCGCGCATTCGTACGTGGATAATTTTTCCTTGGTTTTATTGCTCGGCCTGACCATCCTTGACATGAATAAAGAGATGGCTACAAACACCACGCCTACAATCGTAAGAATCACGACAGGTAAATAATTATCAAAAATTTCATTTGTGACCATTGGACCACCAATATTACGGCTTAAAAAAGGATTATTGATATAAAAAGCTTATGAAATTGTTTTAGCGTAAGATTCTTAAGTGAAAGAGACAACTGAAGGCAAAATATCAGGAACGACAATATCAGGAACGACATATCGTGGAAGAAAAATTATTCGATATTAGAGTAGGCTATGCATCGCCCAAAAACCCAATCGCGCTTGCTTCCATGGCAGGAATAACCGACAGCAGGTTCGCTTCAAGATTCGGGAACGTTGGATTGGTTGTCCTTGGTGGCTATAATCTTGATGAGCCTACAAACGAGGCGGCTCGGAAAGAGATAAAACGCGGCAGAAGTGAATTTGTGTCGGATAACCCGATTGAGTTCCTCGAAAAGGAGCTTGAAGCCGCAAAAGGGATTACCACAATAGCGGTCAATGTACGGGCCGCATCGCCTGAACCTTTCGTAAAAGCAGGGCAAATTGCCAGGAAATCCGGCGCGATTCTTGAAATAAACGCTCATTGCAGGCAGCCTGAAATCACAGCGCTTGGGGCGGGGGAAGCGCTATTGAAAGATATCCCGCGCCTGTGCGAGTATATCGGGGAGATAAAAAAGACAGGCGTTGTGCTTTCAGTGAAAACGCGGGCAAATGTGGTGAACGATGTTGAACTTGCCAGGGCTATTGAGAAAGCAGGAGCCGATATCATCCATATAGATGCCATGCATCCGGATGGAATGGATATTGGTGTTATCAAACGTGTGCGCAATTCCACCGATTTGTTTATTATAGGCAATAACTCGGTCGTTGATTTTGAGAGCGCAAAAGAAATGTTTTCGCATGGGGCTGATATGGTTTCACTTGCCCGCGCCGTGCGTGCAAATCCCGGCATTATTAGCAAGCTTGTCTATGACGTATCTTCATTCCAGTCCATGACCGGCTGGTACAATGCGCCAAAACACATCTGCGGCGGCGGCGATATGAGAGCGCTTGCCTTCTGCTGTCTTCCCGTCAAACCCTGCGCTTTGCACGGCGCGCTGAAACAGGCAGGGCTTAGCGCCGAGGAATTTATGAAGATTAAAATTGATTTTGCAAAAAATACGCCTGTAGAATATGGGGAAGGGACATGTTTTGGAAGCATGACATGGTGCTGCAAGATAACCAAACCCTGCTTCTTAAGGGATGGCGCGCTTACCGCAATCGACCTTTCAGATGTGGAATATATGAGGATCAAGAAGAGATTATCAGAATATATTCTGAAGCACAGGAAGACGGCTAAGATAAATTAAAAAATAAAAAAAGGGGAAAAATTAAATTTTATTCTGCTGTTTTATTCGGCTTGAGCATCAGATACATATAAACCAATGCGCTGAGGATGAACAAAGCCGAGATACCTTCCATAACCTCGCCGAACTCATCCAAGGTTCCGTACAATGGACTTGAGCTTTCAAGGAATATCCTTCTGAAAGCACCGAATAGTTTCCAGAGGAAAAACGGCGCAAAGCCTATAGCAAATACGAGCATTCTTTTTAATAGGGGCCCTTCTCTTATCGTATTGAAGGCAAGGCCAAGCACCAGGTAAATGATCGCCGCTATTATTAATGCTGTCATTGCATCCTCTGCCACGCGAAGGCTGCTGATGCTGCTGCACAGGAAATCAGGACCCAAATTGCATGCCATGTTTATGCACCTCTGAACATGTTATTGATCACATTATAATAGTTGAAGAACCCGTACAACAGGATTGAAGAACCTGCTATCCCGAGTAAATACCGGATTACCTGAAGGTCATAGCTTGATGAGAAATTCGGGACTACCAGTTTAAAACTTACCCGAAGACCTATTAGAAGCAGTCCTATTGCTATTAATGTCCATGCTTTTGTACCGGTGTCGTCGCCAAAGCTCATTTTTTTGACATAACTGGCGAACAATATGGCAAATATGACGCACACCAGCCAGAAAACTGCCTGGGTCCCAGGCTCTATCAGAAATTCTACTATTTCACTCATTTTTAATCACCTGCATGCGGCTTTTATTGATGTAAGGAACTGCGCCGCCGGAGCATCTCCTTTTAACATTCGTACTCTTTCATATAGTGCCGAATTACATTCGTTCATCAGGTTTCCGCTGACGTCGGATACGGCACCCAGTTTGAGTTTTGCCATCACATCGATGTTGGCTCTGGCTCCTGCTTCCGAGAACACCTGTGAAAGGGTTCCCATAGCTATTTTCAAATATTTTTCTTTTTCCACGCGTATCACCTTTTTAACATGCACTTTATTAGAACACGTAATGCATTTTTCATGTTTGACTTCCGCAGGGTTTGCAGATTGTCAATAAAAATACCTCTCCACACGTTCATAAACAGGATTGTGAAAATATTCACACAATAAAAACCCCATTCATAAAAAAGTTTTATCAGTGCTTTTGCGAAGTATTTTATACCAATTAAGACATGATGAGCGGAAAAAAGGAAAGGAATTATTTATGAGCATAGCAAAAGGCGATTTTATAAGAGTTTCATATACGGGTAAGACCGCAGATGACGGGCATGTTTTTGATACAACAGACGAGGAAGTGGCAAAAGCCAGCAAAATCTACAACGAGAAAGGTAAATACGGCGGGGATGTTATCATTGTAGGGTCGGGGCATACTGTTGCCGGACTTGATGAGGATTTAATAGGAAAGGACGTGGGTTACAAAGGCAGCGTTACAATCCCGCCGGAAAAAGCTTTTGGCGTCAGGAACCCGGAACTTATTGAAAGCATACCAATCAACAGGTTCAAGGACAGGCCGCAGGTGGGAATGCCGGTTGAGATAGATGGCCGCCCCGGAATCATTATAAGAATGATTGGCAGGATGGCGCAGGTGGATTTTAACAGGTTCCTTGCAGGGCAAACGGTCATTTATGACTATGAGATAAAAGAGAAGATAGAGGATAACGAAGGCAAGGCCAGGGGTCTTATCGCCCTGTATATAGGAAAAGAGATGCCAGTAAAAGTAAATGATAGCGAAGTAACAGTTGAAATAGAACCTGAACTGACCTATAACCAGAGATGGCTCATGACAAAAAGACAGATTGCGCGCGAGCTGATCGAAAACACGGATATCAGGGAAATACTCTATCTTGAGAGATACAACAAGGATATGCTTGAGCAGAAACCCACCGGTAAATGATTACATCGATTGAATCAGGGGTTTGATTACTTCCCACAATATCAGCACCACTATCATAGCCTCAAGAATCAGGGTCAATTGTTCCGTAGAAAGTTCCCTTGCAGTGGCGTAAAGGTTCTGCAGGGAATCGATTTTGTGCTGCACCACTTTCTCGAACTCCCCTACTCTCAGGGTGTTCAGCATCTTCTGGTAGGAGGATTGGTAGTACCAGTCCGAGGTTATCTTATGAGGATTCATGAGGTCTTCTATATCATCAAGTATAACAAGCCCGATTTCGCTTACTTTTAGCAGGGATTTCTCAAGTTTTCTTGGCGCCTGCGTGAGGAAATAATACCGGGAACTGCGCAGTTTGGTTATGGAGTCAAAAGCATTCGTAATTTCAACATCAATCTTCGTGTCGTATATCTGGAATAAAAGCAAAAGCGATATCGCCAGTTCAAGCAATTCACGCAGCTCCTTGATGTAATCCTCGCATCCGAGAATGAGCACTCCCTCTGTTGAGGCAAGAAAGAGGTCTTCATCATAATAAGAGAGGTCGTTTGCAAGTTTTTCGGTGATCTCCTTACTGTGCAGTGCGCGTATCGACGTCTCGCCCGACAGGAAACGCGTGATGACCTCGCCGTACTGCTCCTTCAGGCTTTTCTGGTCAAGTTTTGGAGTGAACTCTTTTATTTTCAGGAGCGTGTACCTCTTTGTGACTGGAGAATACGAATTTGCCATGTCCGGGTTGAGTTTTTCGCGAGTCTCGTTTATCCTCTTGTTGACGAACGACTGAAAATCAAGTCCTTCAACAATAATTGTGTTTGAATGAAGTGCCACCAGTATATCATTGAACAATATCCTGTCCCTGATTTCGATTTCAGTCCTCAGGAGCGATACGCCTGCGACAAAAACATCGGTGTATATATTTGTGTTGCACGTTATTTTTTCATTACCCGCAACGATTACAGCCACGCCTTCAGAATGTGCCACTTCTATGGGTTTATTCCATCTTTCCGCAACCGCCTCTGAACCGATGAATTTTTTTAACTGGCTTTTATCCACCTTCCCGCCATGCCCGAAAGCCACAAGTATGGTGAGTTTGCCGTTGAAAATAGTTAAATCGCCAGTGGAGTCCATATGCTAAAATCTGTTTGGAAAGTATATATAGATTTTATAGCGGTTTTATTAAAGATTGTCCTGTCATCTCTTGCGGTTTTTCAATCCCAAGAACGTCAAGAAGAGTAGGTGCTATATCAGCCAGTATCCCATCCTTGAGTGCAACGCCTGTTTCGCAAAAAATAAACGGCACCGGGTCGCAGGTATGTGCTGTGTGGATGCCTCCTTTTTCATCGACCATCTGCTCCGCATTTCCGTGGTCTGCTGTTATTATCAATAATCCGCCTGCATCTTTTATGTCCGTGAATACCCTCCCTATGCATTCATCGATTGCTTCAACAGCTTTCACGGCAGCATCGAATACTCCTGTATGCCCGACCATGTCAAGATTGGCATAATTCAATATAATTACGTCATATTTACCTGAATACACCGCTTTTACGACTTCATCTGTAACAAGAAAAGCGCTCATCTCTGGCTGCAAATCATACGTCGCCACTTTCGGGGAAGGTATCAATATTCTATCCTCGCCCCTGACAGGCGTTTCCCGTCCTCCATTAAAAAAGAAAGTGACATGCGCGTATTTCTCAGTCTCTGCAATCCTGAGTTGTTTTAAATTATGGCCTGACAGGACATCTGCAAGTATATTTTTAAGTGTTTCGGACGGATAAGCAACAGGGACTTTGAAAGTCTCGTCATACTGGGTCAGGCACACGAAATGAGTATGCGGATACACGGCTCGTTTAAAATCCTTGAAATCGTCATCTGTAAAAGCACGGGTTATTTCCCGGGCTCTGTCTGAGCGGAAGTTAAAGAAAATAACTGAATCTTTATTTGATATTTGTGAAACAGGTTTTTTGTTTTTCAGGATAACTGTCGGAGTGATAAACTCATCGGTCTCACCCCTGGCATAGGCGTTCTCCACAGCAAGAAAAGCGCGGTCTGCTGTGGTGCCTTGCCCGGATGTCATTGCATTGTAAGCCTTTTCCACCCTGTCCCAGCGTTTGTCCCTGTCCATGGCATAATATCTCCCCGATATTGATGCAAATTCGCCTACCAGTTCTTTCATCTTTTTTTCAGCATCGGAAATATAAGTAAGGGCGCTCCTGGGCGGAACGTCCCTGCCGTCAAGGAAAGCATGGACATACACTTTTTTTATCCCATGTTTTTTTGCCAGTTTAAGAAATGCATACAGGTGAGTATTATGACTGTGGACGCCGCCGTCTGAAAGCAAGCCCATAAGATGCAGGGAGGATTCATATTTTTTGACGTTTTCCAGCGCCTTCAAAAGCGTTTTATTCCTGAAGAAATCCCCTTCGCGAATCGATTTTGTTATCCTCGTTAAATCCTGATATACAATTCTCCCCGCGCCTATATTGAGGTGCCCGACCTCGGAGTTTCCCATCTGGCCTTCGGGGAGTCCTACGGATTCGCCGGATGCGTCAAGAGTCGTATGCGGATAAGTTGAAAAAAGCCTGTCGAGGTTCGGGGTTTTTGCGGATGCTATAGCGTTTCCCTCTTTAATCTCACTAAGACCGTAGCCGTCGAGTATCATTAGTAATAGAGGTCGCTTTTTAATCATTTAGCTTGAATACTTTTCACAGGCGTATGTAGTTATTGGTTAAGGAAGTGGATTTAAGGCGCGCTGGCAGCTTCTTCTTCATCTGCGCCTCTTTTTTAGAAGCGTGGTGAATAACAATCCGATTATGCCGATAGCGCCTCCAAACCCGCCGCGCCTGCAAGCACAGGCGCCGCGAACAGGTATATTACCATACCACTCATTTTTCTCATGTTTTACCCCCCCTCTTTATTCTTTTATCCCCCCAAACTAAGCTTCAGCAGCTACCCTGTACACAGCTTCCTGATGCGCCTGGATTTTCTTTGCAGAAATCTTTTCCACAGTTTTTTCGATATAATCATCCGATTCTGCCGTCAGGTATTCTATGCCGCAAACTGTGCAGATATCAGCATCCACGTTTTCAATCGCAATCAATCCTTTCTCAGATTCGGTGATGAACTTGGTTTTACCTCTCTCCATTCTTCCGCCACAATCCGGGCACTTTTTTAATCTGGGCATATCTACCTCCTTTTTATAAAGTCAATCCATTTATTCTTATCGGGCTCATAAACTGTAATTATCGCTGCAACTTCTTCATCAACGCCCACAACAACATGAATTGGTCTTAGCTCTGATGTTTTACCGTATATCAAATAGCTTGGCAGCGGTTTATCATCCACATATTCTTCTATTATCATTCCTTTTTCAATGGCTTCTTTGACGTCTTTTATCCTTATATTACGCTCTATCATCCTTTCCCGTGTATGCAATTTTACGTCGTAATAACCATTGTTAATCAACTTTTTAATGTGGTCTAAAATCTTTAAATTCATCACAACAACTCTCTGTAATCTCATACTTCAAATTCGATAGCGCGGCGAGCTCCAAAGTGCAAATCCATTCGCACCGTACTTTCGAAAAAATCCTCATCTGGCCTTCAGGAAGTCCTACGGATTCGCCGGATGCATCAAGCTTTGAATGAGGATAACTTGAAAAAAGCTTATCGAGGTTAGGCTTTTTGGCGGCTGCTATGGCGTTAGCTTCTTCGCTATCGCGCAGACCATAACCATCGAGAATCATTAAAAGCAGGGGTCTTTTTTTAATCATTTAGCTTGAATACTTTTCGAATATGTATTTAGTTATCGGTTTAGGTAACTTTTTTACTGAAATATTATTATTTGACGGATGCATTTCCTTAATCGTTATCTTTTTTATGATACAACTCTTTTAAGGAGTGATGATTCACATCCTAGAGGGCACGATATTCATAGATAATATAGAAAAATTCCTTGGGAAAATCAAAAAAACGAGCAAAGATAATAACGTAGTAATACAGGCTTTCGATGCCGATAAGTTGGCAGGCGAGGAACACATAAGATTCGCAGTAAAAAAAGCGATGAACTCATTCAAAGCAGGCAGGAATATCGCAAACGACCTCGCCAAGGAAATAATGCTTTATGCAGCAGGCACCCGACAGATAAACAGGGCGATGAAACTTGGCGTGCACAACGGGGAAAATAATATTGCCCTTGTGGCACTCGGCGAGGTTATCGATTTATCCGCGTTCCATGAGATAACTCCAAAGCCCGTGCTTCAATATGACCGCTCCAAAAACGATGCATTATTGGAAATTTTCAATATCACTGAGGAAGAACTCAAAGCCAGAGGGGAGGATAAAATACCTGAGCTTGTCATCGAAAGAGTTGCGCTTGTGGATGTGATGAAATAGCTTTTCAGCGCCTGTTGAAAAGGACGCGAAGCAGTTTTCCGAAAACCGAAAATGGACCGGATGACTTCTTTTTCGTTATTATGCCGGGCTCGTTTTTGTCTTCGTAAGTCTCGTGATGGACAATACTGGAAAGCGGAAGCCTCGGAGGAACAGATGCTTTACCGACTTCGTATCCGAAGGCGATAAGAGCGATAATTTTCAAATTCTCAGGAATGCAGAGCATTTTTTTCAGGGTTTGTTCTTCGAATGCCCCTATCCAGCATGAACCGATGCCCTGCGATGTCGCCATCAGGGTCATGTTTGTCCCTGCTATCGCGGCATCGAGAGTATATGTTTGGCTTCCCGCCTTCGGGTCGGCGCATATGACCACAGCGGCGCTTGCTTCTCCGACATGACGGGATTTAAACAATTTATAGTAGCAGAAATCCGAAATTGCAGCCAGTTTTTCCTTCTGCGTTACCACAACGAAGCGCCAGGGCTGGGCATTCGCGCCCGATGGAGCCCATCTTCCGGCTTCGAGGATTTGCTCCATAGCCTCCTTCGGTATCGTGACGCCATCAAATCGCCTGACGCTGCGCCGCTTTTTTATTACATCGAGGAGAATGTCGCTTTCTTTCAAATTCTCTTGCCCTTCCCTAACCTTATTAACTCTCTAAAACAACCAGATTCATCAGGTGAAAATTGGACTTCGAAGATAAAAACCTACCTTTGTGTATAATTTCATAGCATTAAATTCACTCCACCAACAAGCGATGCACTGCAAGCAGTCCCAACAATCCCGGTATTGCCTCAAATCCAGGCGCAGCTTGAGTTTTTGTCGGTGTTGCGACATCCGGCACTGGCATTACATCTCCTATCCGGCGTAAGAAATCCTTCAGGGCTACTTTCTCACCACTTATATCACGCACACTCTCATTCTCGACAATATACTTGCCCTGCGCCCAACCTGCAACGCTGAATTCACTTCCAGCCCTTTTCAGGAAAACCAGCACCTTCTCGTTCTTCGTGAATACCGGAACATCTTCCACCAACATGAATGAACCGCCTGCAGTTCCGCCTTCGGTGATTATTGTCAGTGTTTCAGCCCCTTCGCCGCCTTTAATATACTTTTCAACAGAGAGAGTGGAATATGTGTAAATCATCGTCCTCCACAGGTTCCATCCGCTCTCGCCTTCTTTAATGTCTCCTATAGCGATTACATCAGACTCTCTGGTCAGGTCTTCTACACTTATTTCCGTCATCGAAGCCGAGACTACAGGTGCAGCAGCAAATAATGCCATAATTAGAATCACTATCGTAGCTGCCATATCCATCGATATTCTGAAATCTTTAGCCATTTTTCCTCTTTCTGCGGTAATCCATAATGATAAGCAGAGCAACCACAAACAGGCATCCCATGAGGAAAAGCAGTCCGGGATGCGCGGTAATAGTGTTTGCTAAGTTTGTGAAAATATCAGGCGCCGCCTGGCTTGCTGCACCGTTATCCAGCGCCGGACTCTGTACAGGCGTTGCAGTAGCATTAGCACTCCAAACGCCTACCGAAGATGGTTCAGGGACGATTGGTGTGGAGGTCGCAGCCGGTATGGATTGAACGCCGGCGGTAGGCGCCGGGGAAACCATTGGAGTAGCTGCCGGGGTAGGAACTATGCTACTGACGTCTCCGCCTTTTCTGGTTTCATTAATCATCATGGCAGGCGTGGACGTGATAGCAGAAATCTCCGGCATGGCTGGAGTTGGAGCGGGCAGTGAATTCGACTCGCTTGTTATCTGAAACATTTTTGCGCTCTTGCCAGCGTTTCTCATGAAAAACTCAATGAGACTTGAGGCAAGCACTGCTGCCAGAATTACGCCCATATACTTCCTGAGCACATCAGCCACAGATTTCCGGTCTGTTTTTTCTGGCACTACAACGATAAGTTTTCTCACTGGCGCATAAATCTTGACCTCCCGTCCCTTCTCGCTGTATTTTATCTTCTCAACCTTGATAAGTCCCACACTCTCAAGATTCTCAAGATTGTAAGTAATAGTGGTAAGAGGCGCATGCAAACGCTCTGCAATATCCGAGGCAGAAAGCGGCGCATCTGCAAGAAGTTCGATTACCTGCCTTGCAGTATCGTTTGATATGACCTGCGTTATCTTCTTGGATTCTTCTCCCAGCGGAAGTATGAGGAGCTTTTCATCGCTGGGGTCTTTCTCATTTTCTGGCATTCTTATTATTAATAGGCAAGGATATTAAAAGAGATTGCTATAGCTACGAATCCATTCGTAGTTTAAGAAAGTCTTTTGTAGGTACGACGTGAAGATTACATTGCAGATAATTTATAATGAATATGAATAATACAAACATAATTCTCATAGGAATCCTGTTCATGGGGATTGTGTTAGTTAGTGGATGCGTAAGAGAAATTAAGGAGAAACCATCTGAAACGGTTAGCACTCCTATTCCTGATTCAACATCATCGCCTCCTGAGGAGAAAAATCCCAAAACGGTTTATCTATGGGAAAATGGTACAGGCAAATTCGTTGCCGATGAAAACTCATCTTTAAGCAATTTTCTTTTAAAAACTCTTCACAGGGTAGATCTTCAGGCAAAATGTGTTTTTGAAGAAGAACGCATCCAGCGAATGAAGAAAAACAATAGAATCCTTGAGATGAGTTTAAGATATCCGGAAAATATCACCATCATCCAACAGATTGGACCAAACCATAGCTTTATTCCAACAAACGATAGCGGTTATAGAATTTTAGAAAATGTAAGCGATGCTCTTTTCATTCTTGAAGATAATTTAAACGAGGAACTGAAAGGTCATATGCTGGTTAGTTATGAAGAAGTAAAAGTTGAAGGAACGACAAATTATGCTTGCTGGGCTATAAAAGAAGAAGCAAGCAAAGAGATAGACAAAACATGGATTGATGAAATAAATTCAATTCTCCTTGCCATTGCACCAGCAAATAGTTCTATAACCTTGAAAGGAATGCTTACGGTCGTCACTGGCGATGACTGCGGCATACCCGAAGGATGCGGACCGAAATATAAGCTGTGGGATTCTCACATAAGAAACTTTATTCCGTTACTGGGCAGTTTCAAAAAAGAAGATTCAGAACTTATTGTACGGGTAACAGGAACCAAGGCCATTTTATCTCCTTCAGAGTACGGCGATATGAACTATATGGGACCAACGGATGCAATCAAAGTTGTTTCTTATTCAACTTTAAGTAAAATTCAGTATCACAAGTTCCTGGTTAATAAAGCCGGTGAATACACCTCCAAAAAATATCCATGTCTCAGCTTCAGGGAGGAATATTCTGGAGGAATTTTTACAAACTGGAGCAAGGCTTTTTCCTGGGAAGTTCATGCAAATTCACCAATACTAAAAGTAAGAATGACTAACACATCTGCCGATAAAACACAGCAACCATTTTATGAGCTTTGGTATAATGGTAATTCGGGTTCTTTTATTAGAGAAGGCAAATATCCAAGCGATGCTGTTTTTTGTCCCTAAAACATTATAACTACGAATCCATTCGTAGTTTAAGAAAATCTTTTATAAGTACAGGACGTAGCTGATTGTCACAGAAAAATATATCACAGTCTTGAAAATAGACGTCAGGAGGATACAAATGCTAAACCAATCTATGCTAAGGGGAATATATCAAAGTTTAAAATCTACGAGTTTCAAAAAGCCCATCTCTTTAATTGTAATCGCGCTGCTGCTTGTTTCTCTTGCATCCCTGTGGGAAAGCCGGGAAGATAATAACTGGAATAATATCGAGGGCGGCACTACCATCGTTTCCAAGGAAATGCCGAAAGTTGCTCTTCTTTCCATCGCAAAAGCAGCCAGCCCGGATAAAACAAAGAATGAAGTCACGGTTTATAACCAGAATCTTGCTCTTGTAAAAGAATACAGGACAATGGATCTCAGCAGTGGAAATAATATCATCAAATACGTTGATGTTGCATCCCAGATTGACCCTACATCCGTAATGTTCAGGGACCCAAAAAGCCGGAACACGGTGGTCGTGGAGCAGAATTATGAATACGACCTTGTAAGCTCTGACAAACTGCTGGATAAATACCTCGATAAAGAGATAACAGTCACCTCTGATAACGAGTCCTTCACAGGCAAGCTTCTCAGCCGCTCAGGCGGCATTACACTTGAAACACAGAAAGGCGTGGTTGTCCTGAATAATGTAAAGAAGATAGAATATCCTGATTCAGCAGGTCTTCTCACCAAGCCCACGCTTGTCTGGCAGATATACACAGACACTGGAGGTAGCCGGGAAGTGCAGACCTCATATCTTACTGGCGGAATGAGCTGGAAAGCCAATTATATTGCCACGATAGACCAGAGCGATTCAAAAGCTGACATCAAAGGCTGGGTTACAGTTGAGAACAATGCGGGAACTGCATATCCAGATGCAAAACTGAAACTGGTGGCCGGGGATATAAATCGGGTAGAAGTACCCCAGTATTACAAGGGCCTGGTAGTGCCCCAAGCTACTTCATTCGCTGTCGGCGCACCTCCTTCCGGTTTCACACAGGAAGGTCTGTTCGAATACCACTTATACACTCTCCAGCGCCCAACAACCCTGAACAACAATGAGATAAAACAGATATCACTGCTCAGCGCTGATAACGTGCCTGCGAAGAAAGAATATTCCTATGACGGAGCAAGGGATGGGGAGAAAGTAAAGGTGACTCTTAACATAACCAACTCAGAGGAAAACGGTCTCGGCATGCCTCTGCCCAAGGGCGTAGTGAGAGCATATAAGGCTGACAGCGATGGACAGCTTCAGTTTTTAGGCGAGGACAGCATCGACCATACGCCAAAAGATGAAAAACTCAGGATAAATGTGGGAAATGCCTTTGATATCGTTGGCAAACGCACGGCAACAGACAGGGAGGGCATGGGCAGCTATGGAGTCCGGGAAAGCTACAGCATCGAACTGAAGAACCATAAGACCGAGGACGCGAAGATAATAGTAACAGAGCACCTCTACGGTAACTGGCAGGTTACGAAAGCTTCCGAGCAGTACAAAAAGAAGGATGCAAACACCATTGAATTTGAGCTTAATGTACCCAAAGATGGCACAAAAACCATAACCTACACCGCTGAGATCAGGTATTGAAAAAACATTCTTTTTTCAATGCCCTTTTTTCAACCAACGCACAAAATTAGTAAGCGCAGCATACCTGTGGGATAGCCTGTTTTTCTCATCTTCTCCCATCTCCCCGAAAGTCGCGCCGTCAACCATGAATATCGGGTCATAACCGAAACCGCCGCTTCCCCGGCTCTCGTTTGCAATCTCGCCCGCCACTTCCCCTGAAAATAAATACGGTTCCTCGCCGGGACGGCAATATCCTATAACGCATTTAAAAACAGCCCTCCTGTTCGTTTCACCCTCCATGAGTTTTATTATCCTCGCATTCCCGAGGGTGTCAAAAACATACGCGGAATAAGGCCCCGGAAATCCTCCGAGCGCCTCGATGAAAAGCCCTGAATCATCTACCATGACCTCGTTGTCCAGTTTATCGGCAGCCCACCGTGCGCCGAAGCTCGCTATGGGTTCAAGTTCATTCTCCTGCAGTTCAGGATACCCGCAATTATTTTGCTCCACGGTTATTCCTGCATGCGAAAGGATGTCACCGGCTTCCCTGACTTTATGGGGATTGCCTGTTACGAAGATTATTTTTCTCATTGGTTCGACCTTTAACCACTTTTTTTCATCCCACCAAGGTATTTTTTCTTAAATAAAACATAAACAAGAGTTATGATTACCGCGAAAATTGGAACTATTATCAGCTTATTTTTATCATAATCCTCCCCTCTCATAAAATATCCCCTGAGAAAGCTACTCATACCAATGAACATTGAAAATAAAAAAACAATGATTGTATCTGAGATTTCTTTAATCACAGAATTAGATATTTTCATATTTTTTTCTCTGCGGGTTGACATTCACTTCGCTTCAAATTCTTTTCTTTCGCTCCAATGTTCTTTTCATGAATTCCCGGTATTGCGGGCTATATTTCATCAATATCAATATTATCGGATACCTGAGGAACAAAATAAAAGAAACTATTCCTATTGTAAAACCTGCAATGAGGATAACTTTAGGTACTAAAGGAAGGCTTCTGACATCTATCATATAATATTACTTCTCGCGTTCAAGCCCGAATTCCCTGTGAAGCACCTGCACGGCTTTCCTGGCGCCGTCTTCGCTTACCGCAAACGAGATATTATGCTGGGATGAACCCTGGCTTATCATTATCACGTTGACCCCGGCTTTCCCAAGCGCCCCGAATACCCTGCCGGCAACGCCGGGTGTATTTGCCATTCCTGCGCCAACGACCGCAACAACCGATATGTTCCTGTCATGGGTTACTTCTTTAATTATGCCATTCTTGAATTCCGCTTTTATCGATTTTACAGCCTTGTCAAGATGAGCCTCATCGACGACCAGGGAAATATTCGCTTCCGAAGAGCCCTGGCTTATCATCACGATATTGACGCCGGCGTTTGCAAGAGTGGTGAACACACGCGCTGCTACGCCTATCGTGCCTACCATGCCTGCGCCGGAAATGTTAATGAGCGCAACTTTCGTTATTACCGTCACTGCCTTAACAATATCCCTGCTCAGTTTCTGGTCTTTCACCACAATGGTTCCCGGCAAGTCGGGATGGAATGTGTTCTTGACGCGCACAGGTATCCCGTGTCTTATTGCGGGCTCAATTGCTCTCGGATGAAGCACCTTTGCTCCGAAATACGATAGTTCCATGGCTTCGATATAGGAAATGACAGGGATGGGTCTCGCTTCAGGTACGATATGCGGGTCGGTTGTCAAAATTCCGTCCACCTCTTTCCACAGCCATATTTCATCTGCTTTTAAAGCAGCGCCGATAATCGATGCCGTGAAATCCGAGCCGCCGCGTCCGAGCGTTGTGATAATACCGTCTTCATTCTCAGCAATGAAACCGCAGACCACGGGGATTCCTTTATTCAAAAGCGGTTCAAGCCGTTCCTTAACAAGGGAATATGTAATTTCAAGGGGCTTTGCATTGCCGTATTCCTCAGTGGTTATTATGCCGGCTTCGCCTCCTGTGAATGAATGGGATTTTATACCGATGGAGTTTAGCGAACCGCAAAGGATAGGCGCAGCCAGCCGTTCGCCGTAGGATGAGATGTAATCGATTGACCTCGGGGTGAGTTCGCCAAGGTAGCAAATGCCGATGAGAGCTTTCTCAAGCTCTTCTATGCGCGAGTCAAGTTCCCGCGTCACCTTCTCCAGAATATTCCCGGTATAAGGGGTCTTTATGGCTTCATGGGCTGCCTTGTGGTGCTGTTTTGTGAGGTCTGCGATGAATTCTTTTATCAGGGAGGTTTTCCCGGACTCGGAAGCATCCCTGGCATTTTTCAGGAGCGCATCTGTGACCCCGCTCAGCGCCGAGGTCACAAGAATAATCTCATTCCCCTCGTCGCGGTATTTCTTTGCAAGCTCTGCGACATGCTTCATGCGGATGCCGTCGCCGACTGAAGTGCCTCCGAATTTCATCACGAGTCTCATGGTGGCTTTTGAATCGTTGGGAGGAGTATTAAAGATTATGGAAATATTTGCAGGACAGCTTCCGCTAAAACAAGGATTGAACATATTTATATACACACAGACAAATATGTAAATATTATGAATTTAGAAGTTGTAGAAAAACGGCTACTTGGGCTGGACAATGAAATCCATATGCTTTTGCAGTATATTTACAGGCAAAAGAAGAACGATATTGAAATTGAGATTAAAGAGTATGAAGATTTAAAAAAGATGATCTCTAAACGCTTGAAAGAACCGCTTGAACCAACTTCTGAGATAAGAATGATGAGAGAAAAGCAGTATATAGTATAAAATGAAAGTAACAATTGACAGTGACGTGGTTTATGCTTTCATAGAACCTACTAAAGAAGTATATAAAGAAAAATATGTGGAATTTGAAGTCCTGCACAATAAGGCGGATAGTTTATTTAAAGATGTGATCTAGGGTAATTATGAATTAATAATACCTTCAACCGTTTTGATAGAAGTTGCAATCGTTATCAGTAGGGCTGTTGGAAGTAAAATTGCCAAAAAGGTTTATGAAAGTATAAAGAAGAATGCTTCAGAAATCCTCTATTTGAATGAGAACTTCACAACTTATTGCATGGAAAAAGGGATTGAAACGCATTTGAGTGGATTTGACACTGTAGTTTTTGCATGCGCATTCCTTGAGAAATCCACCCTTATAACAAATGATCGGCGCTTCTTCCGTAATGTTAAAGACCATCATCCGGAAATAAAGATGATTCTTCTGAGAGAATTCGAAGAATTCAAATAATTATTTTTAAGTTTGCAGATTTATCAGAAAACGAAAATCCAGAAATAATTTTCCAATTTATGGCTTCATGGGCTGCTTTGTGGTGCTGTTTTGTGAGGTCTGCGATAAATTCTTTTATCAGGGAGGTTTTCCCGGACTCTGAAGCATCCCTGGCATTTTTCAGGAGCGCATCTGTGACCCCGCTCAGCGCCGAGGTCACAAGAATAATCTCGTTCCCTTCGTCGCGGTATTTCTTTGCAAGCTCTGCGACATGCTTCATACGAATGCCGTCGCCAACTGATGTGCCTCCGAATTTCATCACGAGTCTCATGGTGGCTTTTGAATCGTTGGGGGGAGTATTAAAGATTTTGCAAATAATTCTCGAAATTAGCTTGACATTGTCACATTTCAGAGCAAATGAATTATTTCAGACGGGATAACAGGATAAACAGGATTGTGTATAAATCATCCTGTAAATCCTGTTAATCCTGTCCGATTGTTCATAACAAGTCGTTATT
>JBAQMZ010000054.1:0-164951 GCA_049303315.1 Candidatus Methanoperedens sp.
CCGCTGAGGCTGAACTGCGCCGGCGCGCCCGCATCCGTTCCACGCATTATTCCACCCGCATCGAAGGCAATCGCCTCACGTTGGCAGAGGCTGAACAGGTCATCGAGGGGAAACAGGCGCATTTCCACGGGCGGGAAAGAGATGTCAGTGAAGTGAAAAACTACTGGAATGCGCTGCTGCGCGTTGAGGAATGGGCTGTGAAAAAAATGCCGCTCACAGAAGAGCTTATCCAGAGGCTTCATGCGCTCATAAAAGAGGGAGCGCGTGCTAAACCCACGCCTTACCGTGATGGTCAGAACGTCATCCGCGATTCAGCATCAGGTGTAATAATCTATCTGCCGCCTGAAGCCAGAGATGTGCCCGCACTCATGGCAGCGCTTGTCGAGTGGGTGCAGAAGGCAGAAAAAGAGGGCTTTCCCGTACCGCTCATCGCCGGTCTTGTGCATTACCAGTTCGTCACCATTCATCCTTACTATGACGGCAACGGCAGGACGGCGCGCCTTCTTGCGACATTCATCCTGCACCGCGGCGGCTATGGATTGAATGGATTTTTCTCGCTGGAAGAACACCATGCGCGCGACCTGGAAGGCTATTACCGCTCCCTTGCTGTTCATCCGCATCATAACTATTACGAGGGGCGTGCAGAAGCTGACCTGACGCTGTGGCTTGAATACTTCGCCAAAACGCTCGCTCTGGTATTCACTGCCGCAAAGGATGAAGCGTTGCGATATGCCAAACGGGGTATCCCGGCAGAACCAGAAGAACTGCGTCGTCTTGACCACAGGGCGAGAACGGCTCTGTCGCTGTTCGCCAAAACAGAACAGATTACTACATCACAGGTAGCCGCTACTCTGGGACTTTCAGAGCGTATGACCCGTTTGCTGCTCAATACGTGGGTCAAAGATGGCTGGCTGGTCATAGCAAATCCATCTAACAGGAAACGTGCATATGGTTTATCGGTAATTTATCGGCAATATATTGATAGTTTATCGGCAATGCATGAGGACGAACGTGAGATGTGAATTATAGAAATATAAATTACAAACATTTTTAGCAACCAAAAATAATCTAGAGGTTGATGGTTCGAGTCCTTGCAACGGGTACGTTCGATATACTTCACCCAGGGCACCTGCTGTATCTTTCACACGCAAAGGCGCTGGGCGACGAGCTGTATGTAATCGTGGCGCGGGATTCGATGATAAAACACAAACCAAAGCCCATTGTGCCAGAAGGGCAGAGGCTCGCTATGGTTGCAGCGCTTCGTATTGTGGATAAGGCGATGCTCGGGAGCGAGACCGATATGTTCGAGCCGCTTCGCGAGATAAGACCCGATATCATAGCGCTTGGTAAAAACCAGTTTTTCAATGAAAAAGAGCTGGAAGCACAATTAAAAAGCCACGGCATAAATGCAAAGGTGGTAAGACTCCAGTCGTTTGAGCAGTGCGAGCTGTGCAGCAGCGCGGCGATTATCAGGAGGATACTTGAGCGGAACGGCAGGTAATTATTCCAGCACAGCTTCCATGCGTCTGAGGGCCTCTTTGATGCGCTCCTGCGACGTGGCATACGATATCCTGATAAAATCATTGCCTAAAGAGCCGAATGCCGAGCCGGGCGTAGTTGCGATGAAAGCTTTATTGAGAAGAAGTTCGGCTATTGCCTCGCCGCTTCCGTACTCGCTAACATCTGCAAAAGCGTAAAAAGCGCCATCGGGTTTTGCACATTTAATGCCGAGTTTATTCAATCCCCTGACCACCAGGTTTCTTCTTGCCCTGAATTCCTTGACCATGGCTGCAACAGGGGTCTGGTCGCCCTGGAGCGCCGCAAGGCCCGCGTACTGCACAAAGGAAGTTGCCTGGCTCACCGAGTGCGAGTGAAGTTTTAGCATCTGTTCGTAAATTTCTTTGGGCGCGCTCACGTACCCGAGGCGCCATCCGGTCATCGCATATGCTTTCGAGAATCCGTTGACGGTTATGGTCAGCTCCTGCATCCCGTCCATTGAGCCGATACTTATGTGCTTTTTGTCATAGATTATTTTCTCATAAATCTCATCTGATAATACAAAGATATTCTTATCAATCGCAAAATCGGCTATCTCTTTTAGCGTCGCTTTACTATAGACGCCGCCTGTGGGATTGCACGGGCTGTTGATAACGATAAGTTTAGTCTTTTCAGTTATGTATTCTCCAACATCAACAGGTGTGAAACCGTGATCGCGCCTTGTGGGCGCCCAGACCGTTCTTGCGCCTGAAAGTTTCACGCATGGGTCGTATGATACCCAGGCAGGGTCAAATATGATTGCTTCATCGCCTTCCTGCAATACCGATAGCATGACTTCAAAGATTGCCTGTTTTGCACCCGGGGTAACTATTATATTTCCAGGCTTTGTCTCGATTTTGTTATCCTTTTTTAATTTCTCGGCAATAGCCCGCCGCAGTTCCGGTATTCCAGGTGAAGGAGTATAATGCGTTTCGCCGCGTTCAAGAGAAGCTTTGGCAGCTTCGATGATATGCGCAGGCGTGGTAAAATCCGGTTCTCCAAGGCTGAAGCTTATTATGTCTTTGCCCTGGCTTTTTAATTCACTTGCAAGATTTGATATCCGGAGTGTTGCAGATTCTGTGATGTTCTGCAGTCGTTTTGCTGTCATAAAGTGTAGCTCAGTGACTAATTTCTTAATATTTAAGCCATTCTAAAGAAGAGCGATTCAACGATTTATTTCATTCACAAAATCATTCTCAAGCTTTAGAGAATAGAAAAATATCGCTCCACCTTCAGGTACATCCTTCCACAGGTTTTTATCCACGCAGTCATCGCCCAGCTCTTTGACAAGCCCTTCATAGGTGACGGCGGCAATTTTGTCGATATTAACAGCGATGCTCTCAAGCCGCCCGCTGTTTGCATTTCGTACCCTGTATACCCCCTTATTGAAGAATTTTGGAGAAATCAACGTGCTTTTGCCGTGTTCTTTTGCTTCATTTATTTTGAACTCATCCATGTCAAGAATATGCCCGATTCTTTCAATGTCCAGTTTGAATGAAGTTGTGGAGTTCAACACAATCACTCAATGATTATGTACATGCGTGTATTTAATGTTTAGTCCCTTTGTCCCCGTATTTAAATACGGGGTCTCATACAGGGTTTCATTCGGGTCTTAATCGGATAGCGGTATCTCTATTTCTAACAAATCTTCTGCGATTTTAACATTATCAAACACGGTTTTGGCATCATGCAGCAAAGGTTCCGCGCTCTCCGAATACCTGGAACTGATATGGGTTAATATCAACTGTTTTACCTTTGCTTTTTTCGCAAGCCGGGCAGCTTCCCCTGCTGTTGAGTGTTTTGTTTCGATTGCCCAGTCCTTAAGCTCATCAGAAAGTGTGCCGTCGTGGATAAGTAAATCAGCTTTCGCACTTACTTTTTCGATGGATTCGCACGGCCGGGTATCTCCGGTATAAACTATTTTCCTGCCGGGCCGGCTTTTTCCAATAACCTCAGAGGGTAAAATTGTCCTGCCCTTTATGATGACAGGTTCGCCCCTCTGGAGTTTTGAAAAATGTGGGCCAACGGGAACCCCAAGTTTGATAGCTTTTTCCCTGTTAAACCTCCCTGCACGTTTTTTCTCTTCAATGACATAACCGAGGCTCGGAATGCCGTGGTCAGTACCGATTGCCCTGATGGAATAAGCTCCTTTGTCAATTACATCGCCGTCTTTCAGTTCATGAGCATTTATTACAAATCCAAGCTTGTAATAACCAAGCTGCACGAGGAGGTTTACGAATTGTTTTGTCCATTCAGGGCCGTATATTTCAAGAGGCTCGGTTCTTCCGTTAAATGACATTGTCTGGATAAGTCCCGGGATTCCGAGGAAATGGTCAGCGTGGAAGTGCGTGATGAAGATGGAATTTATTTTCATTCCGGTCTTTGCACGCATCATCTGCTGCTGGGTGCCCTCGCCGCAGTCAAATAGCAAAAGCTCACCTTCCCGGTTGACCAATATCGCGGAGGGGTTGCGGTTTGGTGTGGGCAGGGTTCCGCCTGTGCCAAGAAATGTTACCCGAAGCATAAGGGGCTAATTTGCGCTGGGGATTTAAATAATTCACTTATTCAAAAATACAAAAAAAATATCCCGCCTCCCAGACTCGAACCGGGGACTTCGCGGTGCCTGCGCGGTAATGTGTGCATAAACATAGCGCTGGGGTATGCGAAGCATACCCCGCATTTGATAAACCATTCTTAAAGGTTTGCACATGAACCAAACTACAGCCGCGCACTCTAGCCACTGAGTTAAGGCGGGATTGCCTTTGAATAAGCACAAATATACTTAACCCTTTCTTTGTTTTGTGGGTGTAAAATCCGTTGGTGTTAAATCTGGTATAAAGTAACTTTGCGCTCTTGGCGTGCTTTGCGGTGCAGGATTTTTCACCGCAGAGGGCGCAAAGTACGCAAAGGATTGCAGAAAACCAAACTATTTTACAGTCCCTTTCTTTTAAACGATAAATTAAAGTCCACACACTGATATTTAGGAACAACCCTGAGGGCGCGTGGCCTAGTCTGGATATAGCGGCAGCCTCCTAAGCTGTAGATCGGGGGTTCGAATCCCTCCGCGCCCGTTTAATATAAAATCAGGATGGATGAGAAGAAATCAAAAAAATCAATTCTTCGTGAAATCGAGAACGGAAAAGGCAGCACAGGTATGTCGAGAAAACGGTGTTCATTCATCCATCGGGTATGTCACTCCTGAAGAATTTGAAAAGTCTGATGGGAGGTTTTAAATAGTGAAGTTTCTTAACTGGTTGTACGCAAAATGGGATTCAGTCCAACTATGAGCGAAACAGATGAAATAAAGAAGCAAAAGGAGAGGCTCAGTAAAATAAACGAGCTTCTTGAGAAACTGGATGAGAAATTTGTACAGGGCGAGATTACCGAGGCTAAATACAGGGAGTTATCTGGGAGATATAAAGCCGAGGCTGATGGACTTAAGAATCTGATAACTGAGAAAGAGCTTATGCAGGATGTTGGGCTCAGGGCTGAAGAAAAGGAAGAGAAACAGGCAAAGACACCCCTCAAACCCGTAATAGGTGTTGTTTTAATGGTAGCGATCACTGTCATACTGGCGGCAGTAATTGCTGCATTCGTATTCGGTATGGGCGGCAATGATGTGCCCGTAGAAAAGACACCATCACTATGGACAATAGCAAATGAGTTAAATAAGAAATGCAGTGATGCAATCAGATCAAAAACCAATTCAACCAGTGTCTGTCAAGAAGAATTAGATTATCTCTATGCGAATAGAGCAGCGCTTGACTCCACTTCAACTTCAAAACAATGGGCAACTGATACCATTAAAATCCTTGAAGAAAATAAAGCAAAGGAAATACGGTATAAAGAACGGTCTATAATCTTTGACAAAGCAAAAGAACTGAATCAGAGGTGCAATGCCGCAATCGACGCTTCAAATAATAATGGTGAGATAGCAGCTGGAAGCAACGACAAAGACCTTTACAGGAAACAAGTTATTCTCCTGCAAGAACAAAGGGATATTTGTTGGGAAGAAATAAGTTATCTCTATGCAAATAGAGAAGTGCTTGATAGTGGTGATACAAAATATTGGGCAAGCAATACTATCACAAGACTCGAAACCAATAGGGAACGAATAAGGAATAGCATAGAAGAAATAAATAAATATCTCAGCGCATCCAACCAGCAGCAGACCACATGGAGATGGTACTACTGGTATAGATATTGAAGGCGGGCGCATGATATGAAGTGTGCACGATCGCAGGGCACCCCCCGCACAACTTTACATGCATCTATCGGGTATGTAACTCCTGAAGAATTTGAAAAATCTGAAAGGAGTTTTTAAATAGGAAAGTTTCTTAACTGGTTGTACACAAAATGGGGTTCAGTCCACAGCAGCGAATTAGCTAAGTTTTTCTTATTATCGAATTCCTTAACCAATTTTTGCAGTTCTTTTTCATTTCTGTTTTTATGTTTTTCTGCGAATTTGGATATGTTCGGTACAGCGCGGATAATATTATCCACGATTGTTATCGTTGCACACTGCGCCGTCCTTGAGAGCGGATTCAGGTCGATGGCAATTACGGTTTTACCCATATCCACAAGGGCTTTGCACCTGTCCCCGTCTTCAAGAGGAACAAGTACGACATCGGCACTGAAGATGCCTTTTCCATCCACTTTTCCCCGCTCATGGGAAAGTCCGGGTATCAGGGCATCGCTCTTCGTGAACATTTTTTTGGCGCCAAGTGAGCGAAGATGTTCGATGATTTTATTCACCCTTTCTTCTGTCCTGTGAAATAGATTGACCTCAAGCGGAGCATTGATAATCTCGCTTAGCTTTATGATTTCAGCGGGTACAAGGGCTGCAACATTCCCATTGACCGAGATTACGGGTTTTTTTGCCAGAAGCAGCGTAGCCGTTGCAACTTTTTCAGCCTTTAAAGCGGTTTTTGAGGTTTTTTCACCGAGTAAGTAATCAAATGCCTCCCCCCGCCCCTGGGCAATCAGCCCGTGTATGCTCGTTATTCCTTTTTCAACACCCTTTACTATCAATTCCCTTGTCATCAGGGATTCGTATCTGGGATGATTTTTTGGAATCATAACAAATGCATCCGCAACGCCAACCACGATGGGCGTCGATTGTTAAATCTTTTAGTAATTTCGAATTTTCTATATATGATAAGGAACCCATTTGAAGTAAAATCTTCTGTCAAGTTCTTAAATAACCAAAGCAATTCTTGAACAAAATAAACCGCAGATAAACGCAGATGAACGCAGATTTCAGGTATCATAATTTATGTTATTATGGGAATTGAGGATTGGATGGAGCAGGTAATGGAAGAGCGGTTTTTTGTGGCAATGTAGCTGTTGGCGAAGGTACTGTTTTTGTAGGTATAGCTGGTAGCGTATCCTTTATTTTTTCTTGCACTTCTTTTATAGCTGTACTTACTTTTTCTTCTATTTGCTTCTTTGCCTCCTCGTTTTGCTTAAGCATATCAACTGGAACTTCTGATTCAATTTGAATTGGAATTGTGAAAGTGTAAATGTTTATAGAAAACAATTCAATCGGGAAATATATCAGCAAATCAGTGGTCATCGAAATGTTTGCTTTTCCTTCTCTAACCATTTCTGCTCCATGCCTTTCTGCTACTTTCTGAAGAACATCTCCAAGCTCTTCATATTTTATTACAACATCTTTAATCAAAATGGTGGTGTTTTGCTTCGCTGGTAACTCATAGGCTGGAATTGTGCCTTTGGTTAAATGTTTTCCCTCCATAGACACATCAAAATCAATCTTAACGGTTTCCGTGTCTTTTGCTGATGGATTGCGAATGATAATAGGCACGTCCATTATCAATTTTTCTGCATCTGCATTGGTAATTTTAATGTCTGGAACTGGTGTTTCGTATTGTGCCACTTGCACCTTTTTGTAATCAATGCAGTTATTACCACAGTTTGCTAATTCAGCTAAGGGAGAGTATTTTTGATAAACTGTGTATCCAATTGATCCCATCACGATTAAAAGCATTATCAGTATAACCCATGAGATTTTGAAATTTCGGCGCGGCTTGCCTTCAGGTGTCGGTTTTTCAATCCCCTTTGATTGCAAATATTCCATCCGCATAGGTAACGTCAAAGGTTTTTCTTCAGGCGCCGGTTTTTTAGGTGGTTCTTTTGGTTCAGGTCTATAAGCTGTCTCACTTTCAATCAGCTTCTTGAATCTCTCACTGATTTTTGTAATGTAATTTCGATTTCGTATAACCCTAACACAAACTCGTATAACCCAAGCACAACCGAACACCAAACCTGTAACGATACCAATAATTATTGCAAAAAAGACAACTGCTTCAACAGAATCACTGGTATACCATATTAAAAATAACGATACTATAATCAAACCTATCGCAATAGCATCACCTTTTTTAATGGAAAGAAGAAAATTTTCGATGCGAGACAACTTTTTCAACTTATGCAATAGCAAAGCAATTACACTGATTAAAAATATTGAAAAAATAGCATTTATCCAGTAGGTTTTGTCTTGTGGTTCTGGTGTTTGAAGTATAAGGGTTTCTGTTGGGACAGGGGTCATTATTGGGGAGGGAGTGGTTGTAGGAGTTGGCGTCGGACTACTTGCTAAATTCACAACAGCATCCGTAAGCTCTACCAAGTCACTTGTTGGTCCTGCCCAGATTCTATTAATTTTTGTAAGAAATATATCATTAAAATTATACGTTTGTCCCTCGCTCAAAACTTTATCATCGAGTTTAATCCCGTCCTTGGAGAGTACAAGCCATACTTGTCTTGGGGATGCCTTTGAGTCTATCGACTGTGCACTCAATGTCCAGCCATAGCCAACGTCCCATATTTCTCCAACCGTTAAAACTTTAGAGCCTCTGTTTGACCAAGGTGCTGTAGTTTTAGGAGTTGGCTCCGGGGTACTTGCTATGCTTGTATATGAATCTGTAAGCTCTGCAAAGTCCGATACTGATCCGGCCCAGATTCTCTTAATTTTTGTGATGATAATGTTATTAAAATTATATGTTTCCCCCTCGCTCAAAATTTTATCATCAAGCTTAACCCCGTCCTTGGAGAGCACAAGCCATACTTGTCTTGGAGTAGCTTTCGGATCTATGGAAGAAGCTGTCAAAACGTATCCATTACCTATTTCCCATGATTCTCCAGGAGTTAAAGTTTTATAGCCTGTATTTGCAGAAGATGTTGTAGTAAGTGTAGTTGTTGATGTAAGTGATGGTGTGGGTGTTGGTATATTTGATGGCTTGAAAGCGTATAGGTTTCCATCAGTAGACCCCACATAGACTACGCCGCCTGAGATTGCTGGAGAAGAACGAACAGCTCCTCCTGTCATGTATTTCCATTTGAGGGCACCAGTTGCTGCATCAATAGCATATACATTTGCATCATATGAGCCCACATAGACTACGCCGCCTGAGATTGCAGGAGAAGACGATATAGAGCCTCCTGTTGTATATTTCCATTTGAGTGCGCCAGTTGCTGAATCAAGCGCATATAGATTGTTATCTTCATATGAACCCACATAGACTACGCCGCCTGAGATTGCAGGAGAAGAAATGACCCGACCTCCTGTTATATATTTCCATTTGAGTGCGCCAGTTGCTGAATCAAGTGCATATACATTGTTATCAGATGAACCTACATAGACTACACCACCTGAGACAATAGGCGAAGATAATACCCAATCTCCCGTCATGTATTTCCATTTGAGTGCGCCAGTTGCTGAATTAAGCGCATATACATTGTTATCCCAAGAGCCTACATAGACTACGCCACCCGATACTGTTGGAGAAGAATAATAGTCATCATCCGTCATGTATTTCCATTTGAGTGCGCCAGTTGCTGAATCAAGCGCATATACATTATTATCAGATGAACCTACATAGACTACACCGCCTGAGACTGTAGGCGAAGAATATACCCAACCTCCCGTCATGTATTTCCATTTGAGTGCGCCAGTTGTTGAATCAAGCGCATATACATTGTTATCAGATGAGCCTACATAGACTACACCGCCTGTGACAGCAGGAGACGAATCTACAATACTTCCCGTCATCATGTATTTCCATTTAAGAACGCCAGCGACTGCATCGATAGCATACACATTGTTATCTTTATACGAGCCCACATAGACTACGCCACCCGAGACGGCAGGAGAAGAAGATATAGGGCCTCCTGTTGTGTATCTCCACAGTAATTCAAGCGGTGGTTCCAATATCTCATTTGAGGTACCAGAATGTGAGAGATCATGCCTGAACATAGGCCAGTCGTCAGCCTGAGCTACCCCTACTGATAACAGAATTGCAATTTCAATTAGGATAAACGAACGCATTTTTAAAGCCTCTAATCTACAAGTGAATCAGATGGCATTTGCATTTTAGATTTTACTCTTTCAATGTGCCTCTTAATACCTTCGATAGTAATTTTCCATGAATCTTCATCTTTATTTATAATGGATAAAGACTTTTCATAATGTTCCAGTGATTTGTTATAATTTTTTTCTAATTCGTCGAATTCATAATAAAGCCCTAACGTAGCATAATAATGATACCCCTTTTCGCTTTTATCCTGCAAGAGAATTTCCCAAGCTTTCATATAGGGTTTTGCTTTCTTTATTTCATAAGCATTAAGGTTAAAATTATTTTTGTTTAAATCAATTGGTATAATATTATCCTGACTCAATCGCCACAAGGTCAAATCCAAACTTCTTACGAGTTCATTTTCAAAATCGTGCGTTGCACCTGATAGAAAATGTTCAGTTTTTTCAGAGTTAGTTGTCTTCAAAGAGGTAACTTTACCATCTTTTAGTTCCCATTTTAAAGTCTCTATAGCTAAACATCCATTTAGAAATTTATTTGATAGATCCTCAGGTGATTCAATTTTTGCGAATGAATTTATTGTTTTATTATGCTGCAAATCAATAGCTCTACAAATGTAATATGGTATGTTGGTTCCATCTCGTAAATCTGGAACTAAAAAGATAAAAACAGGAACTGGTTGTTTTAACCAATATTCTTTATGCTTTTTCTCGGAATCGGGTGTAAATGAAAGTGGTTCACTCTTCTCATCATAGTCTTTACTCGTTTTAATTTGGCACCAGAAATGTAAAAAAGGAGTATTGTCTTTTACGGTCTCGCAGTATAGATCAATCCCGGAATCATGACCTTGTGTTACATGGCGTATAAAACATCCTTGAGCTGCAAGATTTGCAGCTATATATTGTTCACCCCAGTTACCTTTTAACTGATTATCTGTTATCGTCATGTTTACCACTTCAAATCAATATTTCAGAATATTTTCTATTTATACAATACCATTCTTCTTCTATTTAAGTGTTATTATTTACACCTAATTACATTTTTATACTATGAATGTTTATATTGGTATTACATGTCTGCCGAGTTTGTTACAATAAAAATATCCAAAAGCACCCTTGATCAACTAAAAGAATATCGTGAAAAAAATGAATTAAAATCAATCACTGTAGCGATCCAAAAAGGTGTGGATTGTTTAAGTACTATAGAAGAATTCCGTAAAAAATTACGCGAACAAGAAGAAAAACAGGAATATTATGAAATACAAGATATAATAATTAAAAACTTGATTCAAAATACCATCAATAACTGGCTGGAAACTGTTGATGAAAAAAAGGCAGCAGATTCAATTCATTATGCATTGGAATCCTTTAATGAAATCCAAAAAATGTTAAAAGACCCTTCCTATGAAGCTTATAAAAATAAAGACAGAATAATTCGTGAAATATTTGAGAATTATATTAAACTAATAATAACAACCTTGGAAAAGACCAAATTCAAAAGTGAGACGAAAAATAAAATTTCAGCCATGTTTCTTGAGCAGTTATTAACATTTGATGAAGTTGCCTGAAAATCATAACAAATGCGCCCCTGCATTGCTTATCCTGCTTTCATGGACTTCCCCGAATTCCGAAAGCGCGCCATTGTCGTTTATGGCAAAAACAGTATTCCCCAGCATTGCCTGGCTTGCAAGCCCACCCGCAGCCTCAACTGCCTCGATAGCCTCCATAACCAGCGGGCTCATGAGTCCGATTTCTTTTGCAAACAAGCAGGATTGGCGGAAAAAGTTAGGAAGCGTGGGTTTTTTCAGGAGTTCTTTGAGCCTTAAGCGCCCTGCTTTATTGATGCTCTTCTTTTTAATGTCGTCGGATAGAACCGATTTTGTGGAAATCCCGCCAAAGCTCACCCAGGAAATCGTTTCATCCCTGCACGGGAGCTTGTCGATATCCACTGTAAAAGGCGCGCCTGCCTTTTTCCTGATTACGATGCCTCCAAAGGTCTGCCCTGTGACATCGCCAAGCCCTGTCCTGTTCGTGACTTCTGCGACATGCGCAGCCTCTGCTATTTCCCTGAAGGTCAAATTCAGGGAAAGCGCTTCGTTCAATGCCAGCGCTGCGCTCAAGGCTCCTGCGCCGCTTGCACCGAATCCGGCGCCCACGGGCACGCGGAGCGTGGTTTCTACAAGGACAGGCTGCGGGGTCAGGAGCTTGATGGCTGTGAGCGTTGTTGGGGCATCTGCTACGGCGCCGTTTATTTTCACGGTTGTTTCTTCTGCGGCGCTTACTTTCGTCACGGCGCCGTCTTCAAGGCAGATACCGGCGCCCATCGAGCCTGAAAGTGCGGGGTTTTTCTTTATATCGATTATGAAAATGCCTGAGATATGGGCTGGGGCGAATGCCTGGGAGAGAATTTTTTGATGCATTGGATTGGGTATTATGCACTTGTTAAGCTAAATTGTTTACTATAAATTAAGTAAAAACAAATCGTAAGATGGCGAATAAGTCCTTCCTGAAAAGAATGAGGCTGCCTTGAGGCGGATGGGACGAAGTAAGGAAGGGGTCCCGTTTTGCTTTTTATAGCTCATTAAGAGGGCGGGTCAGGTTCCAAGTGCGCTGTCTCCCTTAGGCGGGGTTAGTGCATGCGCTTGAAGAATAAAAGAATACTATTTATAAGCAATGAAGAACTATAGTTTAATTCTATAACTATAAAAAAATGATAAAGTATGTCAGGTATCCCTAAATAATGGTGGTGCAATTCTTGAATGGTTTTAGTATCTATAATCATAACTATTTCCGATGGAATGATAGATACGTTCAATTTTCTTATTCTGCAAAATTACATTTAGAAGAATTCGGATTGGATGCATTCGAGATAATAGATATGCTGAATAATCCTGTAAACTGTCCTGAGTATAAAAAATTTCGAAGAACAGATATTGAGATATGCAGTAAAAAGAACAAGAAGATATTTCGCATCATCCTCTTTGAGGAATATTGTCTTGATGTAAGAGAAATGTGTTGGTGTGTAAGTCATGTCAAACCCACGTAAAGATATGGATGAATCGAGTCATAACGACCACGCATGGGAGAAAGTCGAGCGTACGCTAGAGGATGGTTTTTCCTACTACTACATGATTTGTAAAAAATGCCATGCTGTTAGATTCCCCGGCCATCAGTTGCAGAGTCTTCAGGATTATTCTAAAGAGAATCTGTTCATATTTGTAGAAGACTGGGTTTTGCTTCTTCTCTATGCGGGCCATGAGTATATAGCGGGCATAACTCACTATCAAAAGATGTTGTTCCTTATTTTCTATGAGTTCGCACCGAAATTCAAAATTCCAACAGAGAACCCTGGATTCTATGGCTATAAGTATGGTCCTTATTCAGACCGAATAGATGCAGCAATTGAGTTCCTTATCCAAAAAGGATATATTAGGGCTGAGGGGAGAAAATCTTCGTCGAAAGAACGGTTTTACATCACCGACAAAGGAAAGAAGAAAGGACAGAAGATTTTCAACAAACTCTCAAAAAAACAGCAGCTAGCACTAACGGAGTTTAGGAAGTTCTGGGACCAAAAAACGACAAAAGCAATCTGCAAATATGTATACGCTAAACCAGAATATAAAAAATTCCTTAATAAATCTTTAATACTATCAGAACTATTCCCTTACAGGAAGCTTTACAGGAATCGAGGATAGATGGTATCGATTAAAGTCAAGGTGCTGAACAAGGACAATAGGTTTGGAGGGCGAAATGTCGATATATCTTTTGGCTCATCTAGTTTCAAGACTCCTAATAGGATAGCAACGAACAAGGATTACTTTGCGGCAAGTTCACTTCCTCATAACGTAACAATCGAAAATCCGGTTTCGGAATACGTTTCAGCCTTTAACAAACCATCGTTTGATGCTTTTCTCACGGGTAATGGCTCTTTCGCGAGGAGAAAGAAAAGGATAGCAGACCAATGTATCGACATGATGCGTTATTCCCCTGTTATGTCAACTATCCAGATTCCCACAGAAGAAAGACTTACACAAAGCCAACTCATGTTGTTCAACGTATTTCAAAACAAGCATCTTGATATCATATCTATACCCCCATTTCAGTATAAAAACATAGACGAATATGAAGAAGTTATAACACAGTTCAGCGAAGCTGCTAGGTCGAGAAGACAAGAAGCAATGCCAATTCTTCCATTGTCAACTGAATTAAACACCTTCAGACTTGAATTTGACGCTCTAAGAAAATTGCATAAAACCGGGATCTGTAACGTAATAGGATTTGCCTATGCAAATCCTGATAAAAACCCACATCAGCTGATGGAGATTTATGACAAGCGAGAACAGGATATATGGTATCATGTATTCGGAGTTCCTAGGACGCCGAGAGGTAAAAAAGGTATTCCAGTTGCTCATATCCATGAATTGCAAAATTATGGTTTAGATACCTTCTCCCCAGAGGTGAGGGATGTTCCACAAAAGGCAATAGGCCATCTCATAATGGAATCCAAAACTACCGACCCAGATAAATTAGAATTGAAAAGATACGACTCCCCGACATTAGGTATCTTCAAAGAGCCCAAATGGATTAGTAGATATGGACATGACCTTCATTGTAATTGCCCTGTATGTAATGGAAAAGACCTCACCTCCTTTAAATATGCGTATACTCATGATTTAGACGGTAGTTTCGATCCAAACCAATTACGCAGTGCAGATAAAGTGCATGAATTGATTTCTGGTTCTAAAGAATTTGATGAGTCAATGAAGGCTATAAAATCAGATGACCTTCCAGCATATTATGAGAGTAAAGAATTCACTAAAGGCCGAGTCAAACCACCCAAATAATTGAGTTTAATAGATTAAAATAGTAAATCCTCACTTTTCACGGATTAAACAACCCAATCGTCTTCCCCAGCACATCAATAAACTTCCATGCCTCTTCCTCTGTATTATACAAATAAAGCGAAGCCTGCACCGCAGCCTCACACTTGCGGTAATTGAACCAGGAATGCACGCAGAATGCCCCCGAACGCCTCGATATTCTCGGTCTCATCAAGTACGAGCGCTATATCATGGGCATCCCCACCCTTTGGAAACTAATCCCATTCAATTCAATCCCGCAACATAACATAACTATTATAAATGAGTACTAACATAACAAATTCCATGGATAGATTGTTAGGAAGCATTATTGACGATTATACTTTATTTAAAATTATTCAAGCACTTATAGTAATCCTCTCCTTGTTCACGGTTTATCTTGGCATCCAGATAGCTCTGACATGGAAATTCCTGCAAAAAGAAACGTTGAATACAGATGAAATAATTTCGCAAAAAGGAAGTTTCATTCGAAGCAGCATATTTATTATCATTACAGGGTTTTTTATGCTATCTCATGAATTTTTTGAAGGTTCTGAGGACATTGCGCCGGATTCTACCACATATGAAATGTTTGAACTCATAGCATTTTCTGGATTAGTACTGTTTCTCTATGAGTGGTATAAAATATTGAATAAAGTCAAAAAGAAGTATCACGGCGAATTTAATCATTTCGATATCAAAAACCTGCCCTAACCAATAAAAAGTCAATCGTTATTTTCACGGATTAAACAACCCGATCGTCTTCCCCAGCACATCAATGAACTTCCGTGCCTCTTCCTCTGTATTATACAAATAAAGCGAAGCCCTCACCGCAGCCTCGCACTTGCGGTAGTTGAACCACGAATGCACGCAGAATGCACCTGAGCGCACCTCGATATTCTCGGTCTCATCAAGCACAAGCGCTATATCATGGGCGTCGCCTCCCTTTGGAAGCTCGACTGTGAAAGAGATGATGCCCCCCCTCATGCCCGGCTCCTGCGGGCCTATGATTTTCAGCCCCGGCATGTCCTTTATCCCGTTGGTAATAATCGTATTCAGCCGCTTTTCATGCTCCTCAATATTAGATAGCCCGATATTATTCAGGTAATCAACCGCTGCGCCAGAGCCTATGATGCCTGCATAGTTCTGCAAGCCAGCCTCGAATTTCTCAGGCGGAGGCAGGAATTTTGCACCATCGTACGTGGTATCGCTTACCGTATCCCCGCCAACGATGAAAGGCGCAAGCTCAGAAAGTAAGTCATGTTTCCCGTAGAGCACGCCCATACCCGTTGGCCCTGCCATCTTGTGCACCGAGAGCGCGAAGAAATCAACGTCCAGCGCCTTCACATCCACAGGTTTGTGCGGGGCGCTCTGGGCGCCGTCGAGCATTACAAGCGCACCGTGTTCGTGGGCGATTTTGATTATCTCTTTTGCAGGAATGGTATATCCGTCAAGGTTCGCTGTATGGACCATGCTCACGAGCCGCACGTTCTTATTTTTGCTCATTATTTCCTCGAACTGGGGAACGTTAAAGGTATTATCGGGATTTGAGTAAACGACCACGTGCTTTATCCCGCGCTTATGAGCCTGTATCTGCCAGGGGATGAGGTTTGAATTGTGTTCCCTATCGGTTGTGAGAACTATGTCCCCTTTATTAATCTCAAGTGAATTTGCGACGAGATTTAACCCCTCGGTAGTATTCCGGGTGAAGATAATTTCCTCGGGGCATGATGCGCCCAGGAACTTCCGGAATTTCTCCCGCGCCTCTGTCACTTTCTCGTCCACTTTCTTTGCCATCTTGTGTATGGAACGCCCGCCGCATACCGGATACTCGTTGTAGTATTCGTTCATTGCATCCATGACCTGCTTTGGTTTCAGGGTCATGCAGGCGTTGTCGAAATAGATAGGGTACTTGCCATTCCATTTCTTCCAGAGCGCAGGGAAATCGGAGCGGATTTTTTGGATGTCCATTATGATTACAAAAGTAGTTAAGATGTGATATAAATTTTGGTTAATGAGAACCTTTCGCCAATTTCATATAATTTCATATATCTAGAGACTAATTATAACAGGGATTATTATGGCAAACGTAGCAATCATAGGCAGCGAAAAATCAGGCAGGTCAAGTCTTGCAGCAAACCTGGGGAAGAAGGGCACCGAGTCGGATATTACACTTTATAATTTAGTAAAAGGCGACAGGATATATTCCTTCGTGGATGCGAATGGGTATCCGGCATCATTAAAATCACTTATCCAGACAATAAACCTCTCGGATATCGCCCTTGTCTGCGTTCCCTCAAGCGGTCTTAATGCGCAGGTCGGTGAATGTATCATTGCGCTCGATTTGCTCGGGAATAAACGCGGGCTTTTTGTCATCACAATGTCGGATAAATCAAATCCCATGGCTATTGCTGAATTATCCGAAAAAATAAAAGCTATCGCCAGAGGGACGAACCTTGAGAAATGGGAATCGATTGCAATTTCAACCACCACCTTTGAAGGACTGGAAAACCTCAAGGAAAAGCTCTTTGCGCTCGGGGAAGAAGTAAGGGCTGCAAACGCCCTGAAGAACGCCCTCCCCCAGCGCGTCATGGTGGATCATTTCTTTAATGTCACAGGCATGGGATGCGTGGTGCTTGGGGTTGTGACACAGGGAACTCTCAAAGTACATGATAGCCTGACCACTTTCCCGATTAACATACCCACTGAGATACGCTCAATCCAGAGTAATGACGTGGACATGAAAACCGCGCCAGCAGGTACAAGAGTAGGACTTGCGCTAAAAGGAATACAGTCAAAAGACTTCGACAGAGGGTACATAATTTCGCAGAAAGAAGAGGTAGCAACAAAATTCAACCTCAAATGCCGCCTCACGAAATTCACGCCGGGTTTGGGTGTGGGCGATGCGGTTCATCTGTTCGCAGGACTTCAGGACATGCCTGCGACCATCAACAGTATGGCAATGGGCGGAAAGGACGTGACACAAGCGCCTCCGGGTTCTGAGTGTAATGTCACCATGACGGCACAGAAAGATATCGCATACAGCAGAAGTGACAGGTTTTTGATTGTCCAGCTCAATAATCCAAAACAGAGGCTGGTTGCAGGCTGTGAGGTCGTTTAGACCAATGTCTTATTACGAACTTTGCAGCAATGTCGCAGAGGCGATACAGCAGGCGGTTTCAGGGCTGATTGGAAAACCAGAAGCTGGTGTTACGCTTCGCATAGGCGCCGACGGCACGCCCACTGAAAAGATAGATGAAGTTGCGGAAAATGCAGCCCTGTCCGTGCTTGAGAAAGACGGCAGGTCGATGCGGTTTGTGAGCGAGGAACTGGGTGAAAAGAGAATCGGCAAAAAACCTGAGTTTACGTTCGTACTTGACCCGATAGATGGCACCTTCAATGCTGTGAACAACATTCCATTTTTCTGTGTGCCAATTGCAATCGGCGGCTCTGACCTTTCAGACATCAGATACGGGTACGTGAGGAACCTCGTTAACGGGGATATTTATACAGCTGAGAAAGGAAAAGGCGCGTATTTGAAGACACCGTATTTAAATACGGGGACTAAAATACACGTATCCAGTGTTTCGGAACTGCCCGGGTTGAGTGTAATATCATACAGCCACAGCCCTCATGCCGTGCCTATAAATAACCATAAAGTAAGGAGAGTACGGGTATTCGGGTGTGCCGCGCTTGAACTTTGCTATATCGCATCCGGCATATTCGATGCTTTTATCGACATGCGGAACATGCTTCGTGTTACTGATATAGCGGCTTCGAAATTGATTGTACAGGAAGCGGGCGGAGTGGTCACGGATGGAAACGGTAAACCGCTCTCTACGGAACTTGACGTGACAAAAAGGGTGAATATGATCGCCAGTAACGGTATGGTTCACGATAGATTACTTGAACTTGTATAGACGAGTTATGAATAAAGAGATATGCAGGAGGACGGGATGAGAAAAATCGGGATAATTTCAAGATGCGACAGGGATGATGTGCTTGCCATGGTTAAAGATATCGTGCATCATCTTAAATCAAAAGCTGTTGTGCTGATAGACCCAAGGACAGCCGAAATGCTCCATCAAAAAGGCACGCCGATGAATGAGATGAAAAAAGCAGGCGCGGAATTTATAGTTTCCATAGGCGGCGACGGGACTGTGCTTCGCGGTATCCAGAAAATGGATGACCCGCTGCCTGTGCTTGGTATCAATATGGGCACTATAGGTTTTCTTGTGGATGTGAATCCTGAAAATGCGCTGGAAGTTATTGATAAAGTGTTATCTGGCTTTGAGGTCGAGGAACGCTCTCGCCTTTCAATCGCAGTAAATGATGAAAACCTGCCTCCTGCTACCAATGAAATGGTGATTCTCACTGCAAGTCCGGCCAAGATGCTTGCGTATCGGATTTTCGTGGATAAAAGCCCGCTTGAGGAATTGCGGGCTGACGGCGTTGTTTTTGCCACATCAACAGGTTCAACTGCATACGCAATGAGCGCAGGGGGTCCGATAGTTGACCCGAGGGTGGACGGGACCGTAATCGTTCCCCTGGCGCCTTTTAAATTATCATCAAGACCATGGGTTGTCCCCGCACAAAGCGAGATAAGGGTGGAATTAACGATACCGAAAAAAGAAGCTGTTCTCGTAATAGACGGGCAGTATACAAGGAAGATAAAAGAGGATGATACCATCCTTATCACAAAGGCTGATAAACCCGCGAGATTTGTGAAAACGAGAGAGGGCGGGTTTTATGAAAAGGTCAGGAGCAAGCTGGCTTAATAGTAAACAACGGCGGATAAGCTCGCGAACTCATAATCGCCAATAGTTAGTTTTAAAATGTATTGGGATGGTTATGATATAGGAGACATATATGAAAGCTATAATTCTCGCTGCAGGCGAGGGACTAAGATGCCGCCCCCTCACCCTGACACGCTCAAAGGTTATGCTCCCGGTCGCCAATAAGCCGATTCTGGAATATATTATCCGTGCACTGGCGCAAAATGATATAAAAGATATAATCCTTGTCGTCGGATATAAAAAAGAACGCATAATGGACTATTTCGGCGACGGCATCGAGTTTGGCGCGAATATCAATTACGTAGAACAGGAAGTCCAGCTCGGGACGGCTCATGCCATTAAACTGGCAAAACCTCTTATTGATGAAAAGTTCCTCGTTCTCAATGGGGACAACCTAATCGACGAAAGTACAATTGCCGACCTGCTTGCAGGCGCATCAGGAGACATTACGCTTCTCACTGTCATACGCGAACAGACGATTGGATATGGTGTGGTATTGCAGGATAAGGGACGGGTTTCACGGCTTATTGAAAAACCCAGGGAAAAAATAAGCCATCTTGTAAATACCGGCATTTACATGTTCTCACCCTCGATAATCGACGAAATAAACAGGACGCCGGTCTCCGATACTGGAGAATACGCCATCACCGACACTATCCAGAGGATAATAGACGGGGGCGGCAAAGTTACGCATGTCACCACACATTCCACATGGATTGATGCGGTGCACTCATGGGATTTACTAAAAGCAAATGCAACATTGCTTGGCAAATTCGAAGATATGGAAAATAAAGGGGTAGTCGAAAAAGGCGCAATAATAGCAGGAGACGTGGCAGTTGGCAAAAATTCAATTATCAGGTCGGGTTCGTATATCGTGGGCCCGGTTGTAATAGGCAAAAACTGCGATATAGGTCCAAGTGCAACAATATTACCATCGACAGCCATAGGGGATAATTGCAGGGTCGGTTCGTTCACCGAAGTTGAGAATAGTATCATCATGTACGATGTGCGTATCGGGGCGGGTTCTTTCATATCAAATTCGATCATAGGCGCCCACAATAGTATTGGTCCTCATTTTTGCACCGGCGTGGGGAAGGATTTGAAGATTGAAATGAAAGGCATATTGCACCATGCTGATGAACTCGGAACCGTAATAGGCGACAGTAATATTATTGGTCTTTCGGTTTTGGTGGAGGCAGGCAAAATGATCGCAACAGGCTGCTCTGTCGAATCAGGGGTTAAAATCGCAAGGGATATACCGCAGGATTCCACTGTTTTATGAGGTAAAAATGTGCGGCATAGTGGGATACGTCGGGAAAAATGAAGCTACTCCTGTACTTCTTGATGCATTAAAGAGGCTTGAATACAGGGGATATGATTCTGCCGGGATAGCGGTATTAACGGATAAAGGTCTGTCGGTCTATAAAACCGAAGGAAAAATTTCGAACCTTGAATCAAAACTCCCCGATATAAAGGGGTCATGCGGCATCGGGCATACGCGCTGGGCAACACAGGGCGCACCAACGACGATAAATGCACATCCCCATGTTTCGGGGAATATTGCGGTTGTGCATAACGGTATCATCGAGAACTACCAGGAATTGTACGATGAACTAAAAAATGAGGGTTATGAATTTGTCTCAGAAACGGATACAGAGGTCCTGGCGCATCTGGCACACAGGTACTATAAAGGCAACCTTGTCGCCGCGGTCATAGAAGGGCTTAAGAAAGTAAAAGGTTCTTATGCCGCCGCATTTATATGTGAGGATTCGGAGCAGGTGGTAGCAGCCAGGAAAGACAGTCCCCTTGTTGCAGGTATAGGAAACGGGGAGAATTTTATCGCATCTGATGTCACGGCGCTCTTGAAATATACGCGTAAGGTGGCCTACATGCATGATTTTGAGATTGTGTCGTTATCCAGGGAAAACTTAGAATTTTTCAATTTTGATGGGAAGCCTGTTAAAAAGAAAACAGAGTCAATAGAGTGGAACATTGAAGCTGCTGAAAAATCAGGGTATCCGCATTTCATGCTAAAAGAGATACATGAGCAGACAATATCGGTTCATGATACGTTAATGGGGCGGCTATCCGAGCTTGGCGGGGATGTTATGCTTTCGGAAGTCACACTGACCAGGGAAGAAATCCGGGAGCTTGAGCGGATTGTTATTATTGCATGCGGGACATCCTATAATGCAGGGCTTCTCGGGAAGTACCTGTTTGAGGGACTTGCCGGCATACATACGGACGTGGAGATAAGTTCGGAGTTCCGGTATGCGAATCCCGTGCTGGGTGAGTCCACGCTTGTTATTTCAATATCCCAGTCAGGTGAGACCGCTGATACAATCGCCGCTACCAGGGAGGCAAAGACCTACGGCTGCAGAACCCTTGCAGTCACGAACGCTGTGGGAACCACTCTTTCCCGCGAAGTCGAAAACATCGTTTACACGAGGGCAGGACCTGAGATAGGGGTTGCTGCCACCAAGACTTTCACCTCCCAGCTTATTGTCCTTTACCTGCTGGCGGTTCATTTTGCGAAAACAAAGAAAAGAATGGACGTGGACAGGTCAAAACGCTTGCTTGTATCGCTAAAGCAGCTGCCTGGGATGATACAGCAAATTCTTAACAACAAGGAAACAATCATGAAACAGGCAAAGCGATTTTCAAATGCCAGGGATTATTTCTTTTTGGGCAGGTCTTTGAATTACCCTGTTGCACTTGAAGGAGCGTTGAAGCTGAAGGAAATTTCTTATATACATGCCGAAGGGTACGCGGCAGGCGAGTTAAAACATGGTCCCCTCGCCCTTATCTCAAAAGATACGCCGGTAGTGGCTCTGGCTACAAGGGGTTCAACGTACGATAAGATGCTCAACAATATTAAAGAAGTAAAAGCGCGGGGTTCGCCGGTCCTGGCTATTGCAAGCATGGATGATACTGAGATCGCAAAATATGTTGACGCGGTAATAAGAGTGCCGGTGACGGACGAATTGCTATACCCGGTACTATCCTCAGTCGTGGTTCAGCTTCTGGCTTATTACACTGCGGATGCTCTGGGTTGCCCGATCGATAAACCCAGAAACCTGGCAAAAAGCGTAACGGTGGAATGATTATGGCATTATTTGGCTCATCAGGAATAAGGGGTCTTGCAAACAAGGAAATAACTCCCGGACTTGCGCTCAAGGTCGGGCTTGCATTGGGTTCCATGCATGATTCGGCAGTCATCGGGCGCGACCCGAGGACTTCGGGAGAAATGATAGAGCATGCTGTTATTTCGGGACTATTGTCTGCGGGATGCCATGTCACTCGCATCGGGATGGTATCCACTCCCACGCTTGCATATGCGGCAAGGAACTATGATTGCGGCGTAATGGTGACGGCATCGCATAATCCGCCTGAATATGGCGGCATAAAACTCTGGAACAGGGACGGGATGGCATTTGATTCAAAACAGCAGGATGAAATCGAATCGGTAATACAAAATAAGGCATGGAAGATGGCAGAATGGAACAGCATCGGCAGGGTGAATGAAGCCAATGTAATCGAAGAGCATGCGGAAATGATTCTCGGGAAAGTAAGCCGCGCTTCATTGAAAGTGGTAATTGATTGCGGATGCGGGGCTGCATCCACGATTACCCCGTATGTCCTGAGGCGCATGGGCTGTCATGTAATAACCCTTAATTCGCAACCAGACGGCTTTTTCCCTGCAAGGAATCCTGAGCCGGTTGAGAAGAATCTTGAAATGTTGAAAAAAGCTACGGTCGCATTCGGGGCTGACCTGGGAATAGCCCACGACGGGGATGCAGACAGGATGATGGCAGTTGACGGTCTTGGCAGGTTTGTGGAGGGTGATAAGCTCCTGGCTTTCTTTGGCCTCCGTGAAACCAAAAAGAGCATCGTTGTGCCTGTGGATACATCGATAATGGTGGATGATGTCTTAAAAGGCAGGAAAGTTTACAGGACGCGCGTTGGGGACGTGTATGTGGCTGAAGAATTGAAAAAGAGAAATGCAGATTTTGGCGGTGAACCTTCAGGAAGCTGGATTTTTCCGGGGATTTCCCTCTGCCCTGATGGAATATACGCCGCAGCCCGGCTTGTAGAAATAGTAGAAAACGAGGGACGTCTCGATTCGCTGTTAGATGAATTGCCTGCATATCCCATGGTACGGGGAACAATTGCCTGCAGTAACGACAAGAAAGAGGTTGCAATGGGAAAAATCGGTATGGAATTAAAAAAAATGGGCGATGTGAGCATTATTGATGGTGTAAGGGTAGAAACAAAGAACGGATGGATACTTGTGCGTCCGAGTGGGACTGAGCCAAAAATACGGATAACGGCAGAAGCCCGAAATAATGTAGAAAAACTGTATGCGAGTGCGGAAAAGATAGTCAAAGAGGCGCTTTAGGTTCATGAAAGCTGTAATTCTTGCCGCCGGACAGGGAACGAGGATGGGACCGCTTACCCGGAATAGACCCAAGGTCATGCTGCCTATTGCAAATAAGCCCCTGCTTTCCCATGTAATACTCTCTGCGCGTGATGCAGGAATCAGGGAATTTGTGCTTGTGGTGGGATTTGGGCAGGAAATTATTAAACGGTATTTCGGGGATGGCTCTTCTATGAATGTCAGCATTGAATATGCGCACCAGAAAGAACAGCTTGGTACAGCGGATGCCGTACGCTCGGCAAAAGGATTTGTAAAAGACCGGTTTTTAATGCTGAACGGTGACATAATTGTGAACTCTGCGCATATCAAAAACATGGTCAAACAAAGCCGGGATGTGGTTATAACGGCAAGACGCGTTGATAACCCATCTGAATTCGGTGTACTTGAGGTAGAGGATGACAGGGTTTTGCGTATTATAGAGAAACCGGAAAAACCCCCAACAAATCTTGCAAATGCTGGGATATACGTTTTCCCGTTGGCGATATTTGATGCAATAAACAAAACGAAGCTCTCAGCCAGGAAGGAATACGAAATAACCGAATCACTGCAGTTGCTGATTGATGAGGGCATAGATGTCGGTTTTTTGACCCTTTCAGGGAATTGGCTTGATATAGGGAGGCCCTGGGACCTTCTTGATGCCAATGAATATTTCCTGTCCGGTTTACAGCCCGGCATAAAAGGTGAAATCGAGCCGCTTGCCACATTGAAAGGCAAGGTTTCGGTCGGGGAAGGTACGATTGTAAGGAACGGCTCTTATATAGTCGGTCCTGTGATAATCGGAAAAAACTGTGATATCGGGCCTAACTGTTATATTCGCCCCGGCACCAGCATCGGCGATGATGTGCGTATTGGCAATGCGGTGGAGATCAAGAACAGCATCATCATGAATGGAACGCATATAGGGCATTTGAGTTATGTGGGGGACAGCATCATAGGGGAAAGATGTAATTTCGGGGCGGGAACAAAGGTTGCAAACCTGAGGCACGACGACATGACAATCCGCGTGCGGCTGAAGGGCAAACTCACGGACTCTGGCAGGAGAAAGCTTGGCACGATTATGGGGGATGATGTGCACACAGGTATCAACAGTATGATTAACGTGGGCGCTGTGGTTGAAAGCGGGGCGATGATAGCGCCCGGGGAATGCGTGAAATAGAACAGATAAAATAGAAAATATAGAGAAAATTTTTAAGACACTTTTTCAGCAAAAGCCAGAGTGCCTGTAATTTTCTTGATTTTTATTTTTACGGTATCTCCCTTAACTGTATTGGGCACATAAATTGTATATTTATCTTTTTTAGCGATGCCGTCGCCTTTACTTCCCACCGCATCGATCTTGACATCGTAAGTTTCGCCTTCGGTCAGCGCTTCTTCTTTTGCTATTGTCGTTGCCCGCCGTTTCGTTACCGGCCTGTGCGCCCCGCAGGCATCGCAGCGCAGGGTCAGGATTCTCTCGCTTTTCATCAGATGCGTATCCGGACGTCCGCATTCCGAGCATGTCACATATTCCTTGACATATGCGTTAATAAGTTCGGTAACGATTCCCGACGTGAGTTTCCTCTGGAATATCGCCCTTGAACCATCGATTTTTCCAGCCGTTCCAAGTTCCCGCAAAAGGAATTTGAATAAATGCTCCTGCTCACGGTTCAGTTTGTCGGCTATGCCGGCAAAATTTTCAAGTACTGTCGTCTTTCCTTCGGTGAGCAGCTTGGGCTCAGGGACAACAAACCGTTCCCCCGAACCTTTGATTTCAGGCAGTTGTTTCAATGCCCTGTCAAGGTTTGCAAGATAATCATTCAAAAAGTGATACCTCGCTTTATATACCAGTCGTTTGATGATTCATAGTTAAGTTGCAATTAATTCCTGGCCCTTTTCTACGACCAGGCTGATGGGAGTTGGCAATTTATATCCTGCTGAAACGAGTGATTTTTTTGCCTGTTTGAAACCTGCCGGGTTAATATACACCGTCATGAGTTTCTGGCCGGCCCTTACCCTGGCAGCCGTACCAACAGGCTTCCCGAATGCCAGGCGCATTCCCTGTGAAACACGGTCGGCGCCTGCTCCTGTCGCCTGTTTGTTCTCCCTTAAGACTTCATGCGGGTGGACCCTGATTTTTAAATGATAATTGGGCTGCCCGAGAACCTCAAGTAATATCCTGTTCGCTGCAATGCGAGCGGATTCAAGAGCACTGTGCCGTATATTACATGCTTCTTTTGCTACGAGGGACATGTGCACCGGGAAATCATCTTTCAGGTTTCCCATGTCATAAGTTACTATTTTGCTTCCCGGAACGCCGCCCATGTATTCGCGCCTTGTAAATGAGCGCTGGGTGATTTTAGTGTACATTCTTCCTGGTTTTCTTGCCATTTGAGTAATCCTCCGATAAGCCGAAACTTCGGCTTGCGCAGTGTTTGGGTATGCTTCGCATACCCGTCGTTTGATAAACCTTTCTTAAAGGTTTTGGAATGTGCGTATTAAAAACATATCACACGATTTGGTTTCCAGATGACTTTGAGGTTTATAAACTTTATTGAAATGGCCACCTGTCAAAAAATTCCCGCGAAACATTTTCAGGATACTACAGGCTGCAAGCCTTATAACAATTCTTTTATAGATTGCAGGATATCAAAGAAGCCGATGAGTCACGACTACAGGGCGCTCGGATTAAAAGCCGGACTTGAAATCCACCAGCAGCTTGACACAAAAGAAAAACTCTTCTGCGGCTGTCCCACCCTTCTTCGTGATACCAAAGAATCCAATTTCGAATTCATGAGATACCTTCGCCCCGCACAGAGCGAGATGGGAGTGGTCGATAAAGCGGCGCTCGAGGAAATAAAACTCATAAAAAGATTCATCTATAAGGCTTATGATACGACCTGCCTTGTCGAAAATGATGAAGAGCCGCCGCGTGAATTGAATCAGGAAGCTGTGGATTTTGCTCTCATGATTGCACGCATGCTGAACATGAATATCGTTGACGAGCTATATACCATGCGAAAAATAGTGATTGACGGCTCGAATACATCGGGTTTCCAGAGGACAGGGCTTGTTGCTACCGGCGGTTACCTTGATTCAAAAGCGGGCCGCGTAGGAGTGGATGTGCTCTGCCTTGAGGAAGAAGCGGCACAGAAAGTTGAAGATAAAGGCGATTCGGTGATATATTCTCTTGACAGGCTCGGGATTCCGCTTGTTGAGATTGGGACAGCGCCCGACATCGTGTCGCCCGCGCACGCACGAGAAGTTGCTGAACAAATCGGTATGATACTGCGCTCAACCGGCAGGGTAAAGCGCGGACTTGGAACTATCAGGCAGGATGTCAACGTTTCAATTGCAGAAGGGGCGAGAGTTGAGATAAAAGGAGTGCAGGAACTGTCCCTGATAGAAACTATTGTGGAGCAGGAAGTAACAAGACAGGAAGCTTTGATAGGAATTAAAAAGCAGCTTAATAAACTGAATGCATCTGTTTCTGATAAAATCGTGGATGTAACATCTGTTTTTACAAATACAACCTCCAAAGTAATATTAAAGGCATTAAATACAGGGGTTGTTTATGCTGTGAACCTGCCCGGATTTGCAGGATTTGCGGGAAAAGAGCTCCAGCCCGGAAGGCGCCTGGGGACAGAGTTTTCCGACCGCGCTAAAAAATCAGGTGTTGGAGGCATATTCCATACGGACGAATTGCCGAATTATGGCATCACACAGGACGAGATCGATGCGCTCCGGAAAGCAGTTGGCGCACAGGATAAGGACTGTGTGGTCATGGTTGCAGATACTAAGGAGAAGGCAAAAGGAGCGCTTGAAGCAGTGATTATCAGGGCAAAAGAGGCGCTCAGGATTGTGCCTGAGGAAACAAGACGGGCGCTTCCTGACGGGAATTCGGCTTACATGAGACCGCTCCCGGGCGCGGCGCGTATGTACCCCGAGACGGATGTTCCGCCCGTATTGATTACTGAAGATAGGATACGCAACATAAAGTTGCCCGAACTTATCGGCGAGCGCAAAGAGAGGTATATGCGGAAATTTGGGTTGAATGAAGAACTTGCAAATCAGATTGCAAAATCAGGAAACTTTGTACTTTTTGATAAAATCATGCAGCAAATACCACAAGCGAATGCAACTATAGTCGTACGAACCCTTGAAACCGTTTTAAATGAACTTGAAAAAGAAGGTATATTGGTAAATAAGATTACTGAAGAACATCTGATGCAGTTTTTCAAACTCCAGTCCGAAGGAAAGATACCAAATGAAGCTATAGGCAATGTACTGAAAACGATTGCCAGCAAACCTGAATTGACAGTTGATAATGCCGTCCAATCTCTTGGTATAGGCGGTGTGGGCACGGGCGAACTGGAGATTGCTATAGACAGGCTGATTGAATCCAAAATGGATTTTATCAAAGAAAAAGGATTGAATTCAGCAGGTCCGTTGATGGGCGTGATTATGAAGGATTTCAGGGGCAAGGTCAGTGGCGAAGAAGTGAGCAGGATACTGAAAGAAAAAATATCAAAGAAAATAGGCAATTAACATTCTTATGAACCCAATAAATAATAATATATTAAGACAATATGATTATTCAAGCTACACTTTAAAAAAGAAAAGAAGAATATCTTTACAAAAAATAATTGAGCGTGTAAAATAACATGACCAAAACAGCCTTAATAACAGGAATTACAGGTCAGGATGGAGCGTATCTTGCCGAGTTCCTCCTGAACAAAGGATATATAGTGCATGGAATAAAGCGAAGGTCGTCTTCATTCAATACCGAACGGATTGACCATTTATACAAGGATCCGCACGACAGAAATGTAAATTTCTCCTTGCACTATGGCGACCTCACCGATTCAACGAACCTAATCCGGATTATCCAGGAAACGCAGCCGGATGAAATATACAATCTTGCTGCCCAGAGCCATGTTCAGGTCTCGTTCGAAACTCCTGAATATACGGCAAATTCAGATGCCGTTGGAACCCTGCGCCTGCTGGAAGCTATTCGAATCCTCGGTCTGGAAAAGAAGACAAAATTTTATCAAGCCTCCACAAGCGAACTATATGGAAAAGCCCAGGAAATACCGCAAAATGAGAAAACGCCCTTCTATCCAAGAAGCCCTTATGGTGCAGCCAAGTTATACGCTTATTGGATAACAATAAATTACCGGGAGGCTTATAAAATGTTCGCATGCAATGGCATCCTTTTCAATCACGAATCCCCAATCCGCGGCGAAACATTCGTAACGAGAAAGATAACGATGGCGGTGGCAGGGATAAAGAAAGGGTTGCAGAAAAAACTCTATCTTGGCAATCTGGATGCTAAACGTGACTGGGGTTTTGCGGGGGATTATGTGGAAGCGATGTGGCTTATGCTTCAGCAGGACGAACCGGACGATTTTGTAATCGCGACCGGGGAAACGCATTCCGTGAGGGAGTTTGTAGAGCTTGCGTTTAAGGAAGCGGGGATTGAGATTGAGTGGAAGGGAAAAGGGATAGAGGAGGTAGGAGTGAATTCGGCGAACGGCGATATTTTGATAGAGATCGATCCACGTTATTTCAGGCCGACTGAAGTTGATATATTGGTAGGAGACCCTTCTAAAGCCAGGGAAAAGCTGGGCTGGGAGGCTAAGGTTGGGTTTGAGGAACTGGTGAAGATGATGGTGAAAGGAGATCAGGAAAAATTTCAATGAGACTATAACTCATGGAGAAAAATCAAAAGGTTATTGCCTGCTTACCTGCCTACAATGAGGAAACTTCTATAGGCAGCGTTGTTCTTAAGACAAAAAGGCATGTAGATAAAGTTATTGTAATTGATGACGGCAGCAGTGATGGCACTGTAGGAATAGTCAGATTGACTGAAGCAGAAATTGTCGAACATGAGAAAAACAGAGGGTACGGCGCGGCTATCAAATCATGCTTTGAGGCAGCAAAAAATGAGGGTGCTGATGCAATGGTCATTATCGATGCAGACGGGCAGCACAACCCTGATGAAATACCATTGGTATTGGCACCTGTTTTAGCTGGCGAAGCCGATATGGTGATTGGATCAAGATTTTTAGAAAATGTAGATATACCGGCGTACAGGCGAGTTGGTATAAACGTGCTCACGAAGCTAACCAATATCGGGTCAAAAGGTAATGTATCTGATTCCCAGAGCGGATTTCGGGCGTACTCAAAAGAGGCAATAAATCAGCTTAAATTCAATGCTAACGGCATGGGTGTTGGCTCAGAGATATTGATTAATGCACAGGAGTTGGGATTGAGGATAAAAGAAGTACCCGTTACGTGTAAATATAAGGGCGTTGAAGGATCGACGCATAATCCTGTTAGCCATGGAATCAGTGTGTTTAACTTGATTCTTGTATTGATAAAAAATAAGCATCCTTTGCTTTTTTTTGGCGTCCCAGGAATAGTATTTCTTTCAGCGGGAATATCCTCTGGGATCTCTGCAATCAGTATATATAATAAAACTGGAGATTTTGCAATAGGGATTGTAATGCTATCTATGGTAACAACATTAGTAGGAGTAATATCGATATTTTCAGGCTTGATTTTGGATTCAATTAGAACTTATAAATAGGGCTGAAGGGTTAATCATGTCAAGTTTAAAAATAAGTGTTATTATTCCAGTTAAAAATGAAGAAGAAAAGATCGAGCAATGCCTTAAATCTATTTTTAACCAATCCAATCCTCCTTTCGAGGTTATTATAGTAGACGGGCATTCTTCCGATAAAACTGTTGAGAAAGCAGAAAAGTATCCTATAATATTATTATACGAAGACCATAAAACGCGGGCAGGTGCATGTCAGGTAGGTTTGGAAAATTCAAGAGGAGAGATAATCGCTTTTACCGACGCTGATTGCATACCCCAATGTGATTGGCTAGAAAATTTAATAAAAGAGTTCAATAGCGATATTGTGGGAGTAGGAGGTGGAATTAAACCCTCAGGGAAGGGTATATGGGAAGAATCCATTAATCTCGCTACAAGTACATTTTTAGGAAGTGCAAAGTCGGTCCAAGGTAGACTTTTTAAAACTAAACGATATGTTAAGAGTATAAGCGGATGCAACAGTGCTTACCGTAGAGACGATATAATAAAAGCAGGGGGGTTTAAAACTGATCTGCTCACCGCAGAAGATACAGAATTAAATAATAGGCTTGCAAAATTTGGGAAACTCGTATTTACACCGAATGCCATAGTTATACATAATCCCAAAAGAGGGGTCAGATTATTTGCAAAAAGGATGTATCAGTATGGTTATGGTAGGGGCAAAAGCAAATTAATAGATTTACAGGTTATTCCACCGCTTATATTACCTTTTGCATTACTTACGTTACCAATTTATATCCTTACGAAATCCGATCCAAGTATTCAATTATTTTTTGTTATGTTTACAGTATATTTTTTGTTAATTTTAATTTTTACAGTAATGTTAACTTACAAGCAGAAGAATAAGAAGTACATTTTTACAATACCGATTGTATTTATGGTTGAACATGTTTCCTATAGTGTCGGGTTATGGAGAGGATTTTTGATTGCAATAAGAGAAGGGAAAGCTATGAATCTTAAAAACCCCAAAAAAGTTTGTAATTAAAAACTGCTGATACCGCAAAATTAAAGTCAACCAATAAAGTCTAAGAGATTATATCTTTATACAAGTGTTATGAAAAAAGAAATTACAGCTAAAGAAATTAATATTAAATTTAAAGATGAAATTAATGAGGTATTTTATGAGAGTACTACTAGTTCAGCCTAATTACAGGATTCAGCGAGAGTCTGGAGCTTGGGGAATAAATCCGCCTCTTGGTTTAGCGTACATAGCATCGGTTTTAAGAGAAAATGATGTAGATGTTGAAATTCTGGATGCCAATGCGTTAAATCTTACAAGTACAGAGGTAGCATCATATGCGGAGAAAGTTCATGCTTCTATTATGGGAATTAGTATTCTTACCCCTGCTCATAATTTCAGTGTTGATGTCGCTAGTTTATTACCAGATGATATTTTAAAAGTAGCAGGTGGGAACCAAGCGACAGCGTTACCTAATCAATTAATTAACGAAGGCTTCAATGTTATTGTCCGTGGAGAGGGGGAATATACGATGCTAGAGCTTGCACAAGGTAAGGCGTTATCGGATGTAATGGGCATATCTTACAAGGAAAATGATAAAATTTTCCATAATCCACCCCGTCCCCCGTTAGATCCAGATTCTCTTCCAATGCCAGCAAGAGAACTGCTGCCCAGTAATGGCGTGGATATACCGTATCTCTCAGCCGGAACCGTGTATCGTCCTTGGGCTGGAATCCTAACTAGTCGAGGTTGCCCTTACGATTGCTACTATTGCTTTAAAAAAACTTTTGGATACAAATTTCGCCCAAGAAGCGCAGAAAAAGTTGTTTCTGAAATAGTCCATTTACACGAAAAGTATGGTGTCAAAGAAATAGATATTTATGATGATTGTTTTAATTTTGACTTAAAGCGTGCAGAGAAAATACTTGATATAATTATAGAGCAAGAGCTTGATATTCATATCAGATGTTCAAATGGGCTACGTGTAGATAAGATTACAGAGTCCTTTATTAAAAAAATGAAAAAAGCTGGTTGCTGCTATATTGCATATGGCATCGAATCCGGTGACCAAAAAGTATTAGATTTGATACCGAAACGTATTACACTTCAACAGGTAACTAGTGCCATTAAATTGACTAATGATGCTAGGATTACAACGGCTGGATTCTTTATTTTTGGACTAATAGGCGATAATAAAGAAGCAATGGAAAGAACATTAACTTTAGCTAATGAATTAAATTTAGACATGTGTTCATTTACTATTGCAACACCTTACCCAGGCACCAAACTCTGGGATATGGTGAAAGAGAAAGGAAATATTTTTATCAGCGATTGGGATGATTTCCATCATACATCAGGTAAAATGATATTCACTTATCCAGATACTGCCGGCCCCGAGGATGTAGAAGAAGTGTATAAACGTTCGTATACCGCGTTCTATTTCAGGCCGAAATACCTGATAAGGCAGGCGCTAAAAATCAGATCTTTAGAGGAACTTAGAATGGCATTTCACGGATTAAACTCAATATTGAAGGTTAGGAGATAATGAATGAAAGTACTATTAGTTAATCCTCCTCGATTTAAAGGCACGCCAGTGGTTAGAGAAATAAGATGCGCTGGATTGAGTCCGATCTCAGTTTATCCTCCTATAAAGCTGGCATATACAGCATCAATGTTAGAGGCAAATAATATAGAAGTAAAAATATTGGATGCTAATGCGTTTGATTACAGCTACGAAGATGTTAAGAAATATATCGAAAATTATAATCCTTCAGTAGTAATTTTTACATCATCTTTAACCACCATATCTTACGATGTCCTAGTAGCTAAACTTGCTAAAGAAATAAATAAGGACATAATAACAGTTTTAGATGATTCTCATATTGCCCCAGTGGCGCCTGAAAAAGTGTTGAACAAATTTGGCTTTGTTGATGTTTTAATAGGCGGAGAGTCCGAGTTCACAATCATGGATTTAATTAATAATATCGATAGCTTAGAAAATGTTAAAGGAATTTCTTACATAAAAAACGGATCTTTTATTAGAACTGAAAATAGGGAGCCTGAAGATATTAATCTTTTACCCCCGCCTGCGTATCATCTTCTGCCTATAGATCGATATTTCTCACTAACGTTTGCAAGGAAGAAACCGTTTGGAACAATAATCACAAGCGTTGGATGTCCATTCAATTGTATTTTTTGTATTGTCGGTGGCTCGACAGTATGGCGTGGATATGGAAAGAGATGGAGGGCAAAAAAAGCAGACAAAGTCTTAGATGAAATAGAGTATCTGCATAAGCATTTTGGAATTAAAAGCCTATATTTTTTCGATGAGACCTTCACAGTAGATAAGAATAGAGTAATAGAGATATGCAAAGGTATCGTTGAGCGTGGAATTGATATTGAGTGGTCGTGCAATAGCCGTGTTGATACAGTGAATGAGGAGGTATTGCAACATATGAAATTGGCTGGTTGTTGGAATATCTGCTATGGCGTTGAAAGTGGATCTGAGCTATTATTATCCAATGCAAATAAATCTACAACTGCTAAAAAAGCCAAGGAAATTTTTAAGATATCTAAAAAATTGGGTCTATCGGCTTCAGCATCTTTCATGATTGGACTGCCTGGAGAAACGTGGCAAACGATTGAAGAGACGTTAGATTTTGCAAAGGAACTGGACCCTTCACGTGCGCAGTTTGTTATAACTACCCCCTATCCTGGCACTTTACTTTACGAAGAGGTAAAAAAACAAGGCCTGATAGAGCAAGATTATTGTTTTTCAGGGTTCGACGCCTACTGTGTTGATAGTGCACCAGTTTCTAATACCAGTAACATGAGCGCCGGAGAGTTGCTCGATGCTCAAAAATACATTTACAAGTCATTTTATATGCGCCCATCATATCTTATAAGAATACTATTAAGAGCGAAATCACTTACAGAAATATATAACCTTATAAAAGCCAGGAGATATGTATCAGAATGAAAACTTTTATTATTAATCCACCCACAGATATTGGTTTTGAAAGGAGTGGTAGATGGCCTTCGAAATCTACGGGCGGTGCATTTCAGGAGCCTCTGTTTCTTGCGTATGCAGCAGCAGTGTTAGAAAAGAATAAACTAGATGTTGAGTTGATAGATTGTAGACCGAATTATATAGATATTAACACTTTAAAAAAAATGATTACAGATAATGTTGGATTGATAGTGCTACAAACATCGACTCCTTCTATTGAATCCGATATAAAAACAGCAGAAGACTTAAAACAGGAGTTTCCTGAGGCAAAAATTGCTCTTGTCGGCCCTCATCCAACAATATTCGATCAAGAAATTTTACAGTCGAACGCGGCGATTGATTATATTGCGAGAGGAGAATATGATTATACATTAAAGGACCTGGCATTTTCCATAGAAAGCAACCAAGATGCCATGAACATTGAAGGTATAACATTAAGAAAAGGTACAGAAATAATAAGGACAAAAGATAGACCCTTAATACAAAACCTTGATGAGTTACCATTTCCTGCAAGACATTTTTTACCAATAGAGGAATATTATGAGCCACTTTTTATAGGAAAACCGACCATCAGGCTCATTTCCAGCCGGGGCTGTCCTTTCAATTGCACCTTCTGTCTGTGGCCACAAACAATGTATGGAAGAAAAGTTAGAACTAGAAGTCCGAAAAATGTTGTCGATGAAATACAGTATTTATTTAATGAATATAAAATCAAAGAATACTATTTTGATGATGATACGTTCACTGTTAGTAAAAAACATGTTGAATCAATATGTGAAGAAATAAAAAAAAGGCAGATAGATATTCCATTTGATTGTTTGGGCAGGGTAGATATGGTATCAAAAGAAATGTTAGAAAAGATGGCGGATGCAGGTTGTATTACAATACGCTATGGAGTGGAGAGCTCTTCTCAGGATATTCTAAACATGGCAAATAAAAAGATAACAATCGAGCAGATAAAAAATGCCTTTGAAATGACAAAAAAAGTCGGGATTCAAACTCATGCAACTGTCATGTTTGGATTGCCGGGAGAGACAAAAGATACAATCAATAAAACAATAAAATTTATTTTAGAACTGGATCCTGATTACGTTCAATTCGCCATTGCAACTCCTTATCCAGGGACAGAATTCTACAATCTTGCAAAAAGCAAAGGATGGTTGATTGCAAAAGATTGGCAAGAATATGATCCTATTGCAAATTCAGTAGTTCAATACCCTGATTTAGATAAGACGGAGATAGAAAATGCAATCCATGATGCGTATAAAGCATTTTATTTCAGGACGAAATATATTATTAAAAGGTTTAGGTTCGCTAAATCTTTCAGTGACTATACCCAATTGTTAAAGGGAGCGTATAACCTTTGTAAAAACATATACATAGGTAACTAAAAATGACTTTTGGAGAAAGCGCCAATAAGAGATCTGGATGAATCCAAGAAGATGATGAAAGGAATTCTTGTATGTTACATGTTTGAGAAGTGATAACGTTTGAAAAGAATAAAAGTAATGAAGGAATGGGATAAGACATGGCCAAGCATCGAGAAATATAATATACTAGCTGAATTTTGCCTTGGTGTTATCAGGAGAGATATGGTTAAAATATTAGATCGAATACCAAACCGAGTACCAAACGAACTTAAAGTTTTGGATATTGGATGTGGTTTTGGTAAATCTTTGGAGTGGTTCAAAGAATATGGTTTTAATGATTTAATAGGAATAGACTCCTCAGAGACTAGTGTGAAAATATGCAGAGATAAAGGATTCAATGTTATTGAAATGGATGCTTTTCACACAAAATTCAGGAACAAAGAATTCGATTTGGTCTATGCTGGAGGTGTACTTGAACACTTCGAAAGTGAGGACGTACAACTCATGATAAAAGAAATGTGCCGAATAAGTGATAAGTATATTTTACTTTTACAACCAAATAAAAAATCTCTGTATAAAAAATTTGCTGATATTTACTATTTCTTTATACCTGAGAGGGGACCACCGGAACTGGATTATAGTTATGACTATTTCCTAGATTCACTCGCTATGAATGGATTTGTATTGATGGATAGTTCGAAATCGTTTTTAGGAGGTTTTTGGATACTTTTATTTGAGAGGTCGGATATGTAATGATAAAAATAGGGTTAATATCCCTAGCCATCTCTTATTCTGTTTTTTACTTTCACTATATCAATATCTACTCTATGTCAGAAGCCATTTTAACATAGTGAAGCCTACCCGGGAATAGTACACCAACTCAGAAATAGAATTGATTTGATAAATCTGCCTCAACATGTACTTTGGACGTAAGTAGAACTCCCTATACGCACGTTTTATAGACAGATTCAATTCATCGACTGATAAATTTTCTTCATATATAAATACTGGATTCTGTTTTAAAGGTAGGCGATACAGATCATGATGACCAGACGTGTATGGAATAATTTTTCCCTTTTTTAACGCCCTTTTCTTTACCAGTTCTTCCAAAGGAGTGCCGGGGAATATCGTAGTTAAACTCCAATTTGTAATATCAAAATCTAACTCCTTTGAAAATTGAATAGTTTCGTTAATAGATTCGATAGTTTCCCCAGGCAATCCTATCATAAAAAATCCTAAAATCTTTATTCTAGCATCTTTTGTCCATTTAATGGCACTTTTTACTTGTTCAATAGTTATACCTTTTCCGATTAGATCTAATAGCTCTTGACGACTTGATTCAACACCATATGAGATTAACCAACAACCGGCAGATTTCATTTTTTTAAGTAAATTTTGGTTTACTAAATCCACACGCGTTGTGCAAGACCAAATGATTTTTATTTCTCTTTTTATTATTTCATCACATATTTCTTCAGCTCGGTTCATATTAATAGTAAAATCATCGTCATAGAAATGAATTTCTTTGATCCCATATTCCTTGATCAAATATGCTATCTCATCAACAACGTTCTTCGGACTTCGCATTCTAAGCTTATTACCAAAAATGGATTTAGAACAATAAGCACACTTGAAGGGGCACCCTCTTGATGATATCATACTCATATATGGATTTTTCATGCCATAAGGCGGATGAGTTTTGTATTTGTCTATTGGAAACATATGACGAGCTGGGAAAGGTAGCGAATCCAAATCATCAATAGGAGCACGTGATGAGGTAGAGATAGATAGACCATTTTTCCGATAATAAATCCCTTTAACTGATTCAATGCTCCTTCCGCTTGATATTGTCTGTATTAATTCCAGCATAGTGAACTCACCTTCCCCACAGACGATAATATCTATCTCAGGGTTTTCTTCCAAAGTTCTTTGCGGAAGCGCTGAAGGATGTGGGCCGCCTACAATAATCACAATTTTAGGGGCTATTTTACGTATCATCCGCACCGTCTCAATCGATGCGCTGTAAGTGGGAGTCATAATAGAAACACCCACAATATCTGGTTGAAATGATATAATTTCATTGACAAGCTGCATTTGATTTAGATGCAGGGCGGTGGCATCAATCACTTTAACGTCAATATCATTTTTTTCTAGTACAGCTGCAATATATCCCAGCCCAAGAGGCAGGATTGGGTTCTCTATTCCAGATGGGGGATTAATTAATAAGACTTTCATATAATGTTTCCTTTTATTTACGTTCATGTAACTTTTGCGCAATTAGTAATTCTTTTTTTATAGCCTTTGCTCTCATTAAGGTAAATACTTTTATATGGTAGTATCTATCTAATGCTATGAAGAAGAGAAGGTAAAGTTAACATGAACAGTACAATAATATTCTATATATTAATAATTGCAGGAACTCTCACATCAATTCCCGGAAATATATTAAGAAAACTGGCAACCGAACATATGGGTAATTTACTATCATGGAATTTTATCGTCTCTGCAGGAATATATATTTTCTTTGGAGTAGTTGGCGCAGTATTACTATTATATGCGCAGAGAATTGAACCTAGCACTACCAAGTTTTTTTGTATCGTGTACATATTTTTAGCTTTAAGCAGCATTTTAAATGCATATATAAATCATCTTGTTTTAAATGATATATGGGGTAAACAGGTTATAACAGGTTTAGCATTATTTGCGATTGGTTTAAGTATTGCTGCAACGGGTATTTATTATATGGGAAAATAAAACATTTTATTCATAACCAGATTATGAGAGAGTGGCGTATGAAGAACTATTTATATTTTTGTAGGTTTCTATCCTGCATAATTAAAAATTGGTCAAAAAAATGATTTTAGAATTATTCATATTAATAGTAGGCTTATTCGCATCATATTTATTTATTAAATCTGTATATCCTACCCAGTCAGTGATAAAACTAGTCGTTTCGGTCATTACAATTTTCAGTTCGCTGACAATTTTGGTTGGTTACTATCTTAATTTTTTAAATGCCCCATTATTTTCTGCATATACCTTGATTATATTTTTTCTAATTGCGGGACTAATTTTACTGAATAATAGACAATTATTGCATCCAGATATTTATTTAGATAAAACATTTATATTTGGTTTTATTTTTATAATTAGTATTGGATTTATAGTGTATATCATGCCTGCACTTCCTTCATTTTTCCCTGTGAGTAGAAATGTAGACTCTGTGGTTCATTTTGAAATAATAGAATCCATCGCAAAAAATAATGTTCTTGAATATTCACAAACCAGAGAACTTGATGTTTATTTATATCCTACCGGAATGCGTCTAATTGCCGCTTTTGTAACGAGGCTTCTTAATATAGACCCTATACAAATTATATATCCTTTTATAGTTATCATAACTGTTTTAACCGCCGGGATTGTATATGGAATTGTCGTAGAATCCAATATTAGCAATAAATTTTTTGGGTTGATTCCTGCTTGCATCACTTTATCATTTTTCTTGACATCATATGCGACAATGGTGATGGGATGGTGGACAATGGTATTCGGGATTTATCTGGTCTTAGCTTTTATGTGGCTTTTGCTGGATTATATTAAGATGCCAGCTTTTCCACAACTGTTACCCTTAATCATAATAGAAGTTGCAATTATTTTCAGTTATAACTTTTGGGCATTAATCCCGGCGCTAACATTATTTATCACGTTACTCACAAATTCAAATATTAGCAAAAAAGCAAAAGGAATACAATTTGCAATTTTCACTTTAATTGTTGGAGGTTTAACAATCAATTTTATAAACATAGCTTTGTTTAGCGCAGTAAATAAAACAAGCACAGGCCCCTCTATGAGCTTTCTTCCATTTGGTTTTTTTAACTGGAGAGAGAACCCAGAAAAATATCCCATGCTGATCAACTCCATAAACAACGTTTTAACGGTTTATTTCACAATAGGTATTATAGGCGGCATCAAATACATCAGGAATAAGAAATATGACATTTTAATGGCATTCTTTATTGCTTCATTTCTTCAGACATTGACCCTGGGAATCGCTGCACTCTATTTTGGATTCGATTTATATTTCTATGCAAAATCATATAATTTATTGATGTATCCTGCTGCCATATTTCTCTGGATGATTCTCAAAGACATATTATCCAGATGGAATTATGTCTACAAAGTTAAAAATTCACCGGGATTTAAGCCGATGTTCTTGATAATCTTAAGCACCTTAGTAATTTTGAGCAGCTATACAATGATTCTTGGTATAAAATCAACAGGGCATCAGGTGCTTGCAATAACACCAGACCAATACGATATCGCATTGTGGACGCGAGATAATTTAAAATATGGAAATCTAACATCTCTTGCTGAATGGCCGCAAGGGTTATGGTTTACTGAAATCTCTAAACGAAATTTTACATCTGCGGATGATAGATATGGCGTAGAAAATGCTGACGTAATGAAATTAAAATTTAATAAATGGGAATTGACTTCAAGGAACGGAGATATGATTGCAATACTTGATATCAGTAAAATTGATACGAATATTGAAGTATATGATGTTATATATAGGAAAGGAAATGCAGTTATTCTGAGAAATAATACAATAATTTGAATATAACAGTTTGAATTAAAAAATGTTCAGTGAAATATTTTTAATTGCTGAATTATATTAACAAATAAGACTCAATTCCAATCATCTAAGTGATACAAATGACAAAAACAGCAATAACAACAGGTATCACAGGAGGATATGGCAGGCTGATTGGCGGTTTCATGTTACGAGCTAAAAATGATGCAATATCAGTAATCCTAGCATAATCATGTTTTTGAATTCATTTTTTTCACGAATAACTGGCATAGAGGCTGTTCGGCGACAGAGCATAATAGCATTCATATGGCAGATTGCATTTACGATTGTTGGTTTTTTAAGTACGATGTATTTTGCACATGCAGTGGGAGCAAGCGTTTTGGGTGCATATTTCCTATTTTTGGCTTATTATGGCATAATTGGCATGGTGACTGATGGAGGGTTCGGCGGGGCTGCTGTTAAGCGTATCAGTGAAGGTGAAGAGCCGGATGCTTATTTTAGCGCATTCTTTGTTCTGCACTCTTTGTTTGTGACAGCAGTATTAATTGCATTGATTATGTTCCGCAGCTATTTTATTGACCTTAATGATGCAGGGATATTCATCTGGCTTTTATTAGCGTTAATTATATCACTCTTTTTTAGAACAGTTTCCGTGGGTGTTGCAGGTTGCGGGAAAATTGGAATTTTTTCTACATGTGCTTTCATTAATGATATGTCGCGTGTTCTTATTCAGGTTGCTGCGATTTTTTTTGGCTATGGTGTTGCAGGTCTTGCGGGTGGTTTTGCCATTGGTATGCTTGCTGCATTTATAATAGAATTGCGTTTTTTTGATCTACACTTTGTACGTTTTGGTTGGAAGCACCTTAAAAGCCTGTCAATCTTCTCCTTCTGGTTGTTTTTGACCTCAAGCGGAATGCTTGCATTTTCATATGCAGATACCATCTTGATAGGTTATTATCTAAATAATGCAAATGTAGGGGTATACAGGGTGGTGTTGCAATTCACCTCTGTTATGATGCTTATAACAGCCACGTTCCATGCAACAATATGGCCTAAGGTAAGCCGGTGGGGAAAGATTGGTGATATAGGATCTATAGAAAAGTCGCTCTCCCGTGCATTTAGCTATTCACTAATACTGGCTATCCCAATATTTATGGGTGGAGTTTTGCTTGGTGATAAGTTATTATATTTTTTCTATGGTGCCGAATTTATGTATGGATATTCTACACTCGTAATACTATTAATTGCACAATTAGTAAATATTTTCCAAGTATTTTTTACGATGTATCTGGGTGCGTTAGACCGTCAAAAATATGCATTTAAAGTAACCGCTTTTGCTGCTATGGCAAACATTGTGCTGAATATAATAATGATACCACTTTATGGTATTTCTGGAGCCGCTGTTGCCACTCTTGCGACTATGATATTAAACGCTATTTTAGCTGGTCGGATATTATCGAGGATGATAAGTATACGATTAGAGTTAGAAAGTTTATTAAATATTCTAAAGGCATCTATAATTATGGCTTTTATTGTGGGGTGCTACCGACTGCTTATACCTTTGTCCAATGTGTGGTTTTCGTTAATTCCTGTTGTCCTCGGTGGAATTGTGTATGCTATTCTAATATTGAAATTCGATAGGAATATATGTGATGAATTAAAGGGGATAGTAACTCAGATGAATTTAACGTGGCCATACTGGTTGTGATTTAGATAATGATAAATATTAGTTCAAGTGTATATGAAAAAGTGCCTATCAAAGCGGTAATTTTATATTTAGCCAGATCGAAACGAAAAGACATCGCCAGTCTGAAACGTAGCTTATCACTTTTAGATATTAATTTTAATGACAAATTCAATTATCCTGTTATTATTTTCCACGAAGACTTTAATGAAAATTTGATGGAAGAGATTCGAAAAGCCACACGGTCAAACCTAAAATTTGAAAAAGTTGAATTCAAAGTTCCAGATTTTTTGAAGAAAGAGGATATTCCAGAGTTCATCTATGTGGATGGTTTTGAATTTTCGATGGGATACCGACATATGTGCCGTTTTTTTAGTGGGCTTATTTACCAGAATCCTGCTCTTAAGGACTATGATTATTATTGGCGGCTGGATACTGACTCCTTCTTGCTTGATAAAGTAGATTATGACGTATTTCGTTTCATGCAAGAAAATAACTATATATATGGACATATACATACAGGTATTGATAATCCTGCTGTTGTTAGTGGTCTTTGGAATATTACTGAAAAATATATTGAAGAGTATAATATTCAACCGACATTTTTGCTAAAGTTCACGTCCGGTGGAATTTGGGATATGACCGTTTTTGGTACCAATTTTGAAATATCAAAAATGGATTTCTGGTGTTCCCGTGATTTTATGGACTATTTTAATTATCTGGACCGGGCTGGGGGAATATATAAATATCGTTGGGGAGATGAATCCATACATTTTTTTGCGATCTCGATGTTTATTCCTGAAAATCAAGTTCACAAATTTAGCGATATTGCATACCAACACCAAAGTTTTATTAATAACTATTCGATTAATCAGGATTCATTTTCAAAATTAGAAAACATAAAATTAGAAGTCATGACAAGCATTTTGAAATTGTCAACTGCTCTTAAAAGAAAATCAAAATTATACAGGAAGTTTATAGAGTTTTTCAGAAAAATACTTGGAGATTAATAAAAGAATATGATTACGAATATTATGAGTATAGGTTAGTGATGATTAAACGAATATTATTGGTAAATCCTGCAAAACAAGATAATTTTGTAGTTAACCGTATTCATATGGGATTATCCTTAATAGGGGAAATCTTGGCAAGAAACGGATATACCGTGAAAATAATGGATTATGCCTTTTTAAGGGGTATAAGAGACAAAATTGAAGTTCCAACCATAGAACAGGTTATTCATGAATTTAAGCCCGATTTAATTGGCATCTCTGTATTCACTTACGTCTATGACGAATGCAAAATCCTAATTGATAAGATTTCGGGCTGTTGTGATATACCTATAATTCTAGGAGGACCACATTTTACAATGTATCCTAGTGATTTTAGGACCGATAGTCGAATTAGCTACATTATTCGAGGAGAAGCAGATAGCATTATTTTAAATTTAATAGCATCTGCCACTCGTGAGCAATCTCCAGTTTTCATAGATTCTTCTCTGCCTTCTCCTGAAGAGATTCCTTCAATAAACCTTGATATAGCTTTTGGAAGCGAATATTTATCAGTATATCAAATCCAGTTGAGCCGTGGCTGCCCTTATAATTGTAGTTTTTGTATAATTAGTTCGATTTCTGGTTGCCGTGTCAGATATAGGGATGTCAATACCTGTTTACATCAAATTGTAGAGGCAAAAAGAAGACACCCAAAGATTCAAACCATAGTTATTACTGATGATTGCCCCACATCCAACATGAAACGTTTTAAAAATTTTTTGAAATTGTTTAGTGAAGCAAATACGGGTTGTGATCTTGCCATAGATAATATGAGAGCAAATCTTATTGACGAGGAATTGATTCAGCTATATGTAGCAGCAGGGGGGCAAAATATCTGCTTGGGAGTTGAGAGCGGACATCCTGAAGTATTCGAATTAATCCATAAAGGCGAGTCGTTGAAAGACGTCAAGAAGGCTGCAAGGCTTATTAAAAAAAATAAGTTAATATTAGGCCTCTGCTTTGTGATTGGTCTGCCTGGGGACAATTTAGAACGTCATTTGTATTCTTTGAAATTTGCAAAATCCTTAAAACCAGATTATATATTCTGGAATATGTGCATTCCATGGCCTGGAACAGAAATAAATCAATGGTATGAGAAAAATGGAACACTTGGGGATTTACGTAATTTTTCTACGTTAATTGATCCCAAAGTTTATTATAAGCCCCCTCCAGCAAGCTCTTTTGATTTTCCTGCCGCTGACAGAATTAAGGCTTGGTTGATGGCTAATATGGAAACTTATTGGTTTCCATTAAGTAGTATAAAAAAAATAATAATAGAATCTTATAAATATAAATTATATCGGTCTATTGGTATTTATATTACTGGATATATTCCACATTTAATAAATAATAGAAATACTCTGTTGCATCGAAATTTACAACAATTCGGAATCAAAACCTTATTATTAAAGTTATTAAGAAAAGCTATAAAATCATGAAAAGCATAAATAATGGCTGTTTAGATAGATATTTAGCTGATTACCTTTCCATTTTTGTACATTTGTTAAGAATGAGGTTATAAGATGAAACTTTTAAAACTAATTATACAGAAAATAAGAGAGATTTTAGGTATTTCTTCTGGGTTCGCTGCTATGAATAGCCAGTTAGATGATGTGAAAATTCTAACGGCAAAAATTATGATTAATCATATAAAATCCTATGGAATATACGAGAATATTCATGAAACCGAATTCAAGGTTTTCTCACAGTGGGGAACAGATGGAATCATTCAATATTTGATAAATAATATTGAGATCTCAGAAAAAAAATTTATTGAGTTTGGGGTTCAATACTACACGGAATCAAACACAAGATTCCTGTTGATAAATAATAACTGGAAAGGGCTTGTAATTGATGGAAATAAGGAAAATATAGATTACATCAAAAAAGATCCAATCTATTGGAGACGCGACTTAACAGGAGTTCATTATTTTATTAATAAGGATAATATAAATAATATCATCTCTGACAGTAATTTTTTTGGTGAAATAGGGATTTTAAGCATCGATCTCGATGGGAATGACTACTGGATATGGGAATGCATAAACGTAGTTGATCCAATTATCGTTATTATCGAATACAATAGTGTTTTCGGTTACAAACACGCAATTACAATTCCATATAATCCAACTTTCGACAGGACAAAAGCGCATTACTCTAACCTATTCTTTGGCTGTTCATTGAAAGCCCTATGCTTATTGGCTGAAAAGAAAGGTTATATTTTCGTAGGTTCAGATAGCAGTGGGAACAATGCCTTTTTTATCAGAAATGATAAAATTGGCAATATTAAATCTGTTAGCATTGAATCGGGGTATGTAAAATCAAAATTTAGAGAATCACGAGATATAAAAGGCCAATTATCTTACCTGTCCAGTGATGATCGTCTTGAAAGTATCGAGGATATGCTTGTTTATGATGTCGAAAAAAATAGTTTGATAAAAATAAAAGAACTTTATTGAAAAAAGATTTTTAAAGTAAATAGAATATTTATGGAAGTATTATTCGATAATTCTATCTTTCAGCTACAACGTTACGGCGGCATTTCCAGATATTTTTATGAATTAATAACAAGACTTTCAGGTAAAGAAGACATGGAAATAAACCTTTTTGAAGGTTTTCATGTTAATGAATATGGCTTATCGAATCACAAAAGTGATTTTAGTTTATATAAAGGATATAAAGTTCCTGAAATAAAATATACAGGAGATGCCTTTGAAATAATTAATAAACTCTGGTTTGATAAAATATATTCTAAATCAAATTTTGATATTTATCACCCTACTTATTATAGAAGAGATTTAAATAAATTTAAAAAAAGTCCTATTGTTCTAACAGTTTATGATATGATACATGAATTATATAGTGGACAATTTCGAGACGGTAAATCTGTTATAGAAGCAAAGAAAATCTCCATTGATTCTGCTGATATTATAATATGTATCTCTGAAAATACAAAAAAAGACCTTATTAGAATGTATAATATTCCTGAAAATAAAATTAAAGTAGTTTATTTGGCAAACTCATTGCAATCGTCAAAAAGCATACCATTCAAGGAATTAGAAATAAAATATAATATTAAAAAACCATATATCTTACATGTCGGCGTCCGAGGTGGTTATAAAAATTTTTCACTTTTGTTAGATGTCTATACATCTCATTTTTCAGACAAGTTTGATTTAGTTTGTTTTGGTGAAAATAGGCTGGAAATAATCAAGAGATCAAATTTATTAAAAAATGTCTTCCATGTAAATGGTCCTGATAATTTGCTTGCTTCATTATACCAAAATGCATTTTGTCTGGTATATCCATCCCTTTATGAAGGATTTGGCATTCCATTACTTGAATCTATGGCAATGGGATGTCCTGTTATTGCCAGTAATACAAGTTCAATTCCTGAAGTTGTAGGTGATGGTGGGATATTGTTTGATCCGCGCTCACAAAACGAGTTAATTCATGCTATTGAGTCCCTATATGATGAATCTAATAGAAGCAAATTAATTAATCTAGGATTCGAACAAGAAAAAAAATTCAGCTGGGAAAAAACCGCCAACGAAACATTGGAAGTGTATAGGATCATCTGTAGTGTTTATTCCCAAATTCTTTAGAATTATTAGTTAAAAAATCAAGGGGCAATTAAAGCCCCTAATACCTGAGCTTCAATCCACCTTTCTCGGTCAATAGCTCCAGTGTCGCTATACCAGATATAGTCTCTTTTTGCTCTTTTTGCCCATCAAGTTTCACCTTTATTTCAGATTCATTTTTCTTTGCGCTGTATTTCGCCCCGGCTTCGAAGCGCTTTTTGGCTTCAATCGCCTGCTCCAATTCCTTGAGCAGCCCGTTCTTATCTTCGGAGTATTCTGCCTGCATCTTGTTTTCTACTGCATTTATGACGGTTTGGTCATTATATTGTGTACTGAGGACTTCGACTTTTACTTCCTTCCCTTCCTTTTTATGCTTCAAAACAAGCACAAGCGAGTTGCCCGCTTTGTCTGCAAGTACGTACTGTCTTAGCTTCCAGCCTTTTTCGTCTCCGTCATCCTCCTTACTATCCTTATTCTTCTTGGATGGCAATCCTGTGTAATTGACCTCGCTGCCGGTCTCGTTATTATAGACCTTGATATCCCTTGAAGTTGTATCAAACCTGATAGCTGCTTCCGGAGGCGTTTTATCGATGGTAAAGTTCACAGCCTTGTATGCTTTATTTCCACCCATATCGGTCGCCAGTGCCGTAAGCGTATACCCGCTTTCTGCAAAAATTGGAGTCCCACTTACATATGGAGCACCGTTCAGCGCAACCGTTTGAGTATGCAGGTTCGTATCTGTAACGGCTATGACAGGAGTTACATTGTAATTGTAGTAGCTACCGTCGGTCACGCCGCTGATACTGATTATAGGAGAGGTTTTATCAATATTGATTGTCTGATTTCTGGTCATTTCAACATTGCCGGCGTTGTCGGTTGAGCGATAATAAACAGTTGTTATACCTTCGCTGCTTATGTTGAACAAAGTAGTATACGAACTCCAATTTGTACCATCAAAACTGAACTCTGTCTTTGCAATGCCTGCGCCCGCTTCATCGTCGGCCGCTGTCAGGATTACCTGGACATCAGAGGTGTACCAGTTGTTGCTTCCAGGAGTTCCGGATAGAGAAATTGTTGTGGTGGGCGGGGTGGTATCCGGGGGAGGGGTTCTTACCGTATCCTTAACTTCCGTATTGTTGATATTATCCACAATATCTGCGCTTAAAATGCTTATATCGTAGGTAGCATCACAGGAAAGTCCTGTAATGTTGAAATAAGATTGTGAAGTATTCTCCATATGTATACCATCGAGGTTTATCATTACATAGCTGAAGTCTTCATCTTCGGGATTCTCCCATGTCCAGTTTATCCATGCGCGGTTTCCTGTATCATAACCTGTTTTATGAGTCAGGTTTGCAATAGAAGCCGGCGGTCGTGTGTCGCTGGCTAATGAACTATTGTAGTAAACCTTTCTATTCGCTGTAGCGCTGAATCCTTTATTGTCTGTCGCCACAACTTCAATTCTATTCTCGCCTTCTTTCAGAGCAAAGATGGTATTCCAGTCTTCTTTACCCGCCTGAACTCCATTTACTGTTACATTTAAAATACCGCTGTCGTCATAGGCTGTTCCTTTTACTGTAACATTTTGTTTATTAAATATCTTGTTTTCAGGCGGTAAATCTATGCTAAGAATTGGAGGCTTTGTGTCCCTGACTGTTATGATTATGTTTGAGATATTAACCTGGTCCGTGCTATCATTAACCAGCAGCGTTATATTGTGAACGCCAGCAGAAAGATTTGAGGTGGTATAGTTCCCATGACCGATTACATCGTCTCTGTCAGAAATCCAGGTTAGTCTGGTTAATATCCCATCCTCTCTATCAATACCTGTGCCGTTGAATGTTATTGGTTGCCCCTGATCCCATATGGAATCATCGGTTGGGGATGAAATGATTGCTGTGGGCGCATAATTCATGGTTATTGAATCTGGCATCTTTGTCGCATCCGGAATACCGTCATTGTTCAGGTCAAGCTGCATAGTGTAATCTGTCTGAGTGGTGTTCATCTGGAGATAAGCTTGTGAATCCCTGTTTATCGATACATTGTTATAATTTATGGTTATGGTACCGTTATTGGTCTTGTGTTCGATTGTGAAATTGAACGATGAGCGGTCTCCTATTAGATTCTCTCTGCTGAAGTTTGACACGATTTTAATACTGTAATTTAGAGTGTTATTGTGTAAGAGTATAAAAGCTGGTAGCGTTACGTTACCAATCTTGTCTTCTTCAAAGTAATATGAGTCTGGTATGTTGTTCTCTATTACTCCACTGGCATTCAAGCCGGTGTGTCTTCCAAATTCATCGTAGATATGGAGGTCGGCTGGTGAGTATATGTAAAAACTGCTAACCGGCTCACTTACTGTGCCTGTCATTTTTACATCATGAAGAGACATCTCAGTGATATGGAATATATCAAAGCCTATATCCACAATCATGTATCCATGAAGAGCGCTATCATCCTTCGTGGCGCTTCTTGTCTGGATAAATACAGGAGATTTTCGAATTTTAAAAAATTCAGTAATAATTTTATTCACTATAAATGAACCAATACGATTGGTGACACTAAACATATTACTATCATTATATAAAAGCTCAGAATCATGAGTATGACCTGTGAGCACTAACTTCACATCCTTTTGTTTAACAAGATTAACAAATTCCTCACGGTTCTTGCTTATAACATTATAAGAACCAAACAGCGATGAATCATATATTGCCGGGTGGTGCATAAAAATAATAGTCTTACCGTCGATTATGGTTTCATTAACAAATTTAATTTGATTAGAGTTATCATTTTTTGATAAACCTGATCCGCTTGGATATGCCCATTCTATTGGCTGAGATTGAATTGAGTCAAGGTCATGCCCAGAATCCAGACCTATAAACATGTATTTTTTATGCATAAAAGATTTATCGGAATAATCTCTGTCGTCAACAGTATTCTTGTAATTGATTATACCATTATTTGGGAAAACAGTATCGATCAAAAATTGTGGGTTTTCTTTCCCGCGTCTATCGTGATTTCCGGGAACAATGTAAACATCGATATTATTATCTTTAAATTTTTTGAGGAATGGTTTAAAATCCTGATATTGTTTTGCAGAGTTCCATTCGACCAAATCGCCCGTTATTAGTACAAAATCCGGCTTAGGGGAAAGTTCCAGGATATTTTGTACAACATTTTCGAACTTGCTAATAGATTCTTTTCGCGATTTTTGGCAAATGATTGTCTGCATTTCTGTCAATAGCACTTTTTGTAAAAGATTATTTGCAAAGTTACTCGCTTTGAAACCACATTCAGTAATATCAACCCCTATATGCACATCGGTTAATTGTACAAACCTGAATCCTTGCGGCGCTAATAGCACTACCACACTGGCGCTCCCGGAAACGCTTCCATTTGTTGCCGTAACTACTGTTGTGCCTGCTGCTTTTGCTATGAACACTCCGGTGTCGGGATTGATAGTGCCTACGCTTGTATTGCTGCTGCTCCAGGTCACTGTAGCATTTATTGGATTGTTGAACTGATCTTTAGGCGTAGCTGTGAAGGTCTGAGTTGCACCCGCAACCATCAATGCTGAGGACGATGAGACTGTTATGTTTTTCAGGATGGGTATTTGAATCTCGGTGCCCACGGTGACCGAGGGTTCAGGGGAGGCGTATTTGCGGACACGAATGTCATCATAATGTGTGTGCGATGACCCCCACGATCTTATGCCAACATAGCCAATTCCTGTTGTAGATGATCCTTGTGTTGATTTTAATAATGTACCAGACGTATCGTAAGCATTCCCTTCTAACTTGTCCTCATTCATTTTTAATTGAAATAAAAACCATGTGTTCAATGTGTTTGTGGCCCATGGGATACCTTTAATCGGATAACCAGCAAATGTGTAAAAGTCATTATATCCACTTCCTAGCCGTGCTGTAACTGATATATAGGAATATGGTGATGTCCAACGGCCATCAATGATCCAATGAGCAACGAATGCCGTAGATATTACTTTGATTTTAGCTTCTATTATGCCATTTTTTGTCTGAAATGTTTTTGAATGAATAAAATCTTCAGTATTTTGAGTGTCCATTAAACTTAATTCTCCATTTTCCATAACTGCCGTTGCGCCTTTAAGAATCGTCCACTTGCTCAAGTCTCCACTAAAATCATCAAAAAAATCAAAAGTCGTATCCCCATTACTCGAACTCAACGCGCTTGGATTTCCATAGTACATGCGTATGGCACTGGGCACAATCGGTATGCTCGGTATTTTCACCCAGATCCTGGCGGTTCTGCCAGTATAATCCCAGTTTTCAATCCAGTAACTTAGCTCATTCCCACTTTCGTTTGTGAATCTTATATCTGCACCGCTGCCACTGGCATTGGTGGGGAAGTCGTTTCCTGTCAGGTTTACCAGCACCTGATAATCGGTCAAAGCACTACCAGTATTACTGATTGTTATATCCTTATAATATAACCAGCTTCCACCGCCCGAGTTGGATAGCGCATCGGCAGCGGCACTACCGCATAACAGTAAAATCGCCAGAGTTGTTCCTACCGCAATTCTGAGGGCATGCCCTCTACTGTAAGATTTGTTTTTAATCATTTTTCCACCTTTTTACAAAGTTGATAGTCTCCACTATGCGTTTTTGATGTAGAAACCACCGTTTTTGGTTTTGGGCGTTGCGTGATGTAAAGCTATATAAAACTTGTGAAATTGTTTCTGAGGTTCAAAGGAGTTTTCATAAGAATGATTTTTATACTGGATGCCATCTATTTAGAAAAAAACACAAAGATTCGATACAAGAGCTTGAAGTCAAATTAAAATGATCACAAGCAAATAAAATATGACCAAATTTAGTATAACAAATAGCTGTATATGCGGCTGCACTGAGTTTTACAATTTCGATAAATATTCACATTCAATGGGAGAAAATGTTGAATACAACCAATGCAAAACATGTGGATTGATAGTTGTAAATGAATCTAAAAAGTATGATTTGTCTAAAATTTACAATGATAACTATTTTAGAAATGTGGATACTGGTTGGAAAGACCGAGCCAACTTAGTATTAAAATTAATAAATATTATTAATAGGTTTATTAACTTAAAAGAAAAGCAAATGTGCGATTATGGCGCTGGCAACGGGTACTTGACAAAATCTCTTATTGATTTAGGATACCGCATTCTAGCTTATGAACCATTCATGCAAAATAATTTATATTTAGATAAAAAATATTATAAAAATAAACCTTTTCCGTCAGAGGTTCTTTTATTGATCGAAGTTTTTGAACATTTCACCAATGCTTTCAATGAGATTAAAAAACTATTGGATGATTTTAAGTATCCAAAATTTATAATATTCACAACATTCCTAGTAAATAATTCGGATAAAAATATTGTAAATTGGTGGTATTTAAATCCTGATGCAGGTCATTTTACATTATGGTCTAAGAAAAGCTTGAAAATATTAGGAAATTTGGAAGGATATAAATTAATTTCGTTTACGACATTTTTTCATATATTTTGCAAAAAAGAACTTCATAAAGAATATATCATTATAAAAATGTTATCCGTTCCATTTAATTTGTATGTGTCTTTAAAAAAACAAGTCCAGCAGATATGAAATTATTATACGACCACTCAATATTCCGATTGCAGCGCTATGGCGGCATTTCCAGATATTTTTATGAATTAATTACAAGACTTTCAAGTAAAGAAGACGTGGGAATAAATCTTTTTGAAGGTTTTCATGTTAATGAATATGGCTTATCGAATCACAAAAGTGATTTTAGTTTATATAATGGATATAAAGTACCTGAAATAAAATATATAGGGTACACCTTTGAAATAATTAATAAACTCTGGTTTAATAAAATATATTCTAAATCAGATTTTGATATTTATCATCCCACTTATTATAGAAAAGATTTGAATAAGTTTAAAAAAAGTCCTATTGTTTTAACAGTCTATGATATGATACATGAGCTGTATAGCAATCAATTTTGGAATAGTAAATGGGTTATTCAAGCAAAAAGAAGTTCGATTGATTCCGCCGAAGTCATCATTTGTATTTCTGAGAATACGAGAAAAGATCTAATTAGAATATACAATGTTCCGGAAAATAAGGTTAAAGTAGTTCATTTAGCTTCATCAATTAATTTGTCAAAATGTTTAGAATTTAATGAAATTAAAACCAAATACAATATAGAAAAGCAATATATTTTATATGTAGGCGATCGGTTCCCATATAAGAATTTTTCACTTTTATTAGATGTCTATATAAATAATTTTTCAGACAAGTTTAATCTGGTTTGTTTTGGTGGAAGCGGGTTCAACAGAAACGAGTTAAAAACCATAGAAGAATTTAATTTATCAAAAAAAATCATTCATTTAAACGGACCCGATAATTTGCTGGCATCATTATATCGAAATGCCTTTTGTTTCGTATTTCCATCCCTCTATGAAGGATTTGGCATTCCATTACTTGAGGCTATGGCAATGGGGTGCCCTGTTATCGCAAGCAACACAAGTTCGTTTCCAGAAGTTGCGGGAAACGCTGCGATATTGTTTGATCCATGTTCAAAAGAAAGTTTAATTAATGCAATTTATTCTTTGGAAAATAATGAGTTGCGGGAGAAACTCATTAAGCTTGGTTTTGAACAGGAAAAAAAATTTAGCTGGGAAAAAACTGCAAATGAAACGCTGGATATATATAAAAGCATCATATAATAGACCCCAGAGTAATTATACATGACAATTTATCTTATAACGGGAGCAAATGGATTTGTTGGAAGACATCTTGCAAATGTGTTGGCAAGTGATGATAATGTTGTATATGGGATTTCGCGTAGAATCCCAGAAGACTTGATTGAAAGTCATCTTGGTGTCGTTTATGAGCAATGTAATTTAATTGATCATGCAGCTGTTTTTGAGATGTTGAAAAAGATCAAACCGGATTGCATATTTCATTTTGCTGCAGAAAGTTCTGTTGCAGCAAGCTGGAAAAGCCCCATCAATATCCTGAATAATAATCTAATCTCACAGGTAAATATTTTTGAAGCTGTACGTGAGCTTGAGTTATCCACTAAAATCGTTGTTGCATGTTCTTCGGAAGAATATGGTTTAATCAAAGAGTCCGATCTGCCTGTAAGTGAAAATTGTTGTTTTAATCCACTTAGTACATACGCGGTGAGCAAAGTCGCCCAGGACATGCTGGCATATCAATATTATAAAAGTTACAATATGGACATCATAAGAGTTCGTTCTTTTAATCTGACTGGTCTGGGTCAATCTACATCATATGCGCTGAGTTCGTTTGCCAAACAAATAGCAGATATTGAAAAAGGGTTGGCTAAAAATACAATCTCAGTTGGTAATTTGAATGTAAGAAGGGATTATACAGACGTAAGGGATGCAGTGAAAGCCTACTATCTACTTGCATTAAAAGCTAAACCAGGAACAGTATTTAATCTTTGCTCTGGCAAAGCGCATAGTTTAAAGGATTTGCTTGATTTCCTGGTTTCATTGTCAATTGTTGACATAAAGATTGAAGTCGATAAACAGAAATTCAGGCCGTCAGATTTGCCAATAATGTTAGGAGATAATACAAAAATTGGAACTGAAATTGGCTGGAAACCAGAAATAGATATCCATGAAACTTTAAACGATTTGCTTAATTATTGGAGAGACAATACATAAAAAGACTCATATGAACCCAAAATCTAAAATCTACATCGCAGGTCATCGCGGCATGGCAGGCTCTGCCATAAAGCGAAAACTGGAATCCAGAGGTTATTCCAACCTGGTATTCCGCACACGCAGCGAGCTCGACCTTACCAGCCAGCAAGCAGTCAACGATTTCTTCCAAAAAGAAAGACCTGAATACGTATTCCTGGCAGCGGCAAAAGTCGGGGGCATCCTTGCAAACAGCAAGTTCCCCGCTGAGTTCATTTATGAAAACCTCATGATAGAGGCAAATGTCATACATGCCTCGTATGTTAACGGCGTAAAAAAACTGCTATTCCTCGGCTCATCGTGCATCTATCCAAAACTTGCGCCCCAGCCGCTAAAGGAAGAATATCTTTTGACGGGCGGGCTTGAAGTCACCAACGAGGCTTATGCAGTGGCGAAGATTGCGGGAATACGCATGTGCAAGCATTATAATGAAGAATATGGAACGAATTTCATTTCGGTCATGCCGACCAATCTTTATGGACCCAATGACAATTATGACCTCAATACATCCCATGTCATACCGGCATTGATTCGTAAGTTCCATGAAGCAAAATTAAATAATGAACCGGAAGTTATCGTGTGGGGGACGGGCACGCCAAGACGCGAATTTTTGCATGTGGACGATATGGCGGATGCATGCGTGTACCTGATGGAGAACTATAACGCTTCGGATATTGGAGAATTTGTAAATATCGGCGTTGGCGAAGACCTCACGATAAAGGAATTAGCAGAATTGATAAAAGAGATAGTTGGTTTTAAAGGGAAAATCGTCTACGACAGCTCAAAGCCCGATGGGACACCGCAAAAGCTTCTGGATGTTACAAAACTGCATCGGCTGGGATGGAAAGCAAGAATCCGGTTAAAGGATGGGATTAAAAAGGTCTATCAGGAATATATCACGAGCCATTGACCAGCAATTAAAATCAAAGGGATTGATAAATTAATGATTAAGGGAAAGTGTTTTGTTGTTACAGGCGGTGCGGGTTTTATAGGGGCAAATTCCGTTATACAACTAATCAAACATGACAACGAGGTTATAGCAATTGATAACCTCTCAACAGGGAAAATGGAAAACCTGTCCGAAGTTGATTCTCAAATCCGTTTTGTGAATGGCGATATCAGGAATCCTGAATTGCTAAAAGAACTGTTCCAGGGCGTCGACTATGTATTGCATTATGCTGCAATGATATCAGTCCCGCTTTCCATTAAAGACCCGGTATCCGCAAACCAGAATAACATCGACGGCACGTTAAACGTCCTCATGGCGGCGCAGGATGCGGGCGTCAAAAGGGTGGTTTTCGTTTCATCAGCTGCAGTCTATGGGAACTTACCAGTATTCCCGAAAACCGAAGAGATGAAACCAGAACCTTTGACGCCTTATGCAATAACCAAACTTGCCGGAGAGTATTATTGCAGGATATTCCATGAACTCTATGGATTGGAAACCGTCTCCCTTCGCTATTTTAATGTATTCGGACCGCGGCAGGACCCGAATTCGCAGTATGCCGCCGTAATCCCAAAATTCATAACTGCGATGTTACAAGGTCGCCGCCCCGTCATATACGGCGATGGGGAGCAGAGCAGGGACTTCACTTATGTCCAGGATAATGTTGATGCTGCGCTTCTTGCATGCAGCGCCGGGGGGGCGGCGGGCAAGGTGTTCAATATCGCATGCGGTAGAAGGACAACTTTAAATGAACTTGTGGAAATACTGAATAATATTCTGGGAACCGACATTGAACCGGTATATACCGATCCCCAACCGGGGGATGTAAAACATTCCATGGCAGACATTTCACTGGCGCGAAAAGTCCTGGGATTTGAACCGGAATTCGCATTCGAAGACGGTTTGAGAAAAACCGTCGAATGGTTTAAAATGATATCTTGAAATAGTATTAAGCAATAGGGTTTAGCAGGATGACACAGCAACAGGAAACAAAAAAGACATCGGTAAGTATAATAATTCCCTGCTACAACGAAGCGGGAAATATTAAAGTTTTATATCAAAAAATACTTGAGCAGATAAATAAACTCGGTGTTGGATACGAATTAATTTTTATCGATGATGGCAGTATTGATGAAACATTCAATATCATTAAGTCCTTGCATAAAGAAAACCCGAACGTCAAATCGGTTAGTTTTTCAAGGAATTTCGGTCACCAGGCAGCCATTATTGCAGGATTGGATTTTTGTAAAGGCGAATGCGCCATAATGATGGATGCAGATTTGCAGCATCCGCCGGAATTGATACCCGAAATGATATCGCTATGGGAAGATGGATTCGAAATCGTTAATACAATCAGGGATGAGACAAGCGGCCAAACATTTTTTAAGAAACTGACATCAAGGAGCTTCTATAAGCTCATCAATATGGTATCGAAAACAAAGATCGAGGCAGGTTCTGCCGATTTCAGGTTATTGGACCGAAAAGTCATAGAATCATTTAAGGAAATAGGGGAGTATTCCATATTCATCAGGGGGATGGTAAACTGGATGGGATTTAACAGCACGCAAATCCACTATAAATCAAGCGAACGATTTTCGGGCGTCTCAAAATATTCCATAAGAAAAATGATTTCTTTTGCACTGGACGGGATAACGTCATTTTCCTCAATGCCGCTTCATATATCGATGGTGCTCGGGTTGCTTATTTCATTGCTCAGCTTCATATATCTGGTTTATGCGCTATATATTAGATTTTTCACAAATGAGGCGCTGGAAGGCTGGACGTCGATAATAATTTCCGTTTTATTCATAGGCGGGATACAGTTGATTTCAATCGGTATCCTGGGAGAATATTTGGGAAAAATATTTTACGAAGTAAAAAAGAGACCAAGATATATAATCAATAAAAAAATCGGGTTTGGATAACTATGTACTTACAATATTTTCTGGTTTTAGCGGGTATTATAGCTTCGGCTGTTGCGCAAATATTATTAAAAATATCTGCCAATAAAAGTGAAGGTACACTGAATTTATACCTGAACCATTATATTCTTGGAGGAATATTTTTTTATGGGATTTCATTTCTTATATACATATATATATTGAAAAAGTTCCCGTTGAGCAGCATATCGCCCATTATGGTTGGTGGGACGACCGCATTAATAGTTATAGCATCCTATTTTATGGGAGAAAGTATAACTTTATTTAAACTTGCCGGGATTTTTTTGATAATTCTGGGTATATCGATAATATTCGCTTCATAAAATGAGTTTATTTATGGTAAAATATAACGATATTAGGAAACATTTCTTTGCGGGGATATTATCGCCATATCTCTTGATCGGATTAATGCTCATCCCGATTACATTCTTTGCAAACTGGGGTCCGATTGATGACTGGCATATGCTGGAATATCTCATCAATCATGTTTCAAGAATGGAATTAATTGATAGTTTGTTGACGGTGGGAAGATTCTATCCATTATATTGGTCAGAATGGGAAATATTATCCAAAGTTGATATAAGTCCGTATTTATTTTATTTATTAAACTTTTTGGAGGCTTTTATTGGGTGCAGTGTATTATATTATATCGCAGAAAAGTTCTCAAATAAGAGAACAGGTGTCCTGTTGATAGTTCTCCTTATATTGAGCCCTGCGTTCACAGAGTCCTACTACCGGTTAGGGGTCCCTGATAAAAATTCCTTCTTTTTATTCGCAGTCGGGTTATATTTCATAATAAATTATTTATTTTCAGGCAAATCATCCAAAATGAATATGCTGAATTTACTTATTGGGGCGGTGGCAATAAATCTTGCGCTATATTTCAAAGAACCTGGTTTCATTATGATTTCCTTGTTTTCGATTTCATTTGTTTATCTTCTAAAAAAATATGATAAGATAAATTATATTAATAATAAACCACGTGCTCTGGCAATCCTCATAATATTTTTAGCATCTTCTTTCGTATTTCTACTATTATATGTATTAAGTATACATAAAATAGATTATCTCTATTCTCTTAATACAAACCCCGATTTTTTTAGTCGGCTGTCCGTATCCATAGTAGTATCAATTGGATACCTATTATTGGATCCTTTAATAATATTCTTAGGACCGATTCTGCTGTTTATAAGGATAAAAAATAGGAAAGAATTGGGCAGCAAATTGAGTGATGCCGATCGATTCAAACTGTTTTTTGCGGATTCTGCATTACTGGCCGCCCTGTTCTATGCGTTATTTTATATATTAACTGGAACTATTTATTATCGGTACCTTTTACCGGCATACGCGTTCATTATTCCGGCATATGCGATATACATCAATATTCTTTTCATAAAATCAAGAGAAAATAACCTCCCTCTGAAATCGTTATCTCATAAGCTGCGTAATGTTATTATGATAATATTGGTATTTCTGCTGCTTAACTCGATTACAACGGGAATTAATTTAATAATGGTGTATAAGTACGTTCCCTATAATACGGACGAGTTCCTGGAAACTGCAGTTCCGATACTTAAAAATGATCTCTCCGGCAGCTACGAAAATAGAACGATCAATCTATTCTTAATAGGCGTCAACAGGGGAAGCGGTGTGGAATATTATTACAGTATTGGTACATTTTTAAATATTCGTGGAATCGATACCAGTCGATTTGATATTAAATCCATGGATCCGATTGATAGTGAACACTTATTTAACGGCGGTTCAAAAGATTTAAAATATACTGCTTATCAATCCACTAACATTCAAATTCCAGTATCAGGTGATTACTTAATTGTTATTCCTTTCATAATTTATAATGAAAATGATTTAATAAGATCAATTGAAGAAAAACATAATGTAAGTCTCGAACAATTATATAAAAGTAAAAATACATATTATTTCCAGATTCCAAATGGAATAATTCTTGGAAAGTACTTTAACACAAAAATATCGATACGTAATTCAGAACCACCGTTATTTACAAATGTTGGTTATTCACTCTATAGAGTAAAATAATTCATAAATATTGAAAGATAATATGAAAGTTTCAATCATAACCCCGTCTTTTAATTCTGAAAAGTATATTGAAAATAACCTGAGGAGTGTTCATTTAGCCCAGCGTGGCGATTTTGTTCTGGAACAAATTATTATCGACGGCGGCAGTACCGATAGAACGATAGAGATCATAAAAAATTTCAAAGAAAAATCAGGGGCGAATATAAAATTACTTCAGGGTAAAGACAAAAGCATGTACGACGCCATCAATAAAGGACTGGGAATAATGGAAGGAGATATATGGGCATGTCTGAATACTGACGACCTTTATTACCCGGGAATAATTGATTTGGTTGTAAAAGAAATCAATAAAAATCCGGAAATTGATGTTGTGTATGGATATCCTGATATGATAGATGAAAAGGGGAATTTCATGCATACACTGTATCTGCCAGAGTTTGACTTGGAGTTCCTTGTCCTGAGAGGGTACTGTCTGACTATACTTCAACCAGCCTCCTTCTTACGTAAACGGGTTTTGGATAAGGTCGGCTACTTCGATATACAGTATAGGTATGCATCGGATTATGATTATTTTATCCGGGTCGGATATGCTTGCAAAATGAAATTGTTACGAAAAAGTTTCACGCAGTTTCGGGAGCATCCGGCTGCAATAACCTGCAATCAAAGAACGAGAGCAGTTCAAACCGAAGAGACCATTTCAATTTCAAAAAAATATATGAATAAATTCGGAATTAAACAAAGAAGCTTGCTTATTGACAATATAAAATTATATTTAAGACAATTAAAATGTAATAATTATAAATATGCACTGTCAAGAATAAATGAACTTACAAGAACCAACTCGTGGCGCTGGTTTTTGAAAGAACGTATTATGTGAATACTCGAATCACGTTCGTCCAATATTATTTTTTTTGTAGATGTTTGATATTAAACCTTTTGTAAAAAACAATGCATTAAAAAGGGAATACCAGGTCAAGAACACATACTCGTTAAAGGTGCGGTATCCATATTTGAAAAATCGTACCAGAATCTGGGCAAGAAAAAGAAAAATCAAAATGAATGCTATCTTCATTGAAATGGTCAGGCTCACAACTGTTATGATCGGGAAGATAGCCAGTAAAATATTATATATAACAAAGGTAAATTGTCTCAAAAATTCGTTCATATTTGAACCATATATAACTTTCAGGTAGTTCCCAATAGTCCTTCCATACCACTCATTCTGTTTTCTCAATTCCTCTATAGTATGTGGGTAATGTCTTCCGATAAATATCGCGTATGGGATTTTTTCAGAAAAGCTAAACTTTCCAAACAAGCGATAGTTAAATTCACGATCTTCTCCAAAACCGAGTGTGGGAATGAAGCGTACTTTATCTATTAAATTTTTCCTGTAAAGAATAAGTCCGTCAGATTTCATGGTTTTAGATATATGTTTTTCCAATGTCGTGTCGAGCAAAGGCTTGAAAAATATAAGGATAAAATCACTGTCCTCCATTTCATTAATTGCAGCACTAATTGTGGATTTTTCAATAAAACATGTATCCGAGTCTATGAAAAAGATATACTCACCCGTCGCATGATCAAGCCCTATGTTTCTGGCATTCGCCGGACTGGCAATAGTTCCGAATTCCCTTTCTTCAAACAACTTTATTGCAAACGATTCGTCGTTCATATCTTCCATGGCTTTATTCACTATGCCAATAGTACCATCCCTGCTGCCGCCGTCAACAATCAAAAGTTCGATTGGTCTGTAATCCTGTTGATGAAGGCTCAAAATAAAATTATGTATAGTGTCATTTTCATTTAAAACAGGCACGATACATGAAACAAGATTTTTTGTTTGCATATCAATATTCATCGATTGGAACAGCATTTATTAATTTACACAATTATATTCCCCAACCAACGTATTGATTAAATATAAATATGACGTAATAACAAAAATACATTATTTGAGACCTGAAATATGAACATTCTATTATTACCATTGATATTTTCCATGGCATTCACTACTTTGATATGTATTTATTTCCTGCGGTATTGCAAAGGATTAATTAAATATATTAATAAAGATTTTAATGTTAGCTTGACCCCATCCTACCAGCCGCCGATTTCAATAGTCATACCTACCTACAATGAAGCTTCAGTCATAGAAGATAAAATAAGAAATACGCTCAATTTGAATTATCCATTTAATAAAATAGAGATTGTAGTTATTGATTCTGCATCAAACGATGGCACACCCGATATCGCGGAACGCTTTGAACAGGTAAAAGTAATCCGGCAAGCTGAACGCAAAGGAAAATCCTCGGCTCTTGCTGAAGTATTTAAAATAGTAACCGGTAAGGTTATAGTGATAACCGACGCTGATGCTCTCCTCGATAAAAATGTGCTTGTCAATGCACTGCCTTATCTCGCTGATATATCAGTTGGTGCAGTGACTGGAAAACAAATTCTAATAAATCCGTATGAAACCGTTTACCAAAAAAGTGAACAATCATACCGTGACTTTTTTGACATAATACGAATCGTAGAAAGCAAACTCGAATCAACTATGATATTTAATGGGCCCTTCATGGCATTTAAACAGGAAGTTCTGGAAGCTCCACCTCAGGATTCGGTTGCTGATGACACTGAGATGGCATTTCAGGTTATAAAAAAAGGGTATCGTACTTTGTATGTTCCCGAAGCCCTGTTTTATGAGAATATTCCATTATCAGATGAATCAAGGATTAAACAGAAAGAAAGGCGGGCGCAGGGATTGGTTCAATCATTCTGGAGACATCGCGACCTTCTCTTCAATAAAAAATACGGCAAATTCGCAAGTATAATCTTCCCGGCAGAATTCGCTGTTCATGTAGTCCTTCCGTTTGCGATATTTTTTTCGCTAATTGTGGTTGCAGCCTCTTTTTTTATTGATTTCACGTACACATTGATTATTACAGGCGTGTTTTGCGCTTTTATGGCAATTTATGCGGTTCCTGTGTATTCAGCCATTGGAAAATCAATTAGTTCTTCAAATAAAACTAAAAGCTCATCTATAAATAATGTAATTATTACATTCCAATCATTCATGCAGCTTCAGTTTGCATTGTTTACAGGGGCATTGAAATTGATGCTTTTTGGCACCGCTCATAAATGGGAGCAGATTTCAGATGCACGCCAAAAAATAAAGGTGCCTGATTGAATTTTTTTGATTAACACAACCCCCAACTCTACCTGTTAATTTCATTGCAATTTTACAAGTTTTCTTGTATGTTCTGCCACATCCTCAGGATTTATCCTGAGCCTTGCCACACCGCTATCCATAGCAGCCTTCGCCACGGCAGAAGCAACGGACGGGGCAACCCTTGAATCAAAAATAGTCGGTATAATATTATCTTCCGAGGGTTCAGGCACAAGCGAGGCTAACATATTTGCCGCTGCCAGTTTCATTTCCTCATTGATATCCTTCGCCCTTACGTCCAGCGCGCCCCTGAATACGCCCGGAAAACCAAGAGCGTTGTTTATCTGGTTTATGCAGTCCGAACGCCCTGTCCCGACAATGCGCGCCCCGGCATGTTTTGCTTTTTCGGGCATGATTTCAGGTATCGGGTTTGCAAGCGGGAAAACAATCGCGTCATCTGCCATCGAACGCACCATATCTTCAGAAACTATACCGGCTACTGACAGACCAATGAAAACATCGGCTCCTTTCATGGCATCGGCAAGAGACCCGGATATTCGATTTTTATTGGTAAGCTTTGCAAGCTCTTCTTTAGCAGGGTTCAATCCGGCTCTGCCTTTATAAATTATGCCTGTGGAATCGCATACAATAATATCCTTCACCCCTTCGTTTATTAATAGCATGGCGCTTGCAGTGCCTGCCGCTCCAGCCCCGCTTATGACCACTTTTATCTTGCCGAACTTCTTCCCGACAATCTTCAGGGCATTAATCAACGCAGCAAGCATTACGAGCGCAGCCCCATGCTGGTCATCATGAAACACAGGAATATCAAGCAATTTTTTTAAGCGTGTCTCTATTTCAAAACACCTCGGCGCGCCAATATCCTCAAGATTGATACCACCGAAAACAGGCGCAATGTTCTTTACGATATTGATTATCTCCTCGGTATCCTTTGTATCAAGACAGATGGGAAATGCGTCCACACCCGCAAAGACCTTAAAAAGCATGGCTTTTCCCTCCATTACAGGCATTGCAGCCAATGCTCCGAGGTCGCCCAATCCGAGCACGGATGAGCCGTCACTCACCACGGCTACAAAGTTTGCTTTTCCGGTATAGCGGTAAACATCCTCGCTGTTTTTATGAATCCGAAGACACGGCTCTGCAACCCCCGGCGTATATGCAAGGCTCATATCTTCTTTTGTTTTTATTTTGACTTTGCTTTTCAGGGCTATTTTCCCATGATTGAACTCATGAAACCGAAGCGCCTTTTCGTATATTGTATCTTTCATCCATTCTCACTCCTCTTGTGCCATTTCCACTGCTTTTTTATGTAACTCCCCTGCCTTATGTATTCCGCCTTTGACACCCCTAACGGCTCTGCACGGGTACTGCTGCACGAGCAGCCCCGCTTTAGCAGGCGCATCTTTTATGCCCGCTCCCACAAGCCCATTCGCCATGTGCCATGTGCTCCCGCAGGGCGCACCGCGGAGCACTTCCACCTTTGTTATCAGACCGTCTTTTGTGGTTATTTTGAGCTTCGGTTTTCCGAAGCAAGAGGCGAATTCGTCCACAACCCTGTTACCGCATTGTTCTATATCGCAGCAGATTTCATGTATTTCGATATGCATATTATATTTTTCAGAAATCTTTTGAAGTTCGGATAATCCGCCTGCCCTTGCCGCGCCGCCTGCGATAATTACAGCGCTGGCGCCATTCTCTCCTGCAAGGCGCACGATTTCGGGCGTGAGGTCGGGGTGGAGGATGTAGGCTATGATGAGGTCGCTTGAGAATATGCTTTTATCGAGGTTTAAAGCTGCCAGAAACTCTCCTGGCGCCTCTATAAAATCGGGAAGCAATTCGGAGATTTCCTGTGAAGAGACCCTGAATGTGGAGTTGGTCTTGATGTTTTCAATAAGGCGTTTGCCATATTTTCCTCTGGAGATTACCCCGATTGAGATCATTGATTGATAAATTGTCGCTTTAGTATTTTGGTCTTGCGGAATTTAATCAAAACATTCTTATCTTTTTACACTGTAAAAGAAAGTGATGAGCACTCAAATAATCCAGTCATCAAACTCCCTCGAAGGCAAAACCATCGTCCTCGGAATCACAGGCAGCATCGCAGCCGTCCGGTGCGTCGAGCTTGCCCGGGAACTCAGGAGACATGGCGCAAGCGTTCATGCCGTGATGACAGAGGCGGCGCAGAAAATCATTCATCCTGAAGCCATGCACTACGCCACAGGCAATCCGGTGATTACAGAAATTACAGGCGGTGTGGAGCATGTTGAATTCTGCGGTATCGGGGGCAATGCCTCTCTTTTGCTGATTGCGCCGTGCACTGCGAACACCATCGGGAAAATCGCGCACGGCATCGATGATACTCCGGTCACCACCTTTGCGACAACGGCTTTTGGTTCAGGCATTCCGATAATGATAGTCCCCGCGATGCACGAGTCCATGTATGACCACCCGATAGTGATAGAGAACACGGGAAAACTCGTTGAACTGGGAGTTGAGTTCGTAAATCCTATATTGGAAGAAGGCGCGGCGAAGATAGCCTCAAATGAAGAAATCGTACTGCGGGCTGAGAGGGCGCTTGGCAGGAAAACTCTTGCAGGCAAAAGCATATTGATTACGGGCGGAGCAACAGCCGAAGCCATTGACCCCATCAGGATATTAACCAACCGCGCCTCGGGAAAGACAGGAATCGAGCTTGCGCTTGAGGCTTTCAGGAGAGGAGCGGATGTCACACTTGTTCACAGCGGCTGCATCGGGATTCAGGGTATTTGCGAGTTCAGCGTGGAGAGCGCACAGGATATGACCGATACGGTGATTGAAGAATTGGGCAAAGGATACGACCTGCTCATCAGTGCGGCTGCGATTTCTGATTTCACGGTTAAGCCTTCCAAAAACAAGATAAAATCAGACAGGGATGTAACCCTGTCTCTGAAACCAGCGCCTAAACTCATCAAAGAGGTGCGCTCAAAATATCCTGGACTAAAAATCATCGGCTTTAAAGCAGAAACCGGGGTAACGGAAGATGAGCTAATAGGGAGGGCGCGCAAGTCGATGGAATCGTCCAGGCTCAGCATGGTTGTGGCGAACGATGTATCTTCAGGCGGCATGGGCACGGATACAAATGAGGTTTATCTTATCGATGACGGGATTAAAAAAGTCAGCGGAACCAAACATGAGATAGCGAAAGAGATAATGAATAAAGTCGAAGCAATTCTTGAGGTTAGATGAAAAGCTTTTTTATCCGAAAAACGAAACCGCAGATAAAAGCGCCCAGAGTCACGCCTCTGGAGGGCGTGTCCACGCATGGCGCAGCCATGCGTGTGCGCGGAGTCGAGAACCCGCAGGGTTTCGGCAATGATGAACGCAGATTTGCTAACTCGGATATACGTTTATCCTATGTGTGGCTTTATGAAAATAATCACCATTGAACCGTGTTTTACGAAGGCGGATGAGGATTTATTCAGCGGCGAGGCTGAACTCGGAGCTATAAAAATAACGCCGCAGGCACTTCTGGAGCTTAAAAAGCACTTTGAAGGAGTGCAGGTGACGCCGGACAACGAGATGCTGATTCTTACGAATTCCCCTGTTGAGAAAATTATTGTTTTCGATACCGGGCGCGCAATAATCAGGCGCATTGCAAGCAAGGAGCTTGCTGTAAGCAGGTTTGAGATGCTTGAGAAAGTGCTTGCTGGATGAAATATGGCAACCGACTGCATCTTCTGCAAAATCATTAAGGGTGAAGCGCCCGCAAATTTCGTTTATAAAGATGAGGATATGGTGGTATTCCACAACATCAAGCCCTCGGCGCCCGTCCATGTGCTGATAGTGCCGGTTGAGCATATCGAAAGCGTCAATGCGCTGGAAGAGAAGCACAGCGCCATCATCTCAAAAATGATGCTAAAAGCAAAGGAAATAGCGGAAATTCTTGGCATACGCGACAGCGGCTACAAGCTTGTAATAAACGTAGAGAGAGGCGGAGGGCAGGTAATATTCCACCTGCACATACATCTTATTGGCGGGTGGGGAAGATAGCGGCGGCACTTTTCAGACTGGATTAACAGGATGGACAGGATAGATTTTAATCATGTAAATCCTGTTATCCTGTCCAGATAACTAAAAACCGACAAAACTTTAAGCTTAATTGCGGTGTAGATGCGAGAAAGTGATACCATGCAGATACTACTCATTCATTCAGATTACATCGAATACGAGACTAAAAAAAGCACGCCTGTCGCTGAAAAAATAGACGACAACCTCAAAAAGGGGAGGATGGAAGAAGCCCTCACGGTTTTTGTGGCAGTTGAGAAAAATGATGAAGACAACATCGAATACGCAGCGAAGCAGACCGCAGAGGAAATAAGAAAAGTCACAGAGCAGGTAAAGACAAACCGCGTGATGCTGTACCCGTATGCCCATCTAAGCTCAAGCCTCTCATCCCCCAAGATAGCGATTGAAATACTGAAAAAACTTGAAGAATTGCTAAAAGAGGCTTCATTCGAAGTGAAGCGCGCACCTTTTGGCTGGTACAAATCGTTTACCATCAAATGCAAGGGACACCCGCTCTCTGAGCTTTCAAGAACCATAAGGTCAGGCGGAGTGGAAAAATGCGTCACTGTAATAACCGAAAAGGAGAAAGAGGAAGTAGTTTCGGAAGCATTGAAATCCGAGGCAAAAGCCGTCTCTTACTGGCACATATTAACCCCGGATGGTGAATTGCAAAAACCCGAGGATTTTGATTTTACAGGGCATGATAATCTTAAGAAATTCGTGAATTACGAGATTCACAAGAGCCGCGCAGTGGATAAAATACCCCCGCATGTCGAGCTCATGAGGAGGCTTGAGCTTGCGGATTACGAACCCGGTTCCGACTCCGGGAATATGCGTTTTTACCCGAAAGGGCGGCTTATGAAGAGCCTTATTGAGACCTATGTGCTGGATGAAACCGCAAAAAAGGGAGCGATGGAAGTCGAGACTCCGATAATGTATGACATGAACCACCCCACGCTGAAGAAATACCTTGACCGCTTCCCGGCGCGGCAATATTCCATAGAGGCAGACAAGAAGCAGCTTTTCCTGCGCTTTGCGGCATGTTTCGGACAGTTCCTCATGAACCACGACATGACCATATCATACAGGAACCTGCCGCTTCGGATGGTGGAACTCACCCGTTACAGCTTCAGGAAAGAGCAAAGCGGCGAGCTTGTGGGACTGCGGCGGCTTCGCGCGTTCACGATGCCGGACATGCATTCCCTGTGCAGGGACATGGACGAGGCGGTGGCGCAGTTCAACGACCAGTATAATATGTGCATTAACGTACTGTCAAAAATCGGCCTGGATTTGAACGATTACGAAGTGGCAATCCGCTTCACGCGTGATTTCTATGAGGAGAATAAGGATTTCATAGTGGGGCTTGTCAAGACCGTCAATAAGCCTGTTTTGATAGAACTATGGGACCAGAGGTTTTTCTATTTCGTGTTGAAATTCGAGTTCAATTATGTGGATGCGCTGGACAAAGCCAGCGCTTTATCAACCGTGCAGATAGATGTTGAGAATGCGGAGAGATACGGCATTAAGTACATCGATTCAACAGGCGCTGAAAAAAGACCCACTATCCTCCACTGCTCACCCAGCGGCGCCATCGAGAGGTGCATATATGCCCTGCTTGAAAAAGCGCACATGAACTCGGAGAAAGGCATCGTCCCCATGTTCCCGGTGTGGCTCTCACCCACGCAGGTGCGTATAATTCCCGTTGCGGAAAAACACATTGAATATGCTGAAAAAGTAGCCGGAGAGTTGAACTTCAGGGTGGATATCGATGACCGCGAGGAGACTGTGGGCAAGAAGATACGCGATGCAGGGAAGGAATGGGTACCGTATGTAGCTGTCGTAGGGGACGAAGAGGTTGCAGGAGACAATCTTACAGTTACAGTGAGGAGCGAATCATCGCCCAATAAGCCTGCGAATATTAAAATGACAGTTGGGGAACTGAATGGAAGGATTTCTAATGAGGTTTCGGGTTTCCCGTTCAAGAGGCATCCGCTTTCTGTGAAATTGTCGGCAAGGCCGAGGTTCGTATAATCATGGAGCAAGTAGTCTTTTAATAGTCTCTTAAACGACCCCACGCAGCCCTTTTTTGCAGCAGTATATTCTCAGTAAGCTTCTCCCCGATTTATTTTTCCGGCGATTTTATATGCATCATAAATGTTCCATATGTAAACCAGAATCCACAATAAAAATAGAAAGGCTGCGTCTGAAGAATTTGGATTTGAACCTGCAGCAAATCCGAAAATGAAAAACATCAGAATACTAAGCACTAAAATTCCCACACCTCTTGCCGCTTTACCACAATACATTTGACCCAATCCCGGAATAAAAAAGCTCAGCACGACTGCAAGAGCAACACTTTTTTTCTCTGGTATTGTTGAAATTCTGCTGATGGGCGGCTCTGAAACCCTTACACCGCATTTAGGACAAATCTCTGCCTTTTCATCTATCAAAGCTCCGCAATTAGAACAATATTTTGCGCCCTCTTTAAAAACCGGCTTTTCAGGCTCTTTTTCCGGATATTCGGCTATTGGTACTTCCCTCTCTTCGGCTTTAAGTCCGACATCCTGCAAAAGCTCTTTCTCTGCTATCTGATTCTTAAGACTATCAGCCTCTGCTCTGTATTTTCCAGCCAACTCCTTATATTTAGCCTCGCTAAGCTCGCCCTGCGCAAGCCTTTCATCCAGTTTGTCAAGGAGCGAGTTGATTTTACTGAGCCTGTCCTTAAGTTCTTTTAGTTCGTTCATAATTCTCACCTGGGTGTGTTTTTCTATGAAGGAATGGTTATTGGTTTTGTCACTTCGCTCTTTTGTGCGACTATTGCTTCCTTACTATTTTTTAAGTCCAACCTCATCCAGAAGCTCTTTTTCTGCTATCCGGTTCTTGAGACTATCAGCCTCGGCTCTGTATTTTTCAGCTAACTCCTTATATTTAGCTTCTGTTATCTCACCCTGCGCAAGCCTCTCATCCAGTTTATCAAGAAACGCATTGATTTTACTGAGCTTTTCTTTTAGCCCTTTTAATTCGTCAACAGCCACTTCGGGTTTTTGGGGAATAGTGGGGTATGAAACCGGTCTGGGTCTCATCGGCGTTGGCTCGAGAGCAGGCGTTGTGGTTTTCTTGCAATGGGGGCATTGGGTTAATTTTTCTAATTTTTCCTTCCCGCAATAACCACATAAAACAAGATTTCCTTTTGGCCGGGCTATAAGATATATCAGCAAGCCAAGTAAACCCAGGAAAAACGTTAAAATTCCCCACAGGGTTCCGCTTGTTCCCCGTTTATTAGCATCCCTGGCAACCCAGGCGACAATGGATATCCAGATAATAAATAATACCAATATAAAAATAAATCCAATAATGATTGGAGCAGTTGAACTTTCAGGTGTTGGCGTGTAGGTTGGCGTGTAGCTATAGGTAGGTCTGGGCTTCGTGAATGTTGGCATGGGCTTTGCCTCTACTGTAATTTGAAGCACCGTTTCGCCTGTAACCGAGCAAGTTTCTCCTGAGACGTATTTGCACCCCCATGTCCAGATTAGCTCATAGTATCCGGGTTTTTGATTCATGGGAGCCTTTATTGTATAGTACCTCGAAGTGGACTGACCCTTATCAACTATACCGAAATCTACGTGTCTCGGTGTGACCCATGATGCAGCCTCGCCAGAAGCATCAGCCCATGCATATGAGCTGCCGTAAGGTGCGCTAAATTCCAGATATTCACTTTGCTCTCCTCCCGGTGTTAAGGTAAGAGATATATATTTATTTGCGGCGGCTGTTGGCGTAGGTGCCGCCTTTACGGTAATTTGAAGCACCGTATCGCTTGTGACTGTACAGGTAGTTCCATCCGTATACCTGCAGCTAAATTTCCAGATCAACTCATAGTATCCGGGTTTTTGATTCTTGGGAACATTTATGGTATAGTCCCGTTCAATTCTATCTCCGGGATCTATCGTACCGAAATCTATGTGTCTTGGTATGACCCACAATGATGCGCTGCCGGAAGCGTCAGCCGCGGCAAATAAGGTTTTATATGCACCTGTAAAACTCGTCGTCCTGCTGAGTTCCTCTCCCGGTGTTACTGTAAGAGATACATAATTATGCTCGATGGCCGGGGCTTCCGCTGTATTAACGAGGAAAATAAAAAAAACAATCAGAATAACATTTAGTCTACTGTTCATATGACCAACCTGAATTGTGGTGTATGTGAGCTGGATAACCACCTTCTGTTAACAGAGCTTGAGATTGTGGACAACCGGGTTTCATCATTTTATCATCCACTTATAACCTACGTATAGTATTTTCCTTTTTCATGGATGAAAGAACGGATTTTTTTCAGTTTCGCTGCCTCGTTTTCAAGATTCGCGGATTTGCTTTTCAATTCGGAAATCTTTCTCATATACTTATTTTTCAAATCATTATAAGTCTGGTCTGAAATCTCATTATTTACAAGTCTGGTTCCGAGCTTGCCAAGAACATCCTCGTTTTTCTTTATTGCCCCCTGCACCTCTAACGCATCGTTTTCAGCGTTTGCTATCTCAGCACCAAGCGTTGAGATGGCGGTATTGACCCCTGAACCCAGGTAATTCCTTGTGTCAATATCGAGATCTTCCGGCGGCAAAATACTATGCTGTTTTCTTTTTTCAGCTTCAAACGCCGATTCTTTTTTTATCTTTGGCTCAATTCTTGCTGGCTCTTCCCCAATACCCAAAGGCGGTGGAATTTCGACCTCTGCCGCATGAACTTCGGCTTCTGTCGGGGCTTTACCTTTTGCCAATTTATTTTTAATTGTTTTAGCTATCTTATTAAAAATTACATATACTGTAAAAATAATCGCAATGATGGCTATGATTCCAACAACCACAGACCCTTCACCGGACGGTTCCCCCTTTTGCTGTGTAATGGTCGGCGGGATTTCCCCCGTGGACCTTACTGTTATGGGCTCCTTCAATATTTCTTCTTTTTTTGATGTTATATCGTCCCCGAAATAATATACTACCCATCCTTCCACAATAAAATCGCCTGCTTCGTTAGGCTTTAATCTCACTTCAATATCCCTGGTTGCGCCGGGATCAAGCTTGTATGTCGAGGTGTACTGCCCGGCTGCACCCTGGCTGAATTCTGTTGAAGTAACAGACATCCCGGAAGGGGGTTTTATAATTACCTGAACATTCATAACAGGTTTTGTAATAAGATTGACCACAGACAATTTTAACAGAATGTCTTCCCCGACTACCACATTTGTTTTCTCTCTATGAAGCGAGACGCTTGCGGATAGTTCTTTGACAGTTTCCACGGGTGTTGGAGTAAGAGCTGTACCCTTAGGAGTTGCAGCGGGTTTTATGAGTGTAAACGAATTTACAATCTTATCCAGGTCCTCTGAAAAAAACGCAAAATCACTTGTCAGCGAACCGGCTGTTATTACAAAATAATTATCGCCGGATAGAATGAGTACCTGCCTTTCCTTATATTCTTTCTGTTGATACTCTTCATAAAACATCAATTCTTTACCGGTCACACCACTGATTGTTATATATTTTTCACTGAAGGGGTAAATACCCAAACTGTTGAGATACCTTATTCTATCACCTACTATTTCGTCAAGAATCATCCCATCGGAAGGCACAACAACAACTTTTACCCATGCGCGCCCGGTCTGGCTGGTGAAAGTCTGGTCAGAACCGTCAGGTTCTTCCTTATAAGTCCAGCCTGCCGGGTATTCTATCTTAAAATCTCTTCCGATATTGGTAAATGTATAGGCTGAAGCGTTATTAACCAATAATATGAATATTAAAAAAAATAAAATTATTTTTTTCATTGTTTTTTTCCTGAAAGCAGACGTGCGCTCATAACTATTCACGACTCCTTTCTACCATATTAAGCAAGCTAATAACGTGTTCAGCCCGAATTTATATTTGGTCTCGATATCTATACTTTCCTTGAAAGCAGGCGTGCAATTGCAAATACACCAAATATAGCCAGTACAGCGCCGAATCCGGGTATTTGTACTTTGGGCGTCTCTGCTCCTGTCGGAACAGCTTTGGGATTTGCAATGTCTGGACTCTCCGGATTCTTTGACGCTTCCTTGACAGTTACAGAGTATGTAAGACTCAAGGGCTGGAAAGCGTCTTTGTTATCGTCTGGCCAATACAATCCTGTGAACTGGAGAGTATGGGAGCCGAGTCTTGCTGATTTATCTGCTTTTATAACTACTATTATAGTCCTTGACGTGCCCGGCGGGACACTGAACGTACCGGCTACCACTCCGGCACCTGCCGCCTCTCCGAAACTTTGACCGTAAACGTGTATGCCGCTGGGTACACTGATGCGTGCGTCTACATTAAGCGTAACATCGTTCAAAGACGGATTATTCATAAACAATTCTACAATTCCATCCTGGTTGGATTCTATCACATCGGTTACCGGTCTTAGCGTAACTGACGGACCTACGCGGAATTTTCCTGTCGTTGGAATAGCAGTTGCTGTAACTGCAACGGTAGTTGCCACCGTCGTTGGGACTGTTGTAACATTTGCTGTTGCTGTTGCTGTTGCTGTTGTTGTTTGGTTTGGTGTTGTTTCATTTAGTGATAGCGCTGGGCTTGCCAGAATCACAAGAATTAACAAATTCACAATTAAGAGTTTAAATGTTTTCATCGATAAAACCTCCATACTTAAATTATAATAATTGTTACATATACTTTTCTAATCCATTTGGAAGATACCTATAAATATCCATCCAAACCAGCTTGCTACTATGACCGATTACTGGGGCATTCCTGAGCGGGAATATGAACTCTCTCTCCTGCAATTCGCCAGTAAACAATTAGCAGGGATGGGTTATTCGGTTATTGGTGAAAAAGTGGAAGTATGCAGCGGGGCGGGGGCAATGACGCTGACCGCAATTTTAAAAAACGGCGATTCGTTGTTCGGCCTGTATCTCCATGACGGCCCGAAGCAGCGCAAAACAAGAGGCCCCCCAATTATAAGAGCCCTGCGGCTATTGCCTGAAATGAAAAACGTAGATGATTTAAGATATTTCGTAATAACACACCAGGATGATTTTTATACGATCCTGTCGCCTGAAAATCCAGCATCCAGGGAAAGGATAGAGGCTGATATAAGGAAAATCTACGCTTATCTTTACAACTCAAAGATAAAAGACCTTTATGATACTGATTTAAGCAGCGCCGCTGATGTTTTGCGTGTAAGGCTGCGCAAGGTTGGTCAATAAAAAGCAAGCTTTACATGGATTTTATCGCCCAAAGATATGGGTTTATCGCCGTATTTTCCTGGGATTACTTTGATTCTCGGCTCTTTTAAAGACAGGCAAAAGGCAACGCCCGAGCATTTTACCTCAGAATCGTCTTTTGAGATTTCAAGCGAGGATACTTCCGGATGGAAAAATCCCTGCTGTTTAACTGTACCAAAAAAGCCGCCGTCCCCGTTTGAACTGATAAAACCATCAAGAAAACCGCAATCTATTGCAAATCCTCTCACATCGCCGCAGGTAATGTAAGGCGCGCTGAGGAGTGCATATCTCTTATTAACTTCTTCGACCCGGCAATCAACTTCAAGAGTTTTGCCTTCCGGGAGCCCCTTCCATTTGATATCGGGCAAAAGGTTCAGGTTGTTCGATGCGCGAAGATAATCCCAGGTTTTCCTGACTTCAACATGCATCACAGGGTCGTTCCAGAAAATGAAATATCCGTTTTTAATAAATGTCCCGAGAAAGTCGCCTTTCGATATGGTTTCTCCAATTGAAACTTCAGGTTTTATATGGATTATTTTGATGACGTATTTACCCTGACGTATGGCGATTAGATATTCCCTGGAATCAATATCCTTAAAAGGTGTTGGCGTGTCGAAACTCTTGACATCGATTATTTCACCGTCAACCGGCGAAACAGCCTCGCTGCCAAAACTCCCGTAATATATGTCCACAGCGCTTTTGGTTTTATGGGCTGCATAAGGGCTTTTCAGGAAGGAGAATCTTGAATTATCAGGCGCAAAAATATCGATATCATCATGGCTTGCAATCCTTTTCATAAAGGGTTACGCCCCTTTATGACGTCCCGAGTCACGCCTGTCTTCGACACGCTTTGCGAACGGGAGGGCGTGGGGTATGCGAAGCATACCCCTTGGTTTGAAAAAACTTTTCTAAAGTTTTTCATCGTTTCACTTCATACGAACAGCACATTTTCGGGATTTCTATGATATTCAATCCGAGTTCCCTGGCTGTCACAGAGGCGCTTTTCGAAGGCACGGCTATCCTGTCAATCCCGCCCAGGATTGCGTACTTGTCAAGCTCTCTGCGATAACGTCCTCCCGGGCGCACGCAGCTTAACGAAAGCGGTACGTCAAACATCTCCCGCGCGGTTGTAATAACTCTGACCACATCCTCGATTTTAGGCGGGGGAATGCCCTCCATAGCGGTTCCTTTTGTGGGGATAAATACAACAATCACCACTGTCACGGGATTGAATTTTTTGACAATTTCAAGGGCTTTGAATTCCCCTTTCAACTGACCGTTATGCAGCCCTACAATGATATGCGGGGCAAGCGGAATTCCGAGAGAGGAGAGATGCCGCAGTGTCTCCTCGTAATCCTGTACGCATGCATTGATGCCAAGGATGTCGTGTATTGTTTCATCATCGCCAAGAACATCAACGAGCGCCATATCAAGGTATTCCGAAAGTATGTGCGCCTGCGAGACGTTCACAATGCCTGTATGCGCGCTGATTTTGAGTTTTGTATCATGCTTGATTTTTTGGATAACGTCCGACTGCTCATACGTAGGAACACTTCCATCAGCAGCGCTTCCCCCGCTTAGCAATATTCCCTGCGCGCCCTTATCGGCTAATTTTTCGGCTTCTGCATCCAATTTTCCCTCAGAGCCGTCAAGCATATGGCGAAGATAGTGTGAATTGCAATGTTTGCAGGAAAGTGCGCAGCGGGTGCCAGTCAGGGAAACCGGCGTAAAAGGCTCATTGAAAAAAAGAATATTGCTTCCGAAAAGTTCGAGCCTGCGTGCGAAACCCCTGAGCATGGAGGCTTTAGTATCGGGGTCGGTTTCCAGCGCATCAATCATGGTTCTTGCGCGATACAGGTCGGAATTCATATTTTTGTTTATGAGCGTAATAGGTAAATAATATATATCCTTAGCACCAAGTGGGCGGCACTCTAAGGAGGAAATTATGGATTCGTTATTGTATTCAGCCCCGCTTGCGGGCGTTATCGGTTTATTGTTCGCCGTGTATCTTGTTCTGTATATACTCAAACTTGATGCAGGCACTGACAGGATGAAAGAAATCGCATCTGCAATACAGGAAGGCGCCATGGCTTATCTGAACAGGCAGTATAAGACCGTGGCTGTAATTGCGGTTATTCTTGCCGTTTTAATCGCATGGGCAATTAATGTGCCTACGGCTCTTGGATTTATTCTCGGCGCCCTCATGTCCGCATCAGCCGGTTATCTTGGCATGAACATATCCGTGCGCAGCAACGTTCGCTGTGCCAATGCTGCAAAAGAAGGTATGCAGCAAGCGCTTAATGTGGCGTTCAAAGGCGGAGCAGTCACAGGTATATCCGTGGCAAGCCTTGCGCTCCTTGGCGTGAGCGGGCTTTATATCGCATTCGGAGGAAATATTGGAGCGGTTGATAAGGTCATAGGTTTCGGGTTCGGTGCATCGCTCATAAGTCTTTTCGCAAGGATTGGCGGCGGGATATATACCAAAGCAGCCGATGTGGGAACCGACCTTGTTGGGAAAGTGGAAGCAGGAATTCCCGAGGATGACCCGCGCAACCCCGGTGTCATAGCTGATAACGTGGGCGACAATGTGGGCGACTGCGCGGGAATGGCGGCTGACCTTTTCGAAACATACGCCGTTACAGCTCTTGGCGCGATGCTGATTGGAGTTACAGTAATAGACAAATATCCAAATGCGGTCACCTATCCCCTGATGCTGGGAGCAGCAGCAATTATTGCATCCATAATCGGGACGTTCTTTGTCAAGCTTGGAAAATCAGGCGATATAATGGGGGCGATGTACAAAGGCGCGATTGTGGCGGGAGCAATCTCAGTAGTTTTGTTCTATATAATCACACAGCAGTTGATGGGTGGGAATAAGGGCATGTTCATCAGCGCGCTTGTGGGTCTTGGCGTCACGGCGGCGATGATAATCATTACCGAGTATTACACAGCGACAACGCATTCTCCTGTAAAGGACATTGCTAACGCTTCGGTAACAGGCCCGGGAACGAACATAATAACAGGGCTTGCAGTAGGGCTTCAGAGCACTGCTTTACCCGTAATAGTCATTTGCGCAGGAATCCTGATTTCATATACGGTCATGGGTGGCGGGGCACTTGGGTTATACGGGATTGCCATAGCAGCGGCAGCCATGCTGTCGGTAACAGGCATAATAATCGCCATAGACTCATACGGTCCGATAACAGACAACGCAGGCGGAATAGCAGAGATGGCTGAGCTTTCCAAGGAGGTCAGGGATATCACCGACCCGCTGGATGCTGTGGGAAATACCACAAAAGCGGTCACAAAAGGCTATGCCATAGGCTCGGCAGCGCTCGGTGCTCTTGCTCTCTTTGCTGCATACAGCAGTGAGGTAAACAAGCTCCTGCTGGCTGATGGGAAGCCTGTATTATCGCTTGAACTCTCAAACCCTCTTGTTCTTGTGGGATTGTTAATAGGCGGCATGATACCATTCTTGTTCGCAAGCTTCCTGATGGGCGCTGTGGGTAGGGCGGCAACAACCATAGTTACTGAAATAAGGCGGCAGTTCAGGGAAATAAAGGGCATCATGGAAGGAACAGCGAAGCCCGATTATGGAAAGTGTGTTGACATCGTTACCATAGCGGCGCAGAAAGAGATGATAATTCCGGGGCTTCTTGCAGTACTCTCACCTCTGCTTGTAGGCTTCATATTCGGCCCTGTTGCGCTTGGCGGTCTTCTTATCGGCGTGATTATTTCTGGTCTCCTCCTTGCTCTCATGATGACAACAGGAGGCGCGGCATGGGATAATGCCAAGAAATATATCGAGTCAGGCAACCTTGGCGGGAAGAGACTTCCGGACGGGAGCAAGAATCCCACGCACGCAGCCGCAGTTGTGGGCGACACCGTGGGCGACCCGACAAAGGATACGGCAGGCCCGGCAATCAATCCCCTGATAAAAGTGATGAACATCGTAGCGATATTGTTTGCAGCGCTGATTCTGAAATACAGCCTTCTGGGATAGATAATATAAAGATATGGACTTTTTATAATTCGTGGTATCAATAATCCTATCTTTCAAGGGTATGATTTGGTACCACCTTTTTTTCGTAAAAAATCTCATAAAGTTGCAGAAAAGCATATATATCATTAAAAATAATGTCAATCCTGATTATGATTAGTGGTATCAAACAAAAAACGGTTTGTCTTGTATTAATGATTTTTCTCATAACGTCTTTATCTGGTTGTGATGGTCCTCCACCACCTAAGGTACAAACTTGGAAGGTAAATCCCCAGATAATTACCCAAAATAGCGGTTGCTTCATTGATACTGAATACTCAGTCCGTAGAGATAGTGCCACAGAAAAAATCGAATTGACTCTTGGATATCAAGATGGATCTGAACGGACTTTAAGCAATCAAGACCAATTCTCCAGGAGAATCGACAATACAGTTTTTTTTAGAGGTCCGGGGAAATATAATTTCAAACTAAAAAGCAATATCACCAGTGGTGATTTGGGAAACACAGACGTTTTTATTCTCAACCCCATGGGTGGCTTTTTCCCGACAAATATATATTTTAATTATCCGGACGACTTGATGGAAGATTATCTGGTCAGATATTATCTGCTTTTGAAAACTGTTCCAATTACTGTATCTGAAAAATATGATAGGACTACTACTCTTTTTCTATGTGAAAAATACATGGAGCTCACTGGTATTACATTTGCATCCCAATCTCAGGGTGGAGTGTGGGCAGACTCTATCGAAATAGGTTTTCAATTTAGCGATGGTAGTTTTTATTATCCAAACAATCCTGAAATCAGAAGGGGTGATACCTTAACACTGGACTCACGCATTCCAATCAAGGATGGAACAAAGATTATTATAACTCAAGTACGTCATAGTCCTGCTCCAAGGTTCTCTCATGGCGAACCTATTAGCTTTGATTTGTACCTTCATTTTAAAGGCGCAGGATATTAACTACATAGAGTTAAACAAAATAGGGGGACACATAGTAGATGTTGCTTCCTGTGTCCTGTCAATTTTTGTCAACCATTAGAAAGCATTATTATTCCACCTGCATTTAAGGGGGCGAGGAATCCGATTGAATGCAACCGTATTTGCAGTTGAAAATATCCCCCTGATAAAACAGGGTGACGATATTGCGCTCATTTTGAGTGAACAGACAGAGCTCAAGGAGAACGATATCGTTGTTATTTCTTCCACCATCGTATCCAAATCAGAAGGCAGGATAATTCCGCTTGGAATTGTAAAACCGACCGAAAGGGCAAAAACCATCGCAAATAAAAACCAGAGCGACCCTCGGTTCGTGCAGGCTGTGCTTGATGAAAGCGAGGAAATATTGCTTGAATCTCCATTCCTTCTTGTCAGGACAAAACATGGCAGCATCTGCGTAAATGCAGGTATCGACCATTCCAATGTCGAAGGCAGCGACAACATTCTTCTGCTGCCGGAAGACCCTGATGCAAGTGCGCTAAAAATCAAGGATTCTATCTTCAAATATACCGGTAAAAAAGCCAGCGTTATTATTACAGACACGAACGGCAGGGCTTTCAGGATAGGTCAGACTGGAGCTGCCATCGGGATTGCGGGAATAAAAACAACACGGGACTGGAGGGGGACGGAAGACCTTTTCGGGAGGGTGCTTGAAGTGAAAAACGAAGCAATCGTGGATGAAATTGCGGGATTTGCAAATATCCTGATGGGAGAAGGGAATGGCGGTATGCCAATTGTAATAATTCGCGGCTTGAACCTGTATCACGAATCCTATGGGATAAGAGAATTATTCAGACCGGAAAAAGAAGACGTGATACGAAGGGCGCTCAAAGCTCAGTCAATTTGAATTGTTTAATATCCTTTTTAACTTCAAAGAATTTCCTTGCTGCTGCGCCCACTTTTTCCATGTACTCAGGCGGCGTAAAAACCCCGAGGCGCCAGTTATCAAGCTGCGCTTTTCCCAGCGCCGCAACGAGGCTTGAGGCTTTATCGATAGGTATCAATTTTCCGTTTATAAGAACCTGTGCTTTCATTTCAGCAATCTCCGGCATTTCAGGGATATCCACAAGTACATATTCAGGCTTTACCCCGGCGCTCTCTGCTATCTCAGTCTCAAGCCTTCTCGTATTGTTCCTTAATTTTATTGCGTCTATGCCCAGCGAATCAAAGCCGATATAAAGCGCACGCTTGAACAATTTTCTTTCATCAAGCCTTTTTGCGATATCGGATGCGTAACCGCCTGCATTTTTCATCTCGTTCATGAAAGCGACATCATCCATTCTCTGGAATGATTCAGGAGAAAGCCCGTTCTCTATCATATATTCTGCAGCATGTGCGCACATGGATTCTGCAATCCGGGAAACGTGATGGAAATAAACGGTAGGATGCATCAGGAACCGCGATACCAGCAGCGACTCGGCAGCCTGCAAGCCGCCGGGGTTCAGGACTAGTTTATTCTCATTGAAACCGAGTTCGTGAATTAACCTTACATGGTCGATAAGACCGAAAGCTACACCCGTATAATGAGCATCTCGCACAAGATAATCCATCCTGTCCACATCTATTTCACTGTTGATAATCTGACCCGGATAAGTCTCACCTTTAATGTGTGCTGCGATATTTGATGAAGAAAGGGAAAAGTCCTTAAGTACATCTGAAATCACTCCTTTTTTCAATAGTCCTTCCACATTATCGTGGCTTTTCCTTGTATAACGGACAATCAACGCTTCAGTCGCATGGGAAAAAGGCCCGTGCCCGATATCATGGAGCAAGGAGGCAGCAAGTAATTCATCCCGCTGGCGTTCATCTACATATTTTACCAGGTGTTTGGCGAGATGATATGTGCCCAGCGAATGTTCAAACCGGGTATGATTCGCGCCGGGGTACACAAGATTTGAAAAACCAAGCTGCCGTATTCTGCGCAATCTCTGGACAGTAGGCGTATCGACAAGCGCCAGCGCAAGTTCGTCCAGTTCAATGTAATCGTGTATCGGGTCGCGAATTACTTTCATAATTTTACTCAAATAATTTCTATAAACAAATATATACTATAAAGAACTATCTTAAGGATTATGGAATTGGATATCGGCTGGGTTATGATTATTATCGGTATTGGGCTTCTTATTGTGGAAGCGTCGCAACCGGGTTTTTTTGTGGCTGTGCCCGGCACCACGCTCATAGTCCTCGGGACGGTCACCCTGTTAATTCCCGGGTTCGCACAGGATTATGCGCCTGCAATAATAGTTGTGACCGCATTGATTTCAAGTATCATTACAATTACACTTTATCGAAAGATGGCCCCGGGGCAGAAACCGCAAACTACAAGTATGGATGTTCTTGAGGGTATGGAAGGGACAGTAATTAAAACCGTGCGCCCTGATTCGATTGACGGAAAAGTAAAGATAGATAATCAAATATGGAGCGCGACCGGAGAAAGTGTTATCGATGAGGGAAGGAAAGTCATTGTTATAAGCTCTGAAGGAGTTCATGTGAAAGTTAAGGAGGTTTAAATGGCAGTAGAAATGTTAATCGCGATATTTATCGCTGTGGCGATACTGATCCTGTTTATTTCAGGGGTTACTATCATACAACCGTATGAACAGGCATTGTGGATAGTTCTGGGGCAATATAGAAAACGATTAAATCCGGGTTTTAACTGGGTTTACCCGCTGATAAGCGATGTTGTGCGACTGGATTTAAGAACGCAGGTACTTGATGTGCCAAGGCAGGAAGTAATAACTAAAGACAACTCGCCCACCAATGTTGATGCTATTGTTTATATCAGGGTCATAGACCCGGGGAAAGCATATTTTGAAGTCGTTAATTATCATGTTGCTGTATTATCCCTTGCCCAGACTACACTTCGAAGCGTAGTTGGTGACATGGAACTTGATGAGATCCTTTATAATCGTGATTTTATAAACACAAAACTTCGTGACATTCTTGACCATTCAACCGACGCATGGGGTGTCAAAGTTGAAGCTGTTGAGATAAGGGAAGTCGACCCTGTCGGGACTGTAAAAGCTGCAATGGAAGAGCAGACATCTGCCGAGAGGAAGCGGAGGGCTGCAATATTACTCGCAGACGGACAGAAAAAAGCCGCTATTCTCGAAGCTGAAGGTGCCAAGCAGTCAAAGATATTGAATGCCGAAGGTGCGAGGCAGTCAAAAATCCTCGAGGCGGAAGGAGACAGGGTTTCACAGATATTGAGGGCACAGGGTGAAGCCCAGGGACTCAGAATCCTTTCAGTCGGCGCAGTGCCTCTTGATAAAAAAGCGCTGACCGTCCTGACTATGGACATGATGAAAAGTGTGGCAAACGGCCAGGCGACCAAGATAATCTTCCCGATGGAGATCTCAAAGATGATTGAACAGGCCGCGAAGTATCTTGGAGCTTCCGAGAAAATACAGGAAATAGGTTCGCCCATGGACACGGAAAAGATCGTGGGTACGGCAGATGAAGTCCTTGGAAGGATTCCAAGACCGGAGGAGCTAAGGCAAGAGCTTCAAAGCATTGAGAAGGAGATGGCTCGTGAAACAGAAGAGAGCCTGAAACAGGCCGAGAAAATAAAAAGCACGGAATTACCCGATATGGAAAAGAAAGGGAAAAAATAACTTAGATGGATGTTGAACTCAGAAAGGCAACTCAGGCTGATATTAAGGATATAAAAACTCTCCTTTCTTTTTATTATCTTGACACCGGGAAAGTAGAGAAAAATCTTCCTGAATTCATAGTGGCAGTGCTCGAAAAAAAGACCGTGGGATGCGCCTGCCTGGATATCGGGGATGATGTGGTAGAACTGCGTTCTATAGCAGTGCTTCCGGCTTATCGCAATAAAGGTATAGGGTCAGGATTGGTCGATGCTGTTTTAACCCGCGCCGCTGAGCTTGCAGATGCGGTTTATCTTCGTACCACTTCGCCTGCTTTTTTTGAGAAAAAGGGGTTTTTTCGCCTTCCAAACGAGGAGAAAAAACTCATCTGGAAAGAGTGTGAGCAATGTGATAAATATGATATTTGCAGGCAAACCCTGATGAAGCGCGTATTAAGATAAATTTTTAATTTTAATGATTAAATATTATTTACCAGCTTTGTGACCAACAAGACTATAATTGCATGCATGAAATTAATTATGGGGCATAGTAGAATATCTCACAATTTAGATAAAACCAAATAAGAAATGGGGAAAAATGAAAATAGGGGTATTTGGATATCGGTGAGATTCTTCTTCACTCCTGACCGGAAGTATGGAAATGAAAGCAAAAGTAGTATATATCGAACGGAGCAAAGCAGATAAGATTAATGAGATTCTTGAGGCTGGAAGGGATTTCATGGAATATGGGAAAAAGAAGAAAAAGTAAATCCAGCCTCGTTTAATGCGCAGCTCATTCAGTCCCGTAACCTTTTATGTAAAAGCCATTAAATACAAAGAGCCTAATGTAAGGCATCGTTTCCGTATTGGAGGATTTCATTGCAACCAGTTGTAAATATCGGCATTGTAGGGCATGTTGACCACGGCAAGACCACACTTGTCAAGGCACTTTCGGGCGTCTGGACCGACAGGCACAGCGAAGAGATAAAAAGAGGTATATCTATCCGGCTCGGCTATGCGGATATTATGCTCAGGAAATGCCCTGACTGCCCTGAACCTGACGGCTATACAACCAAAGACACATGTGAAAAATGCGGGGCTAAAACAGACGTGCTTCGTGCTATTTCGTTTGTTGATTCCCCGGGCCATGAGACTCTGATGGCGACCATGTTATCGGGAGCGGCATTGATGGATGGCGCACTCCTTGTCATCGCTGCCAATGAACAATGCCCGCAGCCGCAGACAAAAGAACATCTTATGGCATTGAATATCCTGGGGATTAAAAATATACTGATTATCCAGAATAAGATCGACATTGTTCCGCGGGAGAAAGTCCTTGAAAGTTACAACCAGATAAAGGCATTCGTGAAAGGGACTGTGGCTGAAAATGCGCCGATTATCCCAATCTCAGCCCAGCAGAATACGAATATCGATCTTGTAATTGAAGCTATTGAAAAATACATCCCGACCCCGAAACATGACCTGAAGAAATCACCATTGATGTATGTGGCGCGGTCTTTCGATATTAATAAACCCGGTACAACTCCTGACAAACTTATAGGGGGCGCCATCGGCGGTTCTTTGAATTGCGGTGTTTTTCATCCTGGTGATGAGATAGAGATGCGTCCAGGAAGAAAAGTCGAAAGCGGAGGAGTTGTGAAATGGGTTCCCATCAAAACCGTGATAACCACTATTCATGCAGGGAAGGAAGAGTTAAAAGAAGCTGTACCCGGCGGCCTTATAGGCATTGGCACCAACCTTGACCCCACTCTTACCAAAAGCGATGCCCTTGTCGGGCAGGTCGCAGGGATTCCGGGGTCGTTGCCTCCGATACTTGAGGGTTTCCTGATGGAAACCAAACTCCTTGAACGTGTTGTCGGGATAAGCGATGAAGCCGCAGTCGAGCCCATACGTTCAAATGAACCGCTGATGCTTAATATCGGGACGGCTACCACAATTGGTGTCGTCACCAGCGCAAGGGGAGCTGATGCCGAGGTCAAACTTAAAAGACCGATATGCGCAGATAAAGGCGCGCATATTGCAATAAGCAGGCGTGTGGGAGCGCGCTGGAGGCTTATCGGTTCAGGCGTGTTGAAAGAATTTAAATGACACGAAAAGTGATAATCGACACCAACGGCATGATGATTCCGGGGCAGTTCGGTCTGGATATTTTTTCGGAGCTTGAAAGATTGGGTTTTGATTCTTATATGGTCCCAAGACCTTCGGTTAAAGAATTAGAAAAAATTTATGCGGAAGGGAAGGGCAAGGACAGGAAAGCCGCCAAAATTGCATTATCATTGCTGGACAGGTGTACAATAATAGAAAAAAATGGATTCGCGGACGATGTCATTGTGGAACTGGCTATCACTGAAAAAGCGGCTGTTCTGACTAACGACATAGAATTAAAGAAAAGATTATGTAGTAAGGGAATCACTACTGTGTATCTTCGAGAAAAAACTCGTTTAAGTATTCAATAACTTTTATTAAGAGGATTTAGATGTATAAGAAAATGAGATTAGCAGATACGGTGAGAATTGCGCCGGAATTACTTGGTGAACCTGTACAGGAAGCGGTTAAACTCGCTTTGCGTGAAAAACTTGAAGGGCTTGTGGACAAGAGAATCGGCGCAATAGTAGCGGTAAAAGATGTGATTGAAGTCGGAGAAGGACATATACTGGCAGGGGATGGCGGGGTTTATTACGACGCCGTCTTTGATGCCCTGACCTTCATGCCCGAACTGCAGGAAATCATTGAAGGAAGCGTTGTTGAAGTTGTCGAGTTCGGCGTTTTCGTGGGTATAGGTCCTCTTGATGGTCTTGTGCATGTAAGCCAGTTGACAGATGAATTCATCAGTTATGATGAGAAAAATTCACGCCTGATAACCAAAGAATCAGGTCGTGCAATAACAGAAGGGGACAAAGTTCGTGCAAGAATAATTGCCGTGAGCTTAAATGAGCGCGAACCCAGGGACAGTAAAATAGGTCTTACCATGCGCCAGCATGCCCTTGGCAAACTGGAGTGGATTGAAGAAGCCCGCAAGCCCAAAGAGGGCGGTGAAGAAAAAGCAAAACCCAAGAAGAAAAAGAAAGAAGAGCAAAAAACAGGGAAATCGGATGAAACCGGGGGAACATAATGGCAGAAAGCGTTTGCAGGCAATGTCACAGGATAGTTACTGGGCAGATATGCCAGGTCTGCAATTCGACGGCGCTGACCTCTGATTGGAGCGGTTATGTGGTTATAATCGACCCGGAAAAATCACAGATTGCAAAAAGACTTAGCGTTAATTTACCGGGAAAGTATGCATTGAAGGTACGCTAACTTGAAAAAATACTGCCTGCCTGAAGAGTTAAGAGAGGAGCTTCGAAAACCCCATGGTGAACTTTATCCCGGTGATGGCATCGAGAATGCAAAGCAGATTGTCAAGGATTTACATAAATATTCTAAAATAATTTCTGTAGGGGATATTGTTACATTCAATCTCCTGACAGCCGGGCTTGTCCCTGACATATCCTTTGTGGATGACAGGACAAAACGCGGTCCCGCTTCCGATAAAATCATGAAGGGCACAAGGCATGCGCATTTTAAAACAGTAACGGTTGAAAACCCTCCCGGAACAATAACCGAGGAACTATTGCAGGAAATCGCAAGGGCAATGGAATCAAAAACACCGGTACAGATATTTATAAAAGGCGAGGAGGACCTTGCAGCCCTGCCGTCGATTGCTATGGCGCCTCTTTCATCAGTAATTATATATGGGTTGCCTGACAAAGGGGCGGTACTCGTCCGAGTGACCGAGAACAAGAAAAAAGAAATACAATCATTGCTTGATAAAATGAAGTGTAAGGAGAATTAATAATGGAAGTTCAGATCATCAAAGATAAGACAAATCCTATATTGAAAAGAAGAGAGATATCGATAAAAGTTAAGGATAAAATAACCCCCTCAAGGATTGAGGTTAAGGGTAAACTTGCAGCGCTGCTGAATTCAAAACCCGAGTTAATCGTGATAGAGCGTCTTGGAACGGTATATGGAAAACAGGAGTTGGCAGGAACAGCATGCATCTACCAGACCGAAGAGCGCCTGAAACAGCTGGCTCACGAGCATCTTGTTGCAAGGGATGCGCCGAAGGTAAAAGAAGGCGGAGAGGCTCCTGCCCAGCCAGCGCCGGCTGCACCACCGGCAGCGGCACCTGCGGCAAAAGAAGCTGAAGTTAAAGCCGAGCCAAAGGCTGAAGTTAGACATGAGCCTAAAGCTGAAGCTAAACCCAAGGCGGAATCCAAAGCGGAAGCAAAGCCCGAAGCTAAGGCGAAAGCCGAAACCAAACCTGAAGCCAAACACAAAGCAGAAGCTAAATCAGAAGAAAAGAAAAAACCTGAGAAGAAGTGATTTTAATGGCAGTTAATGAATTTTATGAAATAAGCGGGAACAAAGCGAAAAAGATAAAACCGTCATGCCCAAGATGCGGGCCGGGCGTGTTCCTGGGCGAGCACAAGAACCGCCTTGCATGCGGTAAGTGCGGCTATACCGAGTTTAAGAAGTAATTTTTTTGTACTTTGTGTTCCCCTGCGCCTTTGCGGTTATATGATACTCACTGCAAAGGTCGCAAAGAATTTTTGTTTAGTTTTTAATTATCCAACCCCCTCTTTTAATGCCAAATTACATATTCTCATAGTTACAACTCTAAACAGGTGATTATGCTAACCGGAAGAGTCCAGCATGAACTGGAATTATTGAAGAGACACATAATCGTACTGAAAAAAGTGATAGATGTCGGGCCTATCGGAATCATGAAACTCTCCCTGGAAACAGGCATACCCGAACATCTTGTCAGGTATTCCCTTCGCGTTCTTGAGCAGCAGGGATTAATAACTCCTTCAACGCAGGGCGCCGTAGCTGCAAAATCGGCAGAAGAAGCATATTCGCAGTTCAAATCCGAGCTTGAAAAGATCGGGGAAATGACGCAGGAAATCAAACGGATTGGTTTCGGATAACAATGCAAGGGGAAAGGAACGCAAAAAAATACGAGTATCTTTACCATATAGCTGATGCCAAGTTCAGGGCATACGGGTCCACGATGGAAGAAGCATTTGAGAATGCGGCGCTCGGGATGTTCAATGTGATGATTGATACCTCCAGGCTTCAAGCTAAAGAACTGAGGAAAATCGAGATTACATCTCCCGATATTAAAATGCTGCTCGCTGAGTGGCTGTCCGAGTTATTGTACCTGTTTGAAGTGGACGGGATTGTATTCTGTGAATTCAAGATGGACAGGATTGAAAAGACATTTGAGGGTTTTTCTTTAACCGGGAAGGCATGGGGGGAACCCATCGACCTTTCCCGCCACAGGTTCGATGCCCAGGTCAAAGCCGTGACGCTTCATGAGCTTGAGGTCGAGCAGGATGACAGGGGAGGGGTCTGGGTTCAGGTGGTTGTGGATACATGAGCATCAAAAGGCACCAGGCTTAATAGCTTTGCAGGTATAATATTAAAACAAGAATTAGGGAGATTACAATGCCTGAAGAAAGAAAAGATGCTGCAAGCATCGTCACAAAAGTGAATGATTATACATGGGACATACCCATGACATATAAACCCGGCATGAGAGTGCCCGGGCGCTTATTCGTCTCTCAGAAATTACTTACGAACCTTGAGCATGACACGCTTGAGCAGACAGCCAATGTCGCAACCCTCCCCGGCATCCAGAAATATTCCATGGCAATGCCTGATGCCCACTCCGGCTACGGGTTCCCGATAGGAGGAGTGGCGGCGTTTGACAGGAACACAGGCATAATCAGCCCGGGCGGCGTGGGATACGATATCAACTGCGGCGTGCGTATAATCAGGACGAATCTGACTGCGGATGATGTCCGCCCCAGGATGAAAGAACTGGTTGAGCTTCTTTTTCATGAAATCCCTTCAGGCGTGGGCTCAAAAAGCAAGATTCGTGCCTCGGACAGTGAGCTGACAGATGCCTTCCTGCACGGCGCAAAATGGGCAGTGGAAAGCGGGTACGGCGTTCCGGAAGATATCGAGCACTGCGAAGAGAACGGTTTTATGAAGATTGCCGACCCCTCCAAAGTGAGTGAGAAGGCGCGAAACCGGGGTAAACCGCAGTTCGGGACCCTTGGCAGCGGCAATCATTTCCTTGAGGTGCAGTACGTGGATGAAGTGTACGACGAAGAGGTTGCGAAGGTCTTCGGTCTTCACAAAGGTCAGGTCACGGTCATGGTACATTGCGGTTCGCGCGGCGCGGGTCACCAGATTTGCGATGATTACCTGAAGATTCTTGATAAAGCCACACGTAAATACGGCATTGTCCTGCCTGACAGGCAGCTTGCATGTGCGCCTGCGGAATCGCCTGAAGGCCAGAACTATTTTAAAGCCATGGCTGCGGGAGCAAATTATGCCTGGGCGAACAGGCAGGTCATCACCCACTGGGTCAGGGAAGCGTTTACACGCTTTTTCAGGCGCGATATGGATGACCTGGGAATGAACCTCATCTATGACGTGGCGCATAATGTCGCCAAGCTTGAAGAGCATGTTATTGACGGAGAGAAAAAGATGGTGTATGTGCACCGCAAAGGTGCAACGCGGGCTTTCCCGCCAGGGCATCCGGATGTGCCAGCGGTTTATAGAAAAGTCGGTCAGCCAGTTCTCATCCCGGGCAGCATGGGAACGCCATCTTTTGTGCTGCACGGCACGCAGAAAGCCATGGAACTCACTTTCGGAAGCGCATGTCACGGCGCGGGCAGGGTATCAAGCCGTGCGGCTGCAAAGCGGGAATTTTATGGAGAGACTATTCAAAAAGAATTGGCTGCTAAAGGTATCACAGTGAGAGCAACACACCCGTCTATAATAGCTGAAGAAGCTCCGGGAGTCTATAAATCAAGCGATGAAGTGGTGGACGTGGTGCACCAGTTGGGCATTGCCCGGAAAGTCGTGAAGCTTATGCCGATGGGAGTGGCGAAGGGATAAAGGATATTCACAGAAATACTATGCGATTGTGCAGTTCTTCAGGAGACATGGTTTCAACGATTGCTTTCAGCCGACGAATACATTCCCCAACTGAGAGCCGCTGCTGGTGAACATATATTATCCCACAGTGTTCAATACCAGATTCTTCAGCCATACTGAGGAAATCATCGTCATGTGTAAATATTGTAGCTTTCTCTTCTAAAGCGAATCTCAACTGTTCTTCATCGCTGAGACCGAGCTTACCTTTATCTATGGCAGACCAAGCTTCCACGCCCCGGCGTCTGAGACCTTCAACGATTGCAATATTTACGTTCTCATCCGCGTAAATCTTGATACGCTTTTCTTTTTTCAAACTCATGAAGTAAACTTTTTACGCAGTTTTTCTATCTTGTCTTTTCTAAGCCGGATTTCATGGTCTAACTCTTCCCTGTGTTCATAATAAAAAGAAAGAGCATCATGTATTTGGGGAAGAATCAGGTGGGGATGCGCATTAACAATATCATCAGGAGCATGGCCAAGATATTCATATTCGATGATAATATCTAATACTCGGATCCGTGTTCCGGCTATTATGGGGCTTCCTCGACTGATGTTCGGATCAGTTGTAACATACGGATGTTTGATTATTTGCTTTTGCATTGACATTAGATATTATTTATATGTACCTTAACATAAGTATGTTGTTGTTAAGGATTTCAAAAATGTATGCGAAAAAAACTATTATATTTCAGTGACCGCACCCACCCTCGTTCTCATGCTCCTATGGAGCGATAGTAAGCCAGAACAAGTCTTTAAAACCCGAAAATCAGTCATTGTGTATTGTTAAAACTCATAAATGGATTTTATTCTCAATAAAGAAACCTTATATAGTTATAGTCTTTTATGGCTTTGAAAGAAATGGATAACTTATTGGAGGATATTTTATGAGTTTATTGCTTAAAGTAACAGGGGAGACTGGTATAATGGATGAACATATTAAAACTGAAAAAGAAAAGGGTTCTGTTTGGTATAGTTATCAGGGAAAACCTAATGCTAAGCCATGTGAAAAAATTGGTTTAAATGATGTTTATTTTATTGAAGAACATAGGTTATATCATGGCATTATTTTAGAAAAATTCAAAGGTCCAAGGCATGGAGGAAATGACCTGAGTAAAAATATGATTCCTTTTATTCCAGAAGAATATAAGGAATATATCATTAATAATTGGAAAGAATATGCGTTTTCCTTGAAAGTAAAAAATATAATATTATTGAAAACAATTCCAGATTTAGGAAAGCCAATTGAAAATATGTATTATGAGAGCAACGACAACCCGTTTATTTCGTCTAAAATTCGTCAGGGAGGAGCGTTTTTTGTTTATTTAAGAAAGAAACCTGTAGAACCACCCGAACCTATTGTGCATGTTACAAAGGATTTAATCGAAAAAGCTCTCGATGAATTAGGGATAAAAGAAGGAGAAGCCACAAAAATTGAGCTAATAACTACAGTAAGGAAGATTGTTGAGCTTGATGGTAACAAACTTGTAGATGATGAAACTGCTTGGAAGGAAATATTAAATCTATTAAAAAAGGTCTAAGACATGAGAGAGACTTTAGCGGATCCGAAAAAAGAAAAAGTTATCAGGAGAACTCAAATCATGGATGAAGAAAAACTTGTTAATCAAATACATGATTATATACGCTTAAAAGGTTTTATTTTTGAATTGGATTTAATAAAAAACTATTATATTTCACTAAAAACTAAACCTTTCGTGATCCTAACGGGCATATCCGGCACTGGTAAAACCAAATTAGCTGAATATTTTGCGGATGCCGTTGTTGAAGACTATGATAAACAATTTAAATTGATTCCTGTTCGACCAGATTGGACTGATGATAAATATCTGGTAGGTTATTATAATCCTATAACAAAAGAATACATGAGTACTGATTTTATCAAATTATTAATTAAAGCCAAGCTTGATCCCAATAATCCATATTTTGTATGTCTTGATGAGATGAATTTAGCCAGAGTTGAGTATTATTTCTCTAAGTTCTTGAGTGGTTTGGAGTCCAAAGACAAGATGATTCATCTCCATGAAATTGGTGACTATGCGTTACAACAAAATGATAAAATAGATAATTTAGAAGAATTCTCTGATCTACAAGAAAGGTACGAAAAGAATGAAATAGCTGAAACAGAACTTAGAGAACTTGAAGTCAAAGGTCTGGTAACTTCGAGCAATCATACGTTAATACCTTCAAAAATTGAGATTCCAAAAAATTTGTACTTCACTGGCACAGTAAACATGGATGAAACAACATTTCAATTTTCACCAAAAGTTCTGGATAGGGCAAATACCATCGAAATACTGGGGCCATCTAAACAAGACGATTTCTTCAACAGGATTGAAGATATTCCCGACAAAACAGGAATTCCAGAGCTTTTTAAAGATGATATTAAAAAGCAGCAGAATTACGAATGGCCTGAAGAACTCAAAGATAAAATCTGGAAATTATACGAAATTCTTCAAAAAGATGACACACATAGGTATGACCTGCATTTCGGACACAGGACTGTCAATGAGATTGGGAATTATCTGGGAAACAGCCAGGGACTTTTAGATCAAGAGACTGCGTTTGATTTGCAGATTCTCCAGAAGATTTTGCCTAAAATTAAAGGAGATGAGTCTATTAAAGACTTATTAAAAAATTTAAAAGACAAAATCAAACCATATAGGCTTTCAAACGAGAAATTAACAATAATTGAGCAGCGGCTTAAAGATCGAATGTACACAAGTTTCTTTTGAATCCGATAGCATGTACAATTGTGATATAAAAAGTAAATATGAGAATCGACTCGAAATAAGATGGGGCACGAGAGATTGGACAATTTTTTCAGATGTTTTGGAAAGTTTCAAAAAATATTTGGAGAATAAGGAAGAAGTTGTTGATCTTTTATCCGAACACATGGAAATAGAATTTCAAATTAAACCTGAACTAGATGAAGAAATTACTTTCAAAATAGACGGGGTGGAAATCCGTTCCGAAAGAAAGGGACAATGGAAATACGATCCAAGGCATGTCGTTGGTTATCGGGAAATTCAAATTAATAATGAATCATTGGGATATTTACCGATCTTTCCAAAATTCGGTATAAAAATGTATGAAAAAATGATTGAGGATTTAAGAGCGAAGCTGATAGATATTTATCCACTGGAAAATAAAGGTTCCTCCTTTATCAGTGATGCAAGTTTTCCTAATATATTGGAGCGCTTTAAAAGGATTGGCTACTTTTTTGACGAACTGAAAAAAATAATGAATGGGATTAGATTAAATCCCCATAGATCTCTTGTTGGAATGAGTTGCTATAGCGAGCTTTATGAATTAGAGTCTTGCGGTGATGATATCGTAGTTCCTCTTGTTACAGCAAACCGATTTATCAGGAATTCTAAAGGGGAAATACCTGTAATTTCAAATTATTTTGGGAAAGATACAATTCCTGAGAGAATATTGAATAGAAAGAAGGAGATAACTTTTGATGTCTATGAAAATAGAATGCTTAAGCATTTTCTAATAATTCTTAATCAGCATCTTTCTAACTTTGAATTATTTATTCAGGAGAAAATTAACATTTATTCTTCTGAAAAAGATGGATCTAATTCTGAAATAGAAAATCGGCAAATTGAAAACAGGTCTGCTAAATATGAGGAAATTAGAAAAAGCTGCTCTATTTACAGAAAAGTAGTAAGAAACTTCCTTCAAATGCCCTTCCTTGAAAATGTTGGTGATTTCGAAGGCTTTAAAGGTTCAACTCCTATTTTAGAAAAAGAATCTAATTATTCAAAATTTTATGAATTATACTTGGAATATAAAAAGAATTTCAAGCAAGAATTCGAGTTGCATGATTGTGTTTTCCTGGGTTTGGAAGACACTCCAAAGTTGTATGAATACTGGTGTCTCCTCAAAATTATGGACTTGCTTAATATTGAGTATGACTTATTGAATTTTGTGGATAAAAGATTTGGGCAGTTTGGTATGATCAAAATACCAGAAGATAAAGCCTTGTATCAAAACGAACGCTACCAAATAATCTATCACAAAAATTACCAAGAGAAAAAAATAGGAGATATGGGTATTGGAAGCTACTCAGGAAATAAGAAACCTGATATTGTGATAGAAATTTTCGAGGGAAAAGAGATAAAAGAGATAGTAATTTTAGACCCAAAGTATAGAATATCAATTGGTGCAGGCAAAAATCCCGAGGAGAATATAGATGCTGATTCAATTAATAAAATGCATGTTTATAAAGACTCTATTATATCAAAAAATGAAAGCTTAGAGATGAACCGTTTAGTCAAAAAGGCAGTTATTGTTCACCCAATTGATAAAAACCAAGAAAAATCTTTTGGTACAGATGATGATTTCATTAAGACGATATATCTAAGTCCGATTGAAAATACCGATAGTAAGGAAACGCTCGAAATAAAAAATCAAGTCGGTAAGATTATTCACTTCCAGACAAAAGCAATAGAACTCTACAAAGCTGGAGAAGTCTCATTATCACGGGCAGCAGAGATTGCAGGTATAAATATTGAAGATTTTAAGCAAATCCTATCGAATAAAGGCATACGCAGGGAAATAAAACCAGAAAAGGACATTGATAAAAAAGTCAAAGCAATAATTAAAGGATATTGAAATAAACCATTTATGCCATACGCAGCAAAAGACAGACAGGAATTCATAAAACGTATCAACCTGACGCCTGAAGCCCGCATTCTCGATTTCGGAGGAATGCTTGTAGAGGAACTGCCATCGGCGGTTTTCGGGATTACTACAAAAAGACCGATGACAGGCGCAGTCCTCATAAAACCCACATTATTGCCATTTAAAAATTCAGTGTTCAAATCGGTTGTTTCATATCATTACTTTGACCTTGTCCCATCCGACATTCTGAAGTTTGCTTTTGATGAGGCAGCAAGGGTACTGGACAGGGATTCATGTTTTTCTTTCATGATAACCCAGTGGGCAGCAGAGAACGAAGCGCAGCGCTCAAGCCTTTTTTTCAATGAACTCCTGAAAAGCACAGGCGCTCTTTTCCAGCATGAATTCGAAGAAGTTAGCAGGCTGCTCTCCGAATCAGGTTTCAGTGAGATAACAGCAGAAAGCGTGAAACGCGATATAGTGATACCCGGGGATTTTGCGAAGTCGCACCTCGTGATGCTCGGGAAACTTGTGAAAAAAGAAAAAGAGCAGGGCGGGGCATTAATAAAGACTCTTGCAAGGCAGTATTTTAACAATGTAAAAGTTCACGGCGAAGCCATGCTGCCTGCAATTCACTTTACGGCCCGGAAACTATGAGAAAGAAACATCTTGAGATACTGCTGGAGCAGGTCGAAGGCTTTCGGACCCCAAAACCATCAAAGGAACAGTACTCAACGCCAGCGACAGTAGCTTCGGAGCTGCTTCATTTTGCTTTCATGAGGGGCGACCTCACGGATACGGTTTATGACCTCGGGTGTGGCGGGGGAATACTTGCAATCGGGGCAAAACTCCTGGGAGCAGAAAAGGTTATAGGTTTTGATGATGATAAAGAAGTTCTTGAGATTGCACGGGCAAATGCAAAGAGACTTGGCGCGGATGTCGAGTTCGTATGCAGCCGCATCGAAAATATTGGCGGGAATGCGCATACAGTTGTGATGAACCCGCCTTTTGGCGCACAGGTTAAAGGAAGCGACCGCCCTTTTTTGAGGAAAGCCCTCGAAGTAAGCAGCGTGGTTTATTCCATACATAACGCCGGAAGTCTGGAATTCATAAAAAAATTCATTAGCCCATCGGTCATAACAGAGTATCAACTAATCGATTTTCCTATTAAGAGGACATTCAGGTTTCATACGAAGGAGATAAAGGTCATAAAAGCCGAGATATACAGGATTGAGAAACGAATAGAGGGATAGTTATTAGAATTAAAAGAAAGAAAATGACAAGCAGGAGAAAGCTTGGGAAAAGCGATGCCAGGGAAACTAAAGATATAAAGGAAAGCGAGCTTGAACTGGAGGAAGAAATAGAAGAAATCCAGGAGACTGGCGAAGAGACAGAAAAGCCAGAAGAACCAGAGCAGCCAGAGCAACCTTCTGAAGAGACTCCCAGGGAAGAACCGGAGGAGAAAACAAGAGCCGTTTTACCCGGAGACCTTATCGGGACTTCAGAAGAATATTCCCCGAGAAACGGGACATATGTGGATAAAGGGAATATTTACGCTACAGCCAGCGGAATTGTTAAGATAAACACGAAGGACAGGTCTATTTCAGTTATTCCCGTTACCAATACGCCACCTCATATCCAGGTAGGTGATATCGTAATAGGCCAGGTTACCGATGTAAAAGATTCGGTTGCACTGGTTGAGATTGCGGGGATAAAAGGAAAGGGAGAGCGGGAAATTGTCAATGCAGACCAGGCGGCTATTCATGTTTCAAACGTAAAGGATGCGTACGTGAAAGAATTGTACTATGAATTTGCCCCGTTTGACATCGTTAAAGCCCGGGTCATTGACCTTCGGAATATGCGTCTCACCACGGTAGATAAAGAACTCGGGGTAATGAAAGCCTATTGCGGCAATTGCAGGGCAGTGCTGAAAAATGATAACGGTAAACTTAAATGTCCTAAATGTGAAAGAACAGAAACAAGAAAAATATCTGTGGATTATGGGACAGGAATTGTTTAGGTGATATTATGGAACTTACAATCCTCAATAAGACGGAAAATGAAATGAATATCAAAGTGACAGGGGAAACGCATACTATGCTCAGTATCTTAAAGACGGCTTTACTGGATAACAAGCATGTCGAGATTGCAACATACGATATAAAGCACCCGACAATCAGCGAACCTGTGCTTTTTGTGAGGACAGATGGCGCAGACCCTGTTGATGTAATTAAAAAGGCATCAAAGGATATTGTCAAGGAATGCGACGAATTTATTAAATTATTTACTAAGAAGACGAAGAGTTAATTAGAACTCCAAATTCCTCATCGATAAGGTCATCCACCATTATCCCGTGCTCAAGCGCAACAAGAATGGCGCTGACCTCTATCAGCACCTGTTTTCCGAGTTCTTCCTGTTTTTTATTTATTAGCGCTATTACTTTACGCTTCTCTATTCCGGTTTTGAGTATGATGCGGTCGATAATGCTGTCAAATATTGTTTTTTTCTCAAAAATCCCGGGTTCCGGTTTGAATCCGGACGGGATTTCAACCCCGGATATATCAAAAGCAGGGCGGACCAGTTCACCTTCTCTTTTCAAAAGACCTGATTTTTCAGCATCTTTTAAGACATTTTTCGCCTGCTCGGGATTAAACCAATTCAAATCAATAGAAAGTGCAAGCACGAATTCGCTCTCTTTCAGTGCGTCTTTTCCCTTTCTTAAAAAAGGCATTGAAACTGTATAGGTAAGGTCAGACTTTGATGAATCCATTGCTAATCACTCCTTTTTAGACGGGTTCATCAAACATTTGGCGCATTTTTTACTATTTCTTCCACAATAGTATCGGCTATCCTTTCACTTTCGGTCCTGCCGAGACCATCGATATTGTGCACTTTTAAGGTAAGTACGCTATTTTCAAGGTCAGTCCTGATAAGATACGAATCTCCCTTGAAGGGAATGCGGTCGAACTTATCATCGAGAAAAGAATAATGGAGGGTCACTTTGAAATCAATTATCCCTTCATTTTTCACATCTTTAAGCACGGAATCAAGTGTGCTGTTGTTGAGAGGATAGAAATCAACGCTCTTATCCGTGATTTCGATGTTTATGCTCCTTTTTGCTTTTATAGGGCGGCCTTTCCGGTCCGGGCCGTCTGTGATAAATTCTCCGGATTGTCCGTCCATTCCTGCCATCGTTCTGACAATATAGGGCAGGTTTTCCTTGAAATTATATTTTCTTACAAATTCGGGGTTTGTTGGGAACTGGTGATATGTGCGTCTCATATTTATCTTGTATTCGTCAGGCATTCTTAAAAGCTTATTGCTGGAATCATGGAGTTCTATTCCCGTTCCTTCAAATTCGAAATATAAATCCGGCAGGACTCTTCCATTTTCTGGAATTCCCGGATTTTTCCAATAAGTCTGGGGCTCCATCCGATTAAAGCCTTCGAAAGAGCATGAACGTTCAGGTCTGAGACCTCTTCCCATTTCCCTGCTTCTTTGATAATTGCATCAAGCTGCTCTCTCTCCTTTTCCGCGACGAAACCGCTATGCTGTGTTATATGCGATAAGAGCTCAAATCATCAGAATAGATTGCAAGCGAAACACGGATGTTGAGCTTAAAAGATAAATCCATTTTATACATTTTTTGCCCAATTTGCCACAGTTTCTTCATAGGGTCGAGTCAAGGTTAGTTTACTAATAAAATATTTTTTTTCATCTTTTGGGAAACCTGATGACCCAAAAATAAAGGCTATTTTTTGCCATGGGTCCATGCTTTGATAATTTTCTTTTAGCTCACGAAGCCAATCAAACGCATCATTTTGATAAGCTGCAAGAAGAATTTCTCTTCTAAAAAATGGTTCACTTGTTGGATACTTTTTTATTAGATCTGCAAAGTGATTAATATATTTATTTTTAGTAAATAAACTTACAATTGATAATCTAAAATATTCATTATTTTTTACTTCCTCAGAATCCAATAATGCTAATAATTGAACACCAATATCCTTCCAGCGCTCTTCATCAATTGATTGAATTGATGATAAGTAAGTGCATATATTTGCAAAACATGGTCCAAGCCTTGATATTTCTTTAAGTGATACATCAATGGCACCGGGATGTCCTATCTGAGTAAGTCTTCGATAAAACCATCTAAGCCGGATAAAATCGACTTCATCTTGATTTATATATTCATAAATTATTTTATTAATGATGTCTTCAGTAATGGACTCCCAGTCTTCTTTTGATATTTCATTATACGAAACAATTTGATATGGGTTGCCACCAGAATATTTTTTAATAACTTTAAGTATTTGATCTTCTTCGTTGCTTATAGGCCTATCTTCAATCATATCTTTACATAAAGTCTGAAATTCATCGGGATGATACATTTTTGTTTTATGTTTTTGGAGCATTAATCTTTCCTGTTTATCAAGGATTGATGCTAATGATGCCAAAGCAATTCTTGCTGATTGTTCTGAGTCACAAAAAATTATAATGTCATCAGCATATCTAATATGATCAAAACCTTGACTAAGAATACTATTGTCAATCGGTATCAAAGCAGCTTCTGCTAGTAAATGCATCGCGTGTGGTCCAATAGGTATACCTCTTGACATGCCAGCAGTAGTAGAAGATAAAAGTTTTTTGATCCATTCTTTTACTTGATTCGGGAAATAAGATGAAATTACTTCATTTTCAATAGTATGATGAGATATTTGATTATAAAAGTCGGCTATATCGCAATAGAGTATGATCTTTGATGTAAAACTTTTTCTATAAGCTTCTTCCCAAAAATTATTCCATGAATTTTGTATTGAATATAATCCATGAATAGCATCAGGTATGAATCGATAGCTAAAAACAATGTCTTTATTGAGTCTTCTATCTTCTATACCTTGTCCGTATTGATAGATAATTGCTGTTAATAAGATACTATCTTGCGGGTCTAATTGTGTGGCTTGACGATATGAAATTTCATCTTTTGGGACAATAAATCTTCTACACGCACCTGGTGAAAATTGAGATAAGTCTTTTCCTTCTGTCAAAGAAATAAATCGATCAATATTTTTTACTATTGCATTGTTTTCAATAATTTTTGGAAATAAATCACCGTCAGAATGTTTATGAATAAAATCTATAGACCATTTAATTGAATCTTTAGTTAACATTAATAATCTCCGTATAATCTATAATAACCCTGTGTTGCTCTTCCTGACCACTTCGTCATAATTCCTGACCCCCAATATTTTCTCTATCATATCAGAATGCTTCCCCTTGATTTGATTGAGCTCGGATGAAGAATAATCCGTGATGCCTTTTGCAAATACCGTGCCTTCACTCTCTATCTCGACGATATCTCCCCTGTCGAATTCGCCTTCAACCCCAATAATCCCTGAAGGTAAAAGCCCTCTTTTTTTCCTGACAGCCTCTCTCGCGCCTTTATCCACTATGAGCCTGCCGCTTGTCTTTGACAGGATTATCCAGCGCGTCCTGTTCTTGTATTTCCCATCACGTGCAAGGAAAAGCGTCCCGATGTCCTCGCCGTTCATGATTTTCATGACCACGTCCTGGATGGCGCTGTTTGCTATAACCATGTGACAGCCTGCAATGGATGTAATCTTGGCAGCCTCAATTTTTGTCCTCATGCCGCCCACACCTTTCATGCTGGTCGGGCTTCCGCCGTAGCTCTCAATTTCAGGCGTGATTTTTTCTATGATGCTTATGAGCTTTGCATCCTCATTTTTCTTGGGATTCTTGTCATAAAGCCCGTCGATGTCGGATAAAAGGATGAGGAGTTCAGCCTCAACCTTGCTTGCCACCATTGCGGAGAGCTTGTCGTTATCACCGAAGGTCGCCTCTATTTCATGCACGCATATCGGGTCGTTTTCATTGATTATGGGAACGACACCCGCATCCAATAGCGCCGAAATGCTGTTTCGGAGGTTAAGATATGTCATCCTGTTCGAGAAGGCTTCATATGTAAGCAATATCTGCGCCACCTTCAGGTCATGCTTATTAAATGCCGCCATCCATTCCTGCATCAGGATATTTTGCCCGACAGCGGCGGCTGCCTGCCGAAGCGGGATTTCCCTGGGACGCTCCTTCATTTTCAGCTCCCCGCACCCTATCCCGATGGCTCCTGAGCTTACTATTATCACGGTTTTCCCGGCATCCCTCAGTCTTGCAACCTGCGCTGCTATATCTTCTGTCAATTGCCTGTTAAAACTTCCATCCTCGCTGGAAAGGGACGATGTTCCTATTTTCAGGACAATCCTTTTGACATCCTTGAAAAGCTCTTTCCTGTCAATGGTTTTAGTGGATTCCATCTCATCCCTTACCCATTTTGTCAGCAAGACTTGCATTTAGCTTTTTATGCGTATATTTTCTTGCGTTCATTCCTACATAATCAGCCACTTTATGCCCTTTTCCCATAAGCACATATTTGTATATCAGAAGCCCTTCCATACCGACCGGGCCGCGGGCATGTATTTTGTTGGTGCTGATACCTACTTCTGCGCCTTTACCGTATCGGAACCCGTCTGCAAAGCGCGTGGATGCATTCCACATCACGCTTGATGAATCCACAAGGTCAATGAACCTTCCAGCATTGCTTTTATCCCCGGTCACAATGGCATCCGTATGGTGGGAACCGTACTTGTTGACATGGTCGATAGCCTCATCCAGTGAATCCACTATTTTTATGGAGAGGATAAGGTCATTGTACTCTGTTCTCCAGTCCTCTTCTGTGGCATGAAGCAGGGCTTTTAAGAATCCCATGTTTTTTAATAACCTGAATGAGCGCTCATCGCACCGAAGTTCCACGCCCGCCTCGTTGTATCTTTTTCCCATCTCTGGCAGGAATTTTTCTGCAATATCCTTATGCACGAGAAGGGTTTCCATGGCATTGCAGACCGCAGGATATTGTACCTTCGCATCATAGCATACATCGAGCGCCGTATTAATATCTGCCTCGCTGTCCACGTACACATGACAGATGCCGGCTGAATGACCCAGCACAGGAATCCGCGTATTGTCCTGGATGTATTTCACGAACTCGTTTGAGCCTCTCGGAATGATGAGATTTATGTAATCATCAAGCTTCAGCATCTCGTTTACTTCTTCCCGTGTCTCCATGAGCGCAAATGCGCCTGCCGGCATGCCTTCCGTGCCCTCGATGGCGTTCACGAGCACGTCAAAGATAGTCCTGTTGGAGTGCGCAGCCTCGCTTCCGCCTTTGAAGATGGTGGCATTCCCACTCTTTAAGCAAAGCGACATAATCTGTGGGACAACGTCAGGACGGGATTCGAAAATGACGCCGATTAATCCAATCGGACAGCTTACCTGATACAGTTCAAGACCTCTGTCGAGTTCGAGTGCAGAAAGTGTCTTTCCTACCGGGTCTTCGAATTTGATGACATCTCTTATTCCTGCTATCATCTCCTCTATCTTGATATCGTCCACTTTCAGCCTTTTGATAAGGGCTTTTGGGAGCTTGCCTGCTTCTACGAGTTTTTCAGCAGCAGCGATGTCTTTCTTGTTGGCTGAGATGATTTTTTCCCGGTTTGAGTCAAGAGCCTGCGCCATCGCAGCGAGGGCTCTGTCCTTTACAGCGCCGGGCACGCTGGCTAAGGGGATGGAGGCGCTTTTTGCGAGGGTTACTTTGGTGAGGAGGGGTGTGGACATGGTAGGTCTTTATTAAATATTCTGGGGTCTTTTACATCATTTTAGTTTTTATAGATATGGTTTTTGAATACGGTAGGTTTATTTGTATTTTACACTCCTAAATGTTTTGAAATAACCAATAAATAAAAAATCAGCAAACCACCACCTTCCCCGGAACTGCGCCGCTGCTTCGCATAGGAGGCGTCTATCGCCTTATGGATGTGCAGGAACGAGCGTGGATGCAGTCCAGACCCTTGATTAAAATCCAGCGAGAATGCTCATGAATTTTATTATCGGCTTGATTGAAATCTTTTTATTCAGGCGTATGTTTAGATAGAAAATAATATCATAAAATTCATTATGGAGCAGAACTGTGATACTACATTAAAAAAGGGAATTGACTGGTAAATATATATGAATAATAAAAATCTCGGACTGTCCATAGGGTTCATTCTGATGGTAGTGGCAATAGTAATTGCTTTATTGTTGCCAAAACCAAAAGCTTTGGAGTTCTTCACGATACTGCTGGCGAGTATTGCAGCAGCTTATGCAGGTTTTACGTTTGCTGATACAAGCCGGACACAAGATCTTATTATTGAAATGGCAAATATCAGCATGTATTTAGTTCTTGTCCTTCTCAGTATCTGGGAAACGCCTTATTTTCTCGTAGCAGGATATTTCTGGCATGGTGTGTGGGATGCTATTCACCATGAAAAAATTAAACTTGTGCACACGAGAGTTCCGGAGTGGTACATTTATGGTTGCATATTCTTTGATTTTGCTATTGGAGCATTCATTTTACTTTGGGTAATTTAGTGGGAAACGAGCGTGGAAGCAGTCACAAACCGGCCGGAATAGAATTCCGGTGCATCACGTGGATGCTCGATAATTCTGGATTTCAATCGGTTTCTTCGTCCTCAACATTAAAATTCCGGCGCAGGGATGAACCCAAAGTGATAATGAAGCAATAATTCTTTCCAAATCTTAATTTAGATCACTGAATCTTCCTAATAATCAAATAAGGATTTGTTTGTATCAAGTGATTCTTTTTGCTAAATATTTTAGATTCGTCCCATATTTTCAATAATGAAAAATCGTCTAATTCTCCAACATCAAATGATTCATTAGAGTCATAAGATGGAGATTGGACTAAACCATTTGGTTTGATTAAAATACATGATCCTTGAGAAAGATGTCTTCTTGATAAACTAATGCCAATATTCCAACCCTTTTTCTCTTTAGTTTTTTGACAATCGTTATAGATATTTTCAATTTCCATTTTTTCCAATTTAAGCGTTTCATAAACTTTAGAACCTTTTCCCCTGGGTACAAGAGGAAATAAATGAAATCGTTTAACCCCTAATTCTTCACATAACGAAATAGTCTCTATTATTTCCTCTTTATTCAATTTTGTTGGTATCAAATTCACCTGAGTGTATATACCATTTTTAATGCAATAATTAATTCCTTCTATAGTTTTATTAAAAGCATCTCTTCCCTTAATAGTATCATGTGTTTCTTGTGTACCATCTAAAGAGATTTGAACCGCAGTAACATATTTACTGATTTTTATAGCAAGATTTCTATCGATCATAGTCCCATTAGTAGAAAGAACTATGCCCATTTTATTATTAGATAAATTTTTTAAAATGTAAAATAATCCTTCCAAATTAATTAAAGGCTCGCCTCCAGTAATATTAACCCTCATGACTTCCGCATTCTTTATATTATCAATTATATGGTTAGTGAGTTCGTAATTAGATTCGAGGCTTGAAGAATTTTTAGAAAAACAATAACAGCAGTCCAAGTTACATTTGTTTGTTATCTCCCATGTAACTGTGCATGGTTTTCTTAAATAAAAATTAGAATTTTCAAAATCGTATTTTCCGCATTCAATATTATATTTTATATAATTTATTAAATAATCAATAATTCTTTGTCTACTTTCGTTAATATCCAACTCATTTTTTAAATCTTTTTGATGCAAAAAATAGAATCTATCTATGTTTACATCATATATCAGAAATCCAAATGATTCTTTTCTCACTATCATGTTTGAGTGAATTTTAGTATTTATATTTTTATCTTGTATCATATTTCTTTTTTGGATCTTTGTGCTAATTTATTGAAATATATCATAAATGGCTCTATTGGATTGTACTCCCCTTGACCATTGAAAACATAATAGGGCGCTTTGGAACCATCTTTCCCAATGGGAAAATAGCTAATTTTTGCAAAGTTATGATCTATTATAATCATGTTCCATACTGGAAACTCATCATAAAGATATAACTCCATATTTGGAATTTTCTCCTTTTCTTTAAATTTCTTGAATGCATTTATCGATAAGACAATCTGCCCTTTATAAGTCTCTTCAGCAATGCCCTCCATATCTGCTCTTTCTTTAACATATTTTGATTCAGGATTTAAGAGTAATATCTGTATTTTCGTATTTTTTCCGACTTCTGCTAATTTAGCACGAAAACTTTTATTATCCGCCCAAATTGTTCTTAGTGATGACCCTAAAATCCGTATGCAATCTTTTGCATCATTTAAAAAGGTTGGGTCTTTCTTAAGCTCCCCCCCCTTTTCCGGTATAACTTCTTCGAGTCCTATTGAAATCGAAAGTGGCGGATCTGTTTTATTTGATGAAGATTCACAGTCTCCATTAGGAGTAATAATTGAGGTAGTAGAACTCTTTTTTTCTTTTGGATAAACAATCAAAATAGTCAAAATAGAGATTATTAGGATCAAAACAACAATAATTATCAGTAATATATTAACATTTAAAAAAAATAATATCCCAACGAAAATGGAACCTATTATAGATATAATTAATGTTTTGTATTCATCAAACAACGACATTTCACATCCTCCTCTATTAGTGCGATGTTCAAACCTCTTTACAGTACCATATATTAAGGATTTCTATACGACTACTCTTACACAGTGTTCAAAATGCGCGCCGAATTTTTGGATTGAAGAGGTAGTTCAGGAAATTATTATCTATCGGGAGCATGACTTTTCCGCAGCGTTCAGTCACAGCACGGTATACCCCGTACGATGTACGAGGCCTGTATATACCGTTTTTATGAATAAACGGGATTATTCCCTGTTATACTCGTATGTATTATGAGCTGAAATATATTTCTCTACGACATCCCACCCGTTCCCCCCACTTCCATAGAAACAGCTCGGTATCATATTTTCTTTGCGCTAGTTTTATTAATTTTCAGTATCGGAAGTTTACATGAGAATTGACTTGATAAGCAGAAACAAGACGGACCAAAATTTCATCTCGCAAGATTTAAATAAAGGAAACGCCCTTCCGCTTCCGAGCGTTTTTGAGAGAACGCGAAAAAACTGTTTACAATGTAGGAGAAGAAACGTGAAAAAATAGACAGTGTCTTCTTCAAAAACCCAACTTGGAGGAAATATGAATCTTAGACAACCAAACGCGAATGAAGCGACGCAGACCTTTAATCGCTCAAAAAGCGTATCCCCGATGTCAGGGATATGCACCCGGTGTATAGACGGTTGCCGCGGCAACTGCGAAATCTTCAAATCCTCATTCAGGGGACGTGAAGTGATTTATCCCGGACCCTTCGGAAACATAACCGCAGGCGCAGACAAGAACTACCCGGTGGATTACTCCCATTTGAACATACAGGGCTACGCAGTTGGAGCATGGGGATTGCCGGAAGGAGAAGAACCCAATCCTGATACTGCAATATTCCCGAGAGTGAACACGGAGACCGAATACGGCTGGGATAAGAAAGTCCGCATGAAAGTGCCGATTTTCACAGGCGCGCTCGGCTCCACCGAAATCGCACGAAAGAACTGGGAACACTTCGCAGCAGGCGCGGCAATTTCGGGTATTACGCTTGTATGCGGTGAGAACGTGTGCGGCATCGACCCCGGACTTGTGCTTGACAGTAACAAGAAGATTAAGAGCTCACCTGAAATGGACCGCAGGATAACCACTTACAAGAAATATCATGAAGGTTTTGGTGAAATACTTGTACAGATGAACGTGGAAGATACAAGGCTCGGCGTGGCTGAATACGTTTCATCGAAACATGACCTGGACACAATCGAGCTCAAATGGGGACAGGGCGCAAAATGCATAGGCGGCGAGATAAAAGTCAACAGCATAGAGCGAGCGGTTGAACTCAAGAAAAGAGGTTACATCGTTACACCCGACCCGACAGACCCTGCGATAAAGGTTGCATACAAGGAAGGAGCTATAAAGGAATTTGAGCGGCACTCAAGACTGGGATTTGTCACAAAGGATGGATTCATGGATGAGGTTGACCGCTTGCGTGACCTTGGTTTCAAGAGAGTCACTCTGAAGACAGGCGCTTATTCCATGGTTGAAGCTGCAATGGCAATAAAATACTGCTCAGAAGCAAAGATAGACCTGCTCACAATAGACGGCGCGCCAGGCGGTACTGGCATGAGCCCCTGGCCTATGATGGAAGAATGGGGAATCCCGACATTCTACCTCCAGTCGCTTATCTATGAGTTCGCTGAAAAGATGAGCAAGAAAGGCATGAGAGTACCCGACCTTGCAATGGCAGGCGGATTCTCAAGCGAAGACGGCGTGTATAAAGCGCTGGCAATGGGCTCACCGTATTTCAAGGCAGTATGTATGGGAAGAGCATTGATGATACCCGGGTTCGTGGGTAAGAATATCGGCAACTGGATAAAAGATGGAGACCTCCCCAAGACCGTTTCCGAGTTCGGCAGCAGGCCGGAAGAGATATTTGTCTGCTATGAAGAACTTGCACAGCGCTTTGGCGATGACATGAAGAATCTTCCGCTGGGAGCAGTTGGCATTTACACCTATGCCCAGAAGTTCAGGACGGGCTTGCAGCAATTGATGGCAGGCTCGCGCAGGTTCAATATTTCGACTATCGGGCGACAGGACGTCATGGCTCTGACAGAAGAAGCTTCGAAGATTTCAGGCATACCTTACGTGATGAATGCATATCGGGAGACTGCTGAAGCAATTCTGGATGAGTAAAGGCAGTAAAGGCCTCTGAAACCAATAAACAGGGCTTTACGAAAGTAGAGCCTTTCTTTTTTTTGATTATCCATCGTAGTGACTTCAACGGGATGTTTTGCACCAAAACCATTCAAGAAGTCATATAATTATTATATTCCTTTTGACTATTATATCCTTCATGGAAATCAGGCTATCCCGACCATGCGTTGACGACCCCACCCGGTATATTGCGGAATGTCATCTCGGGAAAAAGGTGAATATTGAGAAATTGTGTGGTATTTTAAGGGAAACCGGCGCAAAGGAGCTAAAATGCTCAGTTAAACTTGGGGTTGCGCGTTTTGAACTGGAAGGGAGAAGCGTCATGTTATATCAAAGCGGGCGCGTTGATATACGGAAAATAAAGGACACCGGTGAAGCCGCAAAAGCAATGGAACAAATAATTTCTATAATAAAGGATGCCCTCAGCGATATATCCTCTTAGAGAATTCACCGATGGTATTACTGGTACTTTGAGCAATGGTATTCATCTTTTTATCAAGATGCTCCTCAACGCCTTTGATATTTATCCTGATGGAACGCTCTTTTGCATTAAGCGTTTCTTCAAGGTCCCGAAGCCTCTGGTCAAGCAATAATATCATGACAGCAAGTGAACCTATCAACAGCATGGCGGAAATGATGATAACAGGGTCCGAATTGCCAAGACGTGTAAGCCATTTATAGGTCAATACAATCGAAGACAGGGTCATAATGCCGGCAAGAGAAATATGTTTTATATCCATTATCCACCTCGGAATCTTAATAACAAATTATTCTTTTCTATATATATAGATTTAATGGAAAGCCTGCCGGGAATCTTTATATCTATCCTCATTGCATTTAAAATAGAATTCCCGGAGGGATGGATATTAGAGGATACGATGATGACAGGAAAACAAGATATATAGACGGGATAACACTTTAGCCCACTGATACCCATATTGATTATCTATGCTGCGCCAAATCCCTCAATTAATGGATAAAGGCAAGCCGGTGAGCGTTCTTTTCACCGATGAAGAGGGCGAACAGACTCTTGAGCTGTATTGTGAACTGGTCCAGAAAGCAAGGTTTGGCGAATCGTTCCTCATAAAAAACCAGGGCTGCAAAGTAGGAGAGTACGTGCTTGGCAATACGGAAATCACACCCCTTGATTATTATTACAAGTCAAGGAGATACCGGGATAAAAATGCAGCAAAGAACGTTGTCGCCAGTCTTCACCGGCTCACGAAAAAAGGAAAATCAATAAGGATCAGCCCTTATTCAGGCGGGGATTTTGATATCCTCCTCCTTTTCCTGAAACCTGAGCGTGCGATGCGTATTGTCCAGGCGCATGCTTACCATAGCGGGAAACCGGTTGAGTGGAGGACAGGCGGGATAGCATCGATATGCAGCGACTGTACAACTTACCCGTTGCAGGGGAAGCTCGGGATATCGCTAGGGTGCAAGGGTTCGAGGAAACACAGTAAATACGGGGATGATGAGCTTGTAGTTGGTATACCTTTTAAACTGGCAGAGGAAATCGATGAAGCGCTTGGGACTATTCCGGGAACTCATGAATGATTATTAACTTTGCTTTATTCAAATAGTATATATTTTAGAATGAACAATAAATGATATTCATGTCAATTCTCAATAAAATCTCTAATTTTCTAAAGAAAAACACAGGGGCTTCTGAAAAAGAAGATAATAAATCCAGAGCCCATGGATATACGGGCAAATTTGTCAAACAAAACGGTATAGATATTGGTGAAAGCATTGCAGTTACCGAAAAAGGATTTATCGTAAAAAATCCGGAAGCGTTCATGTCTATTCCATTTGAAGCCGTAGTTGCCAATAGTGAAATTATTGCAGTCGGGGATTTTAACAGGGAAGAATCCGTCCAGCTTGGAAAAGAATGGTTTGAGCGAAAAGACACACTGAAGTTTGACGAGAAAGGAATGCTCGTTAAGTGACGGGGCAGCCGTGACAGAGTACAAGCAATGCATCATTGTGCGCGATGACCTGAAATTGTCAAAGGGGAAGCTTGCAGTCCAGGTGGCGCATGCAGCAATCTCTTCTTATGAATGTGCACGAAAGGAGGCACGAGAAGCGTGGAAAGAGGGTGGGCAGAAGAAAGTGGTTTTGAGAGTTCCGGGATTGAAAGACCTTTTTGAATTGAAGGAGCTTGCAAGAAGACAGGGTTTGCCTTCCATGTTGATAACCGATGCCGGACTTACGGAGGTGCCGCCCGGAACGATTACAGTGCTGGGGATTGGTCCTGCTGAAGTCGGGGAACTGGATAAAATCACAGGGCATTTGAAACTGCTTTAACTTTAACTGGTGAAAATGATGGGGTATTTTCGCTTTTTCACATTTTGATTGCTGATTACACAAAACCCTCAGACAGGTATCAGTCTAAACAAAGTATTTTTTTCAACTCTTCAAATCGCTTTTTTCTGTCCGCATAACTATGATCTCTGATAAAGGCTTCTGCTTCTACAGATTCTTTTTCAACTTCAGAAAAAATTCTCATCAACTCAGAACTATTCACTTCTCCTTTTTTTAATGACGTTTGGATGCTCTTTGCCACTACATTCAAAGGTTTAAACCTGTTAGTTACATACGATACTATGATACCCTTTATTCGCTTATACTTCATCTGATGAATTTCTTTAGATACTACGCCTTCTGCATCTGCCATATAGAAATCTCCTTAATTCATGATAATGTAATTTCAAAGCATTCGTAAAAAATCATCTTCGCTTATTAGCTCTATCTCCACTCCATTGTTCAACAATTTTTCAGCTTTTTCTATTTTAGAACTCTTGCCATCTTCACCAACTTTGCGTAAGTCTTGACCCCCCATAACTAAATAATTGGTCGAGGATGCAACCGAAGTCCCGCAAAAGCCACCTTTATTAAAAACTAACTTTTGAGCTTCTGAACGAATCATTGCCTGTAATGCTCCTGTAAATACAAACGTTTTACCATAAAATGGGTGTGAAGGGTCAATTTGTTTGTTTTCGAGTACACATAGGTTTTTATAATGTCTTTCTGGTTTGCTTATTAAAGATTTATAATCATCTTTCTGCAATTTTTCAATTTTAATATCTGAATTAATTTGTGCTCTTTCATATTCTCTGTGTTGTTTGATTGTTGAAGGTTTATAACCACCCAGATACAATTCTCCAATTTTTATATCTAATTTATTTTCTATTTCTTCAGTAGAGTTAATTTCTGATTTTTGGAATGCTTTAACCGAAATACTTGCACAAACATTTGCATCTGAAAATGCATGGTGATGTTCTAATTCAACACTCAACATATTTGCTAAATTTTTCAAATTATACGATAGCAGACCTTTCCAAACTTTTTTAGAAATTATATAACTGCAAGTATATTTAAGGTCAGGATAAGGAATGGAATAGGAATCTAAAACAGTTCTTAATACGCTTAAATCAAAGCTTGCGTTATGAGCAATTACTAAATTACCATCCAAATAATTTTTAATTTCATCCCATAATGCATTAAATTCTGGCTGATTAACAACATCTTTTTCAGAAATACCGTGAATAGATATGTTAAATGGATTAAATCTCAGCTCAGGCGGTCTTATTAGCCAAGATTTACTTTCAACAATTTTATCACCCTCAACAATCGCTACTCCTAGTTCACATACACTACTCCTTTTTTCGTTAGCCGTCTCAAAATCTATTGCTACAAAATCCATATTTATATTTCAAATTGTAGAGCAAATCAACTGCTTTTTAACCTGATATATTCCTTCTTCATGCACCTGTCCATGACAACCTCGATACCCGCATCCCGCGCTTTTGCAGCAGCTTCCTCGTTCACGATACCCTCCTGCATCCACACAACTTTTGCTTTTATCTTAATTGCCTCATCCACAATGGGAGGAACAGCCTCAGCACGCCTGAAAATATCCACCACATCCACTTTTTCAGGTATGGAGAGGAGGTCTGGATAACATTTTTTCCCTTCCCATTCAGTCAATTTCGGGTTTACAGGGATAATATTATACCCGTGCGAATCAAGGAAACTTGCCACAAAATGACTCGGGCGCTCAGGGTCATCCGAAATGCCCACGACTGCAATGGTTTTGAAATTTAAAATATTCCCGATGGTCATTATTTCAAACTTTCCAGGGTCTTAAGCTCGTTATATAATACCCTGCGCATTCGAATCAGGTTTAAAATATAGGCTATCAAAACAATCCATACGATGACGAAAGCTGCATCCAAGTAACTCATGATAGCCATTTTATTCGCTGATTACATAAAGGTTAAGGTAACAAAAGATAATCCGTGATTTATTGATAGAACATAAGGTAAAACCTCCAAGGCTTATTGCATGGGAGCTGACAAACGCCTGCAATCTTGCCTGCATACACTGCCGGGCGTCGGCTATTAAAGAGCCTGCGCCTGATGAATTATCCACGGCTGAAGCAAAACATTTTGTGGATGAACTGGTCGAGTACAAACCTATTATAATCCTGACCGGAGGTGAGCCGCTTCTGCGCGCTGATGTCTATGATATAGCACGGTATGCCACAGGACGCGGCCTGCGCGTAGTGCTTGCCACCAACGGGACTCTTCTAACACCAGAGATAGCCAGGAAATTAAAAGAATCGGGCATACAGCGGGTGAGCATCAGCATTGACGGGGCCACAAAAGAGACGCATGATACGTTCAGGGGAGAGCCCGGGGCATTTGAGGCTGCGCTCCGGGGAATTGATATTTTAAAGAAAGAAGGAATCAGTTTCCAGATAAACACCACAATAACGAAAAGGAACCTTGTTGAAATTCCGCGTATTTATGAATTTGCGCTTGAATTAAAAGCTTCTGCGCTTCACATATTCCTGCTTGTTCCCACAGGAAGGGGCGAGGAAATCGAATCCGAGGAGATCCCGCCTGAGGAATATGAGCGCGTGCTTAACTGGTTCTATGACAGGAGCAAGGATAAGAGGATCCAGTTAAAAGCCACATGCGCCCCGCATTATTTCAGGATAATGCGACAGCGCGCAAAAGCAGAGGGAATAAGGATTACACCCGAAACCCACGGGTTTGAAGCCATGACGAAAGGCTGCCTTGGCGGCTCAGCGTTTTGCTTCGTTTCAAGTAAAGGCGATGTCTATCCCTGCGGGTACCTTCCTGCGCTGGCGGGCAACATCAGGCAGAAGCCATTTAAGGCTATATGGGAGAAATCAAAAGTCTTCAATGACCTTCGCGACCCGGGAAAGCTTAAAGGCAAATGCGGGAACTGCGAGTACCGCACCGTGTGCGGCGGGTGCCGCGCGAGGGCGTATGCGGCAACAGGCGATTACCTGGATGAAGAGCCGTATTGCGTGTATGTGCCGGTGAAAACGGTGAAATCATGATTTCCCTTGATGATGTTGATAAAAAGATTTTGAACGCTGTGCAACTTGATTTCCCGCTTGAGCACAGGCCGTTTGATGTACTTGGAAAAAGTCTCGGCTTAAAAGAGGAAGAGGTTATAAGGCGTATCAGGCGGCTTCAGTCAGAGGGAGCTATTAGGCGCATAGGTCCGATAATCAGCACCAAAAAAACTGGTGGGGTGAGCACGCTTGTGGCTATGAAGGTGCGGGAGGAGCGTGTGGATGAGGTTGCGGGGATTATTAATGAATATGATGAGGTATCGCATAATTATTTGAGACCTGCAAATTACAATATCTGGTTCACGCTTTCGGCTGAGAGTGAAGAGAGAATGCAGGAGATTCTGGGGGAGATTTCTGAGAAAACGGGGTGTGAGGTCATGAATTTGCCAACGAAGAGGCTGTTTAAGATCGGAGTGAAGTTTAATATAAGATAGGCTAAAAAAAAAGACATGAACAACGAGTTCAAGCAGATAATTGATCAATTTCCATCTTTAATGAAACAACTTGTCAACTCTCCGTTAAGATCATGTAGCGATCCGGGTAGTCCTCCTAGAAAAGGAATATATGTCTTTTATGAGAATGGTACTCCTATTTATGTAGGTAGAACTGATCGCATGAGGGCAAGGATTAAGGAACACGGTAGGCCCAGTTCAACTAATAACCATGCTCCGTTTGCTTTCAACTTAGCAAAGAAAAACGCAGTAGAGAAGGGCATTGATGTAAACATGCAGCGTGGTGTTCTTGAAAAAGATTCTATTTTTGCAGAACTATTTTCTGAAGCCAAAAAGAGAGTTTCTCAAATGTCAGTTAAGGTTATTGAAATTAATGATCCAATAATTCAGACAATTTTTGAAGTATATGCTTCTATTGACTTGAAAACAGAATTTAATGACTTTAATACACATTAGCTGATTGACGATTTGGCTTTTATTGAAATTAGATTCTATCTATTGGAAATTCCAGCTAATATTCCATGAGGTGTATCAAATATAAGATAAAATATTCCCGCTACTGGAACATTTCGATAACTATTTATTCCTTGAAAGCCCATATCTCAGCATGGAAGACCTTGAACTCTTAAACGAAATCATCTCTCAGAATCCGTGGTGGACTGCCAGAGCGCCATTGAAAGAAAAAACCACTATGAGAGATGTATGGAGCGAGGTTCTCGAAGATATTGGCAAAAAAGAAGTCACCTGTTTTGTAGGTTTAAGGCGGGTTGGAAAAACAATATTGATGAAACAGGCAATCCAGCACCTTTTAGAAAATGGAATTGCTCCAAAGAGGATACTCTACTTTTCTTTTGATGCCATGAAAAAAGAAGAATCCATAATCAGGCGCATTGTAACCCTCTACAGCAGGAACATAATCCAGGAAGTCCCGAATGAACTTACGGATAAGGTTTTTATATTTCTGGACGAGGTACAGAAAATCAAAGAATGGGGCGAAGAAGTAAAATCCATTTTTGATAAAGGCTGGGACATAAAATTCTTTGTATCGGGTTCTTCGAGCATGAACATATTGAAAGGAAGCGGTGAGAGCCTGCTTGGAAGGATAAGGATTCACAGGATACATCCCTTTTCCTTCAGGGAATTTTTGAGACATAACGGCATGGAAATTGGAGAAATGCCACTCGGAGACCTGAAACCCCCTTTACAAACTGAAAAAATAATACTGTTATTTGATAGATACATGGAGCTTGGCGGCTTTCCTGAAACATATTCACTCACAAAAGAAGAGTTAAAAAATACTCTTAAAACGTGGATTGATTTAGTGTTTTATAGGGACATAGTAAATTTATTTGAAGTAAAAAGAATAGATGCGCTCGAAGGTCTTTTCTATTCGTTTGTGAAAGAGTCCGGGAACATCGTAAATTACGCAAAACTCGCTAATTCCCTTAATACAAAATTTGAAACTATAAAAACATATATAGAATATCTTGATAATTCTTTCCTCATAGAGAAAAGCCAGTACTACTCAGGAAGCAGAATAAAAATATCTGAAAAAAACGTCAAAATTTATGCCTCCGACCACGCTTTCTTCCACCTTGAAGACACAGAAGAGGGGTTAATAGCGGAAACCCTTGTATTCAACCACTGCAAAAAGCATATTTGGGAGGACGTTTTTTATTGGAAGGATGCAAAAGGGAATGAAGTGGATATCGTCATCCTGAGAAATAAAACCCTGCTGCCCATCGAAGTGAAATTCAAGTCCAGGGTTGATAAAAAAGAGCTAAAAGGTTTGTTCTCATTCATGGATAAATACAATTGTAAAAATGGTATAGTTGTTACTAAAAATAGTTTAGATAGCATCGAATCAGAGGGAAAAGAGATACGGATGATGCCTATCTGGCTGTTTTTACTTGCAAATTAATCTTAAGGAAATGGGAATGTTTATGGATAAACCATGAGCAATAAAAAAACAGTATTCATAGGCGTTGACCTTGGAACCAGCATGCTTCGCAAAAGTACCGGTCTTTCTTACCTTATTGAAAAAAACGGAAAACCCCTGATAGAAGCTCCACCGGAGCATATTGTATCTGATGATAAGAAAATCCGCGATTACTTAACGAATCTATCAGAAAATTCAGGTTCGATGATTATCGGTATCGATGCGCCTCTCTCAAAACCTGAGCACGGTACAATGAGGGAATGCGAAAGACGGCTTCGCAAACACGGAATCCCGTGCTATCCCTCAGGCGCGCAATGGGTAAGCAGATGGGTGGATAAGGGGATTGAACTTAAAAAATGGGCTGAAGCCGAACTCGATGCAAGGGTAATAGAAGTTTACCCCTATGCAGCCAGGAGAATTCTCAATATAGGCATCGATGAGAAGAAAAAATCAAAGAAAGGGAGGAAGGTAATACAGGATGCACTTTCGGGTTTTATAGCCGGGTTGGATGCAATTACGAGTGACAGGCTTTTGTTTGATGACGAACTGGATGCCATACTATCAGCATACGTCGCCTACTGCGAAGGTAATGGAATTGCTTCTAAAATAGACGGCGGGGACGGCGTAATCTACGTGCCAATGAAACGGCGCAACCATACGATAAATGAATATTAGCCAATATTTTAACTATCCAGAAACCCGATTATTTTATTCACTATCGGTTCTATATCCTGAAGCTCGGATTTACCAACAACCGCTATCACAGGGCAGCCCCTTTTAAAAATAGAAGCCTCCTCATCACTATCCGCAACAATGATGCGGGGTTTGTCCGATAACGTGAAACCATCGGCGAGGACGATATCGACATCCGGGAAATAGTTATCACAAATTTCATCAATTCCCATACCTTTTCCAACCTTTTTAATTAATGCAAATTTCACAGATGAGGAAATAGCAACTGTATCTGCGCCTGCTTTTGCATATTTCCAGCTGTCTTTACCCTCGATATCCATTTCAAAATCGCCATGTTTATGATATTTTATAGCGCCGACACGGAGACTACGGTTCTTCAGTTCTTTTATCAAGTCCTCCATCAATTTCGTTTTTTCGCTTTTGCTTTTCCCCGCAATGCAAATGACCGGAATCACTTGAGCCTCTCCGGATGCGCAAAGACCGACATTTTATCATTCGAGACAAAACAAACAAGAGAGACCCCTGTCCTTTGGGCTGCATCAATACCGGTATTAAGCGGCGCGGTTTTTGTTGCTACAAGAGGTATTCCGGCGCGGGCGGCTTTCAATACCATGCCGGCTGACTGGCGCCCCGTAGATAAAATGAAATGCTTGCTTATATCAATTCCATTAAGATAGGCGTGCCCTACAACCTTATCAAAAGCATTATGTCTTCCAACGTCTATCGCTTTTGCCACGCATTCACCCCCGGTATTAACAAGGCACGCTGCATGCGTACCGCGCGTACTTGCATATACTTCCGATTCAAGGAACACAAGGCTTTTTTTAATAGTCTCCTGGCTGAAAATCGTATCCGAGTTTACCGATACCGATTCGTTTTCTTCCCACCTGACACCCACGCATCCGGAGGAGCGCAATTCGCGCCAGAGTTCAAGATGCTCGGTGGGTTCTACCTCGATATGTATTGTTTTTCCATCGATACGGATGCCCTGAATATCATCCGGAGCTTTCACAATCCCCTCACAGATAAGATAACCATAAGCAAGCTCCTTTTGCATTTCAGGGGTAGCAAGTATTGATGCAATCTGGACATTGTTTACAAAAAGCTCAATCGTATCTTCCACAGCCACTACGTAATTTTTTTCCTGTGATGAATCGCTGGTTAGTTCTTGAGCATAATATTTTTTAGTATACATATTAAAATGATTGAAACTTCGCATTTTTGATTATCTTCTGCATATCTTCAGGTGTATTGATATTCATAAACGTTTTTAATTCAGGGTCAAGTTTCTTAATTTCATTGATACCAACATAATTGACTTTTAATTTAAACACGGGAGCAAGAATAATGGTTTCACCGCGTTCGATTGCTTTTTTCGTTTCAAGTATCATTGATTTACACCTGTAAACAGCATGCAAGGGTTCAAGAAAACCGTCCTCCCATTTCGGGATTGCAGCATCGTGAAATTCACTTTTCAGAAAAAGCATCTTAACCACTTTATCATTTATGAAAGGCATATCGCAGGCAACAATAAAGCAGAATTCATCCCGAGAGAGAAGAAGCCCCGAAAGTATGCCTGCAAGCGGTCCAGTGTTTTTATGCATATCGTATGCAAAAGCAAATCCCGGGAAGCGGGATTCCAGCAATTCGCCCTGTGCCCTGTCACGGACAGAAATAATAATGTTATCGACCACTTTTTCAAGGCTTTCGATAACATAAGCCAGAAGAGGTTTGCCATTAATATCCATGAGGGCTTTTTCCCGGTAACCCAGGCGGCTTCCCCTTCCCCCTGCAAGAATGAGCGCAGAATAAGACATGACATCTCCCAAAATCAGATGTGTCCTGCCTCTTTCATGCTAAAATGCCTCCCGTCACCGATAATTACATGGTCAAGGACGGTTATTCCCATGATACTTCCGGTTTCCACTAATTTTTTGGTTATTTCAATATCTTCCCTGCTTGGTGTTGGGTCGCCTGAAGGATGATTATGAGCCACGATTATATGCGCTGCCGATTCGGCAAGCGCCATCTTAAACACCTCCCTCGGGTGCACGACATTGGCATTCAATGAACCGATTGAGATGGTTTCCTCTTTTATCACCTGGTTCTTGGTATCAAGGCAGAGCTCGATAAACATTTCTTTTTTCTCTTCACGCAATCTCGGGTATATCAGCCTGTAAACGTCTTCAGGAGAGTTTATTTTTGGTTTTATTTCTTCAGTGCAGGATTCAAGCCTTCGCGCAATCTCAAAACAGGCTGAAATCTGCGCAGCTTTGCTTTCTTTTATGCCGTGCACTTTCATCAACTGGGTAAGATTAATCCGGGATAGTTGTTTGAAATTATACTGGTTTAATATCCTTTGAGACAGGTTTAATACATTCTCCTTTCTTGAACCGGTCCTCAGGATTATTGCCAGGAGTTCTGAATCGCTCAATGATGCAGGTCCTTTCTTTACAAGTCTTTCGCGCGGTCTGTCCTCTTTTTGCATATCAAGGATTCGGATTTTATTTTCCTGCATAAATCCTTCAATAATTTTTATAGACATAAAATCTTCTAAAATAATTGACAGTAAAACTATTATGGGCATTTAGCTTATATTGAGACGAGGTTCTTGTATGGAAGATGCAGATATCGTCTTAGAAGTAGACGGGAAGAATATCCCGATGAACGGTTTTGTAAAGAAAATCCTGTTCGGAATGGTCAAAGGTTCTATTGAAACACTTCATGGCGTCGGAAGCGACTGGAAAACAGTCAGTATCAATTTGAAAAGATAATCTATTTAAAAGCTTGCGAAAAAGAATTCTATCTATTTGCCATTTCGTATATTTCTAAAAATTATATACACAAAAGTTATCATTACCAGAACCAGGATTAATCCGAAAAACCTCTGGATATCCCCTATTAAAGGATAATCCTCGAATGAATAGAAATGCGGAACATAAATCAATGATACGTGTAAGACCAAGATGAAAGCAAAAACAGCAAGCAATAAAAATGCTTTTTTAAACTCGTCATATTTCAAAAAAATTCTGGATCTTACTACATCAGGGTCTTTTTTATAAAGATATATCACTATGTATATTAATAAAAAGAAGGTTATTATCGATAAAGGAATAACTACTACTTCATCAATCATTTCCAGGGCGTTTTTGAGGTATATCATATTAATTTATAGGAATATCTAATATCGTTTATTCCTATCCATACCGAACTTATTAAGTAATAATATGCACATTCATTAAATAAATTTATCGGCTAATATGGACGAAATTGATAAAAAATTATTAAAATCAACGCAGGATGGGATACCAATAGTATCCGAACCGTTCAAACAGATTGCTATTGAACTGGCGCTCCCTGAAGAGGAGGTTTTGAGAAGGCTGGATAATCTTTTAAAAGACGGGGTCATACGGCGGTTTGGCGCATCTATCGGTCACCGGGCTATCGGGATAACCGCAAATGCCATGTGCACATGGAATGTCCCGGATGAGAAAGTGGAAACGGTCGGAGCTATAATGGCCGGTTTTCCTGAAGTGACCCATTGTTATGAACGTCCGCGCTTTCCTGACTGGAGATACAACCTTTTTACCATGATACATGCCTATTCGCGCGAAGAATGCGAAAAAATAGCAAGAGAGATATCCATTGCTACAGGCATTAAGGATTACAGCATTCTTTTCAGCGAACGGGAATTTAAGAAAACCGGTGTAAGGCTATGAAAGATTTTTTACCCCTGATGCTTGATTTGAGTGGAAAAGAAGTGGTAATTTTCGGAGGCGGCGATGTAGGCGAGCGAAAAGCAGCGCTTTTTTGCGAGCATGCACACGTAATTGTCGTGAGCAGGGAGTTCACACCCCGCCTGGAAGAGCTTTGCGAAAAAGGAAAAATAAACCTGATAAAGGCTGACCTTTCTGAAACGGGAATATCCGAATATCTTAAAAATGCATTTATTGTGATTCCCGCTACAAACGATGTTGCATTGAATGAAAAGATAGCAGAACTTGCAGGTGAAAGCGGGATACTTATTGACCGTGTGGACGGCCTGGGGGATATCATCGTCCCTTCAGTAATAAAGCGGGGAGATATTGTAATCGGGATATCGACTTTAGGACAGAGCCCTGCGCTTTCAAAGTATATACGTGAGAGGATAGAGGAGGTCATAACACCCGGATTTGCAGAGATGTCAAGGCTTCAGAATGAGATTCGCGAAATACTTAAAACAAGGGTGGAAGACCAGAAAAAGCGGAAAAAGATTTTATGGGGAATCATCAATGATAATGAAGTTTGGACGGCTCTTGGCGAGTCCTATGACAAAGCATATATGTTAGCTTTAAAACATATAGACAGGAACATTAATGACTGAAATATCAAGCATGCTAATCACGCATACCAAGGCGACCATTGATGAGATGGAGGGTGCCTGGCACGGAGGCATAGACCAGCTTTTAGTCCGTCTTAAATCTCATGAACTCGTTGAAGAATGCGCTGTTCTAAAAACGTGCAACCGCGTTGAAGTTTATGTGGTCTCGCCAAAAGGAAGCAAGGTGCTTTTTGAATTTGCAAAACACATGAAAGTCTCATCGCGGATTATCGATTTTCTTGACCATGAGGAGACTCTGCGCCATCTGCTGCGCCTGACCTGCGGCCTTGAATCCATGATAGTCGGAGAAGACCAGATTCTCGGACAGGTCAAAGAATTATTCCTGATGGCAAAAAAAGCCGGAGCTGTCGGAAAAACACTGGATACTGCATTTAATAAGGCAATACAGGTAGGAAAGCGCGTAAGGAGCGAGACCGGTATCAATAAAGGGTCGGTATCCATCGGTTCTGCCGCGGTGGAACTTGCGGAGGAAGAGCTTGGCGGGCTGGACGGAAAGACTGTTATGGTAATAGGGGCAGGCGAGATGGGCACGCTTGTGGCAAGGGCGCTTGCGAATAAGAATATCAAGGTAATTTACGTTGCGAACAGGACTTTTGATAAAGCCGAAGCTTTAGCCTGCGAATTAGAGGGCAAGGCTGTGAAGTATGATTCGATGGAACAATACATCCCGAAATCGGATGTGGTAATAAGCGCCACTAAAGCCCCCCATTTTGTTTTAACACATGAAATAATGTCCCGCTTAATTAAAAAACGGAAAAATGGAATAATGCTTATCGATATAGGGAACCCGCGAAATATCGAGAGCAGTGTAGGGGATATCCAGGGTGTCAGCCTGTATAATATCGACAGCTTAAGAAGCATCAGCGAGGCAAACCTTGAGAAACGAAAGGAAGAGGCCAAAAAGGTTGAGCTGATCATAGAAGAAGAAATCGAGCATCTCAAGAAGCAGTACAAGCGCCAGCAAGCGGATAATATTATCTCTGCGCTTTATTCAATGGTTGAACAAATACGGGAGAAGGAGCGCGAAGAGGCGGTAAATAAGCTCATGGCGCGGCATACCATCGGGGATATCGAGCGTGAAGTGCTGGATGACATGACGCATTCTTTTGCCAACCAGATACTTGCGGAGCCTACGAAGATTCTCAGGGATGCGGCGGAGCATGATGATGAGAGGTTCCTGGAGACTGTGGCGGAGCTTTTTAAGTTGAACGGGGAGAAGGGGAAGAAGTAAAACGTTTAGGCTTTTTCAAATAAATGACATTTGGTTTATTCTAAAGAAAGTATTTGTGGATTTATTTTTGTTCCTTTTTTCCATAAATCGTTTCTCATTGAAATTGCTGTTTTCATAAAATTTGCTTCTGTGGGGTTTTCCATGAATTCTTTCATTTTTATTATAACGTCATCAGAAGCATAAAGTAATGAAATGTAATAAAACTCGATTAATTTCTTATTTGCATATTCTTTTACTTCTTTATCATTTTTTAGTTCCTGCATATGTGGATCATCGGTATGAAAGTGATTCCTATTTTCCGGTTTCAAAAAACATCTCATAAAAACAAGCGTGGAACGGTATTTAGTTTCATTTAAAGTTTGAATCCTCAATTCAGTTTCTCTTTTTTGATTTAACAAATGTTGAATGTAACTACCAATGGCACCACCTACTCCTAATAGGCCAAGAGTGGAAAATATTGTTTGAAAGTCCATATAATTAAGATAACTGATTACTTTATTTAAATTTTTCGACTAATCCTGCGGTAATCTTATTAAACCACCATACTGCTCAAAATGTTCATCAAAGGCAAAAGCTTCAATAATTCCAAGCCGTTCCATCACGGCAAAGCTTGTGCAATCAGTAAAACTAAATCCCTTATCTTTATGTTTGGCAAATATCTCCCACGCTTTCTTTTCATCCGAAGACGTTACACGGATAAGAGTAGCTAACGATTCATCCCACAGTTTTCCACCAATCTCAACTGCAATTTCATGACCCAAACGGACTTTAACAAGAGTGACAATCTCATCCGCAACGTAATTTGTGGTCACCAATGAATGCGTTAATGATTTTTTGAAATCCACCGTAGCAGAATGGCCTGAATCATCTTCATCTATGAGAGCATACCATGCACTTGTATCAACGAAGATAGACAAAAATAATCCCCTCAATAAAGATATTTGTCGTGCTTTCTTGCGACATCAGTTTTACCACTTCTTCCAATACCGATTATTTTAGATAACTCCTTTTTTTGAGAATTTAACAGCGCAGCTTCCTCTTCAGGCATAAGTATAAGGTGTACGTGCTTATGCTCAGGAAGATCAACTTTCTGAAGTGGTTTGAACTTGCCATCCTCATAAATCGCGGGTATTGCTTCGCTCATAATATACGAAGATTAACCTCTCTTCAGATAAAGATTTTCTTATTCCCGATCAATTACTATCAAGCTACTGCGCAACCAGGCCGCCGTCCACAACCATGGGATGACCTGTGACAAATGAAGCGGCATCAGAGCACAACCACACCACAGATTCAGCGATTTCTCCAGGCGTGCCCATCCTTCCTACCGGCTCCATCGCCGTAAACTGCGCCTCAGCCTCAGGATTGCCGCCCGTGACCCGTTCCACCACGGGGGTGCGGATTACACCAGGACAGACTGCATTGACACGGATACCAGCCTTTGCATACTCAAGCGCCGCAACTTTTGTAAGCTGTATTATGCCGCCCTTGGATGCACAGTAGGCGGGCATTCCCTGGAAACCTACAAGCCCTGCCACGGATGCCATATTAACGATAGCCCCGCTGCCCTGCTTTTGCATTTCGGGAATCTCGTACTTCATGCACAGCCAGACGCCTTTGAGATTGATATTGATGACACGGTCCCAGTTCTCCTCGGTGCAATCTGCCGTTGGAGCCATAATTCCCTCGATGCCTGCATTGTTGATGGCGCAGTCCAGCCTGCCGTAGGTATCGACCGCCCTTTTGACCAAAGCCTCGACATCGGCAGTCTTTGATACGTCTGTCTTTACGAAGATAGATTCACCGCCAGCTTTCCTTATCATCTGCACCGTTTCCTCCCCGCCTCCCACCAGGACGTCTGCTACGACTACCTTTGCCCCTTCCCTGGCAAATGCCAGCGCGCAAGCCCGCCCAATTCCAGAACTGCCGCCTGTCACCAGAGCGACTTTGTTCTCTAACCCTAAAAGCATTTTAACCCCTCCTCAGTTTCGTGAATATACTCTTCTTGGTTATGATGTTCAAAGTTTTCCATTTGATTACCCCCTATTCTTTAATGATTTGTATCAAAGGGACTTATAATTTTCCAGTGCACTTTTGAACCGCAAGTACCTTTTTAAACCCCGCCCATTATTATAATCCCTCATGCACATCCCCGAACTTCTGGCGCCGGTCGGCAGCAAGGAGGCACTATTCAGAACTTGAAGAGGCCCTGATAATCTGCAATTTCTCTGCAATGATTTTCCTATGGAAAAAAGTTTGTCCCCAAAAAAGAAAAGGGACGAATTGTTTAGGTGCTTACTCTCTCGGTTTTATATTCGCTTCATCATTATCTGTAAGGAATCGCCATCATACCTGGAACCGGACTCATCGACCACATTACCTGTGCTGTTATTGCCCCGACGACCAAATAAACCACCAATGCTACAATTATAACCACGATTGTATAACCCATTGCCTGTTCCTTAGGCGTTTCCATGAGCACCGGAATGCCAAGATAGAGAATGTACAACCCGTAAAGTGCAAACAGTAAAACAATGACGCTCAGCATCGGTATGATGTAGAATATTCCTCCAACCAGCCCGGCTGTAGCTGAGTATGCAGCAAGCTTCATTGCCTGGTTCTCATCCTGCTTCGAGGCAAAATTCGGGGCAAGGGCATTAATCACGATGCCTATTACGTACACGTCTACAATACTCAGTATGTACATCAATATACCGCCCGCCACAGCGGTTCCAATCGGATACTTAAAGCTTCCACCCAATCCTGCACTGACTCCAATAATGCCCATACCAATAATATAGGCTATCGCAGGTATCAGGGCAAGGATTGCGATGTACTGCTGTATTATATCGTTTTTGCTTATCCCTTCAGACTTTACCTTTGTCAATTCGGTCAGCGGATTTTTCAGAATGCTGATCGCCCTATCTAATTGTTCCATATTCATTCCTCCTCACGGATGTTCCCGTTTCCACACTTGTGCTTTTTATCCCGTGCAACGCCCATGAGCAGTAGCCTGCATTACGTTTTGAGGGCACTTTTGTAGTCTAACATTTCATATGCCATCAATAATGCTCGATACTTCTCCCGGGAAATTGCCCTGATTATTTGTTAGCAACATTACTATAAAAAGGTTATGATTATAAAAAACCTATTTTATTAAGAAAAAAAATTCGGGATAATACACTGCTATTACAACTATCTTTTTAAACCCTGCCCATTATATAATCCCTCGTGCACATCCCCGAACTTCTTGCACCAGTCGGCAGCAAGGAAGCCCTCATCGCAGCCATCGAAAATGGAGCTGACGCCGTGTATTTCGGGGGAAAAGTTTTCAGCGCACGGCAATATGCTTCCAACTTCAACCGCGATGAACTTGAATGGGCTATCGATTATGCGCATAAAAGAGGCGTAAAAGCATACGTAACCGTGAACACCCTTATCAAGGATTCCGAGCTTGAAGAAGCCTGCGATTACCTGCAATTCCTCTGCAATTGCGGTGCGGATGCGGTCATCGTGCAGGATATGGGCATCCTTCGCCTGCTGCGGGAACAGCTCCCTGAACTTCCTGTCCACGCCAGCACCCAGATGACAATTCATAATGTGGAAGGGGTAAAGTTTCTTCAGGAAATGGGCGTAAAGCGCGTGATACTCGCCCGTGAACTCACTCTTGACGAAATCCGCAGGATAAAATCCCGGACCGGCATAGAGGTTGAAACCTTTATACACGGCGCCCTGTGTTTTTCATATTCAGGCCAATGCCTTTTAAGCAGCATGATAGGGGGCAGAAGCGGGAATCGTGGATACTGCGCCCAGCCATGTCGGAAAAAGTACAGGATGAATGGAATTGAAGGTTATCTCCTCAGCCCAAAAGACCTCAATATGAGTGAACATATCGGCGCCCTTGTAGATGCCGGCATCGACTCCTTCAAGATCGAAGGAAGGATGAAGCGGCATGAATACGTGGCAGGCGTTGTGCGGGTTTACCGGAAACTTATCGACAGGTATTTTGAAGCGCCGATGGACTTTCGGATAACAGAGGACGAAAAGCATACATTGCTGCAATTGTTTAATCGTGGATTCACGACAGGATATTTTTTTGGGAATCCGGGAAACGGACTGATGAGCCGCAAATACCCGTATAATATCGGTACAGAGCTTGGCACTGTGGTTGATTATGAGCCTTTGAAAAAACTTGTCTCGGTAAAGCTTAATGCACTTTTGAGAACAGGGGACGGCATCGGTATAGGGGTATCCGGGGTTATTGTAAGAAAAATATTTATCGAAAATCGAATGGTCACGGCAGCAAACCCCGGTTATACGGTCAGGATACCCTTTGATGGCGATGTCACAAGAGGCGATGTAGTTTTCAAGACATATGACAGCGAGCTTATGGCGGCGCTTGAGACAAGAAATATCAAAAAAATCCCGATAAAAATAGCAATAAAAGCAAAGATTAGAGAGCCTGTTGAACTTCGCATCAACGATGGAGAAAATGAAATTGCGGTTCAGGGAGAAATCGTAAACAAGGCAGAAAAAAAGCCAATTTCCAGGCAATCTATGGCTGAACAATTAATGAAGCTTGGGAGCACTTTTTATGAAGCGCAGGAAATTACATTTGACATTGATGAAAATATTTTCATCCCGGTCTCAGAACTTAACTCTCTTCGGAGGGAAACGATTTCACAGCTTGAGAAAATACGCACAAACAAATGGAAACGCCAGTGCAGCAAACCTGTAATCTCTCTTGAAAAAAGAAAGCTGGAATTTAAACCTCTTCTCAGTGTAAATACAGGCTCTATCGAATGTTTTGAGGCTGCTGTTGACAGCGGCGCTGATGTTGTTTATTTTGGCGGGGAAGTGTTTGAAAATACGAAACCGCAGATAAAAGCGCCCAGAGTCACGCCTCTGGAGGGCGTGTCCACGCATGGCGCAGCCATGCGTGTGCGCGGAGTCGAGAACCCGCAGGGTTTCGGCAATGATGAACGCAGATTTATTGAAAAAGAGGATTACAGCTATGCTATAGAATATGGAAGGAAAAAGGGAGTAAGTGTGTTTATAGGCACGCCAAGAATAGTTAAAGAAATCAGGGATCTCAATAATCTGTCTCCAGACGGTTACCTTGTTGCAAATTTGGGAGTTTTGTACCATCTTCGTAAACAGGATACGAATAAACCAATAGTCATCGATTATCCTTTCAATGTTTTCAACAGGCTGACAATGGATTACCTCTTAAACCCCGTATTTAAATACGGGGACTACGGCCAGAGGGTAACATTATCGCCTGAACTTACCCTGAAGGAAATAAAAAACCTGACACCTTTTGGTCAGACTGAGTGCATCGTGCACGGATTTTTCCCTTTAATGGTTTCCGAGCACGGTCTTGTGAGCGGTCTTTTTTCAGGCGGCAGGGATTCTGGCTTTTTATTAAAAGATGAAAAAGGCTTTTCATTCCCTATAAAAACCGATACCCAAAACCGCACTTATGTGATGAATTCCCGCGAGCTTTGCATGCTTGAATATGTGCCTGAGATAATGGAGGCGGGCGTTAGTTGTCTGAGAATTGAGGCGGAGATGTATGATAAGAACAAGACTGGGGAAATTACGAGGGCGTACAGGGAGGCTATGGATAAGAGGATGGGGAAAGGTTGTGAAGGGGAATATACTACGGGTCATTATTTCAGGGGGGTGGTGTGACCCCAATTATTCTTTTCACTTCATCCACTCTTTCGGGATTAATTCTCACATCCAGACCATGCCCGGTTGGATAAGGCAGTACAAGTCCTGTTTTTATCATAATTTCAAGGCTGTCCTTTGCCTCGCCTCTGAGATGTTTGGGGATTCCTTTTAAGGCATTTTCAAAAGGCGTATGACGTTTTCCTATGTAACCGTGTTTATATAGGTGCTTTAGGATAGCTATTTCAGTTTTATTATAATCATTCATCATTATCAACTCCTAATACTTTTTTGTATATAAATTTCAATCGGGACAATTTTATATCTTAAAAATTTATCAGATATCTTTTCAAAATCATTTAAAGTTGAAGATTTTCTTATAGATAAGCAGGCAACTATCCATTATCCATGTCTGCATGATAGAATTGGCGTCCAATAGTAAACTCACTATTTTTACTATCTTAACATTCTTATCACACAGTCTATAAAGGTTATTTCACGTTAAATCCATAATCTTTAATGGAAATCACTTACCATCATAGTTAGAGCTATGTCCACAAGCCATTCGGCTTGCGAATATGACAGCTTGAACGATTGACTTTTTTTACGAAAGTCGTTTTTAGCCGTCCAGATACCGAGTATTCGATAGTGGTGTGCTCTCAGGCACACTTGAGGAATTTTTCATCCTCAATAGTACTGTTCTAAAATGGGACAATCAAGAAGTGTAGACATTATGGATTAATACCGTAACGGATATTTATATAAATAACAGTGGAGTTTTTCTTACATTAACAAGACAGTTTCGGCATAGTCTATAATTTTGGACATCCAAAGTTAGATTTAAATACAACCAATGCATAACAATAATCATGTTCACTGAAATCTTCGGAGACAGCCCGCAGGTAAAAGTATTAGACCTCCTGATAACACAGGATGATATGGAATACACAAAAAAAGAAATAGCTGAATGCGCAGACGTTGGGCGCTCCACGCTATACACTTTCTGGGATACCCTTGAGCGCTACGATATCGTAAAGAAAACAAGACGAATAGGCAATACATGGCTTTATAGAATCAATACAGACAGTCCGGCAGTCAAAGCCCTGCAAGAATTCCAGTTAAGAGTTGTTGCCCTGATCGTGGAAGACGAAACAAAAGAGAAAAAGGAACAACCAAAAATAAACGTAAGCGACTTAAATATAGAAAAGGAACTGGTTCCTGCCTGACTTTTTTCTAAACCAAAACCTATATATCATTAATAATCATTAAGAATCTGGAGTACTGATGCCAATAGGTGTATACGTCTGCCATTGTGGGTCGAATATAGCAGGGACTATAGATGTTGAAGAAGTCAGGAAACACGCCGGGCAATTAAAAGATGTTGCCGTGGCGCGCGACATACCCTTTGCATGCGGCGATGCGGGGCAGGAACAGGTCAAGAAAGACATAGCAGAGCACAAGCTTGACCGCATCGTTGTAGCTGCGTGCTCGCCGCGCCTCCATGAGGTCACGTTCAGGCGCGTGCTTGAGCAGTCAGGCCTCAATCCTCATCTTCTTGAGATGGTAAATATCCGCGAGCAGGGTTCCTGGGTGCACTCTGGCAGGGGAAGCCTGGCAACCCAGAAAGCAAAAGACCTCGTAGCCATGGGCGTTGCAAAGGTTGCGCTGCTTTCTCCTCTCGATAAAAAAACTGTGCCTGCGAACAAGGATGTTCTTGTAATCGGTGCAGGAGTAGCCGGGATAGAGGCGGCGCTTTCCCTTGCCAATATCGGAGTGAAAGTGAGCCTTGTGGAAAAGGAGCCGACAATAGGCGGTAAAATGGCTTTGATGAACGAGGTTTTCCCGACAAATGATTGCTCGCTTTGCGTTCTTGCCCCGAAGATGTCCGATGTGCAGAACCATCCCAATATCACTCTCTATACCTATTCTGAAATAACAAAAATTGAAGGAAGGGCTGGAAATTTCAAGATAACAGGAATCAAAAAACCCCGCTATATCGATGAGAAAAAATGCAAGGGCTGCATAGACATCTGTGCCTGCGTCTGCCCTATCGACGTGCCCAACCAGTTCGATTACGGAATAGGCGCAAGAAAATCCGTCTATATTCCTTTTGCGCAGGCTGTGCCGCTCGTGGCGTGTATCGATGAGCATTGCGTGGGCTGCGACCTGTGCAGGCTTGCATGCCCGGCAGAAGCGGTTGATTTTAACCAGAAGCCGCAGGTGTTTGAGTTCAATGCCGGGGCAATAATAGTTGCAACAGGTTACCAGCCATTTGATGCAAGACGTAAGGAAGAATACGGATACGGGCGATACAAAAACGTTATAACCAGCCTTGAACTTGAACGGATGCTGAGCGCGGCAGGACCCACCCACGGCAGGGTCGTATCGCCCTCAACGGGCAGTGATGTGAAAAGCGCAGCATTCATCCTGTGCGTGGGTTCCCGCGATGAGCAGGTGGGCAACCCTTATTGTTCGAAGGTATGCTGCATGGCTTCGATAAAGAACGCCATGAAGATAGCCGAAAAATATCCTGATGCAAAAGTCACTGTCCACTACATCGATATAAGGGCGGGCGGTGAAATGTATGAAGAATATTATAAGCGCGCGCAGGAGATGGGTGTATCCTTCGTGAGGGGACGTGTGGCGGAAGTTGAGGAAGCAGACAATAAGACGGTAATTCATTACGAGGATACCCTCTCAGGTGAGAAATGCCAGGAAGCATACGACCTTGTAGTTCTTGCAATCGGAATGGAAGCGAGCGGGGATTCAGAATCCATTGGCAAGATGCTGAATCTCTCCACGCGCCCTGACCGCTTCTTCCAGAGTGCACATCCCAAGATGCGGCCGGTCGATACCCACACAAAAGGCGTCTTTATTGCAGGATGCGCCGGAGGTCCCAAGGAAATACAAGTATCCATCGAGCAGGGAAGCGCGGCGGCTGCAAAAGCTGAGAGTCTGCTGCACAAGGGTGAGATCGAGATTGAGCCAATGAGCGCCTACGTACTACCCGAGCTCTGCGACGGATGCCGGGTTTGCGAAAGCGTTTGCGAACTCGGACGGATAAAGGTAATAAAAGGAAAGGCTGTTGTCGATGAAGTGGCATGCAGGGGTTGCGGCTCGTGCAGTGCAGCATGCCCCTCCGGAGCAGTACAGCTTAAAAGCTATACAGATGACCAGATTATGGCGCAAATCAAGGAAGCGACACGTGAGGTTAACGAATTCCCGCTCATCATCGGTTTCCTGTGCCACTGGTGCAGTTATGCCGCCGCTGACCTTGCTGGTTCCATGCGGCTCCAGTATCCCACGAACCTGCGAAATATCAGGGTCCTGTGCGCCGGCAGGGTAAATCCTTCCTTTGTGCTTGAAGCGCTGCGCAGGGGAGCAGACGGCGTTCTCGTGGCAGGGTGCAGGTTCGGGGAATGCCATTACACGATTGGCAATTACTGCGCTTCCCAGAGGATGAATGTGCTTTCAAAATTACTGGTTGACCTGGGTTTTGATGTGCGCCGCCTGAGGGTTGAGTGGATAGCCGCAAGCGAAGGGGAAAAGTTTGCAGGGATAGTAAAGGACTTTGTCGGGCAGTTAAAGGATATCGGTCCAATCGGTAACGAGCTTAAGCGGTGATAGGGTGAGCGAAGAAAAACTTGAAGTTACCGCTGACAGCGAGGTCAAAGGCACGCATTTCCTGTATACCCAGAAGACCGCAAAGTCAAGGAAGCTACTTGATTACGACTATAAACGCTGCAACGGCTGCGGTATATGCATCGAAATATGCCCCAAAAAAGCAATCGAAATGGGTCCATTGATTGAAATTGCCACAGGATTGGATGCACCGCCTGTTATCATCGACCATACAAAATGTTCGTTTTGCGGCATGTGCGCGGCATTCTGCCCCGTTAAATCTGTCAGGATGACTGTGAACGATAAGGATATCCTTGATTTGCAGGAGTTCCCGCACCTTGATTCAGGCGTTGTTTTTAACGATAAATGCCTTCCCTGCCTGATATGCAAGAAGTCATGTCCTGAAGAGGCTATCAGTGTTGAGCTTACTTTCCCTAAAAAGGAGATACTGGCGCCGTTTAAGGAAGGTAAGCATGGTGAAATTACCGTGGATATGGAGAAATGTACGCTTTGCGGCGCCTGCGCAGAGCTTTGCCCGGCGTTTGTCCTGGTTGAGAAAAAAGCAAAAGCAGACGACCTCATGCCTTTTAGTGACATGCTTGTCGATAAGACGAAATGCGATTACTGTGGTATTTGTGTGCCGTTCTGCCCCGAGGATGCAATAAAAGTGAAAGGCGATTTTGATGTAGAGGAAATAAAAAAGATTGCTCCCAATATTTCGGGAAAAATCAAAGTGGACGATAACAAATGCACACGCTGCGGCTGGTGCGAGGCTGTCTGCCCGTATGATGCCGCAGAGGTTACAAAACCTTTTGAGGGCGAGATTTCACTCATTGATGCAAAACTCAAAGGCTGCGACCCTGTGGGCTGCCATGGATGTTTCAATGTCTGCCCGTCAAAAGCATGGATAATACCGGCTGATAAGAAAATAGACGTTGTGCGGGATTTCTGCACCTACTGCGGCGCCTGTGAGAAAGCGTGCCATGTCAAAGCTATCGGAGTGAAAAGGACAAAGGCAAAACACACTGAAATAATGGATACGCCATGGGCAGAAGATTGGAAGAAAGCGATAATCTGCCTGACCACAAAAGAGCGGAAAAGACCTGACGTATCACGCACCCTGCATGTGGAAAAAGCTGAAAAAAGGATAGAAGAGGCGCTCGTCAGGCCGGGTATTAATCATGAGTTCAGAAAATCTGTTGAGGAAAGGATTGAAAAGATGTCTTCAATCCTGGGTAATAAACAGGTAAGGAGAACATGGGAGAAGAAAGACCCAACAACTGCAGCACAGGAAATAAAGAAAAAGATATACGGGAAAAAACTGATATTGATTAAATAAAAAATTATTGAACTATGCACACCACCGAAGAAGTATCCATTGGCTATGATGTACTTGCAGTAAATGCGAAGCTTGCGCAAAACAACCGCAAAAAGCTTGACAGGCACGGGATAACCGCTTTTAATATAATGGGCGCCATAGGCTCAGGCAAGACGTTATTGATTGAAAAAACAATCGAACGGCTTGGCAAAAGCCAGAGGATTGGTGCAATCGCCGGGGATGTGATAGCGCGGATAGACGCGGCACGATTTGAAAAGTATGGAATCCCGACTATAGGGTTGAACACAGGGAAGGAGTGCCATCTTGATGCGCATCTTGTCGAGCATGGGCTTCTAGAACTCCCGCTTGATTCTCTTGATATCCTTTTTATTGAAAACGTGGGGAATCTCATCTGTCCTGCAGACTTTGAACTTGGCGAACATAAAAAGGTCGTGATTGTAAGCGTCAGCGAGGGTGATGATATTGTGGAAAAGCATCCATTGATTTTTAGCACGGCTGACCTTATTATTGTAAATAAGATAGATATCGCGGAAGCTGTAAATGCGGATGCTGATAAGATGGTTAGTGATGCCCGGCTTATCAATCCGCGCATTGATGTTTTGAAGATGAGCCTTAAGACTGGCGAGGGTTTTGGCGAGTGGGTGGATTTTGTGAAGAGGTCTCACGGCGGGCAATAGGAGTTATGTGCATCAAAATAATTTCTGAACCAGTATATTAATAATAGAAATAATCATGGGGGCACAAATTTACACTTGAGGATTAGTTCGCAATCACAGTTTAGAATTAATAAATACTTGCTCTCGATTTGATTTAATTCGAAATTATTGAAACCAGAAGTCGCTCTATAATGCTGATAAATTTCTCAAGTTCTTCGGTATTTATCTCGTTTATTGTTTTACCATGGATTACATCATTTCGAATTTTTCTCAATTTTTTTAGAATTTCTAATTCATTTGGGTCAAGGTCAATATTATTACGATATATTTCATTTCGTAATTTTATCATCAGAGGGGATTCATTTAATTGTTGAATTTTTTCCTCAATTATTTCAATTTGTTCAACAGTTAAATCTAATTCTTTTATTTTATTTATTATTGCTTTTTTATTACTTTTATTAAATTTCTCTTTAGTTTTTGATTCTGAAACAATAAATTCCAAAGCATTCCAAAGATAGAGCAATTTATCTAATCGATTGGTAGTATTTATAGCAAGACTAAGCCAATGTAGAGAAGAAACAATACCCGACTCTTTTTTTGTTAATTCCTGCGTGGATTTTGAAATGATATTTTTAAATTTCTCATAAAATTCAACAAAATATTCATCTGGATCATATAGAAAAAACAATGGATGTCCAATTAATATATCCATATCAGTAATTAATGCATGTTTAGTACTATTATCCCGACAATAAACTTGAGTTGTTAATTCAAAACGTGAATATTGTTTTTCAATATTAAATGAAAGCGGATTTAATTTGTCATTAATTTGAAATGGGAATGAATGATCCACTCTTAATCGAATAAAATCTACAGTTCTCGATATTTTACTAAAACCAATTTGAATTGCTTCAAAAAAAGATTTTGCTTTAATAATTGTTTTTGCTCTAACATTCTTTGTGTTCCACCTATAATCAACTTTACCGTGTTTACTATTTTCAATTATCTTATCATCTTCACTTTGTCCTGAATTGAAAAAAGTTACATCACTAATAGAAAACGAATTAGGTATATTAAGATTCAAAATTGGACAAATTATTGAAAAATTCCTTTCATTAAAATTAGGTTTATTTCTAAAAGGTACATTTATTTTTATACCAACCGACTCTGAAAGAAAATTTAATGCTTCCACTCCTCCTTGAAAATCCAAATTTAGTAATTCTAAATTTAATTTTTGAATGTGGAGGATTTTAGGTCCTCCTCGACAAAGGAACGTTGCGATGCCATCACGATAAAACACATTGTATACATGTCCGTTAAATATGATATTATCTGTATCTAATTCTTTAATCAATATTTGGTCTCTGAAATCTATATTTTTAAAATGACTATTTTTTAGAATACTAATTGAAAAACTCGCTTTACCATGAGGCTGGCTTGGTCCTGGTTTTATTAAATAAGATAAAAAAGGTTCTATTAATTTTCTGCTGCCAATACTGATTTCACATTTCGGTTGATCAGCAAGTGTATATTGCGTCTCAATTTCTTTATAATACGCATCCAAGTCTTCAACGTAAAGAAAAATCGGATTTCCGTATCCATCTTCAAACCTTTGAAAATGAGATGAAAAGATGGTAAATGCTCTATCGTTTTCCACAGATAGTATTTTTTCATTCTTTCCATTCACTAATTTTATCTCGACTTTTTCTTTTTGTTCTTCTGTATTTGGCTTCTCAAAGGAAATATTTATTGAAATAATTTTATACCCATCTTTAATTAGATTTTTTAATTCTTCAACGTTTTCACTTGCCATCTTATTATCCTTAGCTCTTTGATTTCATAAAGTTATTCACAATATTGCGATGTTGATTATGAAGAGATAATTAAATTCTTGCTTAGCATCCGCGCGGGGATGCCCCGTTTTCAATCCGAGGTTCATGACTCCCTCCCTAAAACCCAACAGGAAAATATATCAGGCATGGCAGGAGATTATTGAACATGGGGTAATGAAAAATATGACAACACAGGACAACTTAAAAGAAGCCTTCGCAGGAGAATCGCAGGCGAACAGGAAATATCTTGCTTTTGCAGAAAAAGCAGACCAGGAGGGTTACAAACAGGTGGCAAAGCTGTTTCGGGCAGCCGCCGCAGCCGAGACAATCCATGCGCTTAACCACCTCCATGTGATGGGAGGGGTAGGGAAAACCACCGATAACCTGAAAAGCGCTATTGAAGGAGAAACAGCGGAATTCCGGGAAATGTACCCGGATTTCATAGAACAGGCAAAAAAAGAGAAAGCCCAGGATGCCGCAATTCTCAGTTTCGAAGTGGCAAACAAAGTCGAGAAAATCCACGCAGGTCTTTACAAACAGGCTCTTGACAACCTCGGCAAGAACAAGGTGGTAGATTATTATGTCTGTTCAATCTGCGGAAATACAGTGGAAGGAAGCGCGCCTGAGAAGTGTCCCATCTGCAATGCCCCGAAAGAGATGTTCAGGAAGATTGACTGAAAAGGCGATACAATGGCAAAAAAACTTGCAATAATATACGGCACCGGGTTTGGCAACACTGGCATCATGGCAAAAGCTATCGAAGAGGGAGCAAGGGGCGCGGGCATTGAGGTTATTACCAAGAAAGTGGATGAGGCGACCCCACAAGATGCGGAAAAAGCGGATGCCATCGCCATAGGTTCCCCCACATACAAGGGAGCGGGCATGCCCACCGTGATTAAATTCGTGGAAGGCTTATCAAAAACCCCGCTCAAAGGCAAGGTAGGAGCGGCTTTTGGTTCATACGGCTGGAGCGGAGAGGCGGCGGGAGTGATAAGCAGGATGCTGAAAAGCTACGGCATGGATGTAATCGAGCCTGACCTGCGGATTAAACGCATACCTGAAGGGGAGGGCGTGGAGGTATGCAGGGAACTGGGGAAGCTGATAGCAAAAAGATTGAAAAATGAGTTTTGAATAAAATCCATGGGAAAACAATAAGGAGAGAGGAAAGTAGAAATCTTTTCTGAAATCTATTATCTTATATATTCAAATATAGTAAGAATGTATAAAGGGTATCATGTATCTGGACAAACAGAAAATAATACCGGGAACTCTAATTCTGGCAGCCACAATTTTTATTCTTGCCAATCCAGCCTCCGCAGGCGTTGAAATATCGGACTTTTTTTCCGATTTCACAAGCAGTGATGTTACTGTTAATTCCACTCAGGACTTCTATGGTAAAGCGGTTTTTGAACTTTATTATTCCGGCAGTCCGGTAGAATCACAGGCAGTTACTCTTAACATGAGAGCAGGCGAGCCGGTATATAAGGTCATAATATGGCAGAATAAGCCGCAGTATGATTATTACACCGCTAAGGTCAGTATTTACAATAACAGCAAACTTTTAACCGCTACTTCTTATCAGGTATCTTACAATACTGCAGCATTACCCGGCTTTCATGTCGTGGATTTCTCACCATCAAACAGCGGAGTGCAATTATTGCTGCGCCCTTTCAACCCGAGCGCAGCGGATATAAAAATCGAATTGCTGGATAACAACGACGTTGTTTACACAAAGATAAATGAAGACATATCTCTCAAAACTTTGCCAGAGGAAATAAAAACGACATGGCCGTTTTTGCTAACCGGCAACAAGAACTATATAGTCCGTGTAAAAATTTTCACTCACAGGCTTTATGCACCTGTTCTTGTTAATACCTATATAGCGAAGTTCACAGCTACTGAGGATGTCGAGATTCTCGCGGACGACGTCCAGGTTGACGAATACGGCGCCAGCGTGACCATTCGCGGCAAATCCCAGGTGCCGTTTGACGGGTTCATAGTAGTAATGGCAAGGAACAGGGCGACCAATGAAACCAAAATATTCCGCCAGCAGATGGAGGAGATATTGCTTTCAGGAAAAGAAGACACTGCCGGAGTCGTTTGGAAAGGACTTGCGCCCGGGACGTATGATGTGGAGATACTGGCTCAGGATAAGGAGAACGTTACTGTTGATAAATATGAAACAGTTCTGCGCATCCCCGAATCCTCTGCTGCAACCGTGACAGCCACTGCGAAAGGAACTCCCGGATTTACGGCATTCCTTCTTGTAGCGATGCTTCTTCTGGTTGCGCGCAGGCTAAAAGGTGGGTAGATGTTTGACCTTATCATAAAGAACATCACCCAGAGAAAACTCAGGACAGGGCTTACAATATTCGGAATAGCGCTGGGCATTTTCGCAGTTATTGTCATGGGCGGGATGTCGGAACATTTTAACCTCACGTTTGATAAGTCGATAAGCCTGACCGCTGATAAAATCCGCGTGCTGCCTGAAGGAGGTTTCTTTGGCGCCAATCTTAACGAGTCAAAGGTCAGGGAAGTTAAAAGGATTCCCGGAGTTGCAGACGCATACGCGATGCTACAGGCGCCTCTTGACCCGGAAAGTCTTGGGTTCTTCGGGGGGGATGTGGTCATCGGAATCCCTCCTGATAAACTTGAGCCTGCATTAAAAGACACAAAACTCACCAAGGGCAGGTTCCTTGTCACAGGAGATAGTTATAGGGCAGTTGTTGGCAGCAGCGTGGCGCGCGAATTCCATCTTAATGTCGGGGATGAGATTGAGATAAAAAGCAAACGAGCGATTCGGACCACCTCAATAACCAGCAAAAGGAATTTCACTGTTGTGGGTATCCTGGAATACACGGGTTCTTTTTTTGACAACAGCGTGGCGGTTCCCCTTGACAGGGCTCAGAAATTCTACAACAGGGGAGATACGGTATCTGTGATACTGGCTGTCCCTGACCCTGGCACAGACCCTGAAGACCTTGCAAAAAGGATAGCGTTAAACGTTGAAAAGGTTACGACTTTTTCACCGGCTGAACTGAAGAAACAGATTGAGCAGTCGCTTGTCGTTTTCAGTTTGATAACCATAAGCGCGGCGGTTCTTGCAGCCATTATCGGGGGATTAAGCGTCATGAATACCATGCTGATGTCAGTCTCGGAGAGAACAAAGGAATTCGGGCTTATGAAGGCTCTTGGCGCCGAGACAAAAGATATTCTTTTCATGACCATGGGGGAAGCGGCCCTTATGGGGATACTCGGCGGCATATTCGGGATTTTAGGCGGCGGAATCCTTGTGTATTATTTGAATGATTTCCTTGCTTCCCGCGGCACGACACTTTTCACAATCACTCCACGGCTTCTTGTAATAGCTATTGTCTTTGCGACCCTGCTCGGGGTGCTGTCGGGAACATATCCGGCTTACAGGGCGGCAAAGATGAGCCCGATGGAGGCGCTGCGTTATGAGTAATAGGAGATAGATGCGCGATATGGATGAACCAATACTTCGCGTAAGGAATCTTTCAAAAACGTATATGCAGGGTAAAATCCCGGTGCATGCCCTCAGTGATGTGAGCTTTGATGTTCAAAAAGGTGAGTTCCTGAGCATTGTCGGTCCTTCAGGCAGCGGGAAATCAACATTCCTTTCAATGATAGGGCTTCTTGATAAACCCACAAGCGGCAGTGTTTTCATAGACGGCATCGAAGTCACAAAAGCAAGCGACAGGGAAGCCCCTGTAATCCGACGTGAGAAAATCGGTTTCGTGTTCCAGCATTTCAATCTCATACCCACACTGTCGGCGCTTGAAAATGTGGATATTGCAATGCGTTTTGCAAGAGTCCCGAAAAGCAGGCGAAAGGAAAGGGCTGTGGAACTTCTTACCCAGATGGGGCTTCGTGACAGGATGAACCATAAGCCGTCGGAGTTGTCAGGAGGCGAGCAGCAGCGCGTGGCTATTGCAAGAGCGATGGCGAATCATCCTGCGATAATACTTGCGGATGAGCCGACCGGGGAAGTGGACACAAAGACACGGAACATGATAGTTGCTCTCCTGAAGGAACTGGCTGAAAAAGGGCAGACTATACTTATTGTGACGCATGATACCGCCGTCTCGGCGCAGACTAAACGGGTGATTACGATGCGTGACGGGATGATTGAAAGCGATATGCAGGTAGAAGGGAGTACCTAAAATAGTTAAACCCCCAGTACAATTAGGTACCAACCATGCCCGACCTCGTAATCAAGAACGCCAGGATTTTCATAAACGATGCCATCCAGCCTGCGGAAATAGCTGTGGATAACGGTAAAATCTCAAAAATCGGGAAAATAGTGGGCACTGAAGAAGTCAATCAGGTAATCGACGCAAAAGGCGCGCTGGTGCTTCCGGGCGCTATCGATGTTCATGTTCATTTTCGCGATCCCGGGATGACAAAAAAAGAAAACTGGTACACGGGGTCATGCGCGGCGGCGGCGGGCGGCGTCACCACCGTAATCGACCACCCCAATACGATTCCCCCGACGATAGACGCTGATTCCTTCAAGAAAAAGAAAAAAGAAGCGAAAAAATCCATAATCGATTACGGCATCAATGCCGGCGTCACTGCCAATCTGGATTCTCTTAAAAGCCTCTGGGAACTTGGCGCCACAGCCTTCGGGGAGATATTCATGGCAGAATCGACAGGTTCCCTCAATGTGAACGACAGGATACTGAATGAAGCCCTCCCGCTTATTGGAAAACTGGGTGCGGTTGCATGTATCCATGCAGAGGATGAGGAAACAAGAAAGAAATATGTTCATTTACTGAAAGGAAACCTCGCGCCTGAATCATACTCAAAATCGCGCCCCCCATTATCTGAAAAAATAGCAGTGGAAAAGGCAATCAAGCTCGGCGGAGATACAAAGCTTCATTTCTGCCACATAAGCGCCCATGAAAGCCTTGAAACCATAAGAAAGGCAAAAACCGAAAACGCAAATATAACGTGCGAAGTGGCGCCGCATCATCTGTTCCTGACCGCAAAGGACTACAGACGCCTGGGGACGCTTGGGAAAATGAACCCGCCGCTTCGTGATTACCAGTCGCAGCAGAGCCTCTGGAAAGGCCTGAACGACGGCGCTATAGATATTATCGCCTCAGACCATGCGCCGCATCTTGAGGCTGAGAAAATGACAGATATCTGGACTGCGCCTGCAGGCGTACCTGGTGTTGAAACCATGATGCCTCTTATGCTGATGGCTGTCAAGCGAAATCTTCTCACGCTTTCGCGATTAATCGAGGTTACAAGCCAAAACCCGGCACGGATTTTTAATCTCAGGAAAGGGGTTCTGGCTCCAGGCTATGACGCCGACTTTTTGATTGTGGGTGATGCGCGGGAAATCCGAAAAGAGAAATTGCACAGCAAGGCGGGATGGACACCCTTTGGCGGTATGGATGGAATATTCCCGAAAATGACCGTTTCAAGAGGGGAAGTAGTTTCGGAAGACGGTGAGATTATCGGAAAAAGAGGACGCGGCAGGTTTATTCCTGGACATGGGTTAGTTACCAAAAGTGAATCCGGTGAGTGAAAAAGGTAATATACTGTAAACCATAATATTAGATTGGATATAATTGCAATCCAGAAAATATTACAACGGAGGGCTTTAGAGGTATAAGAGTATAGCCCTTGTTACCGACGACTTCCCGGTATACCACTCAATTATCGAGGAGGCGCGTGGCCGTAAACTGAATTTACTTGTTCTTAATCCCGAACATCCCATTCCGGTGCATGTTGGTGTAGTCATTACCACGGAAAACGAGTCTGAAAAAATTATTTTTGACCGCGATAAGATGATATTCGCAGACGGCAGGCCTCATGCAACTCTGGATAAAGCACTTTACATGTTATTCGGCGAGGATATTGAACAGATAATAATCGGGATTGACCCCGGGAAATATCCTGGCGTTGCAGTGCTGGGAAACAATAAAACGATTTCTGTGCATCATGTTTCCGTGGGCGAAGTCTGCCCTCTCGTAAAACGGATTATGCGGGAATATGAGAATAAAAAAATCATTATCAGGATAGGACACGGGGCAAGACTAATACGGTCGCAATTGATTAACGGGCTCCTTGACCTTGGCCTTGAGGTGGAAATGGTTGATGAGACAGGAACGACGCCGCATCTTGGAAAAGGCGTGCACGGCCAGGTGATCTCAGATATCATAGCAGCAATAAATATCGCCAGGCTTCCAGGTAAAAATGTAGGGAAACAGTATATAGAGCCTTCTTTGGGCGAAGTCAGGGTTATCCAGGAATCAAGCAGGGAATACTCAAACGGACGCCTCACCATTCCACGGGTTCTGGCCAGAAGGGTTGCAAAAGGGGAATTGACGCTGGATGAAGCCATGGAAAGGCATAACAATGATTAGTTTTTTAAAAGCATAGAAAGTGGTTTTGTCACACTCAGGGTTTTTTGCCGGGATGCCGTTTCCTGGTTGATTTTGTGGAAATCCACGCCCCTGTAACTGCTATTAAAACAGCAATTCCAACCGTGCTGATTAAGAACTCTCGCCCGTTATTGAATATTGGCCAACCAAGAGCTGCACTTATGACCAGGATATAAGTGCTGCCTGCCCAGAACAAAATTCCTCCCGCGAGTATAAAAAAAGGATGCGACCAGTACCTTCCGATTTTTTCTTTTGCAAGATAGCGGTCAATTATATTCCCTGTGTTGATCAGGACTCCGGCAAGGACGTACCACCCTATCGAAGCGTTGATAAAACCCATAAGAAGAATCAAATAACCGACCATTATCTCCTGATTATAATAATCCCATACTTGAATTCCGCCGCGTACGGTCCCGATCAAAGACAATATTATGGCTGCGAGATACATTACAAACGTAATTTTTCCGCCGTGGAGAGAGTTCATCATAGACGCCCTGAAACCATCAATGATATCATCAAGACCCGTGCCGCGGTAGAGCATATAAATCCCTATTGCAGCAGTTATAGCCATAACCGCAGCCCCGGGATTGCCATAATACAATGAAATGGCATAAATGAGAAATACCAGGCCAATAGGCACGAAAAATGTATGCGAGATTTTGGGGTCGTTAAACGCTTTTTTGATTATATAATATGTGCTTTCAAGGTTCTCATGCTGTTTTACGATTATCCTGTGAACAGCATCGACTTTTATCCTGGACTGGATGATGGGGAGCACGGATTCGTCTTCTGCGCCGTCTGAGACAAGGATGGCGTTTTCGGGTTTTAATTGCAAAAGAATCCTATCAAGCTGCTCTGAGATTTTCCTATCTGAAATAACCCCGACTTTTTTGTCCCCTGCTATTGAAACTATCTCAACATCGTTGTTTTCCAAAATCAATTTATCAAATAAATTTATCCCGCCGAAGATGGTATTGGTATCAGAATCTTCCGGGTCTTTGGAAGCCAGTTTTACGGCAGCGTCGATGTTGGCGGCGCGGCCTATTATCGGGCTTGGAACACCCGCCTTCTCCCCGAGATCGTTATCCCTGTCAATACATATAATAAGTGTATGCATTTGTAAACTCTAATATTCATGTTTATATAAATAACATTCGCACCTATTTTACAAATACAGCCCACCACTCAATCGCTTCTATCGAAAGATATACTATCCCGATGCTTTTTATCAACTTTGCTGCTGAAATTACTATCAAGAATCTTTTTAATTCATAGTTTTCTCTTCCAGCTACCATGGGGGCAAGGTCTCCCACAAGAGGAATCCAGGGGGAAACCAGAAGGTAAAGAGCTCCGTATTTACGAAAGTGCATCTGTATCTGTCTTTCTTTTTGCATGCTATGGAACAGGACTATTTTTCGAAGACTGTACATTCCTACAAGATAACCAAGGAATGCGCCTAATATCGATCCAATTACCAATGTTATTAATATTATTTCGGAGTTTTCTCCTATTTTAAGTAACGTGAAAACTACAGGTTCGGTTGGTATCGGAATGATGGATGAAATAAGACCTGTAAGAAAAAGTCCCAATATGCCATAAGATACGAATAATTCAAATAATCCCATTGTGTGACTTATATTGTCTTATATATCATAAATATGATGAGGATTCACTCATTAAAGTTATCTTTTTCACTTTTTGTGTTCTTTCCGGCAGCTTTCTTCTCTTCATCGAGCTTCTTCTGCCATTCGATGTAATTGCAGTGAGGGCACCCGATTTCCCACGGGCGCCTTCCTTTATTCAGAATCTTGATAAGATAAAGCCCGTGTTCTTTGCATTGCTTATCCGTCACCACAATCTGTCCGTTTCTGGGCAGGGGAAGAGTAAAATCGCATTTCGGATAACCTGAGCATCCGATGAATCGCGAGCCTTTTTTGGATTTCCGGATTAAGAGGTCGGATGAGCATTTCTGGCATATCCCAATAATTCTGTCCTCGTACAACCCGTTCCTTAAAGACTCTGAAATGAGGTCTTTATTTTTGGACATGTCTTTAAACACTTCATCAAGCATGTCCCTGGATTCTTTAATCACGTAATCCTCTGTGATTTTCCCATCTGATATTTCATCCATATCATGTTCGAGTTTACTTGTCATTTCGGGTTTTGTGATGGTTTCAGCATACTTCTCAAGCGCTTCTATGACAGCAAAGGCTGTTTTTGTGGGCTGGAGGGGATTGCCGTGAACATAGGCTCTTCCGTAAAGTTTGGAGATTATTTCATGGCGTGTGGATTTGGTCCCGAGCCCCAGGTCTTCCATGATCTTGATAAGATGACCCTGCCCGTATCTTGAAGGGGGCTGCGTCTCTTTTCCAGCAAGGTTTACCTCTTTTACGTTCAGTGATTGTCCTTCTGCAAGCTGCGGCAATATCCTGTCCTCTGGCACATTATACGAATAATACCATCTCCATCCCGGTTCCACAAGTCTTGCCCCGTTTGCCCCGAACTCCTCGCCGCTTATGTCCACCGTTACAGCCATGGTTTCCCAAAGCGTTTCTTGTGCAAACGTTGCAAAAAAACGCCTGACTACGAGTTCATATATCTTCCATTCATCCTCGTTTAGGTCACTCCTCTTAACCGGAGTTGCGGGATGGATAGGCGGATGGTCGGTGGTTTCTTTTTTGCCCCTCGTGGGCGTGAGCTTTCCTGCAAGGAGCTTCTGTGCATATTCGCGGAATTCCGTGTTCAGGAACGATTCAATGATGCCTTTAGTGTCAAGGGTTTCGGGATAAACTGTATTATCTGTACGCGGGTATGAGATAAACCCGTTGACATACAAATATTCCGCTATCCTCATGGCGTTTGCGGGAGAGACGCCGATTGCGCTGGCAGCCCTCAGGAATTCTGTCGTGTTAAATGGCGTGGGAGGTTTTTCACTTCGTTTCCCAAGAACAATGCTTTTTACGGTGCCGGTTTTACCGAGTTTTGCCAGGATTACTTCGGCTTCATTCTTATCCAAAAATCTTCCTTTTTTGTGCTGGGCTTCAAATTCCCCGCCGTTCACCAGCGTCGCATATAGTTCCCAGTAGGGCACAGATACGAAAGCTTCCCGTTCTTTTTCCCGGTTCACTATAATGGCAAGCGTGGGCGATTGTACCCTGCCCACGGAAAGGAACTTATCACCGAGGCGCCCTGAACTTAACGAGACGAACCTTGTGAGAACCGAACCCCACACAAGGTCTATTACCTGCCTGGATTCTCCAGCCGCGGCAAGGTTGAAATCAACTTTTGTAGGAGTTGCAAAGGCTTTTGTTATTTCTGCCGGCGTTATGGTGCTGTAATGCACGCGGTCGGCAGGGATGTCCGGGTTTACTTTTTTAATTACATTCAGCGCTTCCACGCCTATTAGTTCGCCTTCCCTGTCGTAGTCTGTGGCAACGGTGAGACGCTTTGCCTCTTTCCCGAGTTTTCGAAGCGCTGTGACTATGTTAGCATGAGTGGGAGTTGTCAAAACATCAGCCTGTATGAGTTCTTTCAAGTCGGTCTTCTGCCAGTTGTTATATTCTTTCGGGAAATCCACTTCCACGATATGCCCCGAAAGACCGATGACAGTCTTGCCGTCGAATTTATACGTATCGACACCGTTCACCCGTTCTTTTTCCGGCTTCTTTTCAGCAAGTATAGCCGCTATTCTCTTTGCAGTGTCATGCTTTTCTGTTATGATTAAATGCATCGTACCTCAGAATCGTCTGGATTAGAATATACCTTGCTTAAATAGGTTTCCCAAACCATAGGCTTTTTGCCGTAACGGTAATGTCATAAAAAAAGCGAGATACAAAATTTTGAAGAGCCGCCTTATACCCAAGAAATTTTACAAAGCAAAGAATTTTGAATTAATACTCTTATTGAGTAGAATTAAGGAGAAGTAAATTTGAAAATCCCGTCTAATATGTAAGCTAAAAAGCTTCTCTGGATTTTCAAAATGGAGGAAAAGATTATGCAAACGATGATGGATTTGATGTTTGGTTCTTTCAAGGAAATGAACCGCGCCCTTGAAAGAGTAAGAAAAGTTCTTGAATCGGTAGAGTGAGAAAAATGGCGCTGCCTCCTGCTGAAAAAGAGCACGTAAAAAAACACTTTGAAGAGATGTCTGGCGATGTGGAGCTAATCGTTTTCACGCAGGAGCTTGAGTGCCAGTTCTGCAAGGAAACACGGGAGCTTGTGCTTGAGCTTGCAGCATTGTCGCCAAAAATAAAACCAAAAGTCTATGATTTCGTTTTAAATGGTGATGAAGCCCTAAAATACAATATAAAAAAAATCCCCGCCATTGCAATTGTGGGAAGCTCGGATTACGGCATAAGGTATTATGGCGTTCCCACAGGGTATGAATTATCAGTTCTTGTTGCTGGCATAACAGAAGTTTCAAAAGGCGTGTCATCTTTACCTGATACCATCAAGAAAAGACTGGCTGAGATAAAAAAGCCGGTTCATATACAGGTATTTGTATCGCCTACGTGCCCTTATTGCCCGGTAGCGGCAAAGACAGCGTACCAGTTCGCCATCGGGAATGAGTTCATAAGGGCAGATGTAATCGAGATGACCGAATTCCCGCAACTTGTCCAGAGGTATGGAATTATGAGCACTCCCCATATCGTAATCAATGAGGATACGTCCTTCGTAGGAGCCCAGCCGCCCGAGGTATTTCTTGAGCAGATAGGCATAGCATTGCGCCGGGACTTCAATCCGATGTATTCATGAAGTTCTTTTCCTGGCCTGGATAATGAATTCATCCGCAAAAAGATTCTTCCACAGCACTGCAAGCCCGTACCAGAGGAAATTCAACCTCTCCTTGAAAAAATAGACGCTTGGAGTAACATCCAGCCATACAATCCTGTATCCGGATTCCAGTGCAAGCCTTTTTGCAGAATTGAGATTGTAAAACCGCAGATGCGTCCTGTCAAATACACCGCTTTTTTCATATTCGAATTTCCCAAGAAAAATAGTCATTCTTGAGTACCAGTTGACTATGTTTGGAACAGAGTAAATTATGGAACCATCAACTTTCAGGTATTTTTTTATATTTATTAAAATTTCAGATGGTTCTCTAAAATGTTCAAGGACATTTCCAAGAATGATATAATCGAAAAAACCACACTCATAAGGCAATTCTGCGGTTTCGATATCCATATTCAAGACCTCCACGCATTTGTTCTTTGATATGACTGCAAGGTCTTGCTGTTTCTCAATACAATATACCCGGCATTTTTTCTTTGATAGAAGGTTGGCAAGAATACCAGACCCGGAGCCTATTTCCAATACTTTTGAGCCGGCTGGTATCTGTTCATATATTTTCAAGCGCGAGGTGTAAGTATCGATGTACATAGGTAGATTATATTAATTTTATATTACTCATCAGCATAATTTTTAACTATTAACCCATTAAAACAATCTGACAGCTTCAGTATATAACCCTATTCCCGATTCAGGGTAAAAATCGAACAAGATACGGAAAGCTTTTAAAAAGTATTACTCATCTTTTCTGAATCTAATAGACTTGAAATGGGGTCCTCTCCAGTATACCATTTTTTCGATGTTTATCTGCACAATCACATCGTTTTCCCCGAGCGGCTTGTTCTCTATTACTTTCTCATACTTGCTTTTAAATTCCATATAGATGTCATAGTATAATTGCAGCGTCTCTTCGGAAAGGAAATAAATCGGCGCTTTTTCAGTAATCGTGGCTGTGCCCTGCGCCATTACGCCCTCGTTATTGAAAGGGTTTACCGTGTCCCTGATATCGACCGTTATGCTGACGTTAGGATTTTCCGATATGTTCTTGACCTTTTTTGATTTATCATTGGTGATGAAGAATATTTTCTGGGAATGTTCATCATATACGAAAAATACAGGTGTCAGATGCGGCTGGTCATTCCGGTCGCTTGTACAGACATAACCGAAATAATTCCCGTACAATATATTTCGCATCTCAACAGGGATTTTCATGGTCACACCGGCACGCTTATCTGTTTTGCCCCTCTCCAGTAAATGATCTTGGCAGGTTTCACTTCCACCAGTATCCTGGAAATGATAGGTGTCAACTGCCATGCTTTTGGCAATTCGGAAGTTGAATATTTCCTTGTATATTCAGGGTATTTTTTCATGAAAAGATGGAGCGTGGAAAGCATATTAATGAACCGCAGCGGGACATCAAGGACCCCGTAGATTTTGGTTTCACCCATGAATAAGACAGCCTTGTTTTCGTATATGTTGCTCATATCCCTTTTATCTATTAAAAAAGCGACTTTTTTATTTTTTTTCAATGTTTTCAATTTTTTTGCTTCTTTTGATGTATTGAAAAAAATCTTCTGCCCGTCAAAAACATAAACTACCGGCGTAACGTGAGTAATTCCCCGGAGGGATGTCCCGATATAAGCGAAACTTGATTCGTTTACAAGATTATAAATATCGGGCGGAAGCCATGGCACTTTTGATATGATGTATGCCGAAATTATCGAAATCAATGTTATGAAAACCATGAAAATGAATATACTCGTTATGAGAAAATTATCGGTCTGGAAAAGAGGTATCAGTAGAAGTGAGATTATGCCGAAGAATACATTATTAATATCCAGCCTTCGCAATGACCGGAGTTCAGTGTAAGGAGTATGTTCAAGCTCTGTCCTTTTCTCAGCGATTTTTTTAAGCCGAAGCGACCTCCAGAGAGCCAGGACTGATGTCCATATCCCGAGCCCCATCCTGTAGCATATGTCCCAGATGAGCAAGCTTACAAATAACAATAATATGATATGGGGGCTTTTCCCGACCCAGTTTTCCAGTAAATCCGGGCCGAAATAGAAAAGGTATAGCATAAACAGGATGAAAATGGCGATTCCGGGTATTGCTTCGTAATGGTTCATGTGGAAAAGTATTCCTTTATACCGCTCAAGCAAATCATTCTCATCTTTGCTTAACGGCGCCCTGAATTTGCGCAAAGTGGGTCCGAGCTGCAGGATGAGAAGACTCCACGATACTGCTACAAGGATGGCAAGCGAGCCATAGAGCAGGGAAACCGTTTTCAGGTTAAAGATAAATCCAAGAATCAAGCCGAGAACCAGGAGAAAGAACAATTGCAGGAGGATGCTGTACTGGTACGAAACCAGTGAAAAAGGAGGTATCCTGCCTACGATTTCTTCGTAGATCCATTTCATCTCCTTTTTTGTATTATCCATACGAGAACTTAAAATGTAAGGCATGAATAATAAACTTCTCCTATAAATCGCTATCAGAGAACAAATCGATAATGTTATTTATGACAAATACAATTGTTAGCTTTGGTGAAAGTATGAGATATATTAAATTATTCCCAATTATCCTTATCATATTATCATTGGCTTTTTTAGGGTGCATTAAGACCCCGGAAGCCACTCCTATCCCAACAGCCACGCCAACAGCAACCGAGACCGTAAAGCCGACAGCGGTTCCTACAACTCCTGCCCCTACACCGATTCCGACACCTGTCAGAGTGCCGGCAGTTTACAAGTTTTATGTTCATGATATCGATGGATTTTATAAGGTAAGGGCTCTGAATACAACCCAGATTCCAGAATATACAAATTCAACCATCAGGATAAATGCAGGAGATAAGGTCATATGGGAAAGTGAGTCAGAAGATTACACAATTACCATAGTAAGCGAACAGGGGTTGTGGGACAATACAAGCGCAAAACTAAGATGGGACACCCAGCAGTTCAACTACACATTTACCCAGCCCGGAACATACGGGATATATCTCAGGGAGTTTCCTAAAGTCAAACATCAAAAAATCATCGTGACCCAATAAACCTTGAAAATAATGGTCACGAAGAATCATTAAGATTAAATCGTAAAGTTTAACCTTAGAAGATAGGAAGAAAACTTCCTTACAAAACCATTTTAGTATTGAATTTAAGTCAAAAGAACTAGAATTACTGCATCGGCAGTAAACAGTATCAACAGTTAGGAGGCGGTTTTATACACAAGGAAGAATTGATTCAGCTACATACACTGATGGTGCAAATGAAGAAGTTTTTTGAGGAAAACGGAAAAGGCGAATTTTCCCATTACCAGTCTCTCCAGATAAGCCCCATACATGTGCATCGCAGCAAAGCCGAACACAAACACGCAATATTCATCCTCGGTAAAGAAATTGCATCAATAATGGCACACGATGAATTCTCAGGAGCCGGAAGGACTTCGGTGCGGATGCAGGAACTGGCGAACCGTGCCGGGGAAGAAATGTTGCACTAAAAACGTCTTTTTCTTTTTTTGCCCAGAACATTTCGAAGCATATATTAGGTACTACAGTAAAAAGTGATTTATTTGATGACCCTTTTTAAAATGAGGAAATTTTTTGGGTTCATCAAAGCGAGGGATATTCAATGGAACTCAATGGAGTAGAGATAGAAGATACATTCGCGGAAGCATTTCCGATAAAAATAGCAAGAGTATTGATTACAGGAGCCTCAAAGAAATGGGCTCTGGTTGCAGCACAGGAGGCAACTGGTTTTGGGACTTCTGTTATAATGTGTCCCGCAGAGGCTGGCATTGAAAAGGTGGTCAACGGTGATGAGACCCCTGACGGAAGACCTGGCGCGTACATCCAGATATGCACATTTGGTTTCAAGGCTCTGGAAGAACAGTTATTAAAACGCCTCGGTCAGTGCGTCCTGACAGCGCCAACCGCAGCTATGTGGAACGGGCTTCCTGAAGCCGAGAAACAATTCGATACTGGATTTAAGCTCAAGTTCTTCGGCGACGGATTCGAATCCGAGACAAATATCGGCGGAAGAAAAGCGTATAAGATACCAATGATGCAGGGGGATTTCGTTGCCGAGCATAACATTGGTGCGCAGGACGGCATCGCTGGAGGAAATTTCTTCATAATGGCAGATAACCAGATGGCAGCGCTTGCAGCGGCCGAGAATGCGGTGGAATCAATAGCCCAGCAGGACGGGACAATCACTCCTTTCCCTGGCGGAATAGTGGCAAGCGGCTCGAAGGTGGGTTTTACAAATTATAAATTCATGAAGGCAACCACGAACGAGAAATACTGTCCTTCAATCAAAGCCAAAATCAAAGATACGAAAGTGCCAGCAGATGTGAATGCCATATACGAAATCGTGATTAACGGCTTGAGTGTGGAAGCTATCAGCAAATCCATGAAAGCCGGAATAGAAGCGGCAGTGAAAATCCCGGGTGTTAAAAAGATAAGCGCAGGGAATTATGGCGGTACATTGGGACCGTATAAGTTCAACCTGAAAGAGCTTTTTTAAATATCAGAGGGGCTAAAGCCCCTTTATCTTTTTCAACCAAATAATCTTATAATAAGAAGATTAATTCAGGCATGGGTGAATTATTTTGAAAGACATAGTTGAAATAATCAAAACAAGGCGCTGTGTACGTGAATATAAGGAAGACCAGATTCCCGACGAGGAGATTAAATTCCTCATCGATTGCGCAAGATATGCCCCATCAGGTTTTAATATGCAGCCGTGGAGTTTTTTGGTGATAAAAAATAAAGACATTATGCGAAAAATCTCAGAGCAGGGCAAGAAAGCCATGATTCCCTTACTTGAGCCTGTCAAAAATACCTCAAAGAAAGCCGCGGATTTCCTTGTCTATCTCAAGACAAAGGGCACGGATATGTTCTATAACGCTCCTGTGCTTATCATTATTCTCGGGAATAAAAGTGCGATGACACCCGACTGGGACTGTGCGATGGCAGCCCAGAACATGATGCTTGCGGCGCATTCAAAGGGCATCGGTAGCTGCTGGATTGGAGGTGTCCTCCCGGCTCTTATGGATGAAGGGTTTTTGAAAGAGCTGGGCGCGCCCGAGGGCTATAAAGCCGTTGCGCCGCTGATATTCGGGTATCCGAAGGGTAAGACCGAGGTGCCGGGAAGAAGCGAGCCGGAAATCATCTGGCTAAGATAGGCTTTCGCGGAGGATTAAAATTGGACAGGATAACAGGATATACAGGATTAAAAATTCATCCAGTCAATCATGTTAATCCCGTCTAAAGGTTATCTGCGCCTGCGGTGAATGCTGTATATTTCATCTTTTTAGATCGTTTGCATACTCATGCGCAAGCCTTACAGGCTCCGGCAGCTTGTGCCCCTTGAGGCATGCCTTCACTATAGAAAGAGAGCTGTCAAGCGAAACCCTGTGACCCGGCGCAACCACTATTGCCCTGCTTCGTTTGCCGGATTTAAGGAGCCATCCGACTTTTTTACCTTCATAGATTAGCGGATTCGCCTCGCCGACCTGCGCGGGCTCTTTGCCCTCGCCGCACAGGATTTTCTTGGTAATACCAATTGTGGGCACATCAAGCGCCACACCGATATGCGTGGCAATACCTGCGCGCTTGGGATGATTGATACCCGCGCCATCTACAAGCAGGATATCGGGAGGGGTTTTTAATTTTTTAAAAGCGCTCACGATTGCGGGTCCTTCCCTGAAACTCAGGAACGTGGGAATGTAGGGGTAATTCACAGGCTGGATGGAATAGGCGCGCTCTACGACATCAAGTGAAATGTATTCAATGACCACTATTGCGGAGATGATTTTATCATCTGCGAACGCCTGGTCCACCCCTCCTATCAGCTTGAGTTCCCCGAAATCATCTTTTATAACTGCTCTTTCAGCGACAAGTCTCTGGGCAGCGAGAAGCGAGCCTCTGGAGGTATCGGTAGGGAAGAAAGCAGACATAATGGACATGATAATGCGATTAATATGTACACATGCATAATAACTGCGATGGAAACACGAAATGCCATAAAAAATCCGGATACTGCAATTGCAGTATCCTTGAATATTTTTAATTATGTTATTCTGCCTTTTTTTCAGCAAATACACCATCATACAGTAATGCTGCAACAACACCGCCGATGATGGGACCGATCCAGTACACCAGGTGATTTGCCCAGTATCCTGAAGCAAGGGCCGGACCAAATGTCCTTGCCGGGTTCATTGATGCGCCAGTAAGGGGTCCCCCTACAAGGATGTCGAACAGAACGACCATACCTATTGCAAAACCTGCAAATCCTGCCGGTGCCCTTTTATCAACGGCTGCACCGAAGATGGTAAACACCAGCAGGAAGGTCAGTATCGCTTCAACAAGGACTCCTGTGCCGAAACCTACATTTGTTCCAAGACCAGTCGTTCCCAGGTTCACGCCTGCAACAGCGGTTGGGTATATCACCGCCAGCGCCATGCCTGCAACGGCTGCGCCTGCAAGCTGTGATATAATGTAAGGAACGGCATCCTTCACATCCATCTTTTTAGTGGCAACAAGGGCAATTGTAACAGCCGGGTTTATATGAGTACCCGAAATATGTCCCGTGGCATATATCATAGCCATGACCACCAGACCGAATGCAGTGGCAATCCCGAAAAGACCGAGCGCCCCGTTGGAAATATAGTTGGTTGCTACAGAACCGGCGCCTATGAAGACCAGGGCAAAGGTGCCCACAAATTCGGAAATGAGTTTTTTTGAGTCAGTCATAATAGTACCTCTTAAGAAAAATGGAAAGGGCGAGAAGCCCTCTCCAGATTTCTTTTCCCTCAGGTTTATACTGCCTCAGCCCACTGGCAATAGCGGTGAGTTTTAACAAGGTCTGAGGTGGCACATGACTTACATCCTCTTGCAGGGGATCCTGCTGACTCCGGATTCAGTGCAATGATGTTAGTCATAAGGGTCGCAGTCACCGGTTCACTGGTAAGCAGGCACGGGAAATCCGCCAGGCGCATGAGTGAAGAGAACCTGACTGTAATGGCGCATGCCGGGTATGTGTATCTCTGCGGATTGGCAAGCACCTGATTGTTGTCAATCGGGCTCAGGTCAACCTTCACGCCGCCGATAAATCCGCCTTTACCAATGGGTCTCACCTCAAGCAGATGAGAGCCGCGCTGTATCATGTCCATGAAGTCCACATTATGGAGTTCAGCAGCCGGTCCCCTTGTGGGGTATTGCTGGACATAGTTGGTGTAGCGCTTTGTCAGCAGGTCTATGACCATTGACGCGGTAAACCCGTCCTTCTCAAGGATATATGCTGCGCCCACTGCCGTGGCCCCGGTTGCGAGGTTAAGGACTGAATTCGGGCTTTTGAACCCGGCAGCAAGCCCTATCTTTAAGGTATTTTCGAGTACCTGTGTTTCTGCTTCGATTATTGCCATTGTCACATCATCCTTGCACATGTTGAACATGGACTGGGAAATATGATGGGCTACATCGCCAACGCAATATGCCGGTACTGTTACTATATTGCCGTAGTGCACACCCTCCTGCATAGCTGCCTTAATGGTACTTTTCATCTTTTCTTTGTACTCATTCATGTATTTCCTTGTGTTAAAAGAGGTATGCCCGGAATCTTCCATGAGCTTAACCTGTGCATCCACAGGTTTGTCATATACCATCTGTAACATGGCAATTTCGTCTTCAACTGCCTCAGCAGCCGTTTTTCCCGCTTCCAGTGATGCCTGGAATGCAGCGCCGATACCATAGGATGTATCCATGCCCCATGATTTGGCGGAAAGGATTGCCTGTTTATGTTTGTCATCGATGTTAAGGGTCTTCAGAATCCTGTTCACTACATTGCTTGTTGAACCCGGTGAGAATGCAAAGTCAACAACACAAACAGGTCCGTAAAATCCGCCATACCGCCTGACGGATTCTTTTCCTATCAATGCCTCATTCTCCGCGATTGCATTGATAAAGACATCCACAGAATCCCTGAAAGACGGATCTTCACCATAGAGGATTTCCAGAATAGGAGGTGTCTGGTAGTGCTCTACGAAGGGATCGTCTTCAGGTCTGACTGTGTTTGCCAGGCCTTTGAGGATATCATAGTGGGCATTGACCGATTTGACATGCAGGTCAATGACAGTCTGGGATTGTCCTTTAGCCGCAGTCATTCCGTTCACCGCATCCACGTATGGTTTTGCGTCGGTGACCTTAAAGTTGGTTCCACGCTTGTTCTTAATCGTCTCAACATCAGCTCTCTGGGCTGCCAGAGCTTCATCAATCATTTTTTTGTATATATCTGCCATGGTTATTCACCATTATTTATGACCATTTTCAATACAGATAGCGTTTATTTAAGACATGTCTGAAAAAAATATTACACTCTGGACGATGTTTTAGTTAATACATGCCCTATTTATCATTATTAAATATGTATGAATTTATGTATAGGACATATCCTATGAATCCTATAGGACAAATCCGAATTGTTATATGGTACACAATACTAACGTCAATATTTCAGATTCCGAACATCTTTACAATGAAACACCCTTTTTGTAAGAGGATTCTTCAATATATTTATCAACGAGTTTTCGTTTTGCTTCCTTAAGATGATGATGTGCAGTCGATTTCGATATACCCAGTGCCTTTCCAATGTCTTCTATTGAGACTTCATGAGAGTGCTCAAAATATCCAAGACCCTTAGCGGTTAAAAGAACTTTGATCTGCATTTCTGTAAGCCCATTACCATTTGGTTCTTCATTCGGAACCCTGTGTACTTCATCGATAGACCATTTTCCCAGTTTTTTCAACTTGTCATATGCCTGATTCAGATATGTCGTGTCAGGTGCCAGTACTGTATAGTATTTATTCCCATTTTTAACATGAATGGGGGGTTTGATAAAACACCCCGCTTCTTCGAATGCATGTATCGCGCTCGGATCCGCGATTACGGTCAAGAAAATGATTTTTTCAGGTGATACCTGGAGAATCTTAAAGGATTCTGTGGATGGGTGTTCTTCAATCTCATTGAGATATTTGAGTGTATCCTTATTGGGATTTTTAACCTGATTTAAGAACAATATTTTGGTGTCCGAAACCGGGACATAGGATAGTATATCCAATTCGAAATCTTTGCCAGCCGTCACAACTGCAAGGGAACAATGATGCTGTTTTACAGAGATTTTAGCTTCTAACATTTTTAATTTATATGTTGGATGGTGGTTGTATATAAAAGTTGTTGCAAACAGGTGCAACCGGGTACAGAATTATGCCATGTACAGGTTTAGCATATAATACCAGACGGCGGCGCATGATAAAGCCGAAAATGATGATGAAACCAATCCCTGAGACAAGCTTCAATATGGATTATTCACAAATCATGTATTATGGACAGAGTGGAAACCCTGTGTTCCAATTTTCCCCTGTACAGTGAAGATTTGGGGATAGATATAAAAAAGCCTTCGGGCAGGTTCAGGTGGTTCCTTGCTTCCATCCTTTTCGGGGCAAGGATAAGCGAGAAGATAGCGATGAAAACATACAGGACATTTGAGAAATATGGTGTCCTGAGCCCCCAAAAAATACTGGATGCTGGCTGGGATGAGCTTGTGAGGATACTGGATGAAGGCGGGTATGTGAGATATGATTTTTCAACCGCAACGAAACTGCTGAACATAATGAAGGAACTTACGGAAAAATACGGTTCGCTTGAAGAACTTTATGCCCATTCGAGCAGCACGGAAGAGCTGAAAAGTAAGTTAATGGGATTTAAAGGGATTGGCGAGGTCACATCCCAGATATTCCTGAGGGAGTTAAGGGGTGTGTGGAAGATAGATGTGCCTGTATCCATTAAAGCCGCTGAAATGGCAGAAAGGATGAACATTGATATTGAGAAGTTCGAGGGCGAGAAACTTACGAGAGTAGAGGATGCGCTGGTGAAAATGTATTTGAGGTATGGGAAAAAGGGAAAGGGTCAGGATAACCTGCCGCCGGATATTCTGGCGATAGTGAAAAGTTAATAGATTTATCCTATTAAAACCACTGTTTTAGAGCTAATGATAGCGATTTTAATATCCAGAAAAAACCAATCATATAGAGAAGCATCAGGCTTCATAGCCTCCTTTGTGCTTTTCTTGAAATGCTAAAACGAAGGTTGAAGAAATCAAGCTTGTATAATTCTATATAATTTGGTTGCATCAGATTCCTCCATATTTCACAAATTTCGTTACTATCTCTTTTTTTCCCAAATATGATAAGGTTTCTAATATTTTTTAGTGCTTCCACATTCTTATTGATTATTATAGACATTATGATTCTATATACAAAATACACTGAGAAAAGAGCAAACAATATTGATAATATTATATAAGTTAAATATAGTTTAATAACGATATCAGCTATATTGAGTCCCGGCTTATCTATTGAAATAATTGATAAAATGTAACTTACAATTGCGGTCATCACTACCATAAACGATGAGAATACTGCAAAAGCAGCATTAAAACTTTGTTGTACTTCATTCTCTAAATTAGCAATTTCACTATTCAAAAACATTATCCAGCTTTCACATGATAGCGGGCATGTCTCCTGATTTTTTCCTTCTCCGTCATTCATAGGTTTGCCTTTTTAATTAGTTATTGTATCAAGATAAACTATTTAGTTAAGATGACCTACACTTATACTTTCCTATAAAGTTAAAAATTAAGAACCTATTGTAGCCTTTACACTACTCCCATAAAAATCATCTCCCAATACTGACTGTCAATTATCGTACATGCGCCAATACGAGAGCGCCCCCCGCCCATGCGCACCGCCGGAGGGCGGGACAAGCCCGCATCCTTCGCAAGCTCAGGAATCAGGACTAAAAATATCCCCAATCTGGGCTGTGGGACAGAATTGAGTGGGGAACAGGTTTAACAAATTATTCCATATGCCAGTATAAAAGCGGTTTCAATTCTATCATCTCTTTTTTGTTTAACCTGACCGCAACATATAAATACGCATGAAAATGATTATTATAATGATAGAGGAGCACGGGATAGCTGTAGAATGCGTATTCAGAAAAGGATAGATATGGAAGAAGTAGTATTATGGATGGAAAAATGCAAGGCAGAAAGAAGGACTCCCAACACGATAATGATGTGCATAAGAACAGACTGGATTATGCAGAATGACAGGGATATCTTTCCACAGGAATTCAATGCAATACTTCAATCAAGCAACTCTGCTGGTATAGTAAGAACCTAAATATGTCAGGATGCAAAGAACGAAAGTGTCCTTGCAGACTTTGGGTGAACTGCGTTAATTATATCGATGCTCAAAGGCAGATAAGGAGAATCAAAAACAGAGAGAACAGCTTCGCCAATTGGTATATGGATAACTTTAAACTCGAAATAAAAATGGCAGATGTATTTGGAAATGGATAAGCCCATCGAGATTCAGGATTATTTGTCGAACCTCGCCATGCCTTGGTAAATGGAATAATCACAATCGAAGGCGGCTAATCCGGTAAAATTTATTTCCTTTCCAAAGCTATTGAGGCGAAACAGACTTGAATAGCACTGGCGCAATCTGGACACGAACTAATTATGTCCTACAGCCCCCACTCCGAGAAAGTATAATAATCCCAAACATATATTAAGCAGCACATGGCTGACAAATACGAACAGGTGCTTGAACTTGCAAAGCGCCGGGGATTTATCTGGAACTCATTTGAGTTATACGGCGGCACAGCGGGTTTTTACGATTACGGTCCTCTTGGCGCCATGCTGAAACGGCGCGTTGAGAATATCTGGCGGGACATATTCGTGATAAACGAAGGGTATTACGAGATAGAATCGCCAACCATCGGAATAGAAGATGTCTTTATCGCATCGGGGCACGTTGGCGGATTCTCAGACCCGCTTACCGAATGCCAGAAATGCAAAGAAGCCTTCAGGGCAGACCATCTTGTCCAGGATGTTGTAGATAACCCTGACACCCTGAGCGCGGACGAACTGACCGAAATCATCACCAAAAACAACATTAAATGCCCGGAATGCGGCGGCAGGCTCGGTAAAGTATATGAGTTCAATTTGATGTTCAAAACCTCAATCGGTCCGGGCGGGAAACGCGCCGGCTACCTCAGACCTGAAACCGCGCAGGGGATGTTCGTAGATTTCCCGCGCCTCCTTAAATTCTACCGCGACCACCTGCCTTTCGGCGCGACGCAAATAGGAAAAGCATACCGCAATGAAATCTCCCCGCGTCAGGGCGTAATAAGGTTGCGCGAGTTTACGCAGGCAGAGGCTGAAATATTCATTGACCCGAGGGACAAGACGCATCCGAAATTTAAAGAAATTGAAAATATTGAATTGAATCTTTATTCGCAGGAAGGGCAGTCAACCGGCGAAATGCGGAAAATATCATTAGGCGACGCTGTTAAAAACGGCATAATCGCTCATGAATTCCTCGCTTACTGTCTTGCCATGACATACCGCTTCCTCATCCGGGTTGGGGTATCGCCTGAGAAATTGCGTTTCAGGCAGCACATGAAGGATGAGATGGCACATTACGCTGCCGATTGCTGGGATGCTGAAGTTTTGAGCGAGCGGTTCGGATGGGTGGAAGTGGTAGGGATTGCGGACAGGACTGATTATGACCTGAAAGCCCACGCAAAGCAGAGCGAGAAGGAATTATCGGTATATGTTTCCTACGATGTTCCTAAAAAAATCGAGCGTTTCGTTGTCAAACCAGATATGGGGATTCTCGGCCCGAAGTTCAAGGGAAAAGCAGGGAAAATCGCAAATGCATTAAAGACATTAAAAGCCGGAGAGCTTTCAGGCGATGCGATAGAATTAACGATTGACGGCGAGCAGATTAAAATCGGGAAGGACGCTGTAAAATTTGAAAGTATAACCGAGGAAGTGCATGGTGAAAATATCATACCGCATGTGATTGAACCCTCATTCGGGATTGACAGGATAATGTATTCTCTTCTTGAACATTCATATTTTGAAGAAGAGGCAGTGAAAGAAGAAGGAATAGAGGAGGAAGAAGGCGAGGAGAAAAGAATTGTTTTGCGCCTGCCGCCTGAGGTTGCGCCCGTGCAGGCAGCAGTTCTGCCGCTTCTTTCGCGTGAGGAATTGATTAAACCGGGAAATGAGATTGTCGCCGCGCTCAGGAAAGCCGGGATTCTTGTGGCTTTTGATGATTCGGGAACCATAGGCAGGCGCTACCGCAGGAACGATGAAATCGGCACGCCGTATTCGATAACTGTAGATTACCAGACGCTTGAGGACGGCACGGTTACAATCAGGGACAGGGATACGATGAAGCAGGTGCGCGCGGGCATGAACGACATTGCAGATAATATATATGACCTGATTTACGGTGGGAAATCGTTTGGGGATGCGGGGAAAGGGATTTAATATTCAGGGGAATTTGAAACAAAAAGGAAAATATCTAAGATATTAAATTAAAAATTTATGCTTTATAATATTCTTCAAGAAAGCCATCTCGTGGCAAAACTATGATATACCAAGAAAAGGTTAAAGAGTATTTCATAAGAAAGGTTCTGTGGTATTTAAGAGTCGTTTGGAGGTAAGATATGTCAAGCAAAATGTTAAGTATAATCGAGAGGGAAGAAAAGGTAATTGAGGAGCTTAAGGAGGAGGTACTCAAGCATTCAGGAAAAGAACATATAAACATAGGACAGGACAACGCTATTAGGGAATTTTCAAAGTTTTGGGTGAAATTTGAAGACCAATTACATCCACTGACTGAAAAGCATAGAATTCAATTTGAGGAGGCTATCAGGAGTTGGATAGAGATTCAGATGGAAAAAAGGCACAGAGGTTAGTTAATTTTTGATAGCTTCCGCCTATGGAATCACCCCACATAAAACGACGGTTAGGATAATGAAACGCCATTAAAAATACTTAGCGATGAGATTAGTTAAACAGTTTGATATATGCCATTAACAAATTATTAGCGGGTGAATGATTAAATGATAGATGACGAATTTCTTGTAGAAGGTGAAACCGTTGTTTACAGTATCGAGAAAGGGGAATTTTTCCAGAACTTGTATTTTACTGAAAAGAGATTATTAATCACTGGAAAAACAGGATTATTTACTAAAAAAATTACCAAAATTAAAGATATAATGTTCCATCATATATCTTCTATTGAATGGGAAACAGTTTCATACCCATGGCTTTTGATTTTAGGAATTATATTAGTATTTGTTGGATTTGCTTTGATGAACTATGTAAATGTTAATTCGGATAATTATCCAGTGACCTTTATACCTTTCCTCTTAGGTGTGCTATTTATTTTCTTATATTTTATTTTCAGATATTCTGAGATTGTTTTTATCACTGAATCTGAAAAGGTCACTTTCAATTTTAAGGGAACAAACTTTGAAACAACGGTTAAAGAAATAATAAAAACAATTCGGAAATTTGATATATAGAATAATAACCGCGGGTGCGAGTAGGTTTTGATTTTGCGAATATAAAGGTATCAAATATTCGGGATAGAATTCAGCCGTAAGATAGGGATATGCGTTTATACTTTCCCTATTCGTTAAAAAAATCAAATCAACTTTACTTGATTTAAAATCAATTTTTCTGATTGAACATATTTAAATATAAGCGCCACATTTCGAAAGACCGGTAATTCTTATGAGTCTAATCACTGAAGCGAAAAAAGGCAGTATTACAAAAGAGATGAAACAGGTAGCGAATGATGAGGGCGTTGAACCCGAATTCGTGCGGCGCGGGATAGCAAATGGAAGAATCGTCATCCCGGTGAGCCCGTATCGCTCCCCAAAACCCTGCGGCATCGGAAAAGGGCTTCGGACTAAAGTGAACGCCTCTATCGGTACTTCATCGGATATAGTGGATATCGATATGGAAATAGAGAAAGCAAAAGTTGCGGAAGCCACAGGCGCGGACACGCTCATGGAACTTTCAACAGGCGGGGATTTTTATGAAATCAGGAAAAAAGTCATAGAAGCGACAACACTCTCCGTGGGAAGCGTGCCTCTATATCAGGCTTTTATTGAGGCTATCAGGAAATACGGAAGCACAGTGGACATGAAAGAGGACGAACTTTTCAAGATAACAGCAGAGCAGGCAAAGCTTGGCACGAATTTCATGGCTATCCATACCGGAATAAACCTCTTTACGGTTGAGAGGCTAAAAAGACAGGGGCGCTTTGGCGGACTCTGCTCGCGCGGCGGCGCGTTCATGACCGCGTGGATGCTGCATAATGAGAAAGAGAACCCGCTGTACAGTGAATTCGATTACCTGCTTGAGATAATGAAAGAACATGAGGTCACGCTCAGCATGGGCAACGGCATGCGCGCCGGCGCCATACACGACTCCACAGACAGGGCGCAGATACAGGAACTCATAATGAACTCGGAGCTTTCAGACAGGGCGCACGAAGCAGGCGTGCAGACCATTGTAGAGGGACCGGGTCACATCCCGATTGACGAAATTGATGCAAACGTGAAACTCATGAAGCGATTAAGCGGTGAGAAGCCATTCTATATGTTAGGTCCTCTGGTCACCGACATTGCACCCGGTTACGACCACATCGTAGCGGCAATAGGCGCGTCTCTCTCAAGCGCAGCCGGCGCCGATTTCATCTGCTATGTAACTCCAGCGGAACATCTTGCGCTTCCCAACATCGATGACGTGAAGCAGGGCGTTATAACCGCGAGGATTGCTGCGCATATCGGTGATATGGTGAAAAACAATGACCGGCAGCGAGACCTTGATATGGGGCGGGCGAGGCGCGATTTGCAGTGGGACAGGATGTATGAACTGGCGATTGACCCCAAACATGCAAAATCAGTAAGGGACAGCCGCTCGCCTGATGATAAGGAAGCATGCACGATGTGCGGGAATTACTGTGCGCTCAAGATAGTGAAGCAGAATTTTAATTTTGAGCGGTGATCTATACATTTGATATATTTAGAATAATCAGAAAACCATTCCAGTGCCGTTACAGGTTTTGCACTTACCTAAAAAACTGCGCCCACTACCATGACATGAAGGGCATTGGGCACCAACACGACCTGTGCCGTCACATAAAGAACATTTTCCAAATATCCCAGATTTTCCTGTCCCGTGACACTTCGGACACGATGGCATTTTAACTCCATTTGCCTTTCATTGTGCAACCCATGAAGTATTATCTACTTACCCGGCCAGTGTTTGTCTTATTGCACGTTCCCACTCAATTGGATCTTTTACGCCAAAGGATACCTTGCATGGAATCTCTCCCATCATGGCTGCTCCAACACTTTGCATCTTTAATTCGCTAGAAAGCTCCATGGGCAATTGTAAAACTAGTTTCTTTCCAATCAATCCTTCAACTGCGACATTAACAACTTTCTCAAGCGGGCAATCTATTACCGTAGTCGTCTTCTTTGAAAGGAAACCCGAAACAGATTCGTACACAACCCTTTGATTCGTTAGGGTAATGTCACCTTTTAGGCTACCAAAATTTTTTCCACTTTCTGCAGATGCAATACCTGCCGAAATACCACTTTGTTGCTTTACTACATTCTCACCTTTTCGTATCAACATTTTTTTCACCACACTTTAAAATATAACGTTAAAACGTTAATCCTACTCTTTCAATGTAATTATCCATTATAAATTTAACTGTCTATTTTTACATAGTTCGATGGAAATCAATATTAACGATGCGATTAAACTGAGGGTCTTAAAGCAACTGAACGATGGGAAAATATATTCATTTTATTTATTGGCTAAATTAGTTGGAGCAAACAACACTACTGTTAAGAAAAATTGCAATTTTCTTCATAAAATTGGGTTAATTGAGATAAGTAAAATTACGGCGGAAGAAAGTGCTTCTGGAGTCCCATCATATCGAATAAAAATCACTCAAGATGGACTGAAAGCCGTTAAGAGATTTAATACTCGCAAGAACTAATTCAATCAGCTTTATCTGAAATCTACGAGAAGCTAATAATAAAAAGCAGGAATTACTTCCTACTTTTCCTTACTGAATACCGCCGCTCTTGAAATTGTTTCGCGGGGGAAGGATTCTGCCAGGTGTTCCATTGCTTTTCTTATCGGCTTCACTACTTCCTGCGGTATGACAGGCGCGGGTTTTGCTTCCCCGGTCAGGAACGGGCATGTTACTCCTGTCAGCACTGCCATTACGCGCACCGCGCCGGTAAGCATCGGGTCAACCTTGGCTCCCCATATAACACGCTTCGTATTCGGAACCTTATCCATAATCTGTTCTCCGGCCACAGCCACCTCTTCCAGCGTCAGGTCTTCGCCACCCACGATGTGAATGAGAACGCCGTATGCTGTCGATATATCGGTTATATCGAGCAGGGGGGTCGATAACGCCTGCGAAACCGCTTTCTCCACGCGGTTTGCGCCATCGCCTTCGCCAATTCCTATCGAGGAAATTCCTCCGCGTTCCATTATGGCGCGGAGGTCGGCATAATCCAGGTTAATAAGGCTCGGCTGGGTTATGGTATCTGTCAGGTTCTTAACAAACGAACCCACAAGCGCATTCGCTACTGACAATGCATCTTTAAGAGGCAGGTTGCCTGCAACTTCCCTGAGTTTTGAGTTATCAATGACCACTATCGAATCGCAAACCTCGGCTAGTGCTCTTACGGCGTCACGCGCTTTTTCGCGCCTTGTCATTTCAATTGTAAATGGGATTGTAACGCATGCAATTGTGAGTGCGCCCGCTTCTCTTCCAACGCCTGCAAAAACCGGGATTGCGCCTGTACCCGAGCCTCCTCCGAGACCCGCAACCAGGAACAGGAGATTGGCATCTTTCAATTCTTCCTTTATTTCGGCTAAATTCTCCTTTGCAGCTTCAGCTCCTCTTTCCGGGAATCCGCCGCAGCCGTGCCCTTTGCACAGCTTCTCACCGAGCAGGATAATTTTATCTGCCCTTGTCATTGTGCTAAGATGCGAAGCATCCGTATTAGCTCCAATTATTTTACCGCCGGCGAGTTTCTTGTCAGCAATCCATGTTACTATGTTGCAGCCAGCACCGCCCAGGCCCACAACAGTCACAGACGGGCGTGCAGTCTTAACTTTTTCCAGTAATTCTTCACGAGTCATAATCAGCCTCCGCCATTAACTCGTTTTGTAAGTATTTAAGTCTTTTTTTACAATAAAAAACATGAATGATACCACATTTTTATATATACCCAAAACATAGAGAGAAAAAGGAGAAGCAAATGATAGAGATTACAGAAGCTGCAGCAGCAGAATTAAAACAATTGCTTGAAAAAGAAAAAAAGACTGACCACGGATTACGCATATTCGCAGCCGGTTTTGGCTGCAGCGGAATACAATATGGCATGGCGCTTGAAAAGTCCCCAAAAAACGAAGATGTTATTTCGGAAAGTAACGGGATAAAAATATTCTTCAATAAAGACATCCGGGATGATATTGATGAATTCAAAATCGATTACATCGATAATGAATATGGAAACGGGTTTGTTATAGATAATCCCAATGCGGCTAAATGCGGTTCAGGATGCAGTAGTTGCGGGTGAGCTGAATGTTCCCGGGTCTTGGCAGGGGCATAAATCCCCGTAAGATGGCTTCGATGATGAAGCAGATGGGGATTGACGTAACTGAAATAGAAAATGTTGAAGAGGTGATTATCCGCACACCGCAAAAGGATATTATTTTTAAGGACGCAGAGGTCTCGATAATGGATGCCAGGGGTATGAAGACCTACCAGATAATTGGAACCCCGCAGGAAGTCACCCGTGAAATCAGGATACTGGATGAAGATGTGAAGCTTGTTATGGAACAGGCGAAATCGAATGAGACGGATGCCAGGAACGCGCTTAAGGAAACAAAAGGGGATATTGCCGCAGCTATTTTGAAACTTGGTAAACCTGGTTAATTTTTAATCTTCTCATCAATGCCCGGATCCTGTGCTTAAAAATCAAAGGAGCGAGGGAACTAATGGAGCCCAGAACCGCTCCTGCAATATCAGGCAGCCCTAATGTTTGTTTGAAGTATTCGTAAAGGGATATTCCCTGTTCGGAAGGCAGGAGGAGTTCTCCATGGATAGAGGGAAGTTTTACAAAGTAAAAAACGAAAATATAGCCGAGAAATAAGGCTATCATGCCAAATAAAACATGTTCTCCAATCTCGGTTAAAGGTATATCTTCATTGTGTTTTTTAGTTTCAGGTAAACTCCCGGAAAAGAGGTTTTTTGCCCCAACGCCAAAGCCCCCAATCAAACCGGCAATGATTCCATCTGCGGGTGTAAAATAGCGGTAATCCAGCGATATGATATAACTGTAAGCGACCCCACCGTTTAATGAACCGGATAAGCCTAAAATTATTGAGGAACCTGTAGATTTAATGAACCTGATTGGTTTTGTGAAATAAGATTTTTCTGTTATATTTTCTGCCATTTATTACTAAACTCCTTTTCCACGAATTTAAACATGTTGAATCAGGTTGTTCTTCATTATTAATTCTTCTGAAAGGGCGTACAGTACTTCCGCATGTATTAGATAGTTTTATCCATCCCAACTGAAATATTTTGTATTAGTGCTAAAAACACTCAGCGGGATGGATGTTTGAATAATATAATCTGGATTTTACTTAAAGATACGCTCA
>JBAQMZ010000055.1:0-41989 GCA_049303315.1 Candidatus Methanoperedens sp.
AAAGAAGGGCATGCAAAGCATGCCCTATACCGTGTAAACTGAGGTTTAAGTTTATCCGTGTCATCCGTATTCCCTGCCACAGGATAGTACTTTTTCAGGGCGCAGAGTCCGCAAAGAGCAGGCTGCGCTTTGCGCTCTTTGTGTTCATGGCGGTGATTGAGGGCGCGTATCGGCGGGTCAGGCGTGAGGTGGCCGCCGTGAGAAATGGAAGGGCTTGAGGCAATAGGTTTCGGAACCTCATATAACATTTCCCTTGCATTGTACTTTTGAATTTTCGAGTTTTTGTAAACCGGATTCAAAATCATATTTTGCATTAATAACTCTAACTGGGAACTCTAATAAGTCATAAATATCAAATTTTCCACCGAGTGCGTGGAATTTTTTATTTGAAATCTGAATAAAATGCCTTAAAATCTCATGTGTACCTTCATTCGTCAGCGTACCTTCTTTATAGAACTTAGCGTTATTTCGGATAGCGCCAAAAAATTCTGAAATGTGGTTTTCTTTGCCATCATATGTAAAACACACAGGGAGAACACCGAATTTAGGAGTTTCTATAATCCGAGTTTTAAATTGCGATTCACCACTGCCATCTTCTGACCCATATCTGTCTTTTGGCGATTTTCCAAATAGAAGATCTTCTCTGTAAGGATTTTCAAAGCATATTTGATCATTAAACCCATCAAATAACCCCTGTATATCAAAAACTCTATCCATTATGTCTTTGCCTAATGGAAATGTGTAAGTGATATTCTTTTTAAGTTCTCTTCGCGTTCGCTCCACTAATTCATTTTCTTTAGCACTTTGTTCACTTCCATCTGCATATGGAAGACATTTGTCCCCAGTATCAAAAATATGAAAAACATACTCAAAATTATCAGGTTTTCCATGACATTGCGAACAATTACAGTTTTTACTTTGGAAAATGCTTTGAGTCCTATGCAGTCTTCCAGCCCTTTGAATTATAGAATCCAATGGCGCCAAATCTGAAATTATCACATCGAATGATATATTTAAACTGATTTCCACAACCTGTGTTCCCACAAATATTAGTGGCTTATCGGGATCTAAATTGAAATTTTTACAGAAGGAAATTTCCTCTGGTTTTAATTGTTCTTTGATTTTCTTTGAAAAAATCCTTAAAATTCGCTCTTTATCAGGGCGGTCGGTTTTCATAAATTCTGAATTATACAGGAGAATCTGAGCATCAGGCAATTCTTTTTTAAGATGATTATATATCTTTTGAGATTTTTGCACAGTATTTACTATAATACCGGTAAAATTTTGAATATTTGATTTTACGATATCCTGAAATTGAGCATCTAATTCTCCGAATTCTTCATCGATTATAGATTTAGAGTGATATTCAAATCTAAAAGGTTCCTTTAATTTATTTGATTTTTTATCTATTCCACTGCTGACAATGATATCACATGAATTCCCTTCATTGAATTGCTCTTTAAAAATAGCTTTAACTTTTTCAGGCATGGTAGCTGTCATTAATAAATGAGGGATTTTTAGAAAAGATAATACTTTGCACAAATGTTTTATCATACCTATTGTATGGGAATCGTAATAATGTAATTCATCAATAACAACCAAAGAAGTTTGTAAATTTCCAAATGCCTTAGGTGCATGTTTATAGCCATTTACAAGTGACAAAAGCAGATGGTCTATTGTTGAAATGTTGAATGTTTTTCTATAAAGAGTGCTCCAATATTTCTGAGAAGATAATGAGAAATCTTTGCGAGATTCATCTATAATTGTTGCTTTATCTCCTATTTCTTTTTCTTGTGACAAAAGAAAGTCCATTACTTCTGAGTGGTAAATACCTATCCAATCTTTTGGAATATTGTATTCAGATTCAAATTCTAAAACCATATTGTTTGTAGTGGTCTGGGTAGGTAATGTAAAAATAACGCGATTTATTTGTCCTCTTTTGAATAGTTCGCGAGCACAAAGAAGGGCTGACAATGTCTTTCCTTCACCGCATGGTGCTTCTAAAATTATGCGAATCGGTGGATTGGATTTTTCATTTAATAATTCAAGCATTTTTTCCTGGGTCTCATGTAACTTCTTTCCTTCGTCTATCTTTTGCAATTTCTTAAAAACTTCTATATGGGAAGGAAACCATTGCAAGAGTTTGTTTTGTTGATGGTCTTTACTAAAAATACCATCTTCTTCAAATTTACTTGCAATACTATCACTCGTTGTAATTAGTGAAAGTAAAAGGCAATATTTTGCTTTAAATGATGTATTGATTGGCTTATTTATGTCCCAGAGGCTTCGATACTCAGGATATTGACTATTAATTCTATAGGTTTTTAAAATATTAATATATTTATTCCAATTTTCATTAAAGAGAATATCGTTGAAACCATATTTTTTACCCATTTCTTTCAAATAATTTTCATAAAAAATTCCTGGTAGACTTAGATTGTTCCAAGAGTTTTCAGTCAGCATCGAATGATGCGAAACTACTGCCAAGATTGGAGTATAATCACTAAAGTTCTTTAAAAGAAGAAAATAGCCTGCGTAAGGCGCATGATTAGGTAAATGTGGTTTATTCTTTCTAATTTCTTGTTGCCATTTATAGGTTGCTTTTCCAAAATCATGATATATTAATGAAGTTTTTACATTTTCCATAAACCATTGATAATTGAAATTATTTCGCAATGCCCAATTCCTTAAGGGTTCGTCATAGGCATGTAAAATATATTCTATAACCTCCATGCAATCCGATACATGTTTTTCAAGAGTTGTAACCCCATCACCTTTAGCTAATACTTCGTTAGAGAAATACAATGTTTTCACCATCTATCTCATAGCATGAAATAGGTTTTCCAATATCTCCTTTAGGAATTGATACAATAATGCTTCCCTCTTTTGCAGTATTTTCCTGTTCTCTCGTTGTATTGGGAATTTTTACAACATGAGAGTTCATATGAATATCTGGAATTACTGATTTTATTTGTGACGATTGTATCTCTTTATTATCGACATCTATAATACCATTTTTATTGATGTTAATAATTACAAAATCGTCACTTTCTCCTAAATACAAAGGTCTTTTCGGATGCCTGAGAGCTTCTGAGATATTTATTAAAGAATGTTCACCAGCGTCATCAGATTTTATAAAAATAGTATCTTTTGGATTTATAAGCTTCTGACGTGTAACCTGCGTTCTATTAAATATTTTTTCTTTTTCATATTTCATGGAAGTAGAAGACCAATAATTATTCATGAGATAAAACATCTCTTCTATTTCATTCGTAGAAAATAAATAATTCTTGCTAAGAAATTCGTTCACATCATTTTTTCTTATGCCATATTTCATAAGTTTTTTGGATATTTCAGTTATCGTCTTATCATTTAGTTCATTTTTATTCAACATTTTTAATTTAGTTTTTATTCTCCTCTGCAAAATTGGTTCTAATCGATCTAATCCCCGATTTCCTTTCATAATATTTGAATAATCATCTAATTTTTCCCCGCCATCCCGAACTATTACTGCGAATTTTAGTTTCTCATAACCTGTATAGTCTTTCTGCGGCTTTCCTAGTGCATTCTGAATCATGCCAAATATCGTTGGAGGTGGAGGAAAAGGGTAAGTTTGTTGGATGTTTACGGTTCCAAATTGCTTAAAAGAACACCAATATGGAATCTCAACTTCAAACTTAAGAACTTGCATTAGCTTCCCTCTACTTAAATAAACCCATGACTGTAAGGATAGCTTTCACAGGGGTTTCGCACAATATAAATCCATTTTGTTCATCATGAAATTTTTGGAATATTTCCATTAATTTCGGCTGATTTTTTATAATTCCAGGAATAATTCCAGCATAAATCTTGGTGTTTGGAATTTCAAGTGTATCTCTAATTATGGCTTTTATTGCATCACAATCTACATTCCCGTCTTCATTGAGCACCAAAGCTGAAGAAAGTCTATGATTATATTGCCCTTGAACACTTATCAATATCGCATCAGGGGAGGCATTTGTCATTTCTCTGCTCTGACTGGCAAAATCACTCATATTTGCGATGGAATTTAATATGGCTGCAACTCGTTTTTTTCTTTCTTTATCCGATTCTTTCTGATTTTCTGAATAATGGTCTTTGTAGTTTATTCCATTAATTTTAGCTGACTTACCTTCGCCCTCAATATTGGGAGTTTCTTCCTTACCAAGGGCATTAATATCGATAGCAACGCTGACTCTGTAGATATTATCTGTTAATTGCTTGTAAGCGATGGCTTGACGAATGTTATAAGGAGCTTTAAATTTTTCACTGCATTTTCGGCAGGTTAGGTCAGTTATTCCCTGTTCGATTTCCTTGTTGCCAACTTCACGACCAAACAGAGGATTCATTTTTTCATGACAGTGAGGACACTCTATATCATTCACTAAACGAAGTATCATATCTGTAGTTATTGAATTTCTTATTTGTCCCATTGCAGGAGATGCTTTTATCGGACTCCATCTTTTAGCGCCTTCTCCTGGTAGAAGATATCCGAACATATCACAAAGCCAACAATCTTTGATATTTCCGCACGGGAATTCCGTGGTGCACTTTATTCCATTTGGATTTTCTCTCTGAATTGCTGCTCTTAAAGCATGTCTTACGGATTGTCCTGATATATACGGGAGCCCATTTTTGTAAGTCTTTAATTCTTTTAGATTTGTGCTTCCTTCTCCTGCGTTCATATTTGATAGGTCTGTTTTAAATAACCAAGTAGCTACGACAGCTTTTTCATCCATTTTATATACCTCCTTTATTATTTTGATAATTTCTTGATATTGCTGCAACACTCATGAAGGAAACAAAATTATTTTTTATATCTGAAAATTGTTCTGCATTGAGTGAATCGAAAATAATTTTCAAATTATCTTCACTTACATAATTTGATTCATTCTTATCCAAGGCACTTTTTTTGGCTAATCTAAAAATTGCATCTTCTAATGCCATTTTGAACTCTCTTGTGCCTGATGCATATGCAAATTTTGTCATCATGCCAACATCTCCACTAAAACCTCTACCTATAGACTTTGCTAAATCTCTACAGGCATTACTTAATTCGTTGCTTAACAATGTCTTAACCTCCATAATTTTCGGTAAAAATACTTTTTCGAACAAAAATAACGGCGAGCTTCCATTTGGTCTGGATTTTTGAGATATTTTAGATGGGGTCCCTGCACTAACTTTTGCCATATGAAATAAACCATCAGAGACTTTTTTTGATTCGAGTTTCAATATCCCCTCAAAGAATTGACCAATAATATTCGTATCAAATTCACTGAAAATAAAATTATTCAAAAAATCGGGAATTAAATATACATCGTCATTATTTTGAGGATCTTTGTACTTTTCCAGAATATCATATATTTTTTCATCAGCTCTGATATGGTTTATTCTAAATGATTTTGAAATAAATAACCATTCTATTACTTCTAAAAAGTCTTCTTTTGGGATTTCTTCAAAGGACATGACCAAGCTGTCAGGCTCTTGTTTAGAGTATTCATTCTTTATGTTGTGAAGTAGGGTAAGCAAACAGGCATATTTTGATCTATGGAAGAGTGATTTGATATTTGAGGAGTAATAGAAAGATGTAGGTTTACTTAAGTCGATCATTTGAGCAGGATGTGATAAATTATGATTTACTTTTCTTAAAATTTCCAAATCTACGGAGTTCGGAATTGCAAGATATGTTACTTTTGGTGACTCTTGAAAAAAGGGTATATTTTTATTAAATGTGGAAAAATAACATAACAATATACATTTAGGACATATTTGAAAATTTTTTCGTCCCATTGATCCGAAATCAAAACCTTCTATTTTATTATTGTGATGCTCACTGGTTAATGGATTGAATTGCTGCTGAATATCATCTAATTTCCCTGTCTTTGAGCCACAGGCAGGACAAATCTTTTTATTTCCCTCTTCAAAAATTGCTTTAATAAATTTCGTATCATCTTTTAAATTTAAGCCTTTTTTTAAATAATTTTGATTGTCTGAAAGAAAACTTAATCTTTGCTTCCAAATTTTTAGTTCTTTTGTATTTTCCTTATTTTGTTTTTTCAAAAAATTTTTTTCTTCATCAGTTATTTCAATTTTTTCATTAAAATCCTCTTTTGAAGTGGGATATGTCTTAAATGAATATCCTGAATTAAATTGCTGGTTCAACAGCTTTATTGACGCTGAAATGTTATGTGTGCCTTCAGCAGCAGTAATGTTAAGTGCGTTGCTTATAAGTTCGTCTAATTTCTGATTGCCAATTGAGCTTATTTTGATTTTATCATGATTGAATTCGATATTTGCCTGTGACTTAAAATCGGTTTGAAGTCTCTGAACTAAAGTGATTAACCCATTATTTATCCAAGAATTCGATGTTGCTAAAAATTCGATAACATCCTTGTTGTCGATATTTTTTGTTTTCTTATCTGACATCATCGTTTCCCCTCCTCCATCCCCCTTTTCCCCTCCCTTATCGCCTCCTCCATCTCATCTAGGAACTCCGGCGGCATCCCCGTACTTATCAAAACCCCCGGCATCGAACTTGCGCCCTGCAAAAAGAACATCTTTGCAGAAGCCTCGTAATTATAATGCTCCATGCCATGCTCCTGCACTTTCGCAAAAGGTTCATAAAAAGCAATATGCCTGTCCGCACTCAGCATCGATTCAGGGCAGTCCATGTCGGAGCCACAGATAGAGCAGGGGACTTTCACCATTTTTAAGTTATTTGTTTTTCCACCTTTTTTCTCCGCCTTCATCAACTCATTACATTTATTCTAAGGCTATAAATGTTTCCAGAGCGGGGTGAAAGTGTCTGGCTTAAAGCAACGAACATCATAGCTTAAAACTGTTAAGAACTCGTAACTCTAATCCCCGTGAGTTCGTATTGAGTTCATTGTGAGTTATAGCAGGGTTCGTAAATTTCCATAATTTCAAATCTTGACGTATCATTTTTAGACGGGATAACAGGATTGACAGGATAAATCCTGTTCATCCTGTTAATCATGTCCAGACCCCGAAGCTTTTTATTCAGGGCTATGATTATTTAAGAACGTGATTATAGTTGTCAAATCCTTCAAAAGTAAAACGACGCCTCGGGGTTTTGCGGAAGCGCCATAAATTAATTCAGTGCTATTTATAAATTTTAAGTACTTCAAATGGAAAAACTCCGGAACTGCTCTCACCTGCGCCGATTGGAATCATCAACCTCAACGCACCCGAAGCCCATCGCGTTCTTCTCGCCCAGACCCGCGTCATAGGCGAACTTCAATAGCTCAGTGCTTGCCTGAATTCGCAGACTCATGAGATTGCATCGCCTGTAGCCTTCTGATATTTTGATGCGTTTTGGCTTGATGTTCGATGTATCGATCACATCAAAATGATCAACGGGTGCTTTGCCATAAAATTCGCTGAAACGGTCGACCAGATTTCTGTGGAGGTTCTCATAAAACTTTGGCTCAGTCGGGTAAAGATCTATCTCACGAAGGCCTTCATTCTCCTTTCTCATGGTCTTAACATATATGGGCGAAAGAGTTTTGAACCAGCATTCGTCACCAAAAGAGAGCTCTTGTAGTATCTCAATGCGCTCAATCGCAAAATCGACCTTTCCACGAGGTCCATCCAAATAAAATTCTGGTTTCTGGAGAAGACCTTCAGCAAAACTTTTTATAAATCTATCATCAGGTGAAGACAAAATAAAAAAAGCACTCTCAAAACACAGACCTGATTTGCTGGGTTTTCTATTCATCAGCATGAGATTTGAAAATGTATAGAATTTGAATCCCTTATGGGCATGGGTCTCATTGGCCAATTTGATATCCGCATCGGCAAGTTTGAAATAAAGCATGGAAGCCAAGCCGTACTGATAATCAAAATTAACAGGGAAGAGTGAGAGGTTTCGGACTGTTATTTTGCTTCTCAATTTAGAGTCTCCTTAACTTTCTTATTTTCTCAATTCCACCTTCAACTTTAGCAAGGCGCTCATAAAAAGTATTTGCCATAATTATCTGTGCATCTATCAGAGGCCCAACCTCCCTGATCCAGACCTTGCGGGGATGTGTTTTTACAAATTCAGCCCATCGCTCGATATGCTCGGTATGAGTCCTGTCTCTCATGATAAGCGCAACCCTGAAACAATGATATATTTTGCATGCTTTTCTATTACATCAACAAAATCTTCTGCAAATGTATCAAGAATTGTCCGTTCTTTTGTTTCCCTGTTCATTCAGGTTATTCAATATATTTGCGGGATAATATGCCTTTCCACATACCTGGAGCTGCCAAAACACATAGCATCCGCAAAACTAAACCCTGAACTTATTAACCATAAATATAAAAGCAGTAAACAATAAAGAGAGAATAGATTTAAAATTTCATGATGTTATTTTAATGAGATTAATAAATAAAGAGGTAAAAAGTATTGAAAAATTATGATATAATTAAGCTTAAAATCGGTGTAATCGGCTGCGGCACAATAGGCGCTGAAATATGTAAAGCAATCGATACAGGGCTTATCGATGCGCGCCTTGTGGCAATTTATGACAGGAGCATAGAACATTGTGAAAAAATGATTGGCAAGCTTGAAAACAAGCCCCTGATTTTAAAAATCGATGAACTCATAAAAAGTGTGGATATTGTTGTTGAATGCGCCTCGCAGGAAGCGGTGCGAGAGCACGGGCTTTCGGTGCTTGAAAACGGAAAAGACCTTCTTGTAATGAGCGTTGGAGCAATGCTTGATTCGGAGTTGTTAAATAAATTCATCCGCGCCGCCAAAAATAAACGGTGCAGGATTTATATACCATCCGGGGCCATCGCAGGCATCGACGGCTTAAAATCGGCATCCGTCGCATCCATTAATAAAGTAATGCTCACCACCACAAAAAATCCGAAAGGTCTTGCAGGCGCGCCTTTTATTATCGAGAATAAAATTGACCTTGCATCTTTCCATGAAAAAACCCTCCTGTTCAAAGGAAGCGCAGAAGACGCCGTGAAGGCATTTCCTCAAAACGTCAATGTGGCGGCTTCATTGAGTCTTGCCGGGATTGGCCCAAAGAAAACCGAAGTCAGGGTTTTCGTTGACCCCAAAGCCTCAAGGAATATTCATGAAATCACGGTGGAAGGGGATTTCGGAGCATTCACCTGTCATGTTGAAAATGTTCCAGCCCCATCCAATCCCAGGACAAGTTATCTTGCCGCACTCTCAGCCATAGCCACGTTAAAGAAAATAACAGAGCCGTTACAGATAGGAACCTGAAATGGCAATAGAGGATGTTTTTTCACTGATTTCAGGATTAAGAAAAAAGGTATTCTACATAGTTGCGGTTTTCGGGGCCGGGGCGCTTGTTTCCTTTTCCTTCATGGGTGAAGTGATTAAAAAAATAGAAACCGATATGTTCTGGCGTCTTGAGCTGCCCGATAAAACTGGCGCATCGGGGCAGCTGGTTGAGATTTCCCATAACCTCACCGCGCTATCAAACAGGATTAATGATTCTGTCATAGCGCAGAACCTTACAAAACTTTCAGGCGAGTTGATAAATATATCTAGTAGCTTAAATATATACAAACCGAATATCGTTTATCTCACTCCCATGGAAGTGCTGATGCTTGAGTTCAAGATGTCCCTCATATTCGGGGCGCTTCTTGCATCCCCGCTTGTTATTTATTATGCATATAAAGGGCTAAAAGGCAGGCTGCCGGCTATCATATCGCAAAATAAATCGTTAATTTTTTCCATTATAGCCGCAGCCGTATTGCTCTTTTTAACCGGGGCGGGATATGCTTATTTTTATATGCTCCCGCTTTTTTTAAGTTACCTCTATCAGGATGCCATGAGCCTAGGGATAAATGCGAATTTCTCTGTTTATGAGTTCATTTATTTTATTGTAATGACTACGGTCATTATAGGGGCTGCTTTTGAATTGCCTCTTATTTTGACTCTCCTTGTCCGATTTGGCGTAACATCGAGGAAGACCCTCTCTTATTACAGGAGACATGCTTACATTATCCTCCTCGTAATAGCGGCTTGGATTACGCCGGGACCGGATATTTTCAGCCAGTTAATGGTGACCGTGCCTTTTGTCATGCTGTATGAAGCCAGTCTTATATTGATGAGGCTGACCGGGAAATAACCTCATACTTTCACAAGAAATTCAAGTGCAAGTACTGAAACTGCACCGAGTAGAACTGCAAGAATTACCTTTATGTTGAATTTCTTGTGCGCATCCGGGAGAAGGTCGCTGGCAGCAATATAGAGGAAATCCCCGGTAACGATTGCGAGGACGGCGGTGTTAAGAACATTTGGAATTAAAAATGCAAGTGAAGCGCCTATCGGATAGAGTATAGATTCCACAGTAAGAGTGGACAAAATTGCGAGTTTTCCCACACCTGAACGTTTGAGAAGAATTGTAGTCGTGAGTCCCTGGGGAATCTCGTGCACTATTACAGAGAGCGCAACTACAATCCCTGTGAGCGGATTTATTAAGTATGCAATAGCGATGCCAATGCCGTCTATTATGTTGTCCGAAGCCATGCCGAGCACGGGAAGCCAGCCAATCTTGTGTACTTCCGAAGTACATTCGTATTCTCCGCATGAATGAATCATCGTGAGGCGCTCAAGAAGGTAGAAAAAAAAGAAACCTGCTGCGATGTAAATGGAATCTGCTGGCAGAACTTCAGGGAGCATCTCAAAAAATACCGCGCCCAGCATCGTTCCTGCTGCGAATGCAATTATGTATCGTGTATATGAATCATCCAGCTTGTAATAGAACGGGATTAAGCCGCTGAGAAGATCAGCCAATCCGGCAAACAATGCCAGAATAATGGAAATAATCATGGACTTCCTGAAATTACTTTATCAGGTTTATTCTTTTCGGCTTATGCGAGAGATTAAATTGCCACGAGGCATTTTCACTGCCATATACTCCACCATGGTTTCTTTGCAGGTGCCGGTTGGATTGGTTCGGGGCCCACAACAATTTTCCATTCACCACTCTTAAAAGCCTCAACACCACTCTTTAAACCCTCGTTTCCAATACCGGCAATCAAATAATAATTTATTCCGGAATTCGTATCGCTCTTATCAAAGCGATAAGAAACTACACCATTTGATTTATCAGTATATTTTATTTCGTTTTCATCGAGTATGAAAATCTGTGTAAAAATAAAACCTTCTGTTTTTATAGTCGGCATAAAACGATTCCCGTAATAAAGGAACGTGGAGGTATCATCCGCCCTGAGCAAATATATAAAAACATCGGCATTATTTATATTTGATTGTGCTACAAGGTTTTGTCCACTTTCACCCGCTTTTAACGTTTCAAGCGTCATTTTGACAATCTCAATCCTGAACTCTTCTTTGAAGAATTTTTCCAATTCGGAAACACCATCTTCACCTTTTTCATACACGACCACAACATTAGCGCCACGCCGAAGCTGAAGATTTTCTGTCCTGGGAGATGAAGCGGTTATAGTTACGTCTCCCGTCCAGAGATATTTCCCGAGAACGTTGCGGATACTGTGATCCGTTTCAACTACAGGGCTTACAGGCCCAAACGTTGTAGGAATTTGTTCGATGGCTTTAAATCTGATTTTTTGGTTCTCTTTAACCCATGCTTCGATGTACCCGTTGCTGTCGGTTTTTCCAATTATTAAGTATTCCCCTTCCACGAATAATTTGATTTTTCCAGGCAATTCCAATATATCTTTCACGTTCATTGCAGTCAGGATTTTTGTAGGGATATTCAGGTGACCCAGCGCCCAGTCAGTAGCCATGCCTACAACAATATCAAATATTATTTCCGTTCTTTTATCGAATACCTGTTTATATACCTCCACTCCGCGTATCGGTGCTCCATGTGGATCAACGGTTCTCAGGCTGACCTTGAAAACTTTATAAGCAACATTATTGGAGCAAATATATCCGGTTTCATTGGATATTTTGAATAACGAGATTTCTGAAGAGTCCGAAGATTCACATTGTATCCGGATCTGTTCATCTATCGTTGTAGGTCCTTCTCTGGTGTATTTGCCTGGTATGAATTGCGTTGATGTTGGGGTTATGATTAGTGTGGTAGGCATAGGTATGATTGTAGACGTTGGAGTGGTTGTAACTAAGTAAATCCTGACTTTCACCCCTATGCCATCGCCTCCCGTGTAATGATAAAAGCTAATCGTATTTTTCCCGGCTTTAATCTTATCAGTCACATCGAACCACTTACCCCGGACAGTGGTCTCTTGGACTTCCTGACCCCTGATATAGTCGTAAAATATCCCACCGAGTTTCGTATCATGTCTCACAAACTTCCACGCATATTCCCCATTTAATTTCAGATAACCATTCCAACCGCCGAATTGGTTGGCTTCGTCCTTTCCCTTCGCATATACGGCAGCTTCAACCTTATTGAAATTCTGCGGTACGTCTATTGTCCAGGTTTTTGGCGCTTCGGTGTAATGGACAACTCCCAAATCCTTAACTTCGGATTCTTCCTGAACCGATGCCCCTGTAACAGTTACAGCCGGTGTAGCCGTGGCTGGGATGCTGCTGACGCTGAATGACTGTTCATCATAATCGTATCTTGTCTGGAGAACGCCTCCTCCCGCGTCCCTGTCCCATACAGCAGCCCTGGCAGTCCAGATTCCAGCGGGACCATAGGAAGGAATATTATATTCGAAATAAATGCTTGTGTCTGCGCCTGTGTTGAGAGTGACGATTTTATACGGGACATCTTTCCAGTTTCCCTGCGGGTCTCTCACGCTGAAGCCAACCGGAAAAGCATGGGAAGTCCCTCCGTTGTTTTTAACATAAACCGTGGCGCTGAGAGTGTCTCCGGCGACGTACGATGAAGATAATCCGGAAAGGCTGACAGATGCACTGGTTGCCGGTGTTGCGGTTATGGCAGGCGTGGGGGTTATTACAGGTGTTTGGGTCGGGGGAGAAGTTGGTGTAGGAGTCTGGGTTATTGCAGCAGTTGTGTAAATCCTGACCTTCACTCCTATGCCGTCGCCGCCGGTGTAATGGTAATAGGTAATAGTATTTTCTCCTGCGGAAATCTTACTGGTCACATCAAGCCATTTACCCCTGCCATTGGTTTCCTGTATCTCTGCGCCATTTATATAATCATAAAATATGCCGCCAAGCTTCGTATCATATCTCACGAACTTCCATGCGTATTGTCCGTTTAATTTCAGATACCCGTTCCATCCACTGTACTGGTTGACTTCGGTTTTACCCTTGGCATATACCCCGATTTCAACTTTATTGAATTCCTGCGGGACGTCTATTGTCCAGGTTTTGGGCGCCTGGGTGTAAAGGACTACTCCCAAATCGTTCTCTATAACTGCGGCATTCGCTATGGAGCTAAACAAAATAATTGCGGCGATTATTACATTAATTGCCGTTACAAATAGTAAAATACTATTTTTGTAAACAGTCAGTTTATTTACCTCACCGCACTTACTATCGTGCTTCAATTTCTCCCCCTTTTGCTGGATCACTATTCCATTATAAGTTAAAAACCCTTATTTAATTATCACAATTAATATGGTAAATAGTTTTTGGTCGTTACAACAATGGACTCAGAACCCATGCGCTGCGTACGGAGCAATCATAACAAATACAAACGACATCAGAATCAGCACCGCAAATAGCACCACAATTGAATTTGCAACTTTTTCCACCTTCTCGCCGTTTCCCATAACCCTTGTGAGCGATGAAGCCACAACATCGCGGAACACATGCCCGCCGTCAAGAGGTACTGCTGGAAGGCAATTAAATAAGCCGGCATAGAAATTCATCCATCCCACCCAAAGGAGAATATTCAAAATCCAGAATATCCCGATTCCAAGCGGCACAGCCCATCCTGTGGGTTCATAGAAATTGGCGAGCACCCCGCTGAAGCCCGGAAATCCTTCCCCCTGAAGACCAAAAATGGGTAAACCAAAAAGCAATGCCCAGCCTGCGATACCGGTCATATATGAAGGGATGCTCTTAAGTACGTTCAGATAGCTTGCAGCCGGGAACTGGCCTATGCCGATTCCCATGGAATAACTGACCGCTCCTTCCTCAGGCGAATAGGAAACGCCGAGAAAACCTTTTTTGACCTCGTTCTGGTATGGATATTGTGAGAGCGTGATATTCCTGAATGTTTCCATTCGGGCGTTAACCGAGCTGTTGCTCAAAAGATAAACATCCACTTTCTGACCGGCAGTTGTGGAATTCATGAAATTAATAAAATCATCAAGTTCCTTGATTTCGGTATTATCCATTTTTACGATAATCATCCCCTTCTTTAAGCCGGCGGCTTCTGCCGGTGAGCCCTGTATGACTTCAAATACGCGAACGCCGACGCGCGTCTCGTTCGTGTCCGTCGCGACCATATTGATATCTTTTCTTACCCCCTTTTCAGTCAAATGAAGAGTAACATTGTTCCCCGGTTGCAGGGTTTTTGCATAAAAAATGAAATCATGCGCAGTATTGACATCTTTATCATTAATCCCTGTCAATATCATATTTGGTTTTACACCTGCAAGGTCGGCAGGGTAGCCGGGAACCACGCTTGTTACCATTACATCTCCCACAGGAGAAATAGAGCCAAGCAATGTAAAGAAAAGTACGAATGCGACAAATGCAGTAACGAAATTTGCCATTACGCCTGCTGTAAGCACCCTCACCCGTTCGCTGCGTGTTGCAAGCTTTTTAGGTTCCACGGGTCCGGATTCCGGCTCCGTTTTCTCTTCTTTTTTCCCGAGAAGCTGCTCGTCATCAGGTTCGGCAAAGCCTCCGATAGGGACAAGAGCCACTAATATGCCCATGGATTTCACCTTGATTCCTTCCACTTTGCATAAAATGGCGTGTGAAAACTCATGCACGACCAGTGTTACGATTAAAGCGATAATGCCCCAGTAAAAAGGTATATATTCGTTAATGCCCGGAATCAGGAAAATATTACGGGGCTCGTTGAATTTACCCGGCACCGGAACAGTCTGCGCCTGGAACGACTTAATCATCATGTAATCGATGAGCAATACAAGAATGAACATCGCAAGCATTCCGATAAGCATCGCGGGAAGTCCGATATTTGCAAATGTCCTCCAGAATCGTTTGTGAACTGCAAGCCTGTCGAGAAATCCCTGCCCTTTTGTGGTGCGAATCATCAATATAGGTCCGTATGCCGTGATATTATATTTGCTTAAGATTCCGCGCCTGTCAAGGAACATGACAAGAAGCCAGTAGAGTAAAAAAACCAGCAGGACAATATTAGTTGAATTCAAGAAGAGTTCTCCCGGAATATTCTCAGTAAATTATTAAATACGTTACGCATATTATGCAGGGTGACATAATGTTTTCAATCGTATATATAACCGCTGGGGATATGGATGAAGCCCGCAAAATCGGAAGGGAACTCGTTGAAGAACATCTTGCGGCATGTGCGAATATTTTCCCGATTACGTCGATTTTCAGGTGGAAAGGTAAAATCGATGAGACCGGCGAATTCGGGATTATAGTCAAGACAAAAACCGAAAAGATTAAAGAAATAGAGAAAAAAGTCAAAGAGCTCCACAGTTATGAAGTGCCATGCGTGGTCTCATTCAGGCTGGATGAAGGTTCTTCGGATTATCTTAAATGGATAGAAGATTCCGTGGAGGGTTAATATGAAAAACTTTAAGAAAGTTTTATCAAAAACCTTTAAGAAAGTTTTATCAAAAACCTTTAAGAAAGGTTTATCAAACGACGGGTATGGTGCGCCATACCCGGACACGCCCTCCCGAGGCGTGACTCGGGACGTCCATAAAGGGGCGTAACCCTTTATGAAAACAGAGTGTGCCGTGAAGCCCAATAGATTATTCGCCCCGCAGCTTGTGGGACTGGTATCGTCAATGGATAAAAATAAAAGACCCAATGTTGCCACACTTGCCTGGATAACAAGCGTTTCGGCTGAACCGCCCCTCTTTTGCATTGCAGTTGGGCGCAGCCGGTACACACATCAATGCATAACAAACTCGAAGGAATTTGTATTGAATCTTCCCACCATGGATATACTGAAAGAAGTGCAGCTTGCAGGTACAATATCGGGAAGGGGATAAATTTGAAAAATGCGGCCTGACCCCGGTTGAGTCCATTGCATTGAAAACGCCATGCGTAAAAGAATGTGCGGCGCATATTGAGTGCAAGGTTGTATATACGAAAGAAGCGGGCGACCATACGCTCTTTATAGGAAAGGTTGTGGCTACGACATGCGAAATTGGGGCGGTAAAGGACGGCGTGCTGGACGTTTCCAGGATAAAGCCGGTGCTGCATCTTGGCGGGACGTTTTTCACTACAGCCGGGGAAATTGTGGATTCAAGGGATTTGTAGTTATCTGGAAAAATATGAATGCGGGGGAAGGGATTTGAACCCTCGAACTCCTGCGAGAATAGATCTTGAGTCTATCACCTTTGGCCGCTTGGTTACCCCCGCACGGGGCGGTGCTGAATTATCCTTATTAAACTTAAGGATGTCGTTAATTTATGCAGCATGTCCAAAAGTATTAAGTATCCATTGCTCTATTTAACGCATGATTTTGTGAACTTATTCACAATTTTAATCATATTAATCTGGAGGAAATTATTTGGCAGTAACAAAAGCAGAAGGCTGGAAAGCAAAATCATGGTACAACTTAGTTGCGCCTGACATGTTCGGAAAGACAAATATCGGAGAAACCGTGGCTGATGTGCCCGAAAAATTAATCGGAAGGATAGTTGAAATAACCTTGGGGGAATTGACAAACGACCTTTCAAAGCAGAATACCAAACTGATTCTGAAAATCGACCGCGTTGGCGGGGACTCGGCATATACAAAATATATGGGGCACCAGTTGACACAGGATTACCTGCGCTCACTTGTCAAAAGACAGACATCGGCTATTGAGACAAACATCTCGGTAACCACAAAAGACGGCTATACCCTGAGAGTAAAGCCATCATGTTTCACAATTAAAAGGGCACGCGCAAACCAGGTTAAAGCTATCCGCCAGATAATGAATAATGTCATTGCGGCGAAGGCGAAAGAACTTGATATGCAGCAGTTTGTCCAGGATGTTGTAACTGGAAAACTTTCCGCGATTATTTATCACGATGTCAAACCCATCTATCCTCTCCGCAGGGTAGAGGTCAGGAAGACAGAAATAGAGGCTGAGCCTGGCGCTGTAGCCTCATAATTCTTTTTTTTTGGAAGTTTAAAATTTTTTTAGTAATTGTTCTCTCTTTTCAATTCATTTGCTTTTTCTTTTAACCGTTCATTTTCGGTCTTGAGCATCATGAGCGATGCCGCGAGCAGGAAATAAGCAGCGAAATTTATCAAAAGATAATATAATACAACCCCGCTTATACCTCCCCCGCCTCCGCCCGGGCAGGGCGGTACCACACACGGATGCATCCTGGAGTAAAAGCGAACCGAAAGAAAGCTTATAGGCACGCTGATAAACCCGATAATCCCGAAAACCGCAGATAATCTTGCCCTTTTTTCAGGTTCATCAACTGCCTGGCGTATCATGAGGTAAGAGAGGTAGATGAGGAAAAGTATGAGAGAAGTGTTAAGGCGGACATCCCATGAAACCCAGTATGCGTTCCAGGCAGACCTTCCCCATATTGACCCGGTGGCAAGGGTCAGGAATGCAAAAACAACACCCACTTCTGCGGCTGATAGTGATATTATATCCCATTTTTGTTCCTTGCTTCGAAGATACAATATGCTTGAAATAAAAACAACTGCAAAACAGAGGTATGCCGATATCGCAATGGGGAGATGGAAATAGAATATCCTGAAATTATTTGGGTCGCCGGCTGCCGACCCGGGATCGATAGGAATTGGCGCTTTGAAAAACACAAGGTATGATGAAACAAGAATTAATACAGCCGTCAGGGTAAAAAGTATTTTCTTTCGCATATTCTTAAAATCTCCATGAATCTTAATAACATTATCCTTTCATAATCTTCAATCTTCAATCGTATATTCAAACACAAGTTGCGCTACAACAAAAAAAATGACATCATATACTGCAAGTATCTGCAATTCGCCGGAAATTTCGGAAAATTCACCCGAGGCGAGCATTGTTCCCGTTGCAGTAACAGCCGAGAGTATTACGGGAATGAGAACCGGGAAAAGAATCACGGGAAGCAGGATTTCCCGCGTCCTTGTATTTACGGTAAGCGCGGAAAGAAGCGTGCCCACAAATATAAACCCGAAAGTCCCGAGAACCACCACGACCAGCAGGCCGGGAATATTTTTAATGTCATAACTGAAAAGCACGATAAAAACCGGAATGGTGGTTATTTCCATCAGGAACATTAAAACTGCGTTCGATATGACCTTCCCGTTGTATATTTCGCTCCTGTCAACAGGGCAAAGCTTTAATCCTTCAAGGCATCCCTCTTCTTTTTCACTGGCAAACGACCGTGAAAGCCCAAGCATCCCTGCAAAGGTGAATGCAATCCACAGCATTCCGGGCGCCAGTAAATCCACTACTTTCTTGTTGAGTACCTTCACCTCAAGCGTTGCCTCGTTCCCGAAGGCATAATTGAAAATGACAATCACAAGGAGAGCAAATATCATCATGGAATTAAGCATCTGTTTTGTCCTGAACTCGGCTCTTAAGTCTTTGATTGCGATTTCAAGAAATTTCATGTGCGCTCCTCCACATGCTTTTCATAAATAGCCCTGCACTGGAGAAGGTCGCTTATCTCGCATTCTGTCATCTCATGCGCAATATGCCCGCCGGCGAGAATGATTGCCCTGTCGCACATGGAAATGCCTCGCTCAATATCGTGCGAAATGAGGACCCGCGTCTTATCATGCGCGTTCATGCCGCCAAGTATCCTGTCAAACGTTGCGCTGGCATGCTGGTCAAGCCCGGTGTACGGTTCATCGAGGAATAGTATCGGCGGGTCGTGGATTAAGGCTCTTGCGATTGAAAGGCGCTGTTTCATCCCGCGGGAGAATGTCCTCACGCGGTCATTTTTCCTGTAGGTCAAGCCCACCTGTTTTATCAGTTCATCAATGCGTGTTTCAAGCTGCAGCGTATCATACATTTTCCCGAAGAACCGCAGGTTTTCAGCAGCGGTGAGTTCATGATACAAATAGGTTTCATGCGAGATTACGCCGATTTTTTTCCTGATTTTAATAGGATCCTCTTTGATGTCAATGCCGTCGATGACGACCTTTCCAGCAGTCGGGCTTACAAGAGTGGATAGTATCTTGATGAGCGTGGTTTTCCCGGCGCCGTTCGGTCCGAATATTGTCAGGAATTCACCTTTTTCTATTTTGAGATTGATTTTGCGGAGGACAATGTTGGTGCCGAATGCTTTTGAGAGGTTTTCAATAGAGATTATATGGATTTCTCCTGCTTTTATCTTAAAAATATGTAAATGTTCTGCTGATAAGCTTTGCCATGGAAGCAATATACTCCCTCAGATTGATTAGGTCATAAATCGGATTATTGATTATTAGTAATATGATAAACAAAATTTTCTAATTTTTCTTGGCGTAATTTATTTCTATCTACATTATTTACTATTTCATGGGCTCTTTCCATATCTGATTGTAACAACTTTAATGCTTCATCATTATTTGGTTTACCAAATTTATCACTAAAATTTGCAGGTGATGTTAATCTCATAGCTTCTTTGAGTTTTTCATCATTTGAGGAAATGTCTTCTATCCTTTTTTTTGTGTTATTAGCTAATGTAGTTAGAACTTTATGGACTGAGTTATCATTCAATTCATCCTTGGTCAAAGTATTAGTAATTAGAGAAAGTTCATGTGAAACTGCACAAGCTCCTTTTAAATGTATTAATTGTGGAATTACACTAGAACGAAGCCGAGAATTTTCGTATAATAGCTGAGAATATTCGTATAAGAGATAAGCTAATAATCCAGTTGTGACAAAAGCTATCAAAAATAATAATCTTGAATAAATATTCGATGCTTCCCATTGAGAAACCGTAATAAACAAGCTAACTAAAGATGCAATACTTGCAATGAATTCAAGTAATTTTATTATCATTAATCTTGCAGCCTCTTGGAAGTCTTCTTTAAGAATAGATACAACTTGTCTTGCTTATAAATAAAGTTTGGGATTTTGAATACTAGTTTGATATCGAAATGCGTTTATAGTTTCCTATACATAAATAACATGTTCAAGCTTTATATTTTGCTCTTTATAGTGATTGAATTAACTGATTTTTCAACCGGACGATTCATTAACCATTAAATCTTTAATCATAAACGCTCATTTATTCAACGGTGATTTTATTAAACCCATACTTCAGGTCGCTCTCGATGTTCTGGAAATAGACCGCGCGCTCCAGATTGCAAAAGAGGCAGTAGAGGGAGGGGCAGACTGGATTGAAGCCGGGACGCCGCTTATCAAGAGCGAAGGCATGGATGCGATAAGAAAGCTGAAAGACGCATTCCCCGAAAATGTTATCCTGGCTGATATGAAGACCATGGATACCGGCGCCATGGAAGTCGAAATGGCGGCAAAAGCAGGCGCCGATATAATCATGATTCTTGGCAGTGCGGATAATTCCACTATCCAGGATGCTATCCGTTCAGCGCGCAAGTACGGGGTAAAACTTATGGCAGACCTCATTTCCGCAGGCGACCCGGCACAGAGAGCCAGGGAATTAGAAGAACTCGGTATTGATTATATAAATTTACACGTAGGGATTGACCAGCAGATGATGGGTGAAGACCCGATCAAAATCCTGAAGAACCTTAATATCAGGACGCCAATAGCGGTTGCAGGGGGGCTTGACGCGGAAAGTGCCGCAGCAGCGGTATTGAAAGGCGCGCAAATCGTTATCGTGGGCGGCAATATAGTCCGTTCATCCAATGTTACGGCATCTGCAAAAGAGATACGTGAAAGCATCGATAGGCCCGAAATCGCAGAAGAAGCCGAAAAACCAATCGATGAGAAAACGATTGAATTATTAAAGAAAGTCTCAACGCCCAATATCTCGGATGCCATGCACAGGAAAGGCGCCATGCAAAACATCAGGTCAATCTGCCCCGGGACAAAAACAGCAGGAAAAGCGGTCACAGTCCAGACATTTCCCGGCGACTGGGCAAAAACCGTTGAGGCAATTGACGTTGCCAATCCGGGTGATGTTATTGTGATTTACAACGGGAGCCCCCATGTCGCGCCGTGGGGTGAACTTGCCACGCTAAGCTGCATTAATAAAGGAATTGCAGGCGTTGTCATAGACGGCGCGGTGAGGGATGTTGATGATATCAGGCGCCTTAATTTCCCTGTTTTTGCGACTTCGATAGTGCCGAATGCTGGCGAACCAAAAGGATTCGGGGAGATAAACGCTGAAATACAGTGCGGCGGCCAGACCGTAAAACCCGGTGATTTTATTGTAGGAGATGATAATGGCGTTGTTGTTATCCCGAAGGAACGGGGATACGAGATTGCAAGGCGGGCTGTCGAGGTTGAAAAAAACGAGCGCAGGATACGCGACGAGATAAAAAGGGGAAAAACCCTGTCTGAAGTGCTGTATCTTGAGAAATGGGAGAAGAAATAGGTAATTCAATTATTTTGCATAAGATTTTAAACGTTCAAATAATATATATGGAGATGACAGAGGAGTTCAAATGAGCAGGATTGAAAAGGACAGTCTGGGTGAGATAGAAGTTCCTGAAAACGTGCTTTACGGGGCATTTACAACACGGGCGTCTAAAAATTTCAGGCTAAGCGGCCTCCGGGCTAAACCGGATTTTATAAAATCCCTTGCTATTATCAAAAAAGCGGCAGCGCTGGCAAATATGAAACTCGGTATGCTTGATGAAAAAACAGGTTCGGCAATAGTCAAAGCCGCAGATGAGGTTGTCGGGGGAAAATATAGCGACCAGTTCATACTCGATGTTTTCCAGGCAGGAGCAGGCACGCCTTTTAACATGAATATGAATGAGGTCATTTCTAACGTAGCGATTAAAAAACTTGGCGGGAAACCGGGCGATTATCATCTCGTTCACCCGAATAACCATGTGAACATGGCGCAATCGTCCAATGACGTGATACCAACTACGGTACGGTTGAGCGTTCTTCTCACCCTTTTGCCTCTTATCGAGGAATTGGAAAAGATATTTACCGAGTTCCTTGCAAAAGCAAAAGAATACGACCATGTAATAAAGGTTGGAAGGACGCATCTTGAGGATGCGGTGCCCATACGGTACGGCCAGGTGTTTGGCGGATATGCAGCATCGCTTGGGAAGTGCATCGTGAGGCTTTCTGCTTCGGAAAACAGCATGCTGGAGCTGGGAATCGGCGGGACAGCCGTCGGCACAGGCATCAATACGCATCCAGATTTCAAAAAGACGATTATTTCGGAATTGGGCAAACTTACGGGTTTTGAGTTTTACCAGGGGAACAGCATCATGCTTTCATGGAGCATGGCTGGTTTTGCGGATGTATCAGGCGCGCTGCGAATATTGGCAATCGAACTGAATAAGATTTCAAATGACCTGCGCCTCCTTAATTCAGGACCGAAAACAGGTATCGCAGAGATTATCCTGCCCGAAGTTGAGCCGGGCTCATCCATAATGCCGGGAAAGATAAACCCCTCGATTCCGGAGGCGGTTAACATGGTATGTTTCCAGGTCATGGGCAATGACCATGCGGTGGCGCTGGCTGCGGAGGCCGGGCAGATGGAACTCAATGTGATGACGCCTCTTATTGCATTTGACCTCCTGTGGAGCATTGAGCTTTTGACGAATGCCATAAGGATGCTCAGGGAAGATTGCATTTCAGGTCTGGTAGTGGATGAAAAGCGGTGCGGCAAGCTTCTTGAAAAGAGCCATGCGTTGGCGACGGTTCTTAATCCTTATATTGGTTATGATAAAGTGGCGCAGCTTGTGAAGACAGCGCTTTCTGAGAATAAGTCGTTGAGGCAGGTGCTTATCGAGAAGGATCTAATTCCTGAGAAGTATTTGAATGAGATACTTGATGCCAGGAAGATGACTGAACCAGGGATTGTGGATAGGAAGATGATTGAGGAGATAAGGGGATACGCTAAAAAGTCAGGCTCGGACTGAAAAAGAAGGATGCTACTATTTCTCAAATGGTATCAGATATTCCACATTTCATAAGAGAGCATCAAGCTCTTAATGGTAAGACTCCCGCCAAGCATGTGGTATCAAGGATAATAAGTGGATAACATTAATTCAAAATGCAAGCCACACAGAGCACCAAATGAACGGTGTTCAGTAATTTTTTAAAAAATATTGCGTAAATCAGGCGGAGTTACGGTTTAATATAATATTAAAAAAAGTCAGAATTAAACCAAAATGTATATATCAAAAGAGTATATTATTATATTATGAGATTGGTCTCTACGGAGATTAATCTCCTTCATAAAATATTGTTTTATAATTTTTGTTGCCCAACAGTTCCCATTAATTTATAAATCTCTTCAATGTTTAAAACCTTAATCTCTCTATATGGATTTAGCATTTCAATAAACTTCATTTTCTTATATCCCCCTTCATCTAAACAAATTATACAGTCGTTTTTATTCAGAGATGTATGTTGATTCACTATATCTTCAAATGATACCGCTCCTCCATTCAATTCTGCGAAATTTAAAAGCAATTGAAAAAAATCGGTATCGCTAACTACTTTGTTATCAACACTTTCTGACTTATGTATAATAAAAAGCGGATGAGGAAAATGTAGTTCGACTTTTAAAGAGTGCGGAAATTCAGTATTTAAAGAATCAATTTCATCATCTCCGATGAATTCTGAATCGATATAAGCAGGCGTATTATCTTTAAGTTGATGATAAATCTCCTTTGCATCGATATGATGAACTGTATTTTTAATGTATCCACAAATAAGGTCACATAAAGAAATACAAGGATGTGTTTGGTCTCCGTGAGGGACAATATTAACTATATCGGCTTTTTTTCCAATAAATTTCCATGTTTTAGTTATTTTTCCTTGTATTCCGTCTAATATAACATGTTTTGCATAATTAGAATTGTGGGGTTTTAAATAATATCTCCAAATTGGAATAATTGGATAATATTGTTGAAGTATGTTATTAACAAAATCCAACCCAGTCATTTCTTCTTTCCAAGTGGGTACAGGATTCATTAATATTGTATTTGTCACATTTATCTTTTTTATATTCTCAATTTTCAACAATTCCTCAGTCAGTTCTATATGTGCGTCTTGTATGTCATAAGATGGGATTCTTCTGAAAATATCCTCGGTTTTTAAAACTCGCCTTAGCAGACTAATATTGTATTTTTTATAAAACCTTTCTATGATATTAAAATACTTATTTCTAAACTCATTATATCCATCAATCTCTACAGCAACTCCTGTAAGATTGGAAAATTTACCACGTCTAATAATGGCAGAGTCGGAGGCAATGAGATGTTCATTAAACATATTTTTCTAACATTACTTTTATGTTTAATATAAAGGTTTTGGGGAGACATGACTTTAATCAACCTTACAAAAAACCCACCGATTTGCCAACTCCGTTTTGGGCAATCCATCCACCGAATTTTTATAACCTATCTTACCAACCGAAGACTACACAGAATCGAACAAGCGAAGTCTTTTTATAGAACTATAAACATGAAACAACAGAAAGTCACGGCTAATTCCATTACTGGAAAAAGCCGGTGACGTAATTCATTTCAATTAATTATAAAGGAGAATATCTATGCCAGGTCAAACGGGCGGACAGCCGATTATCATTTTAAGACAGGGAACGCAAGAGACAAGAGGAGAAGAAGCCAAGAGAAGTAATATTATGGCAGCCAGAGCAGTGGCAGAAGCCGTGAGAACCACGCTCGGTCCCAAGGGATTGGACAAGATGCTCACCGACCCGGCAGGACTTGTAATTATCACAAACGACGGCGCCACAATACTTGATGAGATGCAAATAAAGCACCCTGCTGCAAAGATAGTCGCCGAGGTCGCAAAGACCCAGGACGATGAAGTTGGGGATGGGACAACCACAGCAGCGGTATTGACCGGCGAGTTTCTAAAAGGCGCGCAGGAACTGATGGAACTGGGAGTTCACCCGACAACCATTATTCACGGATATAACCTCGCTTCGCACAAGTCAAAAGAAATCCTCACCGATATTGCAGTGGATTCAACAGAAGAGCAGCTTCGTAAAATCGCCCAGACCGCGCTTACAGGGAAAGGCATCGAATTTTCAAGAGAAAAACTTTCCGACCTTGTTGTCACGGCAATTAAATCGATAGTTAAAACAGAGAACGGGAAACGGAAAGTGAACATCAAGGACATATCAATCGAGCGGCGCGGGGAAGGGTCCGTGGAGGACAGCGAGCTTGTGCAGGGGATAATCCTGGACAGGACAAAGACCCATTCGAGCATGCCCTCACGCATTGAGAATGCAAAAATAGCAATCCTCGCAACTCCTATCGAGGTCAGGAAAACGGAGACAAAATCCGAGATATCCATTGAACAGGTCGGTCAGACCCGGATGTTCCTTGAGCAGGAAGAAAAACAGGTGCGTGAAGCTGCAGATAAAGTTATCAATGGCGGCGTAAACGTAGTATTCTGCCAGAAAGGCGTTGATGACCTTGCAAGGTATTTCCTTGCAAAAGCAGGTATTTTCGTGACGCACAGGGTAAAGAAGAACGACCTTGTGAAATTATCACGGGCTACAGGCGGTAAAATAATCACAAGCCTGGATGAGATAAGACCTGAAGCTCTGGGATATGCAAAGCTTGTCGAAGAGAGGATGGTCGGGAACGGGGAAATGATCTTCATTACAGGATGCAACAATCCAGATACTTATTCAATATTGCTGCGCGGCGGAACCGAACACGTCGTCACAAGCCTTGACAGGGCGATGCATGATGCGTTGCGCGTGGTGGGCGTTGCGATCGAGGATGAGAAAATACTGGCAGGCGGCGGTTCGCCTGAAATAGAACTTGCTCTTCGCCTCAAGGAATACGCTTCCACACTGGAAGGCAGGGAACAGCTTGCGGTAAATAAATTCGCGCAGGCGCTTGAAATCATCCCCAAGACGTTAGCTGAGAATGCAGGTCTTGACGCCATAGATATGCTTGTGGAACTGCGAAGAGAGCATGAACAGGGGAACAAGAATGTCGGTCTTGATGTGTACGAAGGCAAGCCCGTGGATATGATGAAGAACGGCGTTATCGAACCGCTTCGCGTGAAAACGCAGGCAATTACATCAGCCACTGAAGCCGCAGGTATGATATTGCGAATCGATGATGTGATAGCTTCTGCGAAGGATGCGCATCCCAAGAAAAAAGACTTTGACATGGATTAAGATTCAGGCATAGCAGCAGCTACTGCCACCTACATCAGGATTGCTTCATGCACTACCACATAATCCTGACAAAAGAATGCAATCTCAACTGCAATTACTGCGGCGGAGGAAGCGACACCCCTCCAAAAGAAATCCGGTATTCGATTGCAGACCTCAAATCGTTCTTATTCCGGGACAGCAACCCGGTTATCGAATTTTACGGAGGCGAACCCCTCCTTCGCATCAAGACCATGGAAAATATCATGGATGCGATTCCGGCGCGATTCGTTATACAGACAAATGGGTTGCTTTTAGATAAAATCGAACCACAATATCTGGAAAAATTCCATTCCATCCTTGTATCAATCGACGGGACAAAGGAAGTTACGGACAGGGAGCGGGGAAATGGCGTATATGACCGCATCGTACATAATTCAAAACTCATAAAACGCCGAGGCTTTTGCGGCGACCTCGTTGCAAGGATGACGGTGGCGCAGGGTACGGATATCTATGAAAACGTGCGCCATCTTCTTGGCACCGGGTTTTTTGACCATGTTCACTGGCAGCTCGGTTTTGAAATGTTTTGGGAAGCCTGGGAAAATACAGAACCCGGACTTGTGGAGTGGATTGCTGCATATAATTCCGGAGTCACTTTGCTTGCGGACTGGTGGGTGGATGAGATGTCGCGCTCGAATCGCGTTTGCGGGATAGTCCCGTTTACAGGCGTGATGAATTCGCTGCTGTCAGGTAAGAAATCGCGCCTTCGATGCGGTTCAGGGATTGATTTTTTTTCAATTATGCCGGACGGCAGGATTTCTGCGTGTCCCGTATCCATCGATTTTGATTTTTCAGTTATAGGCTCGATATTTGACGACAGTCCGCACTCGCTTTGCGATAAAGCCTCAGTTGGCGAACCTTGCGTATCCTGTGACATATTCCATATCTGCGGCGGCAGGTGTCTTTTCGTGAACAGGTCGCAGGAGATGCTCAGGGAGAACGGGTATGCCCTGATTTGCTCTACGGTCAGGCATCTGGTACGGGAGCTACAGGAGGCTTTGCCGCGGGTGAAGGAGATGATTGAGAGCGGGGTTGTGAAAAGGCAGGATTTTGAGTATCCTGAGTTTAATAATGGGTGCGAGATTATACCTTAATTAGCCACAGAGGCGCGGAGAGCGAGGTATCGAGGAAATTTGCCAGCAAGGGGCTGAACTTCAATGGTCGCTGAAAGACAAAACCCCACCCCGCTTCAACACCCGATGCAGCTCCTCCAGCACCCTATCCGGCTCGTTCTTCTGACAGGATAATAGGATGGACAGGATATACGCATCTTGTTAATCCTGTAAATCCTGTCTGAAAAATTCGTTTCGAATTGCCTGTCATCCTGTCTTTGCGTCCTGGTTTGAAGTACCGGTAAATCTGCGTTTATCTGCGTTCATCTGCGGTTAATTTTTTAAAAAACCGCTGCCGCAAGATATGCCAGAGCCAGATAGCGTAAAAACTTTCCTGTAAAAACAAGAATTGAAAAAATCCAGAACTTAAACCGCAGTAATCCGCCAAAGACGGTAAATGCATCTCCTATAAATGGCAGCCATGTAAATAAAAGCACGATGGCTCCGTATTTTGAGAAATATTTCTCTGCCTTTTCAAGATTCCCGGGATCAATAGAGAGATACTTTTCGGCAAAACTTCTTCCTTTTAAACCGATATAATAACTTGTGCAGGCGCCAAAGTAGTTTCCTGCCGATGCGACAAGCACAAGGGCGGGAATATTGAATTTCTCGTAAACGAGAAATACAAGAATCCCCTCGCTTCCGAAAGGAACTATCGTAGATGCAAGGAAACTTGCAAGAAAAAGACCGAGATAACCGTAATTTAACAGGATGGTTTGAAGGGATTCTAACATATACCTGAAATATACGCAACTGCTATAAAATGATGAGTATTCAATTAAAGATAAATACTCATGTGCTCTATCATCTTGTAAACACGGAGGGCTGAATTTGGAAGCTGAAGAAATAATCCGTTTATTAAACGAAGATTATGTAAAGGAAATCGAAACTACCCTGATTTATGTCAGGAATGCTTTTATCATGCCCAGGTGCGACCCGAGCAGGGTCACAGAAGCGATTTCTATTGATGAGATGAGGCACATGAACTGGCTTGCCGAGCTTATCGTGAAACGGGGCGGGAAGCCGGGCATGGAACATAACGAGCTTGATTTCGGGGGAGATGACCTCAAAGGTCAACTGGAAAAGCAAAAAGCACTTGAAACAGATGCTATTGAGAGATACAAAAAGCATATTGAAATGATAGACGATGCTGAAGTGGTCGGGGTGTTAAAACATATACTGGATGAAGAGAAAAGGCACAGGAAAGAGTTCAGGATAAGGCTTGAAAAAATAAGCCCCTGATTTCACATTACCAAGGATTTATGGATATTTTAGATGGATTTCTGGAATTAAAAGCCGATAATCAACATTCTGAGATTAAAGTGCCAATAATGCAGGTTGAATTGTCCCTCAGGGTAAGGTATTTCCTGAATGGAACGGGAGTGGGATACTGCGGATTATTAATTGACGGTGTCAATGGAAAGGGTTTGAGAGGAACTATAGAAGCTGCGGCTGCACAGGCTTATGTCGGGAGGACGATTTTTGTTTTCCTGTCAGAGCTTGATGATGGTAAGAAACTGATCACAGTGCCGGCATTATTTGAAAAAGAGCCTGCGTTTAATAGTAATTTAGATTTAAGCGGCCTTGTTATAAAAACTTATTATCACAATGATTTTAAAAAGACGGTTCAAGAGGTCTATAAAGAGCACATGGATGCCTTGATGGGCAAAAAGATTTGTAACGATAAGGACTGTCTTTGCAGGGATATACTTGAACTTCCAAAAAAAGGTATTGAGATATTAAAAGCGTACAGGTAAATCTATTTTCAGTAATGGGCATTCTTGCTCAATACTCCCTCGGCTTGGGTGGATACATCGTTGTATTCACAGGCTTGTAATCCACGCGCGTTCCCCCGGGCGCAAATGTAACCAGCGTATGCCTGAGCCAGTTCGCATCATCCCTTGCGGGGTAATCAAGCCTGAAATGCGAACCGCGGCTTTCCTTCCGGGCAAGGGCGCCTGTGCAAATAACTTCTGCAATATCCAGCATTCCTTCAAGCTCAAAAGCATTCACGAGTTCCTGATTGAAAACCGCTCCTTTATTCCTGACATATACATTCCTGTAACGCATCTTGAGTTCCCTGATTTTACCAAGCGCCGCCTTTAAGTTCTCTTCATCACGAAATATTCCCACTTTTTCATCCATGAATTCCTTCAGTTCATCGCGGATTTTGAAGAATACCTCGCCTTCGTTCTTGCCAAGAAGCGCCGAAAACCGCTGCACTTCCCCATGCACCGCTTTTTCCAATATGTCCGCTGCTTCAAAGCCTATTCCATTCGCGAACTTTGTTGCATTTTCCCCTGCAATTTTCCCGAAAACTATTGTCTCAAGCAGCGAATTCCCGCCAAGCCTGTTGGCGCCGTGTACGCTGAGGCAGGAGCATTCACCGCACACGTAGAATCCCGCAATCGCGGTCTCGCAGTCTTTGTTCGAAGCAATCCCTCCCATGGAATAATGCTGCGCCGGCTGGATGGGTATCGGCTCTTTAACCGGGTCGATGTTCGCAAAATCCATAGCGATTTGCCTGATTCCGGGCAGGCGCTCTTTGATATTCCGTTCACCTATATGCATCAACTCAAGGTGAACGTAACCGCCCTCAAATCCCCTGCCCTCGTTTATCTCGGTCTGGATTGCCCGCGCCACTATATCCCGCGGTGCAAGGTCAAGCAAATGTGGAGAATAACGCGCCATGAACCGCTCGCCGTGTTTATTCTTAAGGAACCCGCCTTCGCCGCGAGCGCCTTCTGTAATAAGTATATTCGTGCCATAAAGCGTGGTGGGATGGAACTGCACGAATTCCATGTCCGAAAGCGCAACGCCGCTTCGGTATGCCACGGCGCATCCGAATCCCGTGTTTATTATCGAGTTCGTTGAACGCCTGTATATCCTTCCGTATCCGCCGGTAGCAAAAACCACTGCCTTTGCCTGAAAGCCTTCTATTTTCCCGTCTGCGATGTTGTATCCGACAACGCCTGAACACCTGCCATTATTGGCAGCAAGCCCCGTTACCAGCCATTCTTCATAGAACTTGATGCCATTTTTAAGCGCCTGCTCATACATCGTATGCAGTAGCGCATGACCTGTCCTGTCCTCTGCGTAAGCGGTGCGCGGATAGCCTGCGCCGCCAAAAGGGCGCTGGGCAATCATTCCTTCATCGGTTCTTGAAAAAAGCGTACCCCATTGCTCCATCTCAATGACACGCGCCGGAGCATCCTGACACAGCAAAGCCACAGCATCCTGGTCTGCAAGGTAATCGCTTCCTTTTATCGTATCAAAGGCATGGTCTTCCCACCTGTCGTTTTTCCCAAGCGCTGCATTAATACCGCCCTGAGCTGCTACCGAATGCGAGCGCAAGGGATGAACCCTGGATATGACTGCCACATCGGCGCCCCTGATTGCTAAAGCGGCGCGCAAACCCGCAAGACCCCCGCCCACTATTATGATGTCGTGCCTGAACATGCTCATAATATATACGTTTCTTATATTACTTTACCATGTGTTTTATATAATGTGGGAAAGAAACTATGAAATGCCGGGTTATGAAATTCAAGATCAAAAGATTTGACGGGGAAAAGTCGTGGTTCGATACTTTTGAAGTAAAACCCAAACCGCACATGTCTGTTCTTGAAGCGCTTTTCCAGATACAGGATGAGCAGGACGGCTCCCTTGCGTTCAGGTATTCATGCCGCGGCGCTGTTTGCGGCTCATGCGCCATGCTCATTAACAAGAAACAAAGACTTGCATGCCGCACTCAAGTCTCTGAAATCATTGGCGAACGGGTATTGACCTTATCACCGTTTGGTCCGGTTGCGAAACCTGAATTTAAGACCGGCGATGAGATACTTATCGAACCCCTCCCGAACCTCCCTGTAATCAAAGACCTGATAGTGGATTTAAAACCTTTTTTCAGGCATTATGAGGAGGTGCACCCATGGTTTGAGGGAGGCGGCGATCTGTTGATGTCGCAGCAGGATGTCAGGAAGGTCGATAAGTATGCAGCGTGTATCCTGTGCGGCCTTTGCTACGGGGCATGTCCCGCGGCTGCAAGGGATAAGGATTATTCAGGACCTGCCGCGCTTGCAAAAGCATGGCGTTTTTATGCAGATACGAGATATAATGACACAGCCGGGATGCTAAAACGGGTGGATACGGAAAAAGGGGTCTGGGCATGCGATGAAGTTTACCGCTGCGTTGAGGTTTGCCCTAAAAAAGTGCCTCCCACCAATGCCATCACGGGTTTCATGAGGAAAATTATCTTACATAAGATTAAACACATAATCAGGTGACCATGGAAAAAGAGAGGGCTTACGGAACAGGGATGTGGGCATGGCTGCTCCAGCGCGTCACGGGTATCCTGCTTGTGTTCTACCTGTTCATACATATCGTGTGGGCGCATGGAATTAAAACACCATTTGATTTCATGTTCGTGGAGTTCAAGACCGCAGTTTTTATTCTGCTGCTGCTTGTACTTCCCCACGCATTGAACGGTTTCAGGGTATTCGCAATCGATTTAGGAATAGGGAACAGAACGCAGAAGCTCTTATTCTGGGCGCTTGTCCTTATCGGGGGCATAGTGATAATCCGGGGCATTCCATAGCCGAGATAATGAATCCGATGCCAGTTCCAATAATAGAACTTAATCAAATCGATTGATTTATAAATGATTGTCTACTTTAAGAAATAAAAAGTTTACAATCGGTGAAATTTATGTCAGAATTTGGAAACGGGCTAAAAAACGTATTTGAAAAATATGAATCTGCCAGATACAATTTTTTTAAATGGCGATTTGAATCCACTTTTGTGAATAAGGTCATCATGGCGCTTGGCTTTGCGTGTTTGACCGGACTGGTTGCCCAGCTCCGGTTCTATCTTCCCTACACGCCGGTGCCTGTAACGGGACAGGTTTTCGCGGTTCTTCTCTCTGGCGTGATTCTCGGGAAATGGTACGGCGGGTTGAGCCAGGTATTCTACACTGTTCTTGGCGTAATAGGCGTGCCATGGTTTGCAGGTGGAACAGCCGGCATGGAAGTTCTCACAGGCGTGACTGGTGGTTACATCATCGGGTTCATTGTCGCATCGCTTATAATCGGCTGGTTCACAGACATGTATGTCAAATCACGCAGCTTTGCAGGCATGTTCAGTTTGATGCTGCTCGGGATTGTTATGGTTTACCTCTTCGGGGCTGTTCAACTGGCATTTGTGCTTGGCGTGAATGCACAGAAAGCGATTGAACTTGGAGTTATGCCTTTCATAGCTGTTGATTTGTATAAGGCGCTTATCGCCTCGGCAATAGCAGCAGCAGTCGCGCCGGGGACTGCGTATGGGAACGAACGTGATTCGAGGGCGAAATAATAACCGCAGATAAACCGCAGGTTTTTCGTTTGGGATGTGCATCAGTAAGAGTATGATTCATATCGCTGACTCCTCCCTCTTCATCATCCGGAAACGACTCGAAGGCAGCATCGTAACTACGCCCTCCGTAGTCGAAGAACTCAGGGACGAGAACGCCCGCACAACAATGGAATTGATGAATGTGAGAGTCGAGCCCCCGCTTGAGAACTTCAAAAAAGAGGTCAGGACAAAAGCGGGAGTCACGAAGGACAGCGAAGAGCTTTCAAGAACTGACATCGATATTCTTGCAAAGGCGCTTGAGTATTCAGGGCGCGAAGAGACTATTCTGGTCACGGATGATTTTGCGGTGCAGAATACCGCCATCCAGCTTGGTATCAAGGTGATGCCTGCAGGCCAGAGGAAGATAAAGGATGTTCTCCTCTGGGAAAAGCAGTGCATCGGGTGCAAGCGGCGGTTCCCGGAGGGAGATGAATGTCCGGTGTGTGGTTCCCCGATGAAAAAGAGGAGGAAAAGAAGGATATGTTAAATCTGCTGTGACGGCTTTGCATGGCATGTATGGGAGGTCGGGGGGAGAATATGTAGAATAAATTCTAATCGATTTTTATTTATAAACATCGCCTCTAAAATCGACTCTATGAATCAGGATAAGCTTTTGCTCCCAGATAACTTCATAAACAATTCTGAACTTCCCTTTACGTATGCGATACGTATTCTTTTCACCTTTCATTTTGGTGATATCAAGGGATTTTATGGGAACAGGGTCATTTTTTAAAACAAGAATTGCCTCTTTGAGGCGCTCTCTGTCATTTTTTTGCAGGGATGAAATAAATTTCAAAGATTTGCCTTTGATATTTATTTCAAAGGTCATGCTTCCAGTACCTTCAGTAGTTCGGATTCCGAGGCTATTTTATCCTTACCCCGTATTGCTTTAAGGTCTTCAGCTTCTGGTTCTTCTTCTGGAATTAGCCTATCAACGAGTTTGGAATATAGATTCGTTAGCATATCAAGATCTGCGCGAATCTTTTTCAGTTCAGTTACAGTTTTAGTTTCCATACAGTTCTTTTAATACATTCAAACTTATAAGATTTTCCAGAGCTACGGATGCTGCTGGAAAAGAGAGGTTCAGGCTGCTGTCATGGCTCTACAGGGCAGGGATGGGAGGTCTTGGAGAGGTGCGTTTGCTCGCAGGGGTGTGATGAAGGAGGGAGGGCTTTATGGCAGAGATGCTGACGAGCGCCGTATCATTGTGCGGGGTTATGATGAATTATAGTTACGTTTGTACCAAAATATTTATCCCATTCTTTGATTTCAATACACGATATAGAACAGTTTACTTCAATAGCATGTAGTTGAAGATTAAGAAATAATAGAGGTTGAATATGGCATCAATAAATCGCGTTTGGATGTGGTTAAAGGAAAATAAGGACAATATAAACACGTTAGCATCCATTACTACAATTTTTGCATTAGGTATTGCATTAGTAACATTCTATGATGCAAAAAGTCAAGAAACAGACTACAGACTAGCATTAACATCCGAGCTGATTCATGAAATCGATTTTAATCTAAATCATATCGATGGCATGCAAAACATAAGAGAAAAACTTACTACAACATTTGAAGAGCCAACATACAAGTTCTCAACTGTAATTTTAGAGGAAGCATTACGTAATGGAAAGATAGGAAATATTACAACGAAGAAAGAAATGTTCGATGCACTACTGATAATGCACACTTTGAATAATTTAATGGATGAACCTATTTATGACATAAATGGTAGTAATACGCTGGAAGGATACATGAAAATGAAGAAAGAACGATATGATTTAATACTAAAGGAAAACGAGCGCCTCAAACTCCTATTCCAAGAAATAAAAAACGCTCTAACATCCCCCACTTGAGTATCCCTCAGCCTTCTCCCATATAGTTGCGAACTTCTTCCTGAGTTCATCTGCAAGCTTTGTATCCCTGATATTGACACTCCTTCTTAGCGCCCGGATGCCTGACCAAAACTTATTTATCAATGCCCTTCTAATATGTTCGTAAGATGACGAATCTTATAAAAAACAATTTCGATACAAGACTTGAAAACGCAAAAACCCTCGCAGACATCTTCGAGGTTGTAAAGGCAGCCGTGTGGGAGAGCCAGAGAAAAAGCCGCGCAGGTTTGATGCTGGGACTTGCCAACCTCGGGAACCATCCGCAGGGATTTTTCGGGGCTTTCTACCCTGTAGGCTCAAACGTCATAGTAATGAATAAAATCCCGCTTGAGAGAATCAAGGAAACAAGACCTGAGCTTTACAAACCCTATATTTTCCATGTGCTTCTCCATGAGTACCTGCATACGCTGGGTTACCTGAGCGAAAGCGGCGTAAGACAGATGGCTCATGAGATAACAAAACAGGTATTCGGCGAAGAGCATCTTGCAACAAAAATAGCAAAAGATACCACCCTTTTCTTCAAGAATCTCGTGTATCCAAACGCAGCATGGCAGCCCGATGATATGAATCTTGAGCTTGTGGATGGTTTTGACAGGGGAAGCGCGAGTTATATAGGTTAGAATTTATTTCCTATTTCCAGCGATTCAGTCCAGACCTGAAAGATTACTGCATGGCAGCAGGAAATCGGATTAATTTTTATTACAACTTTTATTACAACTATTTCCGGAATATGGCTCTGCTTTTTCCCATAAAGCAAAGAACTTTTTCCGAAGCTCTTTCGCGAGCTTGGTATCCCTGATATTCACCACTGCAAAAAGCTCTTCAGGATTAATGGGATTCAGCATCTGGAGCAGGACGTTTTCACTATCGATTATATCAAACGGTGTGGCAGGTATCGCAGCAAACCTGCAATTGAATTTATCCCCCATATGCGCAAGCAGTTGTTTTACAATCGGATATTCTTCCAGTAAACTGAAATCCACGTCTTTGTTAAGGATAATTTTGATTTCCACGCCCCTTTTGATAGCTTCATAAAGAGCCTTGAGGATTCCGGCATGACATTCTTTCATCAAATCTTTTTTTAGTCTCTCGGAGTTCATCTTGGGAGCCATAAAAACCAGCAATTCCTTTTGAGACCCTGATATGCACTCACGGACAAGTTCATGGGATTCTTCACCTATTGCGACTGTCCAGAAAGTCTTATCAGGCTTCCTTGGCTCAACCCCCGAAAGTTCGGATTTCAGGTCAGAAACCAGGTTTTCCAGTTCAACCGAAGCCTGGGTTAGTTCTTCATGCCTGGTTTTTGAAAGCCGCTCAAGCGCAGCGGCAGGCTCAACGCATGCATACCTTCTCGGTCTTGTATCCTGCGCGCGAATTAAATGTGCTTCTTCAAGGCTTGAAAGGACATTATAAATCCGCCCCATAGGTATTTTTGCATTAATAGCTATCTCATCTGCTTCGGCATCGACAAGCTTCAGGAGAGCAAGATAAGCCGATGATTCATAGCTCGTAAGACCGAGTTTCTTTAGTTTTTCAAGCACAAGGGATAAATTCATGTTTTGCTATTTAAAACTTTTGTAATTAAACCACTTTAGAGTTGTTTAGAAACATAACATTTTAATACCTGCATGAATAAACAGGGAAGCACTGCGGAGAACAGATGGCAACCTTTCTTGAAACGAATTTAATGAAACTTGCTGAAATACAGAAAAAGCATACAAAAATACTTGCAGTCATAGTTATAATTCTTACTATTATTCTGGGTATCGGGCTTAAGGATTTGACCATTAACTCGGATTTCAGGAAAGAGATGCCCAAAGAACTTCCCATATTTGCGCTCAATGACAGGGTATCGGGTAAATTCGGGGGAGAGGATACTGTAGTCATTGCCGTGCAAATTGACGAGTCTGTTGATTCAAAAGAAGCTGTGAGGGATATCCGTGACCCGAGGGTGATACAATCACTGATTTTCCTCGATAAGGAACTGAGGGGCGAAACGACTGTTACGAGCGTAACATCTCCTGCAAGTTTTTTCAGGGGCAAGAATGCATATTCTGATGAGGAAATAACGCAAACCCTGCGCAATACCTCCGCGGCGGATGCATTTTTCAGCCGGAATTATAAAATGGCGCTCATGTATGTTGCAGCGGATATAGGTTCAGGAGAAGACCAGATACAGAAGTTCAATATACTTGCACAGAAGCGTATCGATTACACCCCGAAGCCTCCAGGAGTAAAGTTCGGCATAACAGGGCAGCCGATTCTCAGGATGACTATTTTTGATTTACTAAAGAGGGATGCTGTTTTTACACTCATAGTCGCAGCAGCCATCATTCTGCTCCTTCTTTTCGTCATGCAGCGTTCATATACACAGGCATTTTTGATATTCGCCCCGCTGTCTATAGGATTAATCTGGACGATGGGTACCCTTGGATGGCTGGGGATTCCCCTATCGGTTGCCACGGTGGCTCTTAGCTCAATGCTTCTGGGTCTGGGCGTGGAATACGGCGTATTCGTGCTAAGCAGGTACAATGAAGAAAGGGTTAAAAATTATAGCCAGCTTGATTCCATGAAGACCACAGTATATTCAATAGGTACAGCCGTTATCGGGTCAGGGACGACCACAATCGTGGGTTTTGGCGTTCTTTCCTTCGCATCCGTTCCGCTTATACAGCACCTGGGCCAGACGCTGGCGCTGGGTATAGCTTATTGCCTTCTGGCTGCGCTCATTGTCAATCCTGTGTTCATACTGCTTGAAGAAGATTATGAGTACTGGAATACACATAGAAAGCTTGCGAAACTTACTGCCAAAAAAGAAGAACATGTCCAGAGGGGGAGGTAAAAAATGATCAAAAAACTGCTTGAAAAATATTCAGCATTTGTCACCAACCACCCGGTTACAGTGCTTATAATCATGCTTGTCGTTTCATTTTTTGCCATCCAGATGGCAGGCACTATTGAAACAAAAAAATCAGATATAAAATCAATGCTTCCCAATGACGTTGAATCCATAGGCACCCTGAACAGCATTGAAAACGAGTTCGGAAGCACTAATGCAGTATTCTTTGCAGTCGAATTAGATCCTCAATATAAGGGTTCTGACGAAACGCGGGACATTCGCGACCCTGCGGTCATACGATATATGGACCAGCTTTCCAAGCTTGCGCAGCATACCGATAATGTGATTGATGTCTCAAGTGCGGCTTCGGTTTTGAAAACGATTAATAATGGGCGGCTGCCCCAGTCCGTAAGGGAGATTTCTGCGCTTACAGATAAGAATGGGCTTCTTGGAAGTTATGTCAGCAAGGACTATACGCTTGCCCTGGTTAAAATCCAGACAACCGATGACGCTGACCTGAAAGCGCTTGAAGTCGAACTTAACAAGATAATCATGGAAGTCCCAAAGCCGCCTGGAGTTACGGTAAATCTTGGAGGCAACGCCATGGAAAGTACGGTCATGGAAAAAAGCATCGGACCGGATATGGCAAAGACGTCGCTGTATTCCCTTATCGGGATCCTGATAATAATACTGGCTCTTTTCCGTTCCATCAAATACGGATTCACGCCCATGACAACCATAATTTTCGGGACGCTCTGGGCGATGGGCTATGTCGGGCTAATCGGAATGGGATTGAGTTCACAGACGTCCGGCGTTTTATCCATGATAATGGGTATAGGCATAGACTTCGGGATACAGGTTGTCACGAGGTACAGGTTTGAACTGGAAAACAAACTTGTTCCCAGGGATGCCATGGCAGTGACCCTGAACAACGTTATAATCCCCATGTCCACAACAACGCTGGCTGCCCTGATAGGATTCCAGGCGATGTCTCTTGGGAAATTGACCTTCCTCGGCGATATGGGGACAATAATGAGCTACGGGGTCGCTGCAAGCATGGCAGCCGCCATAACCGTTGTCCCTGCTCTTGTAATTATAATTGATACTATGAATATAAAAGATACATATAAAAAAATAATGAACAGATTTGAGGTAAGAACATGAAGAACAGATTATTAACACAAATTTCAATACTGGGCGTATTGATAGTACTTTTATCAACGGCTGCCGCTGTCGTTCTGGGCGCCCCGCTTACGGGAGTGCAGGGAAACAGGATACAGGCAAATTTCATGAGCCAGGACCCCGACCCGGCTGATGCCGGGAAAGATGTGGACCTGAGATGGCAGGTTGTAAACACTATGTCAAGTACCGTAGAGAATTTAAGGTTCCATCTTGATGTGGAATACCCCTTTTTATTCGAAGCCGGGGATTCCCCGGATAAGGATTTAGGCGCATCCGCAGGCACGAACGATAACCAGATTTTCTATGTGCTGCACTACAAACTCAGGGTAGCAGATAATGCTATCAAGGGGACTTACAACGTAACCCTGAGCTGGGATACGGGAGAAGGGTGGACAAAGAAGGATTTCCCTGTTTACATCGACCCGAAGCGGGCTGATTTCGTAGTCGGGGCGCTTGTCACATCTCCCGAAAAACTGATAGCCGATACAAAAGAAGCGACGCTGTCGGTGAATATCGACAATATCGGAAAAGGCAATGCAGAGAATGTTAAGGTTAAACTCATAGTGCCCGCGGGATTCAAGCCGACATACAGTTATTCTGATGAGGACAGTCTTGGTATAATTGAAACGGGCGGCAGTAAAAAAGCAGATTTTTATGTGGACACTGATGAGAACTTAAGGGAAGGAGATTACAGCGCAAAACTTGAGATTACGTATAAGGATGAAAACGATGAGGCAAATATGTACAGGATGAAAAACCTCACGCTCAATATCCCGATAAAGCCAGCACCTTACCTTATAGCGGAATCAGTGACAACCACTCCTGAAAAATTAATGCCCGGAGACAAAGCCGAGTTCAGGATAAATGTCGCCAACAACGGCACTGAAAAGGCTGAATCCGTTTCATTACGCGTATTCAAAGACGCATCCCAGCCTTTTGAATTCGATGAAAAATCAGATTTCGTGGGAAAGCTTGAACCTGGTGAAAACGGGGATGCCGTATTGAAAGTGACAGTCGATAAAAATGCCGCTGCCAAGAAGTACCTGCTGGATGTTGAACTGAGAGGCATAGACGAAAAGAATAACGTGGTGATTTTCAGGCGGACAGTCCCGATAACCGTGAATCCGGGAACAAATTCGACTTCACCTCTGGCAATGATGGGTATTTTTGTGGTTGTTGGAGCGGTAGTGGCTGGATATTATTTGAAGAAGAAAAAGGGATTGTAATCTTTCGATTATAATCTCAATTCAAATCCAATGATGGGGTGTTCAAGCCCGAAATTCGAGATAACCCCGGGGTGAATCTCGCCGAACACCCCGGCTTTCTCACCTTTTATTATTATATCGGCGCGCCTGCCTTCGATGAATGCCGGGTCATTTGACTCCGCAACCTCATATTCTATGCGCCTTTCCCTCAAAACTGCATCCACCACAGCCTGGATTTCAGTAAAATTAGCCTGCGGGTGTATGGCAGCGGCGCCCAGATGCTGCCCAGTCATGCAATCCAGTACAACCTCTCCGGCTTCGAATATCCGCTGCGGGAGTTCACGGTGCTTATTAATTGACAGGATTTCAAGCAGGTTGGGAAGGATTGTGGTGCGTACGATGGTATGGTCTTCGCTTATCGGATACAGGATATGGGTGATACCCTCTTGCTTTTCGCGGCGCATCATGTTAAATTGAACCTTCTCACTTGTGAGGGTGAAAGGCATTACCTCAAAATAACCAAGCCCGGTCATGATTTCATGGATTGAATCCCGAAGCTTTGAAATGGGATGGGATTTTCCTGTTGTGGAAGTTGAAGGCAATTCAGGTTGAATCTTATCAAAACCGTAGCCAATACCGATATCCTCGATAAGGTCCCAGTTGTGCAGTATGTCGGAGCGATAAGCCGGCACTGATACTTCAATTGTCTTGCCCGATGTTCTTGCGCCGTACCTCATCTTTTGAAGACATGATATTATTTCTTCATCTGTGAGATTGAATCCAAGTAGCTCTGTTACCTCACTATTTTCAAGGTTCATGATAGCAGGTTCAAGCTTCGGTGTTTGTATCCCACCGTCGATGGTAACAGATTCGATTCTTCCTCCGCGCTCGGCAAGCGATGCTGCTACGATGTTCAGGGCAACAGATACGGACTGGTCAAGACCTGTAACTTCGATGAAGAGGTCGGTTGTCTCTTCAGTCACGCGCGTGAGCTCACCATTGATTATCGGGGGGAACGAGAGAACATTCTCCTCTGCATCAAGAATAAGCGGATATTTATCGAATTTTTCAAGGATATTCGCGAACCTTACGCCTTTTGGATGTTTTTCCAGGATTTCCCTCATCGTCATCGGCTCTGTAAAATCAAGCGGCTTGAACTTAAAATCGGGATTCTGCGCAATATACCGGAAAGGCGGTTTTATTCGTGCAAGGTCGTGCACACCTATGGATACTTTTCTGCGGTTCCTGCCCACAGCCCAGTGAAGAGACTCCTGGAGTGCCATCAGGGATTCGATGCTTCGTGAATTGAACTGCATTCCCCGGATTACAGCGCAGGCAAGGAATGGTCGGATTTTTCCAATTTCCTTATCTTTTGTTATTTTGATTACTGGAGGCGCTACCTTGAACTCCCGGATTCCTGTTTCAATGCCAAGGAATCCCTTGAGCGCTCTTGCTACCCCTTCAGTGCTGTAAAGGTCGGGCCTGTTTGGGAAGAACTCGATATCGATGTGGTCATCCTCGATTCGTTCGATGTCGCATCCCATCATCGGGATGCGCCGGATTACCGTCTCCTTATCTATCCCTGAGAGTTCTTCAAGGTCATCGTAATATATTGTAATAACAGGCATTTTAACCGGGGTGGAAAACGAGCCGAAGATATATTAATTATTCTGTTAATCTTTTTATTTTACGTGTGTGTAAAATCTTTTGGTGTTAAATTTCGTCTAAAGTAACTTTGTGCTCTTGGCGTGCTTTGCGGTGCAGGATTTTCCACCGCAGAGGGCGCAAAGGACGCAAAGAATTTGCTCAACACCAAACTTTTTTACAGTCCCTATTTTACATGTGGGTGGAAAGGAACAATTAGTATAAAGAGAATTTCGAAAAACCAGATAGAATCGAAATATTTAATACATAATAACTATATTTAGTTTGTATGGCATCATTCATAGATTTTGCATTTAGAGAAGAGTATGAGCGAGTGAAAGTTTTAGGAGA
>JBAQMZ010000056.1:0-9949 GCA_049303315.1 Candidatus Methanoperedens sp.
TAGCGGTAGCTATCTGATAAAACATGCAAATTAAAGAAAAAATGAGAAACGGAGGCAGCATAGGCATGAATATTCATAATATGCTCGAATATCAGGGAAAATTACAAGTTAATCGAAATCCTCTATAGATTAAATCAACATGTCCGCTAGGACGCACGAATCTATAAAAAGCTCCCCGAAATACCTCAGAATCTGCTTAAAATTTTTAAAAAGGGATTGAATAATAATCAAAGTCCTCTTTGTTGGTGTTTTTAACCGTATTAGATTAACTGGGGAAAAGAAGCGGTAGAATGAATAAGTTAAACTAATGAATAGTTTAACTAAACAGGTCAAAAGCCCGGATAAATCAATAAGCATAGACATGAAACATCCAGGTAAATGTTAAAATCCAGGGTTAAATCAGGAAGCTAAGTCATTGTATTGGTTAAACGTCTGGATTCTCTTTAAAACTTCTTGGGAGTGATCTAACTTCCCGGTCTCATTCTGGCTGGCTTCCTGGCTGATCTAACTTCCTGGGTTCATCCTGGTTGGCTTCCTGGCTGATCTAACTTCCTGGGTTCATCCTGGCTGGCTTCCTGGCTGATCTAACTTCTCAATCCTCAATCTCCTCAAAACCTGATCTCTCCAATCTCCTCAAAACCTGATCTCTCCAATCTTCTCAAACCTCACTCTCCTTAAATCTCAACCTCCTCAACTCTAAATACAAAAAACATCAATAAACTCTCAGCTCGTAACCAACATCAATAGACTCTAAAAAAACAACAAAAAACAACAAAAAACAACAAATAAAAAATACCAGGTAAAAAAAAGAAATCAAAAACAATAGACTCTAAAAAACAACTAAAAAACAATAAATAAAAAATACCAGGTAAAAAAAAGAAATCAAAAACAATAGACTCTAAAAAACTAAAAAAAAGAACAACAACTAAAAAATACCAGGTAAAAAAAAGAAATTAAAATTAATAAATTAAAAATAGCTTGGGGGTTCTTGATAATTGCGTTTCCAAAATCAATTTCGCAAAATTGATTTTACATAAGCGAAGGCTATTAAAAAAAGTGTAGCGTAACGGAGAGCCGAAATGAAGCGGAGGGTGAGCGCCCCGGTGTGCTATTCTTCAAATATATCCCTCTGAAAGAGCGCCTGCACTGCGGGGGCGTCATCCCGTAGCGTAATGAAGGTTCGAAGTGTAGCGAAACGCTAATTAGGTAATTTAACGGTGTTCTCGAAGAGCGCTGTTTATTTAATTAAGATAATTTTTCAATAATATCCTCGTTTTTCTTTATCCATTCTTTATCTTGCTGCTTACCCTGCCTTTTCTTTGCCTCCTCTATATCCAAATTAATTTCAGCATTTTCTTTTACTTCCTGTATGACTTCTTGGATGTTGTTTTTATTGAACAAATGAAAAATAATTGATTTTAGCTCTTCGTATCCTTTCTTCATTTCTTCGTTTTCTTCGGATAATTTTCTTAATTGTAGTGAAGCATCAGCAATTTTAAGAGGTTCTGCTATTTTAATATTGGATATTTTTTTATTGACTGTGTTTAAACCATTCTTTTCAAATCTTGCGTCTATTACGTCTTGATCTACAAGATGGATGTATCTTGAGATCATGTGGCTATCTGGAGACCAACCAAGCTGTTTTCTTATGATTAATTCTGAGTATTGTCTTGTCAACATATCTGTAGCTTGTGCATGTCTGAATTTATGGGGGGATATGGGTTTTTCGATTCCTGTTTTTACTTTCAATTTATTAAGCATTTTTTGGACTGCTTGGTCTGATATCGGAAAAAGTTTATCCTCTTTTGTTAAGCCTGAATAGGTGATATGATTTCGAATATACTGGGCTGAATAGATGTAGGCGCTTTCTCTGATATTGTTATTTGTTTTGGTGTCTGCGATGCCTATTATTAATCCATTATCAGTTTCTTTGATATTTTTGATTTTTACAGATAATGCTTCGTTTATTCTTGCTCCCGATTCAAATAAGAATGCTATAAGGGCTTTATACATGGGGCTATCTGTTGATTCTATTAATTTGTCAATATCTTCAATTGTGAGGATATCTTCACGCCTCAGATTGTTTTTAACAATTCGGATATGGGTGTCTTCAACGATTTCTTTTTTTCCTGTTAACTTAAAAAAAGTTTTAAGAACGCCTTTTTTAGTTTCCACTGAGCTTTCTTTGTTTTTGGTTTTTAAATGCAGTACAAATTTAATTACATCCTCTTTGGTCGTCCAATCTTGGAGCGGTTTAAAATTGTTGGCTTCTTCTAAAATGGGTTTGTAATATTCTAATGTGCTCTCTGAGTATTTATTATGTTCAAGCTCATCTAAAAAATCTTGAATTATCTTAGTCTTTGAAATTATCTTAGTCATTGATTAGATTATTAGTTTTGCTTAGTAAATAAAACTTACTTAGAAAACTTTAATACATAAAAAACCTATCCGAGAGTTATGGTATGCGAAGAATTTACCAATAAATTTGACAATTATAAGAATATACGCAAACAAAAAAAACTGTTTGGGACTTTCGGTTTCAGGGGCATCGTAGAGACCCCGTATTTAAATACGGGGACTAGGGGGACTAATGAAGGGATTGGCGCTGGCAAGGCTAAACGTGTGGGCGGCGCGCTGGCAGCATATCTGGGAGAGGGAAAAACAATTGCTATCGGAAAAGATCCGAGAATTTCATCCCCAATGCTTGAAGAAGCGCTTGTAGAGGGAATAATAGAACATGGCTGCAATGCGCTTACACTCGGCATAATTACGCCAAACACACTCTCGCTTGAAGTGGGCAGGCAGGCCGATGCGGGCGTTATGATTACAGCTTCACACAATCCGCCTGAATATAACGGGATAAAGTGCCTGAGCAAAAGGGGAATGGGTTTTTCTCCTGAGGAAGACCTTGCGCTTGAAAAAATATATTTCGGAGATTTAATAAAAATTGAACCGCAGATGAAGGCGCCCAGAGTCACGCCTCTGGAGGGCGTGTCCACGCATGGCTACGCCATGCGTGTGCGCGGAGTCGAGAACCCGCAGGGTTTCGGCATTGATGAACGCAGATTTGCAAAAAAAGGAAAAAAACTGACCGACAGCGGCGCAGGCGAGAGGTACCGCGCCCACATAGTGCAGTATGTAAAAAAGCTCTTTCCAACAAAGCCATTGAAAATCGTGGTTGACGGCGGGGGCGGCTCAGCATCAACCGTAACGCCAGAAACCCTTGAAAGCCTGGGACATGAAGTGGTGAGGTTCAACTGCAAATACGACGGCATGTTCAGGGAGAGAAATCCCGAACCCACGGATGCGAATCTTGAAAAGCTAAAAAAACTTGTCATCTCTGAAAATGCTGATATGGGTGTCGCGCATGACGGCGACGGCGATAGGACTGCATTTGTGGATGAGAACGGGAAATTCATACAGGGTGATTTTTCTGCATCGATAATTGCAGACCATGTTCTGCGGCAATGTAAAGACAAGAAAAAGATAATTGCTGTGACGATTGCATTCTCAAACATCATTGAACACGTTGCAAAGACTCTCGGCGCCGAGGTTATTTACACGCCGGTCGGGGAACCCTATCTCGCGCAGGCAAAACTCTTATGCGGGGCGCAGGTTGGGCTTGAGGAACACGGCTCGGTGCTGCTTGAGTGGAGCCGTGAAGGGCCGATGCTGGCAGGAGTGATAGCAGGGGTACTTGCAAAGGAAGGAAAAACTATGTCGGAGCTTGTTGCTACGTATCCGAAATATTATCAGATAAAGGATGCAAAGACGCTCTCAGACGGTACGGATACGCAGGCGGTACTGGACAGGCTGAAGCAGGAGATCCCTCAGGATTTCGAACGGTTCTCGGATATGGACGGCGTGCGCGTGGACTACACGGACGGCTGGTTCCTTGTGAGGGCGAGCGGGACTGAGCCTAAGGTAAGGGTATTTTCAGAGGGGAAGACCGAGGCAAGGGCAAAGCGGTTGAATAAGGTTGCGATGGAGGGGCTGGAGAGGACGATGATGTGATAGAGTTTTGTAGAAAATGAATGGTTATTCAAAGTCCTCATGTGAGCCAAACAGCGATAGGAAGGATTATTAGCCCTTTTGACATATTAGATTTAAAGAGGGAGGAGAAATGAAGCATAAAGGAGAGACCAAAGAAACACTAACGTCAGCTACCTTTCAAGCCAAGACAGCCTACGGCGCGAAAAGGAAAGCTATAAAGGACTGGAGACAAAAAGCCAAACAAAAATACGGAATAAAATGGTCACTTTGGAGTCGTGCTAAAGAAAAAGAAAGATATGTTTGGGGACCTTCAAAGCACGCGAACTGTTATGTTAGTGCAAAACCTTATCGTCCCTAATCATTCATAATGAAAAAATTGCCCGCAACGGCAGATAACACAGGCTAAAAGATTGATATCCAAATGCTATCGCACTTCTTTTAGCCCGATACATCTGTTATTTTCACACTCTTCACCCCATCCTCCCACACATACGCTCTCATCCCGTCAGCGCCCGCGATAAGCCACACCGAAGTATCATTCTGCATAGTTTCCCTGTCCCACAGCGATGGCACAGCAGATGAAACAGGATGAGTGTGATATACACCAACAATCTCCATGCCGTTCTTTTCGGCTTCGTTCCATGCGTTGTAATGCTCTTTCGGGTCAAGTTCAAAACTTGCCCTCGTGCGCTTCACATTCGTAACAGGCAGGGCTTTTTCAACAAGCGCCGTGCTGCCGTTGATGGTGCCCACCAGCACACCGCAGGCTTCGTAAGGCTTGTTGGCTTCGAGTTCTGATTGTATCAGTTCAATGTCACGGCGCGAGATTTTGAGTTCGTTAATCATGATCATGAATTTTTATTAACCGCAGATCGAGGCAAAAAGCGCAATCCTATTTGGGATATAAACAGCGAACTCAATACGAACTCGTACGAACTCTGGGTTAAATAGTTTATACTATTCGGCGCGCCGATAGGAATCAGATGCAGGCTAAGCGTATCGAAATCACGAACCGCAGATAAACGCAGATAAACGCAGATTGGTTGCATTTTCGTATTCTCCATATTTTTTATTTCATTGTATTTATCATGAACCTCATTTATAAATCCGGCGCCGTCATGAAATCCCGGGCGCCGTCCGTGATGCTGCGCGGCCGCAGGATTTGCAGGATTGCTGGATTCGGGTTCTGAGTGGATGAGGGCGAGGGATTTTGAGGTTGATGCTCATGATTTATGATTATTTGCATCTAAACATCAATCGTAATTTTTCAGTTCGTTTATTTTCTTATATAGGAATTTAATTTGTCTTGTCAGCATTACTACCTTGTGCGCTTTAATCCCATAATTAGCATCAATGTTTTTTGTAACCTGTTTCATTTCCTCGTCCGATGGTGTGCCAATATCGCTATATGGTCGTTTCAGAATATCACAAACTCTTTTAGTTATCTGACTTTCAAGCTCATCACATTTTTGTATTGAGTCATTCTTTTTAGACTCCAAGAATTTTTTAAATCCATGCTGAATAAACTTGGTAAATTTTTCCTCATCAATGTTCGGATTTTTAATATAGCATTGGTAAAATTCTAATTCTTCCGGGAATTGATCGGCTTGTTTTTTATCAACACTTATTCCAGCCTCGCTAAAATTACTGAGCAGCGTTTCGATATCTGTAGAATTCCATGTCACAGTGTCTCTTTCCTGTTCAAAAGGCTTTTCAAAATCTGAGATAACAATCGTTCCATCTTTCTTGATGGCACGTAGCATATTTATTAGTACATATGGAAGATAGAGAGGATCAACTTCGTGCAGGAGCAGGATTGCAGATACTACATCATACTGATTTTTAAAATTCATTGAGGCTGCATTTACAACATTAAAACTGGCATTTATTTTGAATTTGGACGCGCATTCTCTGGCTTCATTAAAGCATTTATCCGAGCAATCGGTGCCATTATAATATATTTTATCTAGATTTTTTTCAATTTTTTTCAACACATGAAGGCTGCGCCCGTTCCCGCAACCCACGTCAAGCCATTGGATTTTCCTACCATCTGCAACAAGTCCATGAAGATAAGTTCTCAGGAATTCTAATGTCTTGGATTCTGCATCGTGGGAACCTTTTTTTACTTCTTTTTGTTTAATCGGGCTGAAATTGTCGTTGATCACGGATATTAAATCGTATTCAAAAGGAATGTTTATTCGGCGCTCTGTTTCTTTAATTTCTTTGGTTTTATCTTTTTGCAGTTCCTTTTCGATATTAGGCTGCAAATACGTCAAAGCAAGTTCAACCTTGCTAAGTCTATCCACAAGCTCTTCTTCTTCATTTATTTCCTTTATAATCTCGCAAGCATGTCCTCTTTTATCTTCTGGAAGAAGCTTACAGAATTCTCCAAGGATATTTGTAATTCTGGATACGCTTTTTTCGGATTTCAGGTAATCCTTTTCAGACAGCGTTCCGGCTAACAGGTTTACCTCTTTACCAAGGGATTCGTATGGTGTCCCTGTACCTCTTGCCGTCTTGCAAATCTCCTTTGTCTTCTCCTGTATCTCCCCTATAATCCCCTTAATTCTTTCATCAATAATCGGCAGCCCCCTCCGTAACGCCCCTGCCGCGCCGGGCGCCGAATCTTCCACTTCGGTAATCAAATCGGCGGCGCGCTCGCAGTATTTCCTGTACGCGTTGAGTTCGAACTTGCTTTCATCAAAAGTCTTTGCTTTCTGTGCTTCCTTCAGCGCATTCGATAGGTTCTCCACAGCTTCAAGAAGCTTTTCTTTACTTTTGGAGCCTTCAACTGCTCCCTTTGCATCATCTATATACCTCTTAACATCAGCCTCAGCTTCTTCTTTCCTGAACGTTATCGCATAGAACGAGCGGTAAAACGGAAGACAAAACTTTGCAGGTTCAGACCATGCCTCCTGCTGTGTAGAATTCTCAAAATATCCAATAGCTTCTTCTATAAGTTTTTTAAAACCATTATAATTCACCGCATTTGTTGCCTTGAAAATTGAGGCTTTGCCCAGTGAATGATACGCAGATGCTCTCACGTCACGGTCATCATCGGAAGTGAGCCTGTGAAGGTCAGCCCATGTCTCATCCTGGTGTTTTTCGGGTATGGAGGAAAATGCTGCGCCGAGGGCAGAAGCAGCACCCCTTCGCACATAATCGTCTTTGTCCTGTGTGAGTTCAATCAGGTCTTGACATGCCTCTTCTCTGTGTTCTTCGGGTATGGCGGAAAAAGCTGCACCAAGGGCTTCTGCAGTTCCCCTTCGCACATCATTGTCTTTGTGCTGCTTGAGTTTATGCAGGTCAGCCCATGCCTCATGTTTGTGTTTTTTAGGTATGGCGGAAAAGGCGGCGCTGAGGGAATTAGCAGTTCCTCTTCGCACATAATCGTCTTTGTCCCGCGTGAGTTTAATCAGGTCAGTCCATGCCTCATGTTTGTAATCTTCAGGTATTGCAGAAAAAACGACACCAAGGGCAAATGCAACGCCCCATCGTACATAATTGTTTTTGTCCTCTGTGAGTTCATGCAGGTCAGCCCATGCCTCATGTTTGTGTTTTTCGGGTATGACGGAAAAGGCGGTACTCAGGGAATTAGCAGCTCCTCTTCGCACATAATCGTCTATGTCCCGCATGAGTTTAATCAGGTCAGTCCATGCCTCGTGTTTGTGCTCTTCGGGTAAGGCGGAAAAAGCTGCACCAAGGGCTTCTGCAGTTCCCCTTCGCACATAATCATCTTTGTCCTGCGTGAGTTTAATCAGGTCAGCCCATGCCTCATGTTTGTATTCTTCAGGTATTGCAGAAAAAACGGCGCCAAGGGCAAATGCAACGCCCCATCGTACATAATCGTTTTTGTCCTCTGTGAGTTCATGCAGGTCAGCCCATGCCTCATGTTTGTGTTCTTCGGGTATGGCAGAAAAAGCTGCGCCGAGGGAATTAGCAGCGCGCCATCGCACAGAATCGTCTTTGTGCTGCGTGAGTTCATGCAGGTCTTCCCATGCCTGTTCCTTATCCTCAAAAATTGCAAAAGATCTGCCAAGCTGTTCTGCTGCCTCTTTGCGCTCCTCTACTTTTTTGCTTCGTGATTTCCTGTGGATTTCAGGTTGCTCAACCAAGTTGTGACCACCGTACAACTTATAGCAGCTTTACATTTAAAATTGTTTTGATTATTTTCATTTCTGTGGTCGTTTTGGGTTCGAAACTGAAAGTGGTTATTTTGAATAATTAGAGTTCGTACGAGTTCGTATTAGTTCGCTGTTAATTGGTTTTGCCTACGCTGGCGGATTTTGAAAAATGGTCGCATCGGTAACATATTGGCGCCGGGAATTTAATATTTTAAGAGTGATAAATGTGTGGCGCTATCCACTGAGAAATCATCTGAGGTTTATACTTTCCTCATTGAAAAAAATATATGTGTACATGCACATTAATGGAAAGTATGGCAAAAAAAACTGCAAAAGAAAGCTTTATAGACATCATACCGAAACTCACTAAAAAGAAAGACACGCTTGCATATATACGCTCGCTGAAGCCCAGCACAGAGCTTGCTGATAATATCGAAGAAGTAATGAAAAAAACGAGAAACACAAAACGTATGCCTCACCCCGATTAAAGGTCTATATGCGGATTCAAATCGCATCCCGTACACGGCAGGCACATGGTCTTTGCAACACTTGCATCAAGCCCGTATTTATCAAGTATCCTCCGTGACATTTTCGCAAGTTTCAGCAGCCTCTGCGCAGTCGGACGCTCAGCCTCCAGTTCACCAAAGCGCAGGGGGTGCACCCCGACGGCTCTTATTATCGGAATAACGCCCATCGCTGCCAGTTCCTCGTAGTATTTTTCAACCGTTTCATCCGTCTCGCCGAGCCCGACAATGAAGTTCGTGAACACACGGTTCTTCCCGAATATCTTCACTGCATCCTTCAGGCATTCAAGCGTGAAATCAAGAGGAGGTTTCTTACAGTACTTTTCATAAATCTCCCTGTCCATTGTCTCCACATTGTATTTTATCTCACTCGCGCCCGCCTCTTTCAAGAGGCGCGATGAATCTTTTGTGGGATAGACCGATACGCCTATGGTAACATTATATTTCCGCAACGCTTTGACAAGTTCTACAGCCCTTTCAACTTCTTTTTCAGGCGACACCTCAACCCCTGAGGTTATCGATATTCCTTTCATCTTCCCGAGATTGTATGCCTCTTCAACAAGCTTCAGCAGTTCTTCTGTCGATTTAACCTTGCCTTTAAGTTTCGGGACAGGACAGAACTTACAGTCATATATGCAGCGCTCGCTCATGGTGATATACGCCTGCTCAGGGCAGTGAATTAATTCTTCTTCGATGCTTCCCCTGACAAGCTCCTTCCCGCCTTTCAATATCACTATACCCCCATCGTCCTTTACAGCGCGCAGGGGCGAGCCGGAATCGACGACCAGCCTTACCCTGTGTTTTCCAGACCTGAAGAAAAAAGCCTTGCCGCCCGCCCCCGGTCCTGCTGTGGGAATGGTAAGCCTGCCGAGCAGGGCCGGGTCAATATCGATAGCGCCGATGGATATAAGCTCGGCTTTTATCGCTGCGTTCATAAAGCGACACCTCGCTTTATGCGGTATAGGGGTATGCAAAGCATACCCCATCTTTTGATAAAACTTTGATAAAGTTTTTTCATACACTTTCACCATGCTTTCATTACATTTAATATTTAGGCAGCCAAACCTTCTTCATGCGTACCGGCACTGTAAGCCTGCCCCTTCATGGAGGAAAAGCCCCTGCATGGCTCTTTAAGAGAATGGTTAAGCTGGCCGGAGGGATAACCGAAGCGCTCATTTATGACCTGAGTTTGACAGTTGACAAATCTTTTTTATCGGGAATGTCTTTTTTAGGGGAATATCTATTTGACAGTTAATAGAATTTTACAAAATATCATGACAATTTGCTATATTATTCCTTGATTTTGTA
>JBAQMZ010000057.1:0-47890 GCA_049303315.1 Candidatus Methanoperedens sp.
GTGGAAGGTCGTGATGTTGGTGCTGTTGTGGCAGTTGGCACAGAAGCCTACGTCCTGGCTTTTTGCGGGATGTCTTGTGAGGTTGGCGTACCATTCCACTGAGTTTGTGGGGGATTTGTGGCATAAGGTGCAGTTTGTTGTATTGGAGATGAGGTTGGATTTATTGGCGTAGTGCGAGACGTTGGCTTTCAGCGGATTGGCTGTGGTGAATGTGACGTTGAAGTATACCGTGCTCTTGTTGTGGCAGAGGTAGCAGTTTACAGCCGGGTTCCAGGCATCTGCATATATGCTCTCGGCATAGGGCTGCTGGATATGGTCGTATACTTTCTTCCAGGTGATGTTGGTGTTCGCGATGCTGGTGTTTGCTGTCCTGTTGTGGCAGTCTATGCACTCGTAGGGCGACTTGTAATTGTCGGGATGACCTGTCGGCTGGGTTCCGCTTCCGTGGCATGCCCAGCAGGCTTTGCTTAGATTATCTATTGGTGTGGTGTTGGTGGCGTTGCTGTTCAGGTTCTGGTGCACGCCAAGTCGCATGGCAGTGGCGTTTATTCTCTTGTCTGTGGGTGCTCCGCTTCCTGTTATGTCGTGGCACTGGGTACAGTTGGGGCCGCCTCCGCCTGCTCTTACGTCGTGGCTGAAGTTGAGTGAGGTCGCACCTGCCCCGAGGAAGCTGTTATGGCAATTCCTGCACCGGTCGTCGTCGTAGGTTGCAAGGCTGCCTGAATGGTTAAAGAAATTTGTGATGCCATCGTTTGCTTTTTGCGGGACAAGTCCGGTCTGGTTGTATACTTCGGGCGGCTGCGGGCTGAACAGGTTGCCTTTGTAGTTGTAATTTCCGCTTGCCGCCGAGCCGTTGTAGTGGCAGTTGGCACACCAGTAGCCGCCGGAGAGGCTCTGGTTCTTGCTGTTGCCTGCCTGCACTTTGGTGATATTGCCAAGACCTGAGGTATTGTGAAGGGCTGAATTGTTGTGGCAGTAGTTGCAGGCAGTCTGCTGGCTTGTGTTTGTCCAGTAGCCGGGGGTGCTGTTCCACAGAGAACCGTTGTAGGGATTGGTGCTGTGGTTCATGGGTGTGGGGATGATTGGTGCACTGCTGAAGTTATTCAATCCCGAGCCCTGGTGGCATGTGGTGCAGTTCACTGCTCCGGTCTTTTGGGTGCTAAAGTTCGTGCCGTCCTGCTGGAGGTACCGTACCGGGTGGATGCTGCGGCTGGTGTTGAGGTGGCAGTCCGTGCAGTTGAGGGCGCTGTTGTGCCGGGACAGATTCTTTATGGTGGTGCTGCTGTTGCCAGGGGTGCCGTGGCATGTGAGACAGTACGTAGAATTGGGCAGGGTTAGATTGGGTTTTGTGAGCGTTGAGTTGTGTATCCAGCCTGAGTTGTGGCACTGCGAACAGTCTGGATTTGTAGAACTGTAGCTCATGCTGTGATTGGAGACGTTGCTGCTGTAAGCCCTGTCCAACATGGCTATATTGAACGCCGTGTTTGTATTCCGGTGGCAGTAGCTGCAGTTTGCTGTTGCACCTGTTCTTATATCGCTCCTGTCCTTACCGTAATGGTAGAAGCTCATGTTGCCGCCTACGAGGCGTATTCCATCTCCTACGAACGACTGACCTGTATCTGTATCGTTGTTGTAGATTATCATCTCGCTGACGTTCTCGTGGCAGTTGATGCATGATGAGATATTTGAGCTTGAGTTACCTGCTGCTATCTGGTCGCCGCCATAGTAATGTTCGCTTACAGTGGGACCGCCCCAACTCTGGGACTGGGTGTAATAAGTGCCTGATGCGAGATGGCAGTCTAAGCATGTCTTGGGTGTTTTGTATTTGTCAGGATGCTTTGATGTGACGTTACCGTCCGTATCATGGCATGCCCAGCAGGCTCCTATTACTGGAGCGTAGCCCTGCGATGTGGCATTGTTTGCATTTGTGCCGTTATGCACGCTGGCATTTGCTGCGGTGAAGTTGATTCCTACTGGTGCTCCTCCGCTCAAGCCTGTCACAAGATTGTGGCACTGGATGCAGTTGGGCGCGCCGCCTGAGCCTATCGCGACATTGTGGCTGAAGTTGAGGGAAGTTGCTGATGCTGAAAGATTGTTATTATGGCAGTTCTTGCACACAGAATCGTTGTAGCCCGAAGTGAAATAATTTGAGTGATTCGTGAAGGTTGTTCCATCCCTTGAAGTTGCAGGCACCTTGCCGCTTGCATTCAGGATTTCCGGGGGCTCCGGGGAGAAGGATGTATTTCCTGCGTAATCTGGAGCGTTCTTATAATGGCAGTTGGCACACCATCTGCTGGTGGTGAGATCCTGGTTTAAACTATTCGTCCCTTTGACGTTGCTAATGCTGCCCAGCGCCGAGGCGCTGTGAAGAGTCGATAGACCGTGGCAGTAATAACATGCGCTCTTCTGGCTGGTATTATCCCAGTAAGCGGATTGAGAGCCGTTCCAGAGGGCGCCGCTCATGGGGTCTGTGCTGTGGTTCAAAGGTACTGGAATTATGGGCGGGTCTCTGCCTGTGTAATTGCCTGCTTTGGGCTGCTTCTCAAGGGCAACGAAGAACGTGGCGTTCTGGTGGCAGTTTGTACAGTTGCCTCTGGCAGAGTTCGGGTTATCATGATTTAAGTCCACATACGTGGCGTTCTGGGCGAACACCTGTATGTCATGCACATCGTCGCTGTGGCATAGTGTACAGTTCACGCCGCCTGATGTGACATTGCTTGAGTTATGCTCATTGTAGCTTGAGTGACAGGTTTTGCATTGGGAGTCTTCGGTATTGTTATTCCTCACTGTCTGTAACGGGTCGGGCTTGGTTATGTTATGCATGGGTCCGTGACAGATGATGCATGGCACTGTGGAGTTGGGGGTGTGGAAGGTTGCGTTGAAGTCTGTGCTGTTAATGGAATATTCGCTCAGGGCAGTCGCTACATTGGTACTGTTAAGCGTGGACTTGTTTGAGAGGTCTTTCCTGTCCCAGGCTGACCCGTTCCCATGACAGCCGCCTGAGGCATTGTAGCATGAGCCTATGACCTGGTTTGTATCATGGGTAGTATAACTGCCATGGCAGTTCGCATTTCGACAACCACCTGAAACATTCCTGTGAACATCTGATGTATTATCTGTATGGTTCGCAGCTAAAGTATTGCCGCCTGGTAAACCATCGAACGATTGATGGCATATAGTGCAATTGCCACTGGTATCGTGTTGAGTAGCATAGCTAGAGCTAGTGGTCGCATCTTTACCGTTTAGATATGGTGAGTTGGCTGACACATTAGTAACAGTGCTTGGGTTATTAGGATGGGCGCTGGCACTATTGCTACACGTTGATTGGCCGGTTCCACAGCCCCACCAGTTATAAATGAAGGTTGTGCTGTCATTAAGAGTCCCATATCCTGCTATGATCTGCCATTTTCCATAATAGTTCGCTCCATTCAGGTCGAAGCTGAAGTTTGCTAAACCTAATGTGTTTGTGGTACTGTAATTTGTGCTATTCACACCACCGCCAGGATTGTATAAAGTAAAGGTTATATTTTTTCCAGAGACAGGAAACCCATTGTTGTCAATATAAAGTACGGTTGCATTTATTTGGGTATTCTTGCCTGACCAATAATTCCAAGTAGTCCAATCATAACCAGGACCTGGGGTCGAAAAATTAGTCCCTGCGGTTCCTGCCCGAGGGTCATCCAGAATTACATAGCGGTTGGTGGCGACCAGTATCTTCCCCGATACCGGAGGCGTGGGCGTAAGTGTGATATTGGCATTGCTCACCGCAGCGCCGTTTACAGTCCTTGTGGTGGAGTTGCCGTCGTAGCCTGACTTGCTGGCTGTTATAAGATAAGTGCCGTTGCTCAGCGTGAAGTTATAGAACCCTGTTGCGTTTGTGCTGGTTGTCTGGCTGGTGTTCGTGGTAACCGTGGCGCTGGGTATCGCAGCGAGGTTTGAGGCATTGGTGACGTAGCCTGATAGCAGATAGGTCGGTAGAGGCGTGAGCGATATGTTTGCGGTATTGTTATTATTGTTGTTAATTGTTACGTTTATGGAATTTACAGCATAATTTGTGAGACTTGCATTTATATTGTATGTTCCGTTAGAGAGACCCGTGAAGTTATAACCGCCGCTGGCATTCGTGGTTGTGGTCAGGCTTGTATTGGTCTGGACTGTTGCGCCGCTTAAGGGAAGACCGCTGGATTTGTTGGTAACGTAGCCTGAAATAGAAGAGTTCGGGTAAGCAAGGGTATAATTAAATAAACTAGCGTAAGCAGCTGTTGTTCTATAGAGGTAAAATCTTGTCGTGCCAGAGGCTGATGTTCTCGTCCATACCCTTATCGCTAATTTCATATTTTTTGGAATAATAGCAGAATTGTTTGCTGCGTAAAATGATACCGTATATTTAGTTTGGGTTATAGTTGTTATCCCACTTGTATCAGTGGAATTGAACAAGCCAACGAAATTATCGGCGGCTCCATTCGGATTATAATATCCTACTTGATACTTTCCATATGCTGTAATGCCGGTTGCTCCAAGCCGCATGGACATTGAACCATTAACTCCCGTAATATTCACATCGGTTGAATAAGCTGTATTGTCTACAAAATATCCATAAAGACGTTCCCCTGCAAAATTTGCAAACGAAATATATCCACCAGTTGTACCCGCCGGGTCTAAAAGTAATCCTGTACTAAAGACGGTAAAAGAGGCGGTAGCACAAGCAGTATCAGTGGTATCACTCGTGCCTATGGAAGTGCCGCTATCGCATCGCAGAGCCTCTTGGTAAAGTGTCGCAACACCCCACAAAGAAAGAGATGCTGTGCTGGCGCTGAGGGTTTTGTTCACGGTATCTATTGTCGTGGGCATGGCGTCCCATGAAGCGCCGTTCCAGTGATAAATGGTAAGAGCGTCTTCACTCCCGCCGTTTAAATCAGCATCGGTGTAGCGTATGGTTATGTCGGCAGAAGAGAACGAGATGCCGCTTGCGCCGATTTCCACGAATTTCACAGCCATTCCAGGAAGAGGGACAGGCGCAGGATTTCTCTTTCCGAAGTCATCAAGGATAATCTCGCCCCTGCCTGCCTTGCTGACCTTGAGCTTGACCGCCACGTTCTTGCTGTCAAGCGCATCAACCTCAAGCTCTCCCCTGTCCGGGACATCCGTTGTTGACAGCTTATCGGTCTTTGCCTCCTTCTTCAGCGTTTTTGCTTCATCGTATATCTTTATGTTGCCCATGATGGAAATTTTCTTTGTATCATGAACATCTATTCCCTGCGGTATCCTTGTGCTCACCGCAAAGAAACCCAGCGTGTTCACGGTCGCTGTGAGGATATTGTTCCCGGTATCAAGTGAGGTTGACAGTTCATTCCATGCCTGTAAAACGCCATCATACTGGTAAATAGCAAGATTATTCACATCCAGCCCGCTGACTTCCGCATCCGTGTATTTTATAGATATATCGGCATCAGCAAAGGAAACGCCGCTGGAATTGATTTCCACGTACTTTACCGGCGTCCCGGGCGCGGTTATGTTCACGCTTCCGGGAAGAGATGTGCCGTAATTTTCCAGTACCACCCTGCCTTTTGGCGAATCCCCTGATATACGAAGGTTGATTGATAGGCTCTTAGTGGCAAAAGCATCATAATTGATTATGGCATTAGGAATTTGTGTCCAGCTTATAAGATTGACATTCGGTTTTGGCGGTCCGCTTGATACCCCTTCTCCGCTTAAAGATATTGCGCCGCTTAACGGGTTTCCCGCACTATCCATGAATTTTATTTCACCGCTTGTTTTCAGCGGCGCGGTACGGGTGGATATTGGAGGGAAATACAATAAAGCTGCGGCTATCCCTGATAAAACCACAAACACAAGTATTATGAGCCTTATATTCGAGAGGCCTGCTTTATCCCTTAAAACGTCCATTTTTTGACCTTGGTTTTCTACATTGTTTTCATTCCAATCCTATTTTCATATCTCCTTAATTGTTATTTATGCACGTTTAAAATAAATAGATTTACATGATTTTAATCACATGAATATTAGTTATCAATCCGGAATCTAACTTTTGGGTGTATTGAATGATTATCATGACGTTAAATAATCCGTATGAAGCCCGCTATATACATACCCGACACCGAATGCGGAAAATGCAAGTATGAAGATGCTGAAAATAATTAGCCACGCTATCCTTTTACCCGTCCATCCTGCATTCATGCGCAGATGCAGGCAAATTGCATATGTAAACCATGATATCAAAGACCACGTTTCGACAGGGTCCCAGCCCCAGTACCTTCCCCACGTCTGGTTTGCCCATATCGCGCCTGCTGCTATCATGATAGTAAGGGCGAAGAATCCCGATGCCACGAAACGATACATAAGATCGTCCATTGTCCTTAACTCTGGCAGCCTGTCGTAAAACGAATCCGGGACCCCGGTATTTAAGTGCTTCTCTTTCAATATATAAAGAACAGCAATACCTGCCGCCACCATTACCGACCCGAAGCCAATACTTGCAAAACCCACATGGGCTATCAGCCAGTAACTCTGGAGAGAAGCCGGTATCATCTGGATATCTCTTGAATAAGTCGAAGCTATAGCCATCATCAAAAAGGATGCAGGCAGCACTATAAATCCTGTAGTCTTTATTTTTTCATATTTTTGCTGTGCGAGCAGAAATATAACTACTGAAAACCATGCGTATTTTGATAAAACCTCGTACATGCTGATGTAGGGACCGTGCCCGGTTTCTATCCAGCGCAGGGCTATGGAAACGCTGTGGAACAACAATCCGGCAAGCGCGCTGCCGACTGCAAAATTTATTCTTTCTTCTTTCTTGAAAACCAGGCAGTATAAGTATATAACCGAACTGAGCGCGTAAAGCGTTGCAGCGGCAAGGTACATAATCCATTCAATCTGTCCCAAAGGATAACCTCTCTTCGATTTTATTTACAATACCTGAATATTCTTCTTCATATAAAGACCTGAACTTATCCGCCCGCCCACCTATATATATTTCCACTGCACCGGACTTCTCATCCCTGATAACCTCAGCCCATACCCTTTTAGGGATTATAAAGAAAGATACCATCAGGCTGAGAATCATCAATCCGACTCCGGCATACACAAGAAGCGTCCCGTCGTCCTTTACCACGTAGAAATTACTCCAGTATTTTATATCGTAAAAACCAAGATATTTATCAGATATTTTCACGGTCTCGTTGAGCCGCAAAGTCCCATCGTATATTTGCTTTCCCTTGTCAAATACCCTCAAAAACATGATGGGTGTTTTTTCAGTTTCGGATTCCATGAGTTTTCCTGTCAAAGGTGCAGTCATGTATACCATCAATCCCCCTTCAAGCCCCGTATCCCCCATTTCAAAAGATGCGACATACCTCCCGCTGTTATCGAGGTCCGATGCGGTTATATACGAGCCGGAATATACCGTCCCGTCAGGATTCCTCAACAATAGCAGCGGCGCAAGACCATAGACGTTTCCAAGAAACGTATATCCCTTATAAGCCATCATGTGATTTGCATATACGATATCTGTTTTCACTTTCTGACCATTCTCTATTATGGCAAGCTCTCCTGCTGCTTCGCGAGGCGTATTTGTTTCATCCTTATAATCAGGGAAGAATCTCTCAAGAGATATACCGAATCTCTGGTGGTTTTCATTAAAAAAAGGACCTTCGTTGATAAACATATAGTTCCCGTGCTCTTCTTCCAGGGTCTGCCCCTCTATTAATCGCATATCTCCTTCCATCCTGCTTGTACTGCCGTAAACCGCAGCTATTATGATGAAAAGTATGCAGATGTGAAATAGCGATGTACCCGGTATCCCGAACCTGTTTTTTTCAGCAAGAATGCAATTCTCTTCCTGCCATACCTTATATCCGGCGGACTTAAGTAAAGAACCCGTTTCCGAAATAACACTATTGCTATCTTTTTTTGTTTTAATTACCGAGCTGTTCTCAAGTCCGGCGATGTATGCCTTTTTTTGGAATTGTGGAGCTTTGAGCCTTCGAAAAGCGCTGTCCAGCATCGTTCTTGTGCAGAAAAGAGTATTAACGACAAGAAGCGCCGCTATGCTTAAAAATATAAATGATGAAAAAAGATGGGTAAAACCGATTTTCTCAAAGATATCCGCCTGCTCCGGATGAGCGGACTTCCATTTATCATATACATCGGGCTTGAGCTGCGATTTCTGGGGTACATGGGTCCCGATTATGGAAAAAACGATAATAAGAGCAATAAGAACTATCGCAAGTTTCCTTGATTTAAAAACGGCAGCGATCTTTTTCCCGATACTGAAATCCATTATTTTATCTTTCCTGGCTTATTGTTTCTCTGATGTATCACGTTGTTTCATCGAATTGATGCAACTATATCCTTGATAAGTAGATATAAATAACTTTGCAGACGATGTAAACATAAAACTAAAATGATGCCTATAAATAAAATAATAGCATTTATTGCTCTCGGTTCTATCCTGTTTCTGACGGTAAGCTGGTGGGAAGAGTCACAATCGAAAATCAACGCACCATTCATTAAACTGGGCGGCTTGTCGTTCCACACATCGATAGACAATGGAACCAAAGAGGCAAAGAATCTTAGCAAACCAGTTTTCCTCTACTTCAGGTCTGAAACGTGTTACTGGTGCAAAAGATTTGAAGAAGAAGCACTATCGGATAATAGGGTCATTGATAAACTCAATAAAAATTTTGTTCTTATATCGATAGATACAATTAAACAGAAAAATGTTTCACTCAATCTCGGCGTGCGAAGCACACCATTTATGATATTCTTTACAAAAGACGGCGAAGAGATATCAAGAATCCCCGGATACCTGCAAACTGACGATTTCCTGGTAAAATTAAATTCTATATTGGAAAACCTCAACCAGAGCCCTTAGTTCCGGTTATATACTTCTCAATAAACTTCTTAACTTCAGGGGGCATCTCGCCTTTCATCTGGTTTGATAGGTAAGAATCATTGATGAGCAGTCGCGTGACCTCTATCATGTAGTTTTTCTTAAAATCGCTCATCTCCTCAATTTTTTCAAGCTTTCCCATGTAAAAATCCCGGAACGCCTTTAAAAGATGTTTGTTTAGCTCCTCCCGCGTCATGTTGACGGGCTTGACTATCGGTTCGATAAGATTGTATTTTGAATAATCAAATTCCTCGATATATGGCTTAAGTTCAGGATAAATATCCGAATAAGGCCATGGGGCAATTGCAAGGAAAAACGCAAGGTCAGGATTATAATATTGCGCCAGTTTTCGTGCAGACTCTATGGATTCGGGCGTTTCTTCGGGCATCCCGAGGACAAAAGATGTTTCCGAAATAATTCCGGCATTGTTTATCAGGTCAATCGCTTCCCTTGACTGCTCTATCCTGATATTTTTCTGATACCGGTCAAGGGTGTCCTGGCTTGCGGATTCCGCTCCCACGTAAATATGCAGGATTCCCGCTTTTTTGTATTTATCAATTATATCCTTATCACGCAGGATGTCGTCCACTCTCGTTTCCATCAGCAGTTCAAGGTCAAGTTCCCTTTCAATGAGCAGATCAAGGATTTTCTCCCACCGTTTGCGGTCATACGTGGGGGTTTCATCAGCTATCATGGCAACATCCACGCCATAGGTGCTGTTTAAGTATTCAAGTTCGGATACGAAGTTTTCAGGGCTTCTCCCTCTCCATTTCTCCCTCCAGAAAAGCCTCTGGGAACAGAATGTGCATTTCTGCGTGCAGCCTCTGGAAGAACTTACTACTGCAAGAGTGGAATTTTTCTTGGTTTTGAATGTGTAATCCTTCCACTCTATGAGATTCCATGCTGCCGGCAGGGAGTCCAGATTTGATACGAGAGGACGTTCTTTCGTGCAAATAATTTTCCCATCCCGTGCATAAGCAATTCCCTGGATATCAGGGCTTTTTTCTGCGAAAATCCGGCTGAGAAGTTCTGATGTTGTAATTTCACCTTCGCCGCGTATTATATAATCTATGACGTTGCTCTCTTTTCGCAGGATTTCCTCCCAGCAGAACGTGGGATGTATGCCGCCAAGGAGCGTAATTATTTCCGGGTTAACATCTTTGGCTATCCTGAGAATACCAATGGCATCATAAAGGCTTGAAGTATATGCCGCCGTGCCCACGGCATCCGGATTGAATTCCTTTATGCACCTTCTGATGTCATCAAAAGTATGGTATTTTGACATCGCATCGTATATCTTGACCTCATACCCTGCATTTTGCAGGCTTCCTGCAACATACACCATGCCAAGCGGCATCCATGTGCCTGCGGATTCAAGTACTCCGCAATGGTATGGCGGTGTTATTAATAAGATTTTATTGGACATTTGGTTTCTTTGAATGCTATTATGGATTTTTTATCTCTGTTTCTTCCAGAGCCATAGTGCAATTAATATTGTTATTACTAACGAAAATGCAAGTATGGACGTTAAGTATGATTTTTTTACTGTTTTCACAATCTCTTTGCCATGAAAACTTTTTAATTCCCCCTCGACATGGCAGTTCCAGCAGTCCTTATTCTCAATATTAAGATGGGACGAATCCGAAGGCAGGGGACGCGGGGCTCCCCATGCCTTTCTTATATTTTCATCTTCCTGGAGATGGCAGAAAACACAATTTTTGGAATCTGGCATATAATCCACCGGAGCATTCCAGTGAAACGGGTCGCCCCTGTTAAATAATGTATCCGTGTAATTTGTATTTATTGAAAAATAACCGCCTGCTTTAGCCTTATTTCCATATGTCACACCATGACACGAACCTTCCCCGCTTGCTTTATCAAACCCGAAGCAGGAGGATTTTGTATTTCCTAAAGAAGACTGGTCTGTCACATTGATAGGAGAACCTGTATAATGGGAATAAACCATCGGGATATATTTTGCAATATCTGACCGCACATTAGCAAGGGAACTTATCTCCGGATTTAGTTTTACATGGCAGTCTTCACAGACATTCAGTTTCGGGGATGTATGTTCCAGCATTTTTACATGACATACCGGACAGCTTTCATTCAGCCTGTCCGCTCCTTTTTCATCGGCATTGTCCCCCTCCCAGTCAAAACTATCGTGCATGAATCCGGGTGAAAATGGCTTTTCCGGATGTTTACCGTTTGAAAAAGTAGTATTGTAATGGCAATTTTCACAATTGCTGCCTGTCGTTCCATGTCTTACTTTATGACACGATGTACAATCTTCGGCAGCGGAAGCCGCTTGAATTATAAAAAGTGCGGATACTATTAAAATAATACTTATTATTATCTTATTTCTTGAATAAGTCATCATTACATACTCTGATTTAAACCAGATAACCTTTTCTAATAACAGCCACAAATCCCGGAGGCTTTACCTTGCTTTCATTCCGCCTCTATCGGTCAAGATCTCTGTTATTATAATATCTTTCATATGTTCGTTCTTCACTTCAAGCTTTATCCTGAATTCCTTATCATTCTCCTCGTCGTCATGATTTGTCCGCCTATCTTCGCTATTGTCCCGTAATCCGTTTGATGCGCCATCTTCCGTTTTAATATAATTTACCTGCCCTATATTATTTGCAGCTACAGGTAATTCGCCACGATAGTATTTCATGCTAATAACTTTAATCCTGACTTCCTCGTCCTCTTTCTTATGCCCCAACTCTAATATCATCGAGTTGCCAGCACAATCAAGGAGTGTGTATTCTCTAAGCTCCCAGCCCTCCGTATCTTCCTGGCTCTCCTCCCCTTTACCATTTGGCAATACTAAATAGTTTGACTCACTGCCAGTTTCGCTATTATAAACCTTGATTTCCTTCAAAACTTTGTCAATTTTGATAACCGCCTCAGGCGGTGTCTTATCAATACTAAAGCTTGCACTCTTCTGGAGTTCGTTATTTCCTGCCTTATCTGTGGAAATATATTTTAGCAAATGCGAGCCTTCACCGGAAACCGTGAATGCCCCTGCATAGCTTAATTGACCGGTGCTATCTAGAGTATATATCGTATCAGCTTTGCCTGATAATGCATCATTAGTATTTAGGGACACTATTACATCGCTGCCATAACATGTCCCGCCCAATGTACCCGATAGAGCTATCTGAGTAACAGGAGGAGTTTTATCTATTTTTACCTGTTTCATGCTTTTTTCTGGTATTGGTATTTCTTCATTCCCGGCATTATCATCGCTGTAGTACTGGATATCGAAAACTCCTTCTTCGGATATGGATATTGAGTCTCCTTGCAGCGTATCTGTTTTTGCAAGCCCTATAACATTATAAAACCATCCTGCAAGCGATTGGATAAAATTCTTATTGGCTGGATCCACTTTATAATAAGTAGAATGCACACCTGACAAATTGTCTGTGGCTGACAGTTTCAAGGTAATATCGCTATTATGCCATTTCCCGTCGGAATCATCCATAGTTGTCGGGGGGGTCCTGTCTATCCTGACAACAGCGGTTTTCATTGCTTCTACGTTCCCTGCATTATCAACACTGAAATATGTAATATTATTCACACCTTCTTTATTAAAAGTAAGCTGTATATTTGGAGAATAAGATACTTGTTCGATTCCATCCACTATGTACCGTATGGATTCAATACCTGAGATATTATCCGAAGCTGTAATATTGAGAGTTACATCAGCGGTATGCCACATATTGTCGGAATCATCAACTGTCTGTGGAGGAGTTTTATCAATCTTAACAATGGCGGCATTAGGTTGTTCAGCATTGCCTGCATTATCCACACTATAATATCTGATAGTATGATTTCCCTCCCCACTTATTGAAATTGTTGCACCTTTCTGAGATGATGCGGTAGGAATGGAACCATCAGGGGTGTAATAAGTTTCCATAACGCCTGAGCCTGCATCGCTGGCACTAAGCATGACCGCAACGCTGCTATTATGCCATTGCCCGTCAGCATTGCCTGTCGTAAGAGGTGGGGTTTTATCGATTTTTACTTGATTTATTGCGGTCTTTGTCTGCTCGACATTGCCGGCTTTATCCATGCTGAAATATTTGATGGTATAAATACCGTCATTTAAAATAGTAAATGTTGTTCCCCTGGAGGAGTTTACTGTTGGTTCTGTTCCATCAATAGTATAGTACGTGGCTGCTGCACCGCTTTCATTATCTTTCGCCGTCAATGTGACTAAAACTGCAAAGTTATGCCATTGTCCATCCACATCGTCGGTGGTTGTGGGGGGTATGGTATCCTCAGGTTTGTTAATGTAAGTATAGACATAGATGTTCCCATTAGAATTCCCCAATATAATCTCCTTGTTGCCGTCCCCTTCCAGGTCCGCTATCACCGCCGAAGTAAACATCTCATTAGTGACTCTTGTATTTTCGAGGACATTCCCATGGTTATCCCATACATATACGTTCCCGTACAGGTCGCCGGCTGCAATTTCCATCCCCCCATCGCCGTTTATGTCTCCCAGTGCGAGATTACTTGCAACCCTGCCTATTGAAGAGAACTCTTTCAGGCTGCCATTCCTTATCAGATATACCTTTTTCTCATCATTTGAGGCGATTGCCGCACCAATCACACCTGTGCCGTCTATATCGCCTGTGCCCGGAGATGCCAGGTTACTGTTTATGTTAAATTTATAAAGCTGATTACCACTATTATCGAAAATATATGTTCCCGACGACGAAGTTACAATAACTTCATTCATACCGTTTCCGTCAAGGTCAGTTATCTCTGCACTTCTTGCATCTCCCCCGAGATCCATGCTCCAGAGAATTGTTCCCAGCGTTCCCAGCTTACTGTTTACTTTTATTACCCAGATTTTTCCATCTATGGGATTTGCAGAATTGATATCCTGAGTTAAAATAACAGCTTCATCGATTCCATCCCCATCGATATCGCCAACCGGGATTGGTGCCAGGTAATTCACCGCTCTTCCAAGCTCAAGATACCGGAGTTTATTTCCAAAGCTATCGAATGCGTACACTCCTGTAGCCTGGGTTATTGTTCCTAAAGATGTCCCGGGGGCAGCCCCTGTAAGAATAATCCCTTCTTTTGTAATTGCAGGATTAGATAATAGCAGATCTTTTCCCACTGTTATATTCGCAAGATTATTGCCCGTAGTATCCCAGATATAAAAAGTGGCATCCGAGTAGCCGGGATTACCATAAGAAATTATTTCAAGCCTGCCACTGATATTGGCCACTAAAGGAACTCTTGCTTCATCTGTCTGCATCCTTCCGCCAATATTCTCCCAGTTAAGGGCACCTAGATGATTGAACACTTTAATCATCCTGTTTTCGGGTGCTGCTATTATCTCAAATTTTCCATCTCCATCTATATCCTGTACGACTAAACGGGTTTTTATTGCGCTGCCCGTATTGATGGGGAAACCTGTATGTTGTTCTATTCTGGCAGATACTGTTGTTATTATTAAAAGCACTGTTAATAATAAAAATAATTTCTTCATTTACCTCTTCCTCCTCCCTCCTGTGCTGGGTTGAATATGGCAGCCCGATGAAAAGCATCCGTTACTACCTACATATATGCCTGTATTTTTATCATGAAGCGTTAAATTAACCTGGGGATTGGAATTATGGCATGAGGACTGGCAGGAAATTCCTGTGCTGCCCATTTTATTATGACTTGATGGTAAGATTCTGGCATTTCCGTAATCCTTCCCCACTGCACCTGTATTATGGCATTTATTGCATCCAAAATTAGTTCCTGTTGTGGCTCTAGTATCGGGCAGTATGCCTGTTACTGCCGATGGCATACTTTCACCGAATGTCCTATTAACCACGTAATGCGATACCGAGGCGTTCTTTAATTTTTCTGCAGCATAGCCTCCATATGTAATGTTCTGGTTTGCTACTAAACTATTATTATGACATGAAACGCATGTCCTGTTAGGGTCAAAATTATCGTAAACTATCGAGCCTGAAAATACCGAACCTGGATAATGCTGGTACACAGGAGTGGCATTGAAATTATTATTTACATGACAGTACTCGCATGGTTTTGGATACAGATAATTAACCGGATGCTTGTCTGGCTGGGTGCCATTGCCATGACATGCCCAGCAGGCTTTGTTTATCGGATCTAATACTGAGGTATTGATGGCATTTGCGTTTATATTTTTATGCGCGCTCAGCTTCAAGGAACTGGCATTTATCCTCCTGTCACCGGGCGCTCCATTTCCTGATATATTATGACATGAAACACAGTCCGCGCCGCCTGCTACGCCGGTTGCGATGGTATGCATAAACTCGCTCATGTTGGTTTGCGCGCTCAAGAGCGAGCCATGGCAGGTTTTGCAGTTCTGGTCGGCATAGGAGTCAAGTGAGTGATTATAATAATTTGCACTTGTTCCCATCCAGTTCGTATCGTTGGTAATCTCAGGCGGTGTTGCTAATCCTGCTGAAGCAAAGGATGAATTCATCTGCGTATAATTGCTATCTCCCCTGTAGTGACAACTGGCGCAGGTTGTATTGGTGTTTATTGAACCGAACAACCGGTAATCCTGCTCCCACTGGAGTATTCTACCGACGGGGGTAGAGTTATGTTTCGTATCGCTGTGACAATAGATACATGCGGTCTGCGGCGTAGTCCAGTAGCTCCCCCATACCGAACCGTTGTTCGCATTGTCGCTGTGGTGCATGGACGCCGGGATTTTCGTGGCGCTGCTGAAGTTGCCAAGACCACTCTGGTGGCATGTGGCACAGTTTACCGCACCGGTCTTTTGGGCGCTAAAGTTCGTGCCGTCCTGCTGGAGGTACCGCACCGGGTGGATGCTTCGTGTGCTGTTGAGGTGGCACTGCGTACAGTTGACTGTCCCGTTGTGCTGGCTCAGGTTCTTTATATTTGCAGTTCCGCCTGTGCCGTGGCAGGTGAGGCAGTACGTAGAATTGGGAAGGGTTATATTGGGTTTTGTGAGCGTGCTGTTGTGGAGCCAGCCTGAGTTATGGCACTGTGAACAGCCGGGATTTGAGGAACTGTAGCTCATGCTGTGGTTGGAGACGTTCTTGCTATAGGCCGGGTCCGACATGGATATATTGAACGCCGTGTTTGTATTCTGGTGGCAGTAGCTGCAGTTTGCTGTTGTGCCTGTCCTTATATCGCTCCTGTCCCTGCCGTAATGGTAGAAGCTCATGTTGCCGCCTGTGAGCCTTACCCCGTCGCCTGTGAATGAACCCAAATTGGTGTCGTTGTTGTAGACTATCATCTCGCTTACGTTCTCGTGGCAGTTGATGCATGATGAGATGCCGGATGAGGAGTTGCCTGCTGTTATCTGGTCGCCGCCATAGTAATGTTCGCTTACTGTTACGTTAAGACCCCATTTCACTGACTGGTTGTAGTATGTGCCATTCGCAAGATGGCAGTCTGTGCAGGTCTTGGGAGTCTTGTATTTGTCGGGATGACCTGAGGAAACGTTGCCGTCTGTGTCATGGCATGCCCAGCAGGCGCCTATGACAGCTACGTAGCTCCAGTTAGTGGCGTTCTGGCTGTTGATGCCGTAATGGACGCTGAGATTTACTGCCGTGAAGTTGACGCCCACAGGCGCACCGCCTGAGAGACCTGTTACAAGATTGTGGCACTGGATGCAGTTGGGCGCGCCGCCAGAACCTATGTTCACATTATGGCTGAAGTTTAGCGAGGTTGCGGAGGCAGCAAGATTGTTATTGTGACAGTTCTTGCACACAGAATCGTTGTAGCCCGAAGCGAAATAATTTGAGTGATTCGTAAAGGTTGTTCCATCCCTTGACTTTGCAGGCACCTTGCCGCTTGCATTCAGGATTTCCGGGGGCTCCGGTAAGAAGGATGTTCCTGCGTAATCTGGAGCATTCTTATAATGGCAGTTGGCACACCACGTGCTGCTGGTAAGGCTCTGGTTTAAATTATTTATTCCTTTGACATTGCCTATTCTGCCCAGCGCCGAGGTGTTGTGAGTGGTATTACCATGGCAATAATAACATGCGCTTACCTGGCTTGTATTGTCCCAGAAGCGCAACGGGGTGCCGTTCCACAGTGCGCCTGAATATGGGTCTGTGCTGTGGTTCAAAGGTACTGGAATCTGCGGCGGGTCTCTGCCGGTGTAGTTGCCTGCTTTGGGCCGCGATTCTAAAGCAGCGAAGAAAGAAGCGTTCTGGTGGCAGTTGGTACAGTTGCCTCTGGCAGGATTTGGATTATCATGATTTAAGTCCACATACGTGGCGTTCTGGGCGAACACCTGTATCTCATGCACGTCATCGCTGTGGCAGATGGTGCAGTTCACGCCGCCGGATGTGATATTGCTTGAGTTATGCTCATTGTAGCTTGTGTGGCAGGTTTTGCATTGGGAATCCTCGGTATTGTTATTCCTGATAAACTGCTGGGTTTCATCGGGTTTGGTGATGTTGTGCATCGGTCCGTGACAGATGATGCAGGGCACGGTGGAGTTGGGGGTGTGGAAGGTGGCGTTAAAGGATGTGCTGTTAATGGAATAAAGGCTCGTCGCGTTCGAGACATTTACACTGTTGCTGAGCGTGTTCTTGCTCGTGAGGTCTGCCCTGCTCACATGGCAGCCTCCCGTGGCGTTGAAGCAGGAGGCTATAAGTGCATTTGTCCTGTGTAGAGTCAGGTCGTTATGGCAGCTTGAATTGGCACAACCTCCCACAACATTCCTGTGAACGTCTGCTGTGCGATTTAAGTGATTAGCATCAGCGAGTCCAGCAACGGGAGGATTTGTGTCCCCGGGATTACCATCGTATGATTGGTGGCAGTAAGTACAATTTGTGGCTGATGCATTATAGTGAGCGGCATTACGAGTAACGATAGTATCCCTTCCAGATAAGTACGGCGAGTTCACCGGCGCTGAGCCTGTTGGTGTATTAGTGTTGTGATTTCTGCTACAATAACCTGCATTGTACGCGCACCCCCACCAGTTATAAATGAAGGTTGTGTTTGCACTTTGACTCCCATTTGTAGCACTCAGATTCCATTTTCCATAAAAGCTTGCATTATTCAGGTCGATACTGACATCGGCTAAGCCCATAGAGTTTGTGATGCCATATCTTGTGGTATTTATTGACCCATTGGGATAGTATAATCTAAAAGTTATGTTAATTCCCTGGACAGGCGTACCGTTATTATCTAAATAAAGCGCAGTGGCATTTATTTCGGTACTTGTATTTTTTCCTATGCCATTCCAATAATTCCAGGCGCTATAACTATATTTTGGATCAGCGAACCCTGTGCCGTTTAATCCTTTAATTATCGGGTCGTCCAGTATCACATATTTGTTCGTGGCAACCAGTATCTGCTCTGCTGCCCTCGCTGCGGGGACTGCTACCGATAAAATTATTGTACTGAATACAATTATAATTGCAATAAACCTTGCCCGTTTTATTAAGCCACCATCTGTTTTTGTGCTCATATCCTATCCAGTTTTTTGCGAAGTCACCATTTTTCCTATCCGTTTTTAGCCCAAAATGACAATTGCATTTTTTATGATACAATAAATCTAATATTTTCAGTAATCTATATTATATTTATCGGAAAAAAGATATTTGCCATGATAAATAGTTTTTGTTATCTGAAGCTTCCTTGATTATAATTAATCGCCATCTTTCGAGCAATATCATGATTTTTACCATTTATAAAAATATGCTCTATCACATACCTTGCCTCAGCCTTGAGAATGCCCGCCCCTTCGGGTATTATAGCCTTCCCGCCCTGCGCTTCAACCTCATTGATATAAGCTTCAAGAATGTTCTTCGCAGCAGCATTTTGTCCGGCATTCATCTTTGCTCTTGCAGAGTTAATCTTTGCCTTCAAACTGTTGGCTACACCGTTATTTGTAATCCAGGCATCAGGGCTGCCGGTGAGCGCATATACCGAACTGCCGGAAGTGCCCTGTTCGGTAAGCGCCTGGAGGCTGTCTATCGTAGCTATTACATTAAAGCTCACCCTCAGGCTGTTGGTATTTCCTGCATTGTCCTCTGAAGTAAGAGTAAATTCGTGCGTTCCGAAATCCAACCCGAGCATGGCAAAGCTCTGTCCGTTCGTTACCTCTCTTGTTCCGTCTATTACCGATTTAGCGGTACTTATGTCCGAAAGCGAATCCTGCGCCGAGAAGACAAGTTTAATAATATCCGAATGCAGGTAGGTCTTACTTACAGGAGAACTTACCGCTGCCACAGGCTGCGTCTTATCAATATTAATCCCGCCAACTTCAGTTGATGCGAAATTACCTGCTTTGTCTATTGAAACGCCGCTAACTTTTTGTCCGGCGCCTTCTGCTGATATTACACTGTCCTGAGCGCAGCTTCCCACGCCGGACAGTTCATCGCTGCAATCGAAGTGAACCGACACATCGCTATTATACCAGCCATAAGCGTTTGGCAAGGGGCTGGCTGAACCAGTGATCGTTGGGGATGTCCTGTCGATTTTAACCTGTTTTGCATTCTTTTCCAATTCTATGTTGCCTACATTATCCTCGCTATTGTACTTTATACCAAAAATCCCCTCATCCGTGAGCAATATGACATTCCCCTGCGACGGTTCTGAAATTCCTATCGCACCTGACACCCATATTAAAAATGAATCGATGAGGGACTTCGTTACAGGTGTCAGTTGATAATTCGTGGATTTCACACCTGACAAATCGTCAACCGATGAGAGTTTCACAGTCACGCTATTGTTGTGCCATTCTCCATCGCTGTCGTCTGTCGTAACAGGGGCTGACCTGTCAATCCTTACCGCGGTCTTTTTTGTTTCTTCGGCATTTCCTGAGTTGTCCACACTGTGATACGTTATGTTGTGGATTCCCTCATTTATAAAAGTGAGCTGAATATTATTTGAATTTGTGGTATATCCTGTCTCCCCCATGGTATAGTGCATTATAGCGACATTCGACAGGCTGTCCGTCGCTGTCAGATTAAGTATAACATCTGAATTATGCCACACGTTATCCGAATCGTCGGCTGTTACCGGCGGCGTGATATCAATTTTCACAACCGCTTCATGCGGTTCCTCAACATTTCCCGCATTGTCAACGCTATAATATCTCAAAGTGTGAATTCCCTCACTGTTTATGGTAATGGTTGTAACATTCGTGGGGGATGCGAGGGAGGATGAACCGTCAATACTATAATATGTTGCCAGAACGCCGCTATTTTCATCCATGGCTGTCAATGTAATCGTTACGGTTGAATTATGCCACTGGCTATCGGCATTGTCTGTCGTATCCGGCTGTCTTGTGTCTATCTTTGCCGTGTTGAGCGCCGTCTTAACCCCTTCTTCATTGCCCGCATTATCCACGCTGAAATATTTGATTATATATTCACCGCTTTCTGAAAGGATGATGCTGGTTCCTTTTTGGGATTCTATTGTCGGCAAAGAACCATCGATCGTGTAATATGTGGAAGCAATACCTGAATTCTCATCTGACGGGATCAAAGTGATTATCAGACTGGTGTTATGCCACTGCCCGTCAACGTCGTCTGTAGTTACCGGGGGAATAATGTCTTTGGGCTTGCCTTTATAGGTATATGTATGGATATTACCGTCATAATTCCCAAGAATTATTTCCTTATTGCCGTCCCCTTCAAGGTCTGCTATAATTGCCGAAATGAAGTAATGGTATTTCTTAGCGATATTTCTCTTCTCGATAACTTTCCCCGTATTATCCCATATATACATATTCCCGTACATATCACCCCCGGCTAACTCAAGCCTCCCGTCATTATTCAGGTCAGCCAGCGCAATATTGCTCGTAATTCTTTCAGCACTGAATTCTTTCAAAGTGCCGTTGCTTATTATGTATATCCTGTCGCTTTCGCTTGATGCAATCAACACTTCATTTACTCCGTTATTGTCTATGTCCCCGATAGATGGTATATCCGGGTTATTGTTTATCGCAAACTTATTCAGCACATTTCCATCCCGGTCAAAAATATAGACGCCGCCTGACGAAACTGCAACTATTTCCTTCCTGCCGTCCCCGTTGACATCCCCTATCGCTGCATTCCTGGCATCTCCACCTGTTTCACGGCTCCAGAGTATGGTTCCCCCGGCGCTGTTCACTTTTACCAGCCGCACTTTCCCGTCTTTCGGCGCTCCATCATTCATATTCTGCGTGAGTATCACCGCCTCGCCGATGCCATCTGCGTCCATATCAGCAATCTGGATTTGTGCGAAGAAATTCACGCTATTTCCAAGCTCAAGATACCAGAGCTTACTTCCCCCGGAATTGAAGGCATGAACGCCGGTACCCTCAACTATTGCTGAAAACGATACGCCCGGGGCTGCTCCTGTCAGGATTGTGCCATCCTGTGTGATTGCAGGGGAGGAGATTACAAGATATTTTCCTACAAAGAAATTCGACAGGCTTTTCCCTGCCGCATCCCAGATATAAAATGTTGCGTCTGACCAGCCCGGATTTCCATAAGATATTATCTCAAGCTTGCCATCGCCATTCAAATCGCTTACCAGAGGGACACGCCCGTCATCGTACTGCGCATTCCCGCCCGTATTCTCCCAGTTAAGCGTGCCGTTATGATAGAATACCTTTACAATCCTGTTCTGGGGTACCGCTATTATCTCAAGTTTTCCATCGCCGTTGATATCCTGTGCCAGTACGGGAACTTGCAGCTCATCGCCCACTTTCACAGGAAAGCCCTGGTGCTGCTCTATTTCGGCTGAAGCTGTTGTTACGAGAAAAATCATGGTTAAGAGTGGAATCAATTTTTTCATAGTTACCTCTTCTTCTTGGTTCCCGTGCTGGATTGCTGGTGGCATGGGGATGATCCGAAGCATCCGCCTGTGCCCAGGTAAATTCCCAGCTTTATTTCATGGAGCGTAATGTTTACAGCCGGATTTGAGTTGTGGCATGAAACCTGGCAGTCAACAGGTGACCCGCCCATACGGCTGTGGTTTAAAGGCATTGCAACGGGATTGCCGTAATCCTTGGCGATTGGTTTTCCTCCGTGGCACTCTTTGCATCCGTTTTTTGTCTCGTTGGTGACAAGTAATCCGCTCCTGTCGCCATAATGGGAGACATTTGTGGCATCAGCATCCAGATTAGATGAATATCCTGAAATATTAATATCCGCTACTATGCTGTTTTTATGGCATCCGGAGCAATATTTGGTCTGGTTAAAGACTATATTGTTATAAAAAATTGACCCGGGATAATGTTTGTAAATCTTTGTAGCGTTCTGGAATACAGAAGGCTGCTTACTGCTGACATTACCTCCAAGAGTATGGCAGTCAGCGCACCTGTAAGCTATGGAACCGCCTGTTGATGATGTATCATCCTTCAAATCAGGATGCCTCTCCATCTGTTTTCCATCGCTCTGGTGGCATGCCCAGCATGCGGTATCGATAAGACCGAAAACACTGCTGCCGCCCCAGGCAGTTGCATTTGCGAGGTTCCTGTGACTGGAGTTAGTACTGTTGAATGCAGTAAAATTGACAAGCATATCATCCGGGGCTTTGCCCGAAACCGTAGCGCCTATGTTATGGCACTTCGTACAGTTAGGTCCGCCGCTGAGAGGTTCTATGCTGACATTATGCATTGTCACAGGCTTGCTGACATTGTCTTCAAATGTATGGCAGACATAGCAGTTGTTGAGCGTGTATCCTTTACCGACATGTTCCTGGTTGTTTACGCCCGTTCCATTGGCTTCAAAGAACGGGGCATTGAAAGGTGCTGTGTCATTGTAAGTTTCATGGCAGTCCATGCAATCCACAAGTATTCCCCTGTCGTTGGGGTCAGAGGTAGCTCTTAGCGGGAATGTTGGATTGCCATTTGAATCCTGGGGGTCTGCAATGTCCCCGGAGGCATATTTTGAGAGATGGAACCTGACCCTGCCGCTGGCATTGTGGCATGCTGTGGTGTTGCATGTATACTTTTGGGCGCCGTTGTATGTGTGATTCACCATGCCGCCTGCAAGCTGGGTTATGTTCTTCGTGAGTGACCTGAACGGGCTTGTGTTGTTGAAGTGGCAGGTATCGCAATTGCCGTTTGAGCGGTTCATGCCTGCGCTGTGCATGGATGATTTGCCTGTCATATTGTGGCAGAGTTCACAGTTATAACTGCTTGCGCTGGTATTGCCCCTGTACTGCGAACCATTGGGCATATGGGAGAGTATCTGTTTTGCTGCGCCGGTATAAACGGCGGTTCCATTGTGGCAGCCCTGGCAGGTAGTGGAATTTGCAGTTGTCGATCTGTTCGTCAGGGTTTCGCTGTGAATCTTGAGTGAGCTTCCATTGACTCCCTGCGAACTTGCATTATGGCAGAATCCACAGTCCCCTATCCTGTCGCTTGAAGAGTATGTGGGGTCATGTCCCTGCAGATATACGGACTTATTTGCCTGTCCTGTGGGTTTGGGTTTGTGACACGGGGCGCAGTAGTCCTTTTGTCCCGAAGTCCATGCATTCTGCGGGGTCTTATTAAGAGATGCATCGTGGATTCTTCCGCTCTTATGGCAGTCTACACATCTCAATGTTGTGGCATTCGATATATTCGCCAAAGGATTGGCAGTGTGCTCGGTTATCGACATATTATGGCTGCTGAGATAGAAGGGGCTTGATAAGTTGCTGTGGCAGTAGTTACAATAAGCATCCCCGGTTCCAAGGCTGCGCGTCGAGCCGTAGTGGCTCACGCTGTCATTGCCTCCGTGCAAGCCCCCGTATACGGCGCCTGTGCCGCTATCCGGGTCGTATGCCTGGATCATCATTTCACTGATATTATGGCATGAATAGCAGTCCGACGCCTGGGGCGTGAAAATTGTTGTACCATTTACCGTGTCCAGCTTGTGCTGTGTCACGTTAAGTATGGCTTTGGGTGTGAAATTCAGGTTCTGGCCGGCTTTGGAAATGTGGCAGTCCGTGCAGTTGTAAGGATTCTTGTACCTGTCCACAAGAGTGTGATTGCCTGCCTGTGGCGCTGTTCCATTCGTAGTGTGGCATGCCCAGCACTTCTTGTTCTCGGCATCAACAACTGCTGTGGCGCCGCTGTTCAGGTTCCTGTGAATGGCAAGCGAATCGTTCATTGCAGAGAAATTAACAATCTTGCCCTGCGCGTTTCCTCCAAAGTTGTGGCATGCTTTGCAGTCGGGCCCTCCGCCCGCGCCAGCGCTTACATCTTCCACGTGGAAGGTTACGGGCGCGCTTGTGGAATTGATGTGGCAGGTATAACAGTCTGAATTGGTTGCTGTAGCATGACCTCCACCTTTCTTGCTCAGGTTGGCTTTGCTTGTGCCCAGTATTCCCCAAGCAGCCATGTTGCTGCTGTTCCTGTGGCAGTATACGCAGTCCTCGGTGTTGCCCGATGTGTTATACATGAGCTTGCCTGCGGTCTTATTCATCCCATAGTGGGACGTTGTGGCATTTCTGGTGGATTGCGTGGGGTCGTCAAAAGTCCCAAGGCTGTTATTATGGCAGTCAGAACAGAACACATTCTGGTACCTGCTTGTGTTGACATCTGTGGTGTATGGATAAGGTATGTGCCTGCTCACGTTCTTGGCTCCATACAGTGTACTGCCGGTGATATGGCAATATGTGCAGTTATTGGCTGTGGCATTCTTATGAACTGTGGAGTTTCCTCCGTGACATGCCTTGCACGCCGGTTCCGTGTTCGAGGGTGTGGAACCGTTCAACGTGGCATGCATTCCGCTTGCGAGAGAAGCATTATCTACTTTAGGAGCGCCGCCGTTGCTGTTGCTGTGACAGTTGTTACAATAACTCCAGTCTATCGCTTTGGTCACATTGTGCAGTGCAATCGGCGCGGAGCCACCTGTGCTTGATGAGGCGCTGGTGTGGCACTGGTAACAATTGTCAGCGGTTGTACCGTAGTTGCCCTTATGCCATATTGGCTCTGCATAGAATGGTTTTGTCTGGTTGTATGTTCCATGGCAGTTAGTGCAGTTGGCATTTGTGCCGTTAATCCAGCCTGCCCATCCCGGCGCCTGGACAGTGCCGTTCGGATACTGAGTAAAGTGGAACTTCTGGATTGCGTTGGAGTTGTTGTGGCACCAGTCGCAGTTGATGTTATTCGAAACATTATGCGAGGAATTATCATGCTTGGTTACATTTACATAAGGAATCTTGGTTGCCTTATATGTACCTGATGCCGTACCGTTGTGGCAGTTATTGCACCTGTCCGCAGGTATGCTCACTGGCGCATGCATTTTATTTGCAAGCATGTTTCCGTGACATGCCTCACATGTAAGGCTGTCCTGCGAGGTATTTGCCTTGCCAGCAGGCGCTTCCGGATAATGGGTGTTAATGACCCTTTGGGTTGATACATAGGTTGCGTTCTGGTGGCATGTCACGCATGAGGTATTTGTAACAGACATGTTGGTAAGCGTGGGAGTATGTATTTTGAGCGTTCCTCCCGGTTGTCCCTGTGAGCTTGAGTTGTGGCAGTAGCCGCAATCGGTGGATACCACGGATATATTTGAACTGTTATGACCATAGACATACTTCGTTGCGTTTGCGTTGCCTGCTTTGTGGCATGGGGCGCAGTAATCGAATTTTCCTGATGTCCATATCTGCACAACTGGTTTTGTGAGCGTAGCATTGTGGATGAAACCCTGTTTATGGCAGTTATCGTTATTGCACGTCAGTGAGGTGTTCTTCACATTCGCGCTGCTGCTTGTTGTATGTTCTATTATGGACTTATTTGAGGATTTAAGCATGACGGATTCAAATGCCGTGGTACTGTTTTGGTGGCAGTAGGTACAGGTTGTGTTCACTCCTGTGCGCATATCTGCGCCTCTTTTCTTACCATAATGACCCACAGAAGCATTTGCAGATAATACATCGGCATCGTTATGCCCCTGCAACATCTCGCCTTTGTTATGACAGTTATTACAATAGCTGGCGTTTGCAGTCTTTATATCTGTCCCGCCTGCAAAATGCTCGGTAACGTTGAGGCTGACATATTTCCCACTCTGGCTTCCGCCTGAAGTGTGGCAGTCCTCGCATTTATAGGGGTTCTTGTACCTTGTCTGGTCGTGCTCGTTCTTGCCTGTACCATCGCCATGGCATGCCCAGCATCTCTTGCTGTCCGCTGCGAAGGGGGAAGTAGCGTTGCCGCTTGATGCGCCGCTATTGAGGTTGAGATGTATTGAATCGCTCCTGTTCATGGCAGCCACATCAACTTCTTTTGACGCTGCTCCTCCAATGTCATGGCATTTGGTGCAGTTTGCATTGCCAGGCGACTGGGCTACTGAATGAACAGCCAGCGGCGCAGCATTATAAGTATTGACACTGGTATGGCAGCTATAACATTCATCCGTGTTGTTCCCTGTGCCTGCGTGAGGTTTTGCTGGCGCGTAGAAAGGCATCTTATTGCTGTTGGATGAGTCATGGCAGTCAGTGCAGTTTACCGGCTTACCTGCCTGCCATCCGCCCCACCCTGGCGCTGCCGCGCTGCCATTCGCCCATTCGGTAAAGTGGAGGGAAGCCTGTGCACCCGAGTTGTTATGGCACCAAACGCAATTGGTAACGTTTGAAGTTGAGGCATTATCATGCGAAGTGGTATCTATGTATGAATTGAAGCTCTGGTTTGCCCAGTAGGGTCCGGCGCCCGTGGGCACGTGGCAATCTGCGCAACCGTAATTCGGTTTCTTGACCAATCCTGAGGCATGCATGCTCTGTCCTGCTATGCCGTGGCAGAGTTCGCATGTCCTTCCGCTCAGTGAAGTATTGCCCTTGTCCTTGCTTGCGCCCGGGAAGTGTGTGAGTATCTTCCTGCCCTTGACATAAGTTGAAGATGTGTTGTGGCAGGCGACGCATGTTGTAGTGCCGATGGGATATGTGAGATTGTCGGAATGGACATTCAGGCTGTAACTCAAGGCGGTGCTTCCCAGGCTTCCCGAATCGTGGCAATAGTTACAGTTGGTCATATTATCCGAGCTTGAGTTGGCTGGATCATGCCACTGCCCATACACAGATTTGTTCGCAAGTCCGGTGGGTTTTGGCTTGTGGCAGGGGGCACAGTAGTCCTTTTGCCCCGATGTCCATGCTGTTTGTACGGTTTTGTTAAGCGACGCATTATGGATTCTTCCCGTACCATGGCACACGGGGTTATTGCAATTGAGCGAAGTAGTATTCTTTATGTCGGCACTGGTGTTTGCAGTGTGTTCGAATATGCTCTTGTTGTGCTGGTTCACGTATGGGAATATGCTTGATGAATTGCTGTGGCAGTAGTTGCAGTAGCCGTCCGTGTTCTGGGCAGAGCCGTTGAGCGTTGTCCTCTTTGCGCCGTAGTGGTACGGGCTGTTGTTGCCTCCGATGGTGGCATTGTAATTATCGCCGCCCTGCGTCCAAGTGGTCTTATTATAATCTGTATCGCCATTCGGCAGAAGCATCTCGCCCTTGTCCTGGTGGCATTTCAGGCAGGAGAAGGTAGCCGTAGCATTATAAGATGCCTTTATTTTCGTGCCATTGGTGAAATGTTCGGAAACGTTGAGTGCGCCTTTGCCGGTCGCCCATGCATACCTTACCCCTGTTGAGACATGGCAGTCCGCGCAAATATAAGGACTCTTGTAATTGGCTGGATGGGCTGAGGGTTTGGTACCGTCCCCGTGGCATGCCCAGCAAGGTTCATTATCAGGATCGTTATCCGCTCCTGATGTGGTATTTATACCGCCATGTATTGAGGTATTAAATGCTGTATAGTCCACATGCCCCCTTCCTGTACTGCTATCCGAGATGTTGTGACATGTCTTACAGTTGGGCCCGCTTCCGCCGCCACTGCCATTGCCAATCGCTGCATTATGGAATGTAAAGCCCGCTGTGTCGACATAACTTCCGTGACATGTGCCGCACTGGTCACTTGTAGTGTAATCATCGTGGCTTGACCCTCCGCCCGAGCTGTTCTTATTGCTTATGTTGGCAAGACTTCCAGGCAAGATGCCCCATTTCACCATATTGCTGCTGTTGCGGTGGCAGTACACGCAGTCCTCGGTGTTGCCCGTGCTGTTGTACATGAGTTTGCCGGCTGTTTTGTTCGCGCCATAGTGGGAAACTGAGGCGTTCATCGGGCTGCTGCTGCCCGTGAGACCCATACTGTCCGGTTCGTAACCGCTGTTCACGCTGTTGTTGTGACAATATGAGCAGTAGGTGTAATTATATGAAGAAGTGTTCACGTCAGTACTGGCTGTATAGCCCGATGGGATATGGTCGGTCACGTTCTTTGTGGTGAAATTCAGGCTTCCCGTGATATGGCAATCATAGCACTTCTTTGGATTCTTGTAAGTAGTTATACCTGTATCGGTATGATTACCCACGGGCTGGTCGCTCTCGTTCGCTAATTTGCTTGTGGCATTTACGGTACCGTGGCAAGCCCAGCATGGCTTGTTACTGGCATTCGCAGGTGTGGACTGTGCCCCGCTGTTCAAGGTAGCATGCATGCTCATGCTCACTGCTGTGAAGTTAACCTTGTTCTCTGTTCCGCTATTATGGCAGTTTGTGCAGTTCACTCCCCCCGATGCGCCCAGTTTTACTGAAGCGTCGTGGAAGCTCCAGCCTGCGCTGTTAACAGTGGTGGCGCCTCCCACGACATGGCAGCCGTAGCAATCATTATTGACTTTTCCTGTGTGTAAGGAATAATTGGTTCTTGGATCTACAGGCGTGCTCCAGTTGACGTTATTGCTGTTACTGAAGTGGCACCATGTACAGTCCTTGGAGGTGTTAGTCGCGGTCATGAGCGTTTTATTCGTGGCGTAGTGACCAACCGTGGCATTGGCATTTGAAGTAAAGTTGGTGGTGTTCAGGCTGCTGTAAGCGAGAAGGCTGTTGTTATGGCATCTTGTGCAGTAATCCGAAGGAGTCCTGAGTTTTATATCGCTGGAAGGATTATAGCCACCGGGCATGTGTTCAACAATTATGGGCGCGCTGTAGTTGCCGTAGACATGGCAGTTGGTACAATTCCTCGGCTGTTTATAACTTGTCGGATGCTCGCTTGGATCAGGTCTGCCCCCGCTCGTGTTATGGCATCCCCAGCAGGACGCTTCGATGCTGCGCACCTGGCTCTTATCCGCACCTGTCCTGTTGCTGAGGTTGAAGTGAACCCATGAGGTGTTTTCTATTGCAGGCGAGTCCAGCCTTACTATGCCGTTTGGCTCGGTTATCCCCTTCATGGTGCTGTTGTGACAGGCTGAGCATTCAGGTCCGCCGAAACCTATGGTAACATTGTGCTGGAACATCTTGTGACCGTCTGTTATCTTGATGCCGTTGGCATGGCAGTCGAAACACATGGCATCGCTGTAATCGCTGCCAGTGCCGTTATTCATGAACCATGCGCTGTGATTGACGTAGGCAGTGACGCCATTCTGGCCCGAGTTCGAACCGTTGATCGGAGCATGGGTAACGTTGCCGCTTATCTCTGGAGGAATGGGTAGAGATGTGTCATTAAAGGCTTTGAACATGTCATTCCAGGTTATGGTACCGTTCTGCTTGTAGCCCTGCCAGTGACAACCAGAGCACCAGTTGCTTGTATGGGATATCTGTGAATTGAGGATGTTGTAGCCGTTGAACTGGAAGAGCTTGCCCATGGGGTGCTTTACAACAAATACTGCCCCTGTATGTTCATTGCTGTGACAGAATTCGCAGGCATCCTGCGGGAAGTCGCTTCCGCTGTTATTCCAATAGGATTTACCTGTATAGTTGTTCTTGTTAAATATGGAAGTATTCCACTTGCTGCCGTTATTGGACTCTGTGGAGTGACGCCATGTGGTGTTGAGCCACACCCTCGACATGCTCAGATAGGTGACATTATCCTTACTTTTCACCTGCGCCAGGCTGTAATTACCATGACAACTCTGGTAGCACTGCTTGCGATCCACCTTCAAGTTGGACTGGTGCATAGGCGCCTTGGATAGATTGAAGTGGCATTCCTGACAGGCTACAGTATTATTATGCCACGCCACTGTAATATGGCAGCCCTGGAAGCATGTGCCTGGGTAGTTTCCGTCATTATTCGTTTTATCCTCTGGAATCAACACGAAGGCAGGGATTTTTTCCCGTTCCTTCTGGAAGTGGAAGTTGTAGTTATGACAGTATTTGCAGCCAACGCCTTTAGTAGAGCCTGGTATATCATTTATAAGACAGTGGCCTTCATCATTTCTCGGCGTTATACTGTCAACATAGGGCAGCGCTCTTCCTCCGCTTGTATGGCAGCCAGAAGTGCTACATACAGATGTATTGGGATAGGATTCGTCCTTGATTATATGCGTCTGGTCAGCCCAGCCCGGGATTGGCTGAGTGACATCGTTATATCCTGGATGGCAATTGGACTCTGTACAATCAAGTGCCTTGGAAGATTTTGGAAATGGATGAGTTGTCGAGTATTTTATCAAGGGTCTTGGATCTACGCTAACCGAGATAGGTGATGGGCCGGCATCTTTCGACCAGCCGTGGCAATCCGCACAAACGGGGTCATTGTCTGTGCCAGCAGCCCTATGCGCAAAATCGTTGCCCTGATGGTCATGGGCTTCACGGTCATTAGATTCGCAATGAGCTACCAGCTTATCTGGCCAGGGAAACGTGTCATACATTGTGTAAGCCAGAAAGGGCATCTCATAATCCGCTATATTGTCACTGTCATAATCTACATAAACATAGTAGTATTCCCTGCTTTTGAATTTTGCATAAATATACTGGGCTTCCTGCGTTGTGGACGTGCCATCTACTGTAATGTTCTGTCCGCTGTGGGTAGGCCATGCCTTGGCGCTTGTGGTTGAGGAACCCCAATCTGGCCAGCCCCAGAACTCTATTGTAGTCCTTCCCTGGGAATCTGTAACATTGGAGTTGTTAATTTTCTGTCCAAGGTTATTAATAATCCATGCATTGACCCGCTGTCCGGCTTTTGATCTACCCCGCCCATCTGTAACATACAGCATCGCCCTTATTGTAGTGGATTCTATCATATATTCCTGGTTTGCGGCAGTCTTCCATGTTGAAACTCCAAGTACAGTATTGGCAGCGCTACCCGGCCATATTACATTGTCATCAACTGCTGGTTTGGCTGCATCCTCGCCACCTCCAGCAGTATACGCTCCACCTGAGTAGTTACCAAAAAGGTACACAGGTTTATTCAGAAAACCGTATATATTTGCAGCTTCTTCCGGCGGCTGGTCAATAATGGTAACGTTGGTGGAATTATAGGGATAATTCATCGTTCCAAATGAGCCCAAACTTATTGTTATGTCTCCACTTTCTATTCTAGCTCCTACAGTCTCCCCAACACTGGTGCCCACCATGGTGGCGATATCATATTCGATAAAGTAGTTGTTTGAACTACTTGCTGCAAGGCTATCTAACACAAGCCCTGCAGTACCGAACTTGGCAAACTTGGATCCATTAAACTCCTTAATCCCAAGCTCGGTATCTGTTGGGTCTACCTCATAGTTTTTATTATCGTCTCTTAATAGTTTTATGAATCTTATTGACTGGTTTGTGCTGGCGCCTGTCAGCCTTACAGTTATAGCCCCAATATCAACATAACCTGCGGATGATGAAGATAGTGTAAAATTCATCATCTTCTCTTCTTTCTCCCCTATTTTTGCTTGCAGTGGCGCTGTATTTTTAGAAGTACCACTTAGTACCCCTGCTGGTGCACTTTTATTGGTTATCTCAGCCTGCGAATCATAAGTAGAAGTTCCGTACTTCAAATCTATAGTACTGGAAAATCCACCGGGCAAAGTTGTGGCTACGAATAATATTTCAACGCGTATCTTTGCATTTGCACCAATTATAACATTAGAAAGATTCTGCGACCAATTAAACTCTGTGTTGACGTTTGCAAAGCTCTTGTCGGTAGGCTTGTCAGCGCTACCGTTGTATAGAAGCGTCTCAGTACCGTCTTCGTATTTATATATTTTCGCATATGGGGCCCCAGTAACTGTTTTTGCCGCACCAACCATGAAATGAACACTGAAATTCCATCTACCGCTGATATTTGTAGACTGATTAAAAGCAACCCGTTCGAACTTCAGAGGGTAGGCATATGTTCCAGTAGTCGTTCCGGGTGATATTGATTGAGTGCCTACAGTTCCACTCAGGGACGAGGTAAGAGATTCTATGGATATATCGCCGCTATTCACATTAAAATAATTAACAGTTCCGGCAGAAGATGTGCTCACTAAGATTGCAAAAAAAAGGAATACAATCAGAGTTAGCCGTATCCCAGCTAAGCTCTTTTTTGCCTTTTTCCATAAATTTCCCGTGTTTGTTTTACACATATTTTACCCAGCGTTATGAGACCCATTTCCATGCATAGCTGATTGCAGCCATGTCCTATCCAGAAGACAGAACGTCTTCTATCTCGTTTTCATACGCTGAGAAACAAAGTTACGAAATCCAGTTTCCAGCCCGTTTTGCGTTTTTCCCCGTTTTTTTTACGCAGTCCGTTTTTCCTATCCTTTATATGTGCGTTATTTGTGAACGTTTGCTCACATAAAATAGTGTGCTTTGCTGACATATATAGATTTCGTAGATGCATCATTATTATGATGGTATGATGGTATATTTTTATGAATAATCAATACGAATACAATCTGCATTCTGGTACCACGAGAGTAACTAAAGCAGGGTAAATATGGGGCAACCTGAACTTCCATTGCCCTTGCCTATGTTCGCTTCTTATAACCTGAACTTGACAGTTAATGGACTTACCAGTCCTGTAAGCTGCTGCGTCACATCGATTGGCTCAGGGAAGTTATTAGACGCTACCGCTTCTGTAGTTGATAGTTACATCGTGAAGGGTTGGTGTGAAGTCGGGGTTGGCAGTCGTGAGATATAGTTTGTATCTTAGGTACCTGTCTCCATTATGTCCCTGCCAGATATTATGACCTGAAGTTGTGTAGTAAGTATTAGCTGTACCATCAGGACCAAAAAACTTATTGGTTAATTTTTTATCATTACCGGTAGCTATTTGAAACTTAACTGCTCCAGTGCCTGCTTCATCAGGAATTGTCGCGTTCCATGAGATAGTCCCAAAATACGACGCATTCTGGATATCGAATACCGATGAAGTTAAAGTACCGAATGCAGAGTATTTATTGGCATAACTGGTTTGTCTTATATTGCTCCAGTCATCGACATTTGCTTGCCCCGACCAATTCCATCCCACCGCTACCACAGTTCCATCTTCTTTAAGACCTACTGTATGTGCCCATCCAGCCTCGATGGCTGTTATATTGCTCCAGCCAGAGACATTCAGTGGGCCGCCATCTTTGCAATGATCAGGACAATTCCAATCATAGGCATCCCAGCCTACAGCTGCCACAGTTCCGTCTTCTTTGAGCCCAACGGTGCTATATTCTCCAGCAGCTATTGCTTTGATATTGCTCCAGTTAGAGACATTGAGCTTATCATAGTCATTTCTTCCTACTGCAACCACGGTTCCATCTTCTTTAAGCCCAACCGTGTGATAATCACCTGCTGCAATAGTCAGTTTATCGACATCAAAACCTAGCAATACATCGCCAGGCGAAGACCATGTATTCAAATTTACTTTTTTACCAGCATCAAAATCAGCCTGCGTTGTCTGCGTCCACTCAAAATTTTCGGCATACACTATATTTATTTGACTCAACAATAAAACTGCTATGATAAAGATTATATTTGTTTTACTCATGTTTGATTCTCCTTATGAAATGTATAGCTGTTCAAGTTAAATTCTCACACCACTTACCACAACTAACCGTTTTTCCCCGTTTTTACTGCCATTTTTATAACGCAACCGGTTTTCCTATCCTATGTACGTTATTGTTTCATCGCATGCTTTGGCACAATATATATACCTTTCGATTTATTTAGATGAAAATGAGGCATGTAATGAAAAAACTACTTATACCCATAATACTGCTACTATTCTTAATCGCGCCAGCCTCCGCTGAGATAAACTGGCTCACAGATTACTACGAGGCAAAAAACCTTGGAGAGCTTCATAATAAGCCAATAGTTGTATATTTTTTCCAACCCGAATGCAGCCATTGCATCAAAATGGAGGAAACTTTTAAAGACCCGCTCATCCTCGCAAGACAAAACGACTTCATCTGGGTCAGAATAAATACGGACGACATAAAATACCACGACCTGAGACAGGAGTACGGGTTGAAGTACGCACCAACCACCTATTTCCTTTATCCAAACGGAACTGCGATCACCTATATTGATATTTATATGAATGCCACGCGCTTCAAAAGAGCTTTGGATTTCGCTCATTCAATGGCAAAAAATGAGGATTTCCCGGCAACCATGCCATCAACTCCCTCAGCTAAAACAACGCCTGGTGCTGATTTTCTGACTGCTGCCTTATCCATTTTGGGGGTAATGGGAATCAGGAAAATGTTGCTTTCCCATCGAAAAAGTTAGGTCAGGATTCTGATACCCATTCCAATACAAAAAAGAATGACCCCAAACCAGATAAAGTTCACAAAAGGAAGTATTCGTAAAGTGATAGGAACAGTAAAATAATCTGTAGACTGCTCAGCATACGGACTGTGGAATACAGCATATACATCTGAAAAAACGCCGTGCTGTATCATGGCGTAGAGATTCCCACCTCCAATTGGAACAGAAATGTAACTTGAAGTTCCGTTTGCAATCAAGATTCCGTCCCTGAATACTGAAAGATATGCAGACTGCACGAAATTAAGTCCCACAGGCGCTGTTTTCAAATCATTAAGTTGAATAGCATAGCCATCTCCTGCATCTTTCATCTTGCCCATTTCAGCCACACTAAATTTTACATTGTACCGGGTATCAAAGGATGTGCTCATAATTATGCCTAAAAGAATGAGTATGACGCCAAGATGTATAATATGAGTTGCCATATTCCTCGAAACGTTTAGTTTTATATCCTTATAAGAAACATAAAAAATAGCCAGGAGAGAGAAGATAAATATTGGAATGTATGACTGTATAACAATTCTTCCAAGCATGCTTTGAGCAGTAGAGAATAAAGATTCTTTTATCAATGGGTATTTCAAACCGATGATAGCAAGAAATATGCTTGTAATTAATACATAAGCAGTGTATTTTTTCAATAAATATTCTGGAAAGATTGCGAAAATATAACAAATTCCCATAACTATTACAAGTCCAAAGACAAAGGGAAAAGTCCAAAAATTAAAGAAATCCCTTCCCATTACAGCCTGATTTCCCGTAATCACGTGGTACAAAGCTGGATATGTGATCCCGAATAAAATAATGAAAGCAATAATTGAGATGAGAATAACCGTATAATAGTTTAATGAATGGCTTGCAAATATCCACGTCTCATGGATGCTTTTTCCCATTCTAGCTATTTTTATTAGAACCAAGATCGATGATGAAATCGTGAGCAATACCAGAAATGTGAGCAGAATTATGTTTGAAGATGTTCCGGCGAATGCGTGGACAGAAGGCCAGAACCCACTTCTTGTTATAAAAGTTGCGTAAATTGAAAGAATGAAAGAGTATATAATAAGAGAAGGGGCAAATATCCTGAATTCCTGATGTTTATTTGCGACATGCAGGTATGCTGTAAGCGTGAGCCATGGCAATAATGAGGACGTTTCCACAGGGTCCCATGCCCAGTAGTCGGCGCCTGCAAACACTTTGTAAGTCCAGTAACCGCCAGTGGCTATTGCAAGCGTAAGGAAAAGCCAAGATAACTTTGCCCATTGGCCTGAAATTTCGCTGAAATTAAAACCACGCATTAAATATACAATAGCTGCCGCAAAAGGGATTGCAAGAAACCCATAGCCCATGAAGGTCAAAGGCGGATGAATTGCCATCCATGGATCTTGAAGCGCAAGACTCAAACCACGCCCCTCTGCGGGGACATAGCCAGATGATAAACCCGCTTTACTGATTTCCTCGGTATATACTGAAGCAAAGGAGTTGAAGGGAGAGTTCAGGAGAGTAAAAGAAACGAAAGCTATTCCAATGAGCAAAACAATCTTTAATACTTCGTCTATTTTCCCTTCTTCGTTCCTTTTACCAACAAGCCACCATGCTTGAAGATTAATCATAAGCGCCCAGAATAGAAACGTTCCTGCCTGCCCGGTCAAAACTGCTGAGATTTTATACATCAATGGTAAGTCTGTACTGCTGAAACTGAAAACGTAGGCGATACTGAAATCTGATGTGAGGAAATAGTAGAGAAGCTGACTAAAAGCTAAAGCCAGTAATAAAACAGCGCCTCTTATTAGCCATTTGAGATGCTTATTTTTAAAAAAGGTATATGAAATTAAAAGCAGAGCAAGATTGGAATATAACAGTAAATTTCCAGGTTGGATATTCATAAAAGATACATCTCGCTATCCTGAAGATGTATCTTTATTCATATAATACAATCTATTTGCGCACTATATTCTTTTTCCCATCACAGCCGAACGCCTGTCCTGAACTTATCCAAAACACGATTCAACTGCTCAGATTCACATGCACGTCCTCTGCCTTAAACATAAAAACGATAACAAGTGAGCAAAAAACTGGGCATATAACTAAAATTTTTCAAGAAGGTACTGCTTATTTCTGATTTTTATTTTATCATTTGATTCGATATCATTTATTAAACTCAAGGCGTCTTCAAAATTTGAAAGAACGCCTGTTTCAATGGCAAATGAAATAACATCCTCAAGACTAAAAACCTCCACACCCAAATCTTTAGCCTTTTTCTTCACAGTTGCATCATTCGACAGCAGAATTGTATCTTTTCGCTTTGACAGAACAATAGCCTAAATCTCACCAAAATGAATATTCGTTCCCTCTAACTCCCTAATTTTGGTGTTTGCATCTATATCCACAAGATAAACCAGGTGTTCTCACACTTCATATATAGTCTACGCAAATTTCAGTAAGGTTCATAACTGTTTAATTAAAGAATAACCATAGTGAAAATAGATACCCGTATTATTATAGGCATTCTTGTGATAATTTTCGTGCTCGCACTCGGTTACAGCACCGTTTCCAATTATCTCGTGCAGTACAAAACCGTAAGCGAAGCTGCGCGGCAAAATACCACCGGCATGATATGGGTAAACGGAAGTATAGTGAGCGGTTCTTTTACATCATTAAACACGGGCGAATACACCTTTGTCATTACGGACGGCATTTCAAATATGAACGTAAGTTTTACCGGGGAACTCCCCTCCTCGCTGGGCGCTGAAGCGGATATCGTGATTCTCGGTACCTTGCAGGACTCCACGTTCCATGCCGCACGGCTGCTTGCGAAATGCCCCACAAAATATAAGGGATGATATCATGTTCAATCTTGCAGCAGTCCACGATGTCAATACGGGTATTATCCTGACAACACTCGTTATCGCATATCTTAAAAGCCGCTCCCGGGAAATCCACTCAGGTTGGGGACTGCTGGCTCTTGTCATATTCATCCTGTCTATCCTTCCCACGCCGCTCCACGGTACCGGAATATGGGGCATAGTTGCCCTGATTGCAACATATATCTACCTGTATAAAATATGGGGAAACAGGGAAATAACCGTTCTTGTCGCGACCGCCGTGCTGCTGATGATGTTAAATATCATACTTGGATTGAAACTTAGAGGAATATTTTAATAGTGAAAAAACAATTAGCTTTTCAGTGGATGTAAAATGGAACTCGGGAACGTATTTCTATATCTGGGTATTTTTTCCGGAGCACTTTCCCTCTGTTCGTTGATACTCAAGGAGCTTAAATATTCAGGAAAACCAATATTTTTTGAGCAATTAATACCACATGCAAGGAATTTTATCAGGGCATCGGCACTTTCCGTTTCAGCAGCAGCCCTTCTCCTTATTTACTATCTTGTGAGTTCGGATTTCTCAGTTCATTACGTCTGGCAGTACACAAGCAAAGACCTGCCTGCAATCTACAAAATATCAGCATTCTGGACTGGGGAAGCGGGCTCGCTCATGTTCCTTTCCTGTGTCATTTTACTTCTTGCCTTATGGCTATCGGAGCGCCACGGCAGCGAGTCCGGGTTCATACGTAAAATACAGGTCATTGTAATCTTTATAGGGCTCATATTCCTTGCTATTACAACGCTTCTTTCACCATTTATCAGCAGTCTTGATTCCGGTTTAACAGAAATACCGCAAGACGGGGAAGGATTAAACCCGCTCCTTGTCAACAAATGGATGATATTCCACCCTCCCGGTATTTTCATACCCTATGGAATAATCGTTGTGGTCTTCGCCTCGGCTGTTGTGCATTTCCTTGATGGGACTAAAGAATGGGAGGAATTCTCACGACCATACAGCAGGATTGCATGGATAATACTCGGAGCCGGCATCGCCGCCGGCGATATGTGGTCGTATGAGGTCTGGGAAGGCTACTGGATTTGGGACCCTGCGTTTACATCTATACTGATGTCGTGGCTCCTCTTCACCGCATACCTGCATTCAACAGGCATGTACCGGAAGAATAGAATGACCATGCTCACGCCGGCGCTTGCAGTAAGCAGCTTTGTTTTTGCCCTGTATTCCACTTATATCATCAGAAGCGGGATTATCCAGTCAGCCCATGTATTCGGGGAAGGTGTCCAGACCATACCGCTTCTTGTTTCGGTTATCCTGCTCTCGGTGGCGGCGGAGGCGCTCGTAATCTACCGTTATTTCACATGGAAACAGGACGCAAAACCAGAATCAAAAGCGGAGACAAAAATACTGACCACTAAAAATACTTTTTACGCAACCATAATCCTTCTTGCAGGACTTTCATTTATACTGTTCTGGGGTCTGACATCTTCTGTACTGCTCAAGTCATTCGGGGCATCGATTTCCGTTAACCTGTACGAAACATGGTCATACCCTTTCACGCTGGCATTGATGGCTGTGCTTGGAATTTGCATGCTTGAAAGTCTGGGAAGACGCTGGACAAAAGGTATTTTGTTTGGAATAGCACTGATCGTTGTTTTCCTTTTACTAAAACCAACAAATAATATTTATACAAACCTCTCAGCCTCCATACTTGCCTTTGCAGGAATAAGTTCTCTCTACCAGATCTTAAAAAGTTCACAGGTAAACGGCATAAAGAATAAGCTGCGCTCAAGCAGCCCCCATATCGTTCATCTCGGCATCGTGGTTATTCTCGTTGGGGTGCTCATGTCCACTTACGCCACTTCCGAAACCGTCCTGTTCATGAAATTCCATGAAAAAAAAACAGTTGGGGGATATGAGATACAACTGGAAGACCTTGCTTTCCCTGTTGAGCATAAACACATAACTGCTGTGCTGACAAAAATCGGCGTGTACAATATATATAAAGATGGAGTTCTGGTTGATTCAGGCGCGGCAAGTTTCAGGGATATCAAAGGGGAATTTATTACCACAGCCTTAATTTACAGGGGCTTGCTTGCTGATGTCAACGTGAGGTATCAGGGAATCGGTACTGAAACTCCTATTTTCATCTCTGTCGCTAATGTCAGGGTCATTCCGGGAATGACCATACTCTGGGTCGGGAGTGTTCTTGTGGTTGTAGGAATAATCCCGCTGCTGTTTTTTAGGAGAAAAGAATACACTTAATTTTCGAGATACTCCCCTATCCTGTCAAGACCTTCTCTGATATTTTCAAGGCTGTTGGCATACGAGAACCGAATATATCCTTCTGCCCCGTCCCCGAAATCGATTCCCGGCGTTACTGCCACGCCTGCTTCTTCAAGGATGCGCCTGCCAAGTATTAGCGAATCAGAACCGAACTCCATTGCGTTTGCAAGAACGTAATAGGCTCCTTCGGGCTCGCTTTTTATCCCGAATCCGAGCTTTGGAAGACGCTTCAGGATGTACCGCCTCCGCCTGTCATACGTGGCGACCATTTCCTTTACATGCTCCTGCGGCCCCCGAAGCGCCGCTATCCCTGCATGCTGGACAAAACTGTTGGCGCAGATGAAAAAATTCTGCTGTAGTTTCTGCAGCGGCCTGATATATTCTGCCGGGGCAATCAGGTATCCAAGCCTCCATCCAGTCATTGCGTACAGCTTTGAAAAGCCGTTTAATACAAAAGCGTTATCGGTATATTCAAGGATGGAATGGTCTTTGCCTTTATAGATTAGGCCCTGGTATATCTCATCCGAGATTACAGGAACGTTGCCAGCAATCCCGGCTATGCCCTTCATGGTTTCTGGAGACATTACATGACCCGTGGGATTGCATGGTGAAATTTATCAATACGGCTTTCGAGCTTGAAGTCATTGCACCCGCAACCGCCTCGGGCTCCAGCCCGAAACCTTCTTCCTCATGGGTATATGCAAATACAGGTTTACCTCCCAGGTATTCCACAAAGTTGGGGTAGCAGGCATAATAGGGATTGGACATCACCACTTCATCGCCCGGGTCAAGCAGCCCCATGAAAACCTTTAGGAAAGGTTTATCAAAAACTGTTGCGTCAGTTTACACCGCGCACACGTATGGCGAAGCCATACGTGGACACGCCCTCCCGTTCGCAAAGCGTGTCGAAGACAGGCGTGACTCGGGACGTCATAAAGGGGCGTAACCCTTTATGAAAAGCAAGAGCAGGGCGGGGCTGGTTCCCGATTTAATGACGACTTGCGCAGCGCTTATTTCAAGGCTGAACTTTTGGTTATAATATTGCGCCACTGCTTCCCGGAGTTCCGGCAGGCCCAGACTGTGGGTGTATTTTGTCTCACCTGCTTTCAGGGCATTGAACGCTGCCTCGCAGATATGCGGCGCTGTGGGGAAATCAGGCTCGCCAATCTCAAGATGGATTATGCTTTTACCTGCGCGCTCAAGTTCGATGGCTCGCTCAAGGACTTCCATTACATGGAACGGGGGATTTTTTCTGATTTCCGGGAGAACATTACTAATACCGCTCCAGGATATTATACAGCGTATCCCGTTTCGCAACAGGGCGCCCCATTTTTTTCGCAATGTGCACAAACTCATCTATGCTCTTGCTGTGAAAAGGCACGCCTGCCGCCCTGACCACGTTTTCCTCTATCATCGTTCCCCCGAGGTCGTTTGCCCCGTAATTCAATGCTAACTGGGCAACGGAAAGACCCTGCGTAACCCATGAAGCCTGTATGTTTTTAATATGTCTGTTAAGAAGAATACGCGACACTGAAACCATTTTCAGGTAATCAACTCCTGTTGAAGTCCCGCTCAATTGCGTGTTCTCCGACTGAAAACTCCATGGTATGAAAGCTGTAAACCCATTATATTTTTCCTGCATATCACGCACGCGAAGGATGTGTTTCACTCTTTCTTCAAGTGTCTCGGCATGCCCGAAGACCATGGTCGCAGTGGTCGGGATTCCCAACGAATGTGCTGCCAGCATTACCTCCTGCCACTGTTTCCATCCTATCTTATTCGGAGATACGCTGTTTCTCACGCGGTCATCCAGGATTTCAGCCCCGCCGCCAGGTATGGAATCAAGCCCAGCGTCATGGAGACGTGATATTGTTTCCTTGATACCTGCGCCATATAACTTTGAAATATGCACTATTTCAGGCGGCGAGAAGGCATGCATCTGGACATTAAATCTTTTTTTAACCTGCCTCAGCATCTCTTCGTAATAATCGATAGGGATATCGGGATTCAGCCCACCCTGAAGAAGAATCTGTGTCGCGCCGAGCCTGACCGCCTCATCGATTTTTGTCAGGATATCATCGATGGTCAGTACGTATGCATCCTTTGCATCAGGCTCCCTGAAGAATGCGCAGAATTTGCATTTTGAAGAGCATATATTTGTATAATTTATATTCCGGTCAACAACGAAAGTGACAAGCTCCCCGGCGCTCTGCTTCCGTAATACATCCGCTGCTGCGCCCAGAAGGTTGAGGTTGTTACTTTCAAGAAGCGACACGCCTTCTTGCAGTCCGATTGGTTCAGCAGTCCCCGTATTTAAATACGGGGTTTCCAGGGCACGGTTGAGGATTTCAGAAATGGCATCGTTATCCGGGAATTTTTTTATTATTTCAAAATTTGTCATCCTGTGAATAGCTCCTCTTAAATTTCAGGGCAAGTTCGGCTTTCATTAGTTCTCTTCCGAGATAACCTGCATGGTCAAGGCGTGAAACAAGCCCAAGCCTTATGATTGTATCGAGAACTTCCTTTGCTGTTGTTCCCGAGATTGAACTATCATTATGCTTTACAACTATTTTTCCTGAATGGATTTTTCCGTTACTGTATTCCCCCTCTGTTATCCCGATTTTAAAACAGCCCGCGGGGTCAAGATGCCATTTTTCATTTCCTTTTGCTTCTGTTGCATTTTCAGGAAGCAGGCCGAACTCCCGCCTTCTTTTTTCTTTTATCGCAAGCATATCAATCCCCAGGTCTTTCGGGGCGCTTCCACGTTCTCTTGCAAGCATCATCATCATGGATGCGGTTTTCAATTCCGACACACTGTTATGGGCTTTTGAGCTGAATTCGGGTGTGAACAGGATGCTTGCGCCAAGCTCCATGGCTATTCCCGATAGCATGGCATTCACCCCTATCGAATCCGCATCTATAAGTTCTGTCACATTGCCGACGCCAAAGAAAAGCGGCGTTTCCAGATTGCGTTTCCTGAACTCATAATACCTGTCTATCGATTCCACAAGACCGTGCCCCGCCGGTTCGAGTACCGGGTCGGCGATGATATTCTTGATGCCGGAATCTTGGGCGGATTCAATATTTTTAAATAAACTCTCCAAATCCTCAACACAATCAGGAATTATTACAGCAGCGGCGGAATTTTGGACGATGTTATCTTTTACTTCGCTGATATTTTCAGAGTTCAGGCTGAGAACAATATCTATCCCGGAATCAAGAGCCGTATTGATTAGCACAGGGTCAAGAGTATCGATACTCAAAGGAACATCCGTCGCTGATTTTGCAGTTTCCACTGCTGCTCTCACTTTGTCAGGCTTTGTGTCAAGTGAAATCCCAAGGTCGATGATATCGGCTCCCCGTTTGACAAAATAGGAGATTTTTTTGGTTAGCTCGCTCCGGCTCAAATGCCCCGCATCCACTATCTCTGCCATCACTTTCATTCGGGAATTCCCGCCAAGTTTTACTCCTTTTATCGTTAATGGCGAAACTGACCTTTCTTCGATTTCGATTGTCTTTTCAAATGCGCTGCTTCGCCTTTTTTCCAACAACAACTCACATGCAGGGATTTTTCCGGAAAAAGCGATGGTGTCTGCAAAGGAAAGAACAAAATCAAGGTCAACAGCATGTTTTGGCCCGAGCCTTATTTGCGTGTTGAGCTCTTTTTCAAGTCCTGAAAAATCGCCCGAAGCAAGTCCTGGAATGAGAACCAGGTCATATTCTTTATCCGGTAAAAAGCGGCGCAAAAGCGCGGGCGTCACAAAAGCCGCAACGTCAATATCCAGTACCAGTACATCGGCTTCATCCTGTACTGACTTTTTTACGGTATTCTCTGCCAGTTTCCCTGTTACTACGAGGATATGCATTTTAACTCAGGCCGAATATTCCTTTAATTCCCGTAGAGATAAAATCAACCGCTATAGCCGCCAGGAAAAGACCCATCAATCGTGTCATTACAAGCATGCCTGTCATCCCGACCACCCTGTTAAAATAATCGGAAAACCTGAAGATTAAAAAAGTGATAATAAAAGTGAGCAGTATTGCTCCAACCACCAGCAGTTTTGAGTCGAGGTTCTCCGCAGTCCTTATCAATACTATTATTGTCGTAATAGCTCCCGGTCCTGTCAGGAGGGGCATTGCTATCGGGAATATCGATATGTTTTCCCTTTGCGCCGCATCTTTTAATTCCTCGGATGTGATGCTTTCACGTGTGGTTCTTGCAAACAGCATGTCTATCGCCACAAGGAATAGCAAGACACCGCCTGCCACTCTTAAGGAATCGGCTGTTATGTTAAATAATTTTAAAATAATGTCTCCTAATACGGAAAAGATAATAGCAATAATGCAGGCGACCAGTACCGACCGTCTTGCCACATAAATCTTATCAGCCCGGCTCATGTGTGTGGTCATTGAAATAAAAGCCATTACGCCGCTGACCGGATTGACGATTGCAAAGATGGATGTAAAGGCATAAATGAAGAAGGTAAGCTCCGGCGTCATTACTAATACTATTCTTTAAATGCTATTGAATGTTTTGGATAGTGGGGTTATTTACGCAAGGTATGTTCTTTGTATAATCGAATGTAAAACCTGAAAATCAGGCGCACATTGCTACAGGTGCAAATCCAATTATTTTAAAATGCGAAAGGCCGTGCAAAGGTATTTTAGCGAATAAAACCACGAAAGCCCATGATGACGCTTGCGAAAAGGGCAGGGAAGTGCGCTGAATATATCAAAAAACATTCATCGGCTCTCGTTGTGTCCCATATCGATGCTGATGGACTGACCTCGGCTGCAATCATGGGAAAAGCCCTGGAACGTGCAGGCATCGATTACAGGATACGTTTTGTAAAGCAACTGGACATGCCCCTGCTCACCGAAATAGCCAACCAGAATCCTGAACTTATTGTATTTACGGACCTGGGAAGCGGAATGCTTGATACGATTAAATCCCTGAAACTAAATGCCGTCGTTTCTGACCATCACCAGCCGCAGGGAGTTCATGAATACCATTTAAATCCACATCTTTTCGGGATTAACGGCGCGATTGAATTAAGCGGTTCCGGGGCTGCTTTTCTTATCGCACAGGAGCTGGGCGGTAACGGCGACCTTGCAGCCCTTGCTATCGTCGGGGCAGTGGGCGATTTACAGCATGTGAAGCACGGACAACTGATCGGGATGAACAGGTCGATACTGGATGAAGGCGTAAAAAATAATGTCCTGGGATATGAAAAAGACCTCATGCTGTTCGGAAGGCAGACGCGCCCGATATTTAAACTATTGCAATATTCCACTGACGTATATTTGCCCGGTCTTACCGGCAGCGAAGATGCAAGCATTGAATTCTTAAAAAAAATAGGCATCAGGCAGCATGGAGAGAAATGGAGACGGTGGATAGACCTTGAACCTCCTGAAAAACAGAAAATCGTCTCGGCTTTAATACAATCAGGTCTTTCATCCGGCCTCCCCGGTTTTAAGGTGGAAAGGCTCATCGGGGAAGTATATACATTATTATGCGAGCGTGAAGGAACCGAGGTGCGGGACGCTTCCGAATATGCCACGCTGCTTAATTCCACTGCCCGCTATGACCATGCGGATATAGGGCTTGCCGTGTGCATGGGCGACCGCGAAAAATGCTTTGATAAGGCATGCGCCCTGCTTAACGAACACAGGAAGAATCTTGTTGAGGGACTGAATTTCGTGAAGGAGCATGGGGTAACCAGGATGGAAAACCTGCAATATTTTGATTCGGGAAATAAAATCAGGGAAACCATCGTAGGCATAGTGGCGGGCATGAGCTCCTCATTTGTAAATAACAGGGAACTTCCCATAATCGCTTTTGCAGATTCCGACGGTGGTGTAAAAGTTTCTTCAAGAGGAAACCAGGACCTTATAAGGAAAGGGCTTAACCTTGGCGAGGCAATCAGCGAAGCTGCAAAAGCAGTTGGCGGCACGGGGGGCGGGCATGATATAGCAGCAGGGGCTTTTATTCCAGGTGAATCGAAGAGCGAATTTTTGAAGATACTTGACCGGAAAATTGGCTCGCAGATAAGATGACGCCCATCGAAAACATCTTCACCACAAAATTAATTAACGTTTAAATCTTTCTTGGTGCGGCCAAAAAATGGAGAGGTCGGTATCAAATGCAAAAACTAATCGTTATTTCGCTGGTATTGCTGGCATTAACCACTGTATCAGCAGCCCAGCCTGTTGTGGACTATTTAAATATCAATGCGGATGTGAACAACGGTTATGCCATAACCACTGTGGAAGAAAAACTCACCAATCCTCTGGACACCCCTTCCGAGGATGAATTTAAGTTCCTGATTCCTGAAGTGGCATTCATATCCGGTTTCACTTTAATTATTGACGGCAAGGAATACAATGCTGATGTGCTTCCCAAACAGGAGGCGAAGGAAAAATTTGAACAGGCAGCCTCCCAGGGCAAATCAGCCGGATTGCTGGAAACCAAAAAGCAAAACCTGTTCTCTTATTCCCTGAGCTTTGCACCGCGCCAGAGCATCGTTGTCCGCCTGAAATACGAGCAGGCTGTGAAAAAAAGCATGGGAAAATATGAGTATGCGCTGTTCCTGCGCAAGACTGATGAGACGCACAGTATGAATGACCTTTCTGTAAACCTGAACATCTCATCTGTGAATGATATCACCACCCTTGAAACCCCCGGCTTTTCCGGGGCAAGTAAAAAATACCTCTCCACCACGAAAGGCCAGGTGAAATACAGCGCTAATGCGCTCCCCGATAAGGATCTTACAGTCGTCTATACCACAAACAATCCTCCTTTAAACGGGGATATGCTCTTTTACAGCGCGGGAGGCCAGGGTTACATGATGCATGTTTTCTCACCTTCGGAGGCTGACCTCGGCACCACTCCCCTGAGTAAGGATATTATTTTTGTTGTAGATAAGTCGGGCTCCATGGGCGGCGAAAAGATTGCACAGGTGAAGAGTGTATTCACAAGCATAATTTCAGATTTACCTCCTGATGATTATTTCAACATATTATTTTTCGACGCTTCTGTTCGGGCCTTTTCACCAACGCTCATGGAAGCGAATACAAAGAATAAAGCGGACGCAGCAAACTTTGTGAACAGCCTGAACGCAGACAGCGGCACGAACATCAATCAGGCCCTTCTGGATGCGCTTGCCATGTTTGGCAACAGTTCGCGCGTTCCTATAATAGTGTTTCTTACGGATGGGGCGCCCACCGAGGGCATTACCTCGCCCTACGTCATACGCAAGAATGTTATGGATGCCAACAAGGTAAAAGTATCGATATTCACCATCGCCTTCGGGATTGAGGACGAGGCGAACTACGATTTCCTGAAGGCGCTGAGCCTTGAAAATTATGGCGTTTCGCAACGGTTTTATCCGCAAGCAGGCGTTGAAGCTGAAATGAAAGGGTTCTACGAAACCATCTCTACGCCGTTAATCACAGGCATGAACTTTAATTATAATGCTGTCTCAGACGTCGTGAATACGGGACAAAATAATCTGTTTGCAGGCTCTGATGCCGTTGTGCTGGGTAAGTACGGCTCTGGCGCAACTGCCATAACTTCCGATGTTGCCGCAACTACGCGCACAGGAGGGCGCAATTTCAAGAATTCGTTTAATGTTGTCTCCAAACCGGAAAACGCCTTTATTCCCAGGCTCTGGGCATATACCACGATCCAAAAGCTGATGGACAGGATAGACGTGGAAGGCGAAACTGACACCCTCAAATCTTCGATTACTAAACTTTCGCTGGAATTCAAGTTCGTGACGCCTTACACTTCGCTTTTCGTTGAGGTGCCCTCGAACAATACCAGGAAAACTGCAACATCCATAGATGCAAAGGCTGAAGCTGTGGCCAAAGCTGTCCCGGCAGTAACAGGAACATTTGCCGTCACCGCTCAGTATGCATCAGCGACAGCAGCAGTGACCGGGACAGCAGCCGCGCCCCCTGCGCCAGCAAAAACCGCCAGTCCTGCCAGAACCCCTCTCCCTACCGCTACGGCCAAAGAACCGGGGTTCGAGTTTGTATTTGCAATAACAGGAGTGCTTTCTATCGTATATCTGCTGCGCAAACGCAGGTAAGGAAAGAGACTCATTATTATCTTCTAGTTTGAAAAACCACCGAGGGCACAGAGAAGCCGAGACTTCGGCTTGCGCAGTGTTGGGATATAGGGAGCACCCTATATCCCTTCGTTTGATAAACCTTTGATAAAGGTTTACACGGAGAAAAGCAGCACTCTCTGTGCGCTCTGTGTACTGGTATGAAAAAGTGTAAAAACCACATAGTGGAACACAGATGACACGGATAAACTGAAACCTCAGTTTACACGGTATAGGGCATGCTTTGCATGCCCTTCTTTGATAAAACTTTCTTAAAGTTTTT